>NZ_JADNRC010000095.1 GCF_015594725.1 Flavobacterium sp. ALJ2 | reverse complement strand
TAGCAGATGGCAACAAACATTAGTTTTGGCAATTATACGCCACCAGATAAAACGGAAAACTCGATAAAGCAAATTACTTTAGCAGTACTATTTGATGGTACTTTAAACAACCAGCGTAATACCTACATTAGGAAAGAAAAAGAAAAAAAGAAAAAAGGAGTTTTGTATGATAAAGAAGCGGTAAAAGATGATCCTTGGGGGATACTGTTGCGGGGTATCTTACAGGAACAGGCGAAACAGGCATAAGAGCAAAAGTGCGTTCGGGTTGCGAAAAAGTTTTTGAAAAGGTATCTAAAGTTAAGAA
>NZ_JADNRC010000094.1 GCF_015594725.1 Flavobacterium sp. ALJ2 | reverse complement strand
CCTATACTTTGAAGAAAACGCCAAGCCTCCTGCAGAGTTTAATGAACTTCAGTTAGTATCAAAGGGCTTTCAGAATGAGATTACCATTCATGACTTTCCTTTGAGAGGGAAGTTGGTATATCTACACATCAAAAGACGTCGCTGGACCAATAAAAGCACAGGTGAGATCGTTAAAAGAGATTGGAATTTAGTGGCTAAAGGAACCCGTATGACTCAAGAGTTTGCGGCTTTTTTAAAAGAAATTAATAGATAAGACCGCTATAGATTGTCGAACCATTGGAAGTTTCTTCGGGGTCAATGGAAAAAA
>NZ_JADNRC010000093.1 GCF_015594725.1 Flavobacterium sp. ALJ2 | reverse complement strand
TATAGTCCGTACCATTTATTGCTGTTCCTGATACTGTATAGTTTACAATCAGTGGATTACCCAGAGTAACTCCTTCTGGTAAACTCACTTTTATACTAGTACTTGATCCTTCTGCAACATTTGCTGTAGTTGGAGAAAAGTTTAATAGTGTATTTACATCATCAGTTACATCTGTAATGGTTACTGTAGCCTCCTTGGCTGCACCATCCCAAGCAAATCCAGTTAATGAACCTGTTGTTATAACGCCTCCTGTTAAAATTACAGTCTCATTATCCTCTATAACAGCATCCGTTAATGCTGTAACAACAATATCTACTG
>NZ_JADNRC010000092.1 GCF_015594725.1 Flavobacterium sp. ALJ2 | reverse complement strand
TAAAAAATGGACTGAGAGTCAAAATAAAAGAACTCAGATCTTATTTAGCCTATATCCTGATATAAAAACAGCTCATAGACTAGTACAGCAACTTCGTGGGATTTATAACAACAACAAATACATTGCTATGACCAAACTAGTCCATTGGTACAGGAATGTAGAGCAATCGGGGTTTAAAAACCTTAATATCCTACTTAATACCATAACGTTTAATTACCAGTCAATCTTGAACTATTTTGATAATAGAAGTACGAATGCTTAAGCGGAATCTTTTAACGCTAAAATAAAAGCGTTTAGAAGTCAATTTAGAGTAGTACGAAAAGTGAAT
>NZ_JADNRC010000091.1 GCF_015594725.1 Flavobacterium sp. ALJ2 | reverse complement strand
TTCCTTTACCAGCGGACAAGATATTAACAAAATTAAGTATGAAACCAATGAAGTAGGGATCTATATCATAACCGAAATAACACATAAAGCCAGCGACATAGGCGAGTACGAAAACACTTTTAAAGCACTACCTGCTAAAATACGCAAGTTACCAGAACCAAACATTGCTTTTCCTATAGCCCAAATGCAACAGGCAGAAGTAGTAGCCAATGACGACCCAAAAGGACAAGGCAGAATACGTGTAAAAATGTTATGGCAAGCCACCAAACAACAGCGCACACCATGGCTACGTGTAATGACACCCGATGCTGGTACCAGTGGTGAAGTTACCACCAAT
>NZ_JADNRC010000090.1 GCF_015594725.1 Flavobacterium sp. ALJ2 | reverse complement strand
TAGGGCTTAGCTTAGGGCTATTCCTTATAATTTAGAGCCAAGATGGCAAGATGCATCAGGACAAAAATATGTTGCTGATGTTATGTTACGAGAAGACATTATATATTATTTAAATAGATATCATTCTGAAATAATTACTAATAAAAACCCACAAGATTTTCAAGAAGAAGAAATATTTAAAGCATTTAATAGCTTGGATAAAAGTAAACCTATCGAAATCTTATTTAAAGTTAACGGTTCTAATAAAGAATGTAAGGTAATAGTAAAACAAGAAAGTAAAGAAATCCCGTTAACCAAAATAATTGTCAGGGTTTTTAAAGATTAATTACGGAGTTTATTTACTCAATCATAAAATT
>NZ_JADNRC010000089.1 GCF_015594725.1 Flavobacterium sp. ALJ2 | reverse complement strand
AGCAGTATAGTCCGTATCACTTGTGGCTGTACCTGATACTGTATAGTTTACAATCAGTGGATTACCCAGAGTAACTCCTTCTGGTAAACTCACTTTTATACTAGTACTTGATCCTTCTGCAACATCTTTTTCAGTTGGAGAAAAGTTTAATACTGTATTTGCCACATCAGTTACATCAGTAATAGTTACTGTAGCCTCCTTGGCTGCATCATCCCAAGCAAATCCAGTTAATGAACCTGTTGTTATAACACCTCCTGTTAAAATTACAGTCTCTTCACCCTCCATAACAGAATCTGACTTTGCATCTATAACAATGGCTGCAAAATTATTACCTGCTGTTATTT
>NZ_JADNRC010000088.1 GCF_015594725.1 Flavobacterium sp. ALJ2 | reverse complement strand
AATTTTATGATTGAGTAAATAAACTCCGTAATTAATCTTTAAAAACCCTGACAAATATTTTGGTTAGCGGGATTTCTTTACTTTCTTGCTTCACTATTACCTTAACCTCTTTATTAGAACCGTTAACTTTAAATAAGATTTCGATGGGTTTACTTTTATCCAAGCTATTAAATGCTTTAAATATTTCTTCTTCTTGAAAATCTTGTGCGTTTTTATCCTTAATTATTTCAGAATGATATCTATTTAAATAATATATAATGTCTTCTCGTAACATAACTCTACCAATATATTTTTGTCTAGATGCATCTTGCCATCTGAGCTCAACAAAATAAGGAATAGCCCTA
>NZ_JADNRC010000087.1 GCF_015594725.1 Flavobacterium sp. ALJ2 | reverse complement strand
GCAAAAGCTCAAACCCACAAACTTAAACTATTGTGCCTACAGGCTCGAATTATTGTTGTCGATTACATCATACTGGAGCAGGAACTCAAACCAACGAACTCAAACTATTGCACCCACAGGCTCGAATTATAGTTGTTGGTTGCGTCGAACTGTAGTAGAAGCTAACAAACCAACGAACCTAAACTATTATACATAAAGACTCGAATTATCATTGTTAGTTGCATTTTTTAGGCTAAAAAGAGAGTTCAATTTAAATATTTATTTTACCCACCATACCCCCAAAGTGGGTAAAGTGGTTTTTTAAAAAGTCGATAAAAATTATGATTTGTAAATTTCACAAAGCTTTACGAT
>NZ_JADNRC010000086.1 GCF_015594725.1 Flavobacterium sp. ALJ2 | reverse complement strand
GCAGAATTTTTTTGAAATTAAGACTGGGCGAGACCATTTTTCACTGTCTTCTTTTTTATGTCCAACATATAGTTGCAAATTATTGATCTCTCCAAATGGTTTGTCTCCAATTTTTAAAGAACGTAATTTGCTTCGTGTATAAACAACAGAATTATCCTTATTGTAAAAAGAAACAGGACCTGTCTGAAAAATGGTTCCCAGTTCTGAAAAAGGAACAACATCTCCTGCATTTGTGAATCGATACAATTTTGAATTAGTATTTATGGATTTTAAACGGGATTTATCTATTTTATTGGCTAGAAAAACAATCCCCTCTTTATAAGGTGCTACTCCATAAATGAAACTTCCTCTA
>NZ_JADNRC010000085.1 GCF_015594725.1 Flavobacterium sp. ALJ2 | reverse complement strand
AAAAGGAAGTTACATATATGGAGTAGCACCTTATAAAGAGGGGATTGTTTTTTTAGCCAATAAAATAGATAAATCCCGTTTAAAATCCATAAACACTAATTCAAAATTGTATCGATTCACAAGTGCAGGAGATGTTGTTCCTTTTTCAGAACTGAGAACTATTTTTCAGGCAGGTCCTGTTTCTTTTTATAACAACGGTAATTCTGTTGTTTATACGCTAAACAAATTACGTTCTTTAAAAATTGGAGACAAACCATTTGGAGAGATCAATAATTTACAACTATATGCTGGACATAAAAAAGAAGGCAGTGAAAAATGGTCTCGCCCAGTCTTAATTTCAAAAAAATTCTGT
>NZ_JADNRC010000084.1 GCF_015594725.1 Flavobacterium sp. ALJ2 | reverse complement strand
ACGATTACTTATTGCTCTCAAATTAATTTCCTTAACATCATCTTTAGCTTTTGTATCGTCGTTAAAATTAACACCATAGGACGAAACCGTATCATATAATCCTACGAATCGAATTTCCAAGACATTGATTTCAATTTTCTTTTTCTCCAATAATAAGCCCAAATGACCTCGTTTGGGCAACTGTTCTTTCTCTACTTTCTTTAAATCCAGATCATAGTAGTTGTATTTTTTTTTCTCCGCATTCCACACCTTACTAGCAGTGTACCTCTCTTTGGTGATTTCATTAATAAAAGCTCTTGCCGCTGCTGCGCCACGGCTAAAACCAAAGACATCTAAAACTAAATTTACTTTTGTG
>NZ_JADNRC010000083.1 GCF_015594725.1 Flavobacterium sp. ALJ2 | reverse complement strand
CAGGCAGGAGATAATTTTATTGTAAACGCTGGTAAAAATGTAAAAATTGATGCAGGAGAAAATATGGATTGTAGTGCAGGAAATAATATTTCTCAAACAGCGGGTAATGATTTAACCCAAACAGCAAGTGAAGAAATTACTGAAAGTTCCGATAATAGAAAAGAAATGGTTGACAAGGATTTTATGCGTCAGGCAAATACCTCTAATGAAATAGCTTCTGAGGTTACTATTTTTAGCAATAAAGAAAATTTAACCCTACAAAGCGGTAAGACGGTGGAGGTTAATAGTGTAGAAAAATCTAAAATGTTTTAATTATGGCAATCTACAAAATTTGTAAAAACAGAAAAGTGACGGTTAATAATG
>NZ_JADNRC010000082.1 GCF_015594725.1 Flavobacterium sp. ALJ2 | reverse complement strand
CAACCAAAGTTATAACAGGATTAACAACAGGAACATATAATTTTACAGTAACCAATGCAATAGGATGTACCTCGTTAGCATCAGCAAATGTTGTAATCAATGCACAACCAGCAACCCCAGAAAAGCCAACAGCTAATGTACCTACACAGCCAACATGTGCAGAGGCAACAGGAAGTGTTACTTTGAGTGGATTGCCATTAGGTACTTGGACAATTAATCCGGGGAACATAACAGGAAATACAGCAACAAAAGAACTAACAGGATTAACAGCAGGAACATACAACTTTACAGTAACCAATGCAGTAGGATGTACCTCATTGCCATCAGCAGATGTTGTAATCAATGCTCAGCCAGCAACACCAGCAG
>NZ_JADNRC010000081.1 GCF_015594725.1 Flavobacterium sp. ALJ2 | reverse complement strand
TATTGAGATTTTCTACAACTAAAGCAAGTGTTGCAGAAGGAGAAAGTACTACTATAGAGGTAGGTTTACCAGAGGGGATTACTGTGTCGAGTCCAGTAGTTGTAAATTATAAGATATCAGGTGAAGCAATAAATGGTACCGACTATGCGACTTTACCTAGCTCGGTAACGATTCCTGCTGGTTCAAGTAAGGCAATAATAAAATTAGATGCTTTAAGAGATAATGTTATCGAGCTTGATGAGAATGTTACCCTAAGAGGAGGTGATATAATAGGAGAATCATTAATTGGATTTGGCTGGGATTTTGAAGCTATTACGGCTACAGTAACCATTACAGATGTAACTGATGAGGCAAACAAAGTATTGCACTTTTCTCCAACTACAGCA
>NZ_JADNRC010000080.1 GCF_015594725.1 Flavobacterium sp. ALJ2 | reverse complement strand
CTAAATAAATAACCCAATTCCTGTTGTAAAACCTAAAGCTAAATAAGAGTTATCTCCTAAAGTAACGTTTTGAGATAGCAATAAATTTATTTTTGTATCACTATCAACACCTATTTCATCACGAGAAATAATAGTTCCTAAACTCGTGTTTCCTGCTCCTACTGGGGTATAAAAACTAACTACTCCTGTTTTAGGAGCACCTGGCATACCAACCCATTGGTAGCGGTACATCACATTAACGCTCGAATATTCATCCATAGACATAAATGCGGGATTGATTAAAGAACTATTGTAGATGTATTGCGAATACAAAGAAGACTGTTGCGCATTTACACCTATACTAAATAAGCCTATTAAAAATACTATTTTTAATTTTTTAAGAATTTTCATTTTTTAT
>NZ_JADNRC010000079.1 GCF_015594725.1 Flavobacterium sp. ALJ2 | reverse complement strand
TTAACAGGTTCGGTAACGATTGAGAAAGGTTCGGGTACAGCAATAATAGAAGTTGTTGCGTTAACAGATAATCTGATAGAACTAGACGAAACGGTAATTATAACAGGAGGAACTGTCTCAGGATTTACTTGGGGAAGCGACAATAAAGCTACAGTTACCATTAAAGATGCAACTGGAAATGATCCTGCAAATAAAGTATTGAGTATTTCTCCACCTACAGCAAATGTTGCAGAAGGAGAAAGTACTACTCTGACGGTAAGTTTACCGAAGGATATTATTGTGACGAGTCCACTAGATATACATTATGAGATAGCAGTTTCTAGTACAGCCATAAATGGTGCGGACTATGAAACGTTATCAGGTGTGGCAACGATTCCTGCGGGTTCAGGTACAGCA
>NZ_JADNRC010000078.1 GCF_015594725.1 Flavobacterium sp. ALJ2 | reverse complement strand
CCTGCTATCAAATTTTGTTTATTCTGTTCAGAATCCCACCAATATCTTTCAGTATAAGTTCTATTATTTTTAATAATAATTTTATACTTATTGAATTTTGTATCACTATCAATTGACTGATTATATTTATCTCTCAATGTATCAAGCAAAGGTCTTATTTCATCAAAATCAATCCAAAAATCTTCTTGGTTACCATTCTCATCAATATAAAATATTGCTCCATACTTCATTGATGATTTTGTGATTTTAAGAATTAGCTCTGCTCTTTTCCAATTACAATCTTTTAAATGTGATTGTACTATTTCAATAATATCTTGCATATCACTTTTTTTTAAGGATTATCATAAGTTGTTGATAAATTAATATCTATTTTATTATTCTTATAAATCTTTACATCT
>NZ_JADNRC010000077.1 GCF_015594725.1 Flavobacterium sp. ALJ2 | reverse complement strand
AACAAGCGGTACATACTACGGAGCAATCCAGGATCTAGTAATTGGTTGTGTAAGTTCAGTTAGATTACTCGTAACAGTTACAGTAACTTATCCAGTTAAACCAACAACTAATGATGATACCCAAGATTTCTGTTTGGTTAATAATCCAACAGTTGCTAATCTTCAGGTAAATGAAACAGGTGTTGTTTGGTACAGTTCACAAGTAAGTGTTACACCATTAAATCCAACAACAGCTTTAACAAGCGGAAATTATTATGGAGCAATCCTAGATCCAGTAACTGGTTGTGCGAGTTCAGAAAGATTATTGGTAACCGTAACGGTAACAGATCCAGCTAAACCAACAACTAATGATGATACTCAGGATTTCTGTTTGGCTAATAACCCAACAGTGGCAAACCTTCAGGTAAATGAAAC
>NZ_JADNRC010000076.1 GCF_015594725.1 Flavobacterium sp. ALJ2 | reverse complement strand
CAGCAGATGGCAACAAACATTAGTTTTGGCAATTATACGCCACCAGATAAAACGGTACCAGGTATAGATGAATTGACCTTAGCAGTACTATTTGATGGTACCTTAAACAACCAGCGTAATACCTACATTAGGAAAGAAAAAGAAAAAAAGAAAAAAGGAGATTTGTATGATAAAGATGCGGTAAAAGATGATCCTTGGGGGATAGACAAAGGCAGTTATGACAATGATTATTCTAATGTAGCCAGAATGCAAAAATATTACTCATTAGGAAAAGATAAAGCATTATATGTTGAAGGTATTGGTACTCTGGATGGAGATACCGATACTGTTGCGGGGTATCTTACAGGAACAGGCGAAACAGGCATAAGAGCAAAAGTACGTTCGGGTTGCGAAAAAGTTTTTAATAAGGTATCCAAACTTGAGAG
>NZ_JADNRC010000075.1 GCF_015594725.1 Flavobacterium sp. ALJ2 | reverse complement strand
GCCTCTGATAAGTCTTGCTTATCTTTTTCAACATCCCACCACCTATTTTCAAAAGTATCTCCATTCGGAAAGATTTCTATCTGATACTTGTTAAACTTTTGAGCTAAATTACTTCTACTGCTATTGTATAAGTTAATTATTGAATTAACTAACCCGTCAATTAACTTAAACTTTATCCAAAAAGAATTTATAATATTATTCTCATCGGTATATTCTATTTTATCATAACCGATTGCGCCCTCATCAATACTAAAAATAATATTAATTTTTCTCCATTTTATATCTCCTAATTTTGCAACAATTTCTTTATACTCAGCTTTCATCGTTAATAATTTATGGGTTTAAATACCTTTTTGATAGACTTCCGTCTAATTCACCATTCTTATAAATCTCAATATCAATAGATATTGGTCTCTTATTACTTCCGTCAAAATTA
>NZ_JADNRC010000074.1 GCF_015594725.1 Flavobacterium sp. ALJ2 | reverse complement strand
ATCGTAAAGCTTTGTGAAATTTACAAATCATAATTTTTATCGACTTTTTAAAAACCCACTTTACCCACTTTGGGGGTATGGTGGGTAAAATAAATATTTAAATTGAACTCTCTTTTTAGCCTAAAAAATGCAACTAACAACGATAATTCGAGTCTTTATGTATAATAGTTTAGGTTCGTTGGTTCGTTAGCTTCTACTACAGTTCGACGCAACCAACAACGATAATTCGAGCCTGTGGGCGCAATATTTTGAGTTCGTTGGTTTGAGTTCCTGCTCCAGTATGATGCAATCAATAACAACAATAATTCGAGCCTGTGGGCACAATGGTTTGAGTTCTTGGGTTCGTGAGTTCTTGCTCCAGTGTGATGTAACCAACAACAACGATAATTCGAGCCTGTAGGCACAATAGTTTAAGTTTGTGGGTTTGAGCTTTTGC
>NZ_JADNRC010000073.1 GCF_015594725.1 Flavobacterium sp. ALJ2 | reverse complement strand
CAATCAAAAAAACATTTGCTGACCTCTTGTATAGAGGATTCTTTTTTATTATGCTAGTAAAGTACCCCTCATATTCAGGACTTTCTTGGATGTCAAATTGGTATGTTTTTGAGAGGAAAAATAATTCTTCCTTATTAAAATATTCATTTGTTTGTACATAGGGATTTGCAATCAATCTTTTTATGTAAATAGCCCTATTTTCGGATGATATGATATCTCCATGTGAATTTATAAATCGTATCGAAGGTCGAATTAACTCTTGTTTAATTTGAGCTAATCCTTCAGCTATAACTTTTTCAGAACCATCACCGTGTTTTTCGGTTTGAAGACAATAAAACTTTTCTATTAATTTCATTTACAATCAATATTTTTTATTAATTTATCTACTTTAAAAGTTAAATCTTCTATATCATTTACCCATTTCCCTCCCCGCTACCGCACGAATCCTTTCGCATGGTAGGTTCTATTTAAATATAAAAATT
>NZ_JADNRC010000072.1 GCF_015594725.1 Flavobacterium sp. ALJ2 | reverse complement strand
CAATTTTGTAATCATTCCTGCAGGTCAAAATTCAGCAGAATTTGAAGTACGAGCTGGAAATAAAAGAAAGAACAATGAGCGTGTTGAAATAACAGGTAGTGTAAATAACTTAATTTTTGATACTGCAACGTATAGCTTTAAACTAGAGTCAGGTGCTGTTATTGTTAAAAATGACTTGCTAGAAATTGCAAATGTAGTTTCGGCTAATGGAGATGGTATAAACGATTACTTTACCATTAGAAACATAGAAAAATACAAAGACAATACCGTTACTATTGTGGATCGTCGAGGTATAGAGGTTTTCAGCGCCAGAGGCTATGATAATCAATCGACATACTTTGATGGACAATATAGAGGGAAAGATTTAGACGATGGAACCTATTTCTATTTTATAACGATTTCTCATAAAGGAATTGAACACCAATACAAAGGGTTTTTAGTTCTAAAAAGGTAAAATACAGATAAGAATTACTGGTAGTGTATGATTTTAT
>NZ_JADNRC010000071.1 GCF_015594725.1 Flavobacterium sp. ALJ2 | reverse complement strand
ACCTGTTAAAGTGTCATAATCCACACCATTTATGGCTGTACTAGAAACTGCTATCTCATATTTTATATCCATTGGACTCGTCACAATAATATCCTTCGGTAAACTTACCGTCAAAGTAGTACTTTCTCCTTCTTTAACACTTGCTATAAGTGGAGAAATACTCAATACTTTATTTGCAGGATCAGTTCCAGTTGCATCCTTAATGGTAACTGTAGCTACATTGTCACTTCCCCAAGTAAATCCTGAGGCAGTTCCTCCTGTTATAATTACCGTTTCCTCTGGTTCTATCAGATTATCTGTTAACGCAACAACTTCTATTATTGCTGTACCTGAACCTTTCTCAATCGTTACCGAACCTGTTAATTCTTTATAGTCCGTATCACTTGTGGCTGAGCCTGATACTGTATAGTTTACAATCAGTGGATTACCCAGAGTAACTCCTTCTGGTAAACTCACTTTTATACTAATACTTGATCCTTCTGCAACATCTTCTCCAG
>NZ_JADNRC010000070.1 GCF_015594725.1 Flavobacterium sp. ALJ2 | reverse complement strand
ATTCTGAAAGCTCTAAACAAACAAGATGGGAAAAAACTTTATAAATGGTTAGAACAAAGACCTAAAAAGGTTTTGCAAATATACGATTCAGGTAAAAGTATTAGAAACGAGTTTTTAAAATTAATTCACCAACTGGCAACAAATTATGGCAACCAAGGCGGTCCTGAAGTTAATAAAGCATATGTGAGTTCTAAAGATTCTTTTATTTTTAAAGACATCTTTTTAAATACTACAAGATTAGAAACAGGTAGAATATATATAGAATCTGTCGATGGATTAACTTGGGATAAGTTTTGGGATGATTTTTTTCCTTTAGATAAAGATATAGGATCTGAGCCTAAAAAATATCTCACAACGCCAATTCGTTATGGTAATCCGATGCATTTGGCTTCGCTAACAACAGCAGGACAAAAAACTGGAGAATTTATTGAGAAAACCGAAACCATTTTAATGCTATTACATCTTTCTGAGCAAGAAAAAAACAAGCAGTTTTGGGAA
>NZ_JADNRC010000069.1 GCF_015594725.1 Flavobacterium sp. ALJ2 | reverse complement strand
ACTATATAAGGTGCTACTCCATATATGTAACTTCCTTTTACTATAGATCCAAATTCTAATTTATTAACCAGCAATCCTGTATTGCGAGCCTGGTTACCGTAATACTCATAGTATTCTAACAACGATTTCTCTAAGTTATTAAAACGCGTATTTCCTCGTATATCCTTGCGGTAATGCTTAACCACTTCAATCCCTCTGGAAATTGATCCGTCTCGTTTTAATAAATCCAAATACAGGCACACATCGTTGGATGTAAACCCTCGATTCTGCTCATTAAACAAGGTGTTATATAGTTCCAGACTCTTAGCGTACTCATTCACATCATTATAAACTCTGGCTAACAAAAGCGCTGATTCTCCTGCTTCATATTTTGAAGAGGATCTACTAACGATAGAATGATTAAGGATTTTTATGGCACGTTCATAATTTTTTAATTCGAAAGCTTTTGCAGCTCTTTTATACGACGATCCTAATTTGCCCGGAGGAACACTTTCAAAAACTGTATTTGTCTTTATATCAGACGAAAAAGTCAATTGAGTAAAAGCGAATAA
>NZ_JADNRC010000068.1 GCF_015594725.1 Flavobacterium sp. ALJ2 | reverse complement strand
TTTTATGAGAGCACTTTTGATTTGCCGTCCGAAGAAATAGAAAAAATGCTACAAGAAGAAAGTACAGACCCATCTAATCAAGGTAAAACCTTTGATGACACACAATCCGGCAGAAAATTAAAACACATGAAGTATGACCAGATCATTGCAGGTGTTTCTTTAGGAGGAGAAGTTACCGTTTGGATGGCAGGCATGAGAGAGCAAAAACTAATAGCCACCTATTATGCAAAAGAAGTCCCAAATGTAAAATGGGAGAACATATCTGAATACGGTACTCGTGAAGAAAATATGCAAGACAACATGGATAAAATATTTTCAGAAAAAGTAAAACAAGAAATAAAAAGTAACACATTGCCCTATACATTATGGCAAACCTATAAAGAAAAATACAATTGGTCCTTTAAACTAATAGGTAGTAATGGAGAGCAATTAAATGAGATTTATTTTAGAATGATCAATGCGGAAGAAGAAAGTGTGTATAGCAACAATCCTTTATTAAATAATGATCCTCCTCAGC
>NZ_JADNRC010000067.1 GCF_015594725.1 Flavobacterium sp. ALJ2 | reverse complement strand
AGTTAGATTACTCGTAACAGTTACAATAATTGACCCAGCTAAACCAACAACTAATGATGATACCCAAGATTTCTGTTTGGTTAATAATCCAACAGTGGCAAATCTTCAGGTTAACGAAACAGGTGTTGTTTGGTACAGTTCACTAGTAAGTGTAACGCCATTAGATCCAACAACAGCTTTAGCCAATGGTACCTACTACGGAGCAATCCTGGACCCAGTAACCGGTTGTGCAAGTTCAGAAAGATTATTGGTAACCGTAACGGTAACAGATCCAGCTAAACCAACAACTAATGATGATACCCAAGATTTCTGTTTGGCAAATAACCCAACAGTGGCAAATCTTCAGGTAAATGAAACAGGCGTTGTTTGGTACAGTTCACTAGTAAGTTTAACGCCATTAGATCCAACAACAGCTTTAGCCAATGGTACCTACTATGGAGCAATCCTGAATCCAGTATCTGGTTGCGTAAGTTCAGTTAGATTACTCGTAACAGTTACAGTAACTGACTCATTAACTCCAACAACTAATGACGATACTCAG
>NZ_JADNRC010000066.1 GCF_015594725.1 Flavobacterium sp. ALJ2 | reverse complement strand
GGATAAAAATAATATGTATTTTCTTTTCATTTTTGTATGGTTTTTAAAAGTATGATGGTCTTACAATTTTTTCTCTATTATTAAATCGATAAGTCAATGCAAATTCATGTGAGCCTGAATTAGCAGATTTTAATTTTCCTATTTGAGCATAATCATAAGAATAACTAAATTTTAATCCTGGGGTTAATTGAAATTGTGTTAAAAACAATATGGATTCATCTTGACGCCAGCCTGCTCCTACCCAGAAAAGATCATGTATCAAAAAATTAGCTTGCGCTTCAGCCTGAACATCAAAATTGCCTTTCTTTAATAATAGCAAAGGTTTAAATTTTAAATCTCCTGTAAGATCTAATAGATACCCGGTATAGAAATACATTACTCTGTCACTATCTAATTTAATATTCTCATCATATTTAACCTTGATTTTTGAAAATGATGGTATCGAGAATCCTGCAAAAAAACGATCTGAAAAATAATTAATTCCAAAACCAATATCCCCTCGGGTAAAATTTCGGGATTCATTAAACCTAGAATCATTATCAACACCATCTAATAAATGGTTATCCTCT
>NZ_JADNRC010000065.1 GCF_015594725.1 Flavobacterium sp. ALJ2 | reverse complement strand
GGAGGTAGGGAGGATAACCATTTATTAGATGGTGTTGATAATGATTCTAGGTTTAATGAATCCCGAAATTTTACCCGAGGAGATATTGGTTTTGGAATTAATTATTTTTCAGATCGTTTTTTTGCAGGATTCTCGATACCGTCTTTTTCAAAAATAAAAGTTAATTTTGATGAAAATATTAAATTAGATAGTGAAAGAATTATGTATTTTTATACTGGGTATTTATTAGATCTTACAGGAGATTTAAAATTTAAGCCTTTGTTATTATTAAAGAAAGGCAATTTTGATGTTCAGGCTGAAGCGCAAGCTAATTTTTTGATACATGATCTTTTCTGGGTAGGAGCAGGCTGGCGTCAAGATGAGTCGATATTGTTTTTAACACAATTTCAATTAACCCCAGGATTAAAATTTAGTTATTCTTATGACTATGCGCAAATAGGAAAATTGAAATCTGCTAATTCAGGCTCACATGAATTTGCATTAACTTATCGATTTAATAATAGAGAAAAAATTGTAAGACCATCATACTTTTAAAAACCATACAAAAATGAAAAGAAAATACATATTATTTTTAGCT
>NZ_JADNRC010000064.1 GCF_015594725.1 Flavobacterium sp. ALJ2 | reverse complement strand
GTTGAGGTAGTAGGGGTTATTGAGAAAAATTTTAAGGACGAACTAAAAGAATTTTCAAAGAAACTAATAGCAGAGTCTTGGTATTTAGACAACCAATTAGAGGTTTCTTTTTTTGGACCAAAACACGAACTTAAAGGCACACGAAAATTAAGCAAAAACTACAGTTACATCCCGCTGCATTTTATGGCAGAATCAGCTATATCAACACAAAATGTACCTTTTGATGATGTCAAATTAGAAATTGATAAATACAGCATTACTAACGATGCCTTGCTTATGCGGGTAAAAAAGCGTTTGCGAGAGTATGTTTTAGGTGATGGTAGGCCTTACACATATAAGTGGTTTGGAGCAATTCACGAAAAGTATAAAGGGGTAAAATCAGGTGATAAACAGTTTGTAGCTTATCAGCAAGAATTACAAGAGCAAAAAGATTTGCGAAAACTCCGTAATGAATATTTACACTGGTCTGCTGACAATGGTTCTATAGGTATGGAAGCAGCAAAAGACAGGAAACGTAATAAGCTTTAAATTATGGCAATCTACAAAATTTGTAAAAACAGAAAAGTGACGGTTAATAATG
>NZ_JADNRC010000063.1 GCF_015594725.1 Flavobacterium sp. ALJ2 | reverse complement strand
ATGCCTACAGGCTCGAATTATTGTTGTTGGTTGCATCATACTGGAGCAGATGCTCACGAATCCACGAACTCAAACCATTACACCCATAGGCTCGAATTATTGTTGTTGGTTGCATCATACTGGAGCAGATGCTCACGAATCCACGAACTCAAACCATTGTGCCCACAGGCTCGAATTATTGTTGTTGGTTGCATCATACTGGAGCAGGAACTCAAACCAACGAACTCAAACTATTGCACCTACAGGCTCTAATTATTGTTGTTGGTTGCATCATACTGGAGCAGAAGCTCACGAACCCACGAACTCAAACCATTACAACCATAGGCTCGAATTATTGTTGTCGATTACATCATACTGGAGCAGGAACTCAAACCAACGAACTCAAACTATTGCACCCACAGGCTCGAATTATCGTAGTTGGTTGCATCGCACTGGAGTTGGAACTCGCAAACCCACAAACTATTATGCCTACAGGCTCGAATTATTGTTGTTGGTTGTATTATACTGGAGCAGAAACTCACGAACCCACAAACTCAAACTATTATGCCTACAGGCTCGAATTATTGTTGTTGGTTGCATCACGCTGGA
>NZ_JADNRC010000062.1 GCF_015594725.1 Flavobacterium sp. ALJ2 | reverse complement strand
TAACTTTAACAGGTACGGCAACGATTCCTACTGGTTCAGGTACGGCAATAATAGAAGTGAATGCTTTAACAGATAACTTGTTAGAAGCAAACGAAACGATTGTTATAATGGGAGTTGCTACAGCAGGATTTACTTGGAGTGCTACAGCCAATACTGCTATGGTAACGATAACAGATTCCAATCCGTTATCGGATAAGGTATTGCGTTTTAGTCCAACAACTGTGAGCACACCAGAGGGCACTTCGACAACGCTAGAAGTACGTTTGTCAGAAAAGATTACAGCAGTAAATGATATTACATTCAGTTATATAGTTAAAGGTACGGCAACTAGTGGTAAAGACTATACCCCATTGACAGGAAGAGGAAAGATACTAGCAGGGGAAAATTTTGCATCCATTGTTGTTACTGCATTAACAGATACTATTATAGAGGGTGATGAGACTGTAGTCCTAACAGGAGATGATATAGTAGGAGGTGCTATAGTAGAAAGTCTATTAACTGGATTTAGCTGGGATGGTGCAGCCAAGGAGGCTACAGTAACCATTACAGATGAAACTGATGAGGCAAATAAAGTATTAAACTTTTCTCCAACTACAGCA
>NZ_JADNRC010000061.1 GCF_015594725.1 Flavobacterium sp. ALJ2 | reverse complement strand
CAACAAAAGTTATAACAGGATTAACAGTAGGAACGTATAATTTCACAGTAACCAATGCAGTAGGATGTACCTCGTTAGCATCAGTAGATGTTGTAATCAACGCCCAACCAGCAACACCAGGAAAGCCAACAGCTAATGTACCTACACAGCCAACATGCGCAGAAGCAACAGGAAGTGTTACTTTGAGTGGATTGCCATCAGGTACTTGGACAATCAATCCAGGAAACATAACAGGAAACACAGCAACAAAAGAACTAACAGGATTAACAGTAGGAATATATAATTTTACAGTAACCAATGCAATAGGATGTACCTCGTTAGCATCAGCAGATGTTGTAATCAACGCACAACCAGCAACCCCAGAAAAGCCAACAGCTAATATACCTACACAGCCAACATGTGCAGAGGCAACAGGAAGTGTTACTTTGAGTGGATTGCCATCAGGTACTTGGACAATCAATCCAGGGAACATAACAGGAAATACAGCAACAAAAGAACTAACAGGATTAACAGTAGGAACATATAATTTTACAGTAACCAATGCATTAGGATGTACGTCATTATCATCAGTAGATGTTGTAATCAATGCCCAACCAGCAACCCCAGTAC
>NZ_JADNRC010000060.1 GCF_015594725.1 Flavobacterium sp. ALJ2 | reverse complement strand
CTTACTAAAATATCTGGAACTTTCGTAGTTTCTTCTACTTGTGCCAATGCAGGAACATATACTAATACTTGGACAGCTAAAGATGTATGTAACAATACCTCAACTGTATTCACTCAAGTTATCACGATTCAAGATACAACTGCTCCTACTTGGACAACTGCTCCAACGGCGCTAAATGTAACACTTCAATGTAGCGATACTGCTGGTTTAACTACTGCTCAAGCAACTGCTCCTCTAGCTACTGATTCTTGTGGTGGAACGGTTACTTATACTAAGGTGAGTGGAACTTTTGTAGCAGGAACTTGTGCCAACTCTGGAACTTATACCAACACTTGGACGGCTAAAGATGTATGTAACAATACCTCAACTGCATTCACTCAAGTTATAACCATTCAAGATACAACTGCGCCAACCTGGACAACTGCTCCAACGGCGCTAAATGTAACACTTCAATGTAACGATACTGCTGGTTTAACCACTGCACAAGCTAGCGCTCCTGTAGCTACTGATTCTTGTGGTGGAACGGTTACTTATACTAAGGTGAGTGGAACTTTCGTAGTTTCTTCTACTTGTGCTAATGCAGGAACATATACAAATACTTGGACGGCTAAAGATGTATGTAACAATACTTCTACAACATTTACTCAAGTTATTACT
>NZ_JADNRC010000059.1 GCF_015594725.1 Flavobacterium sp. ALJ2 | reverse complement strand
CAACCAATAATCTTTTTTATCCCCATAAAAATGGATATACATTTTAGAAAAAAAAACAAATAATGGTTCTATTAATTTTCGGATAATCATTTTGTTATTATTTTTAATTCCTGTCTATTTATTCTTGTATTATCAATTTTTACTTTTGCTGATTCATAGATGTTTTCTAGTTGATGAATTAAAAAAAAAGATTATTTACCACATAAATTTTCCGTTTCTCATGATATTGAGACAAATAAAAAGAATAACCATATCCAATAGTATTAGTATGCTAATTATTACCCTTGTTTTCATCGGCATCTTGTAGTTCTTTACATATTCGTATTTTATATTTTTGTATACAAGAAAAAAAAATAAAATAAAAAACACCCCTAAAGCCAAATAGTAATATTTATTAATATCAATTAAATAAAAAGAAAGTATTTCTAAATTTATAGTAAAAAGAAAAGATAAAATCAACGAAGGAAACATACGCCAGTAATCTTTTCTATCTTCATAAAAGTGTATATAAATCTTAGAGAAATGGATAAATATTGGATCTGTCAATTTTCTAATAATCATTTCGTATTATTTTATAATGTTGCGAGTCTACTCTCGTATTATCAATTTTTACTTTTGTAGATTTATAGATGTATTATGTCTCATAAATTTCTAAAAAAGTAAC
>NZ_JADNRC010000058.1 GCF_015594725.1 Flavobacterium sp. ALJ2 | reverse complement strand
CTGTTACTGTTCTTATTTTATTCGCTCTTGGTTCATGCCCCGTTTTGTCTGTGGCCGACCAATGCAAATTGGTGTTAATGAGTATTTTTTCATTGGCAAAATCAAGATACTTTGTATAAGATATGATTTGTGTGTAATCTTCGGTATCTTTTACAGCCTGTATGTACGCTTCCAGTTTCTTTTTTACATAGTTCAAAATATGCTCTTTATCTCCTGCTTTTTCAGGTATTTTAAATTTTGTACTTAAGCTATCTATATTAAATCCCGCACCTTTTTCTTTAGCAAACCCACACATAAAGTGTAAGGAAAGAAAACTGTACCTCTGGTCTATATAGCGAGTCCCTTTGTATATAATGTTATAATTGTCTGTAGTCATTATATATTTTAACTGATCTGGTTTGTACCAGCCACTCTCTACCAACTCTTTTTTGTGTTTTTCTTTAAAATATTCAAATTGTTTACTTCCAGCCCCGTACTTTATTACTGTAGCTATACCTTCTTTATTCATTTTAACCAAATGGGTCTGCTCATAATTTCCATTTTCATAAGCTCCACCTATGTCACAGTGACAGCCGGGTAATATGTATTGAATACCTCTAGTTGTGGCACTATTAATATTGGTCAGGTTAAAGTTTTTACGCCATTCATGACCCGCTGCTATTTGCACTACATTTTTGACAGT
>NZ_JADNRC010000057.1 GCF_015594725.1 Flavobacterium sp. ALJ2 | reverse complement strand
TGTTACTAGTATTGTTAAGGTTAATTGCCGTAATGTGCCCGTTTTCGATACTTATACCGTTCCAAGGACCTTCATGTAGGTTGTTTTCGTTAGTATCCCATTTGTTGTTCCAATTATTCCCTCCCATGACGGTATAAAAATCGACCAAAGCCTGATATTCTGCATCCGGAATTTTGGGCTGATCTACTTTTACGGTTGTAAAATAGATATTGGTATAATAGCTTATTGCCGTTCCATCATATTGCTGCTTAAGATATACTGGGTCTCCTGTTTTCAGGGTTGCCAGATAAGAAGCAGGTATGGTCAAAGTTCTATCTTTGGCAACAACCAAAGTGCTGCTTACTTGACTTCCTCTTATGTAGACTATAAATTGGCTATTGGCAGAGAAATCATTTTGTGCCCTGTTGTAAAGAACTGAGTTTGGCAAGTTTGTTATTTTTACATCAGTTCCCTCATATAGGAAATTTTCAAGATTAAGTGTCTGATAGTTTAAGTCTATGTTTACTTGGCTTTTTAAAAGTCCTTTGATATCTGCTATTTTGTTATATTCGAGATTTAATGTTTTTAAAGCATTGAGTTTTTCAAATTCTTTAGGGAGTACTTCCAGTAGGTTGTACCTAGAGTTTAAGGTCACCAAGGCAGATAAGTTTCCCATAGATACGGGCAATGTCTTTATT
>NZ_JADNRC010000056.1 GCF_015594725.1 Flavobacterium sp. ALJ2 | reverse complement strand
TTTTTCTTATATTATTCGCTCTTGGTTCATGCCCCGTTTTGTCTGTGGCCGACCAATGTAGGTTGGTGTTAATGAGTATTTTTTCATTGGCAAAATCAAGATACTTTGTATAAGATATGGGCAAACGTGTGTAATCTTCGGTATCTTTTACAGCCTGTATGTACGCTTCCAGCTTCTTTTTTACATAGTTCAAAATGTGCTCTTTATCTCCTGCTTTTTCAGGTATTTCAAATTTTTCTTTTAAGCCACTTATATTAAATCCTGCCCCTTTTTCTGCGGCAAACCCACACATAAAATGTAAGGAAAGAAAACTGTACCTCTGGTCTATATAGCGAATGCCTTTGTATATAATATTATAATTGTCTGTAGTCATTATATATTTTAGCTGATCTGGTTTGTACCAGCCACTCTCTACCAACTCTTTTTTGTATTTTTCTTTAAAATATTCAAATTGTTTACTTCCAGCCCCGTACTTTATTACTGTAGCTATGCCTTCTTTATCCATTTTAACCAAATGGTTCTGCTCATAATTTCCATTTTCATAAGCCCCACCTATGTCACAGTGACAGCCGGGTAATATGTATTGAATACCTCTAGTTGTGGCACTATTAATATTGGTCAGGTTAAAGTTTTTACGCCATTCATGACCAGCTGCTATTTGCACTACATTTTTAACAGC
>NZ_JADNRC010000055.1 GCF_015594725.1 Flavobacterium sp. ALJ2 | reverse complement strand
TCCTTTAGAACATGGGCTCCAAGAGAACATGCCCACGAGTGGATTGTTTACCCTGAAAACATGGGTACTCATTTATCAATTGATGAAGTAGCTTTGTCTCAGAGTGAGCTTTTTACTATTGTAACCAATAAGAAAGCTAGAGGTAAAAAAGGTTGCTTAGTTGCTATTGTTGCTGGAACAAAGGCTGAGCAAGTCATTGAACATATCTGTAAAATTGACTATAAAAAAAGAAGTTGTGTTCAAGAAATAACACTTGATATGGCTAATTCTATGAAATTGATTGCCAAAAGATGTTTTCCAAAAGCGGTACAGGTTACTGATAGATTTCATGTTCAAAAATTAGCTCTAGAAGCATTACAGGAGATTAGAATAAAACATCGTTGGGAAGCTATGGATGCAGAGAATCAATTGATATTACAAGCCAAAAAAGAGAACAAAACCTATGTCCCAGAGCTTTTACCTAACGGAGACTCTGTAAAGCAGTTATTAGCCAGAAGTAGATATGCTCTTTATAAATCTCCGCAAAAATGGACTGAGAGTCAAAATGAAAGAACTTTAATCTTATTTGAGTTATATCCTGATATCAAAACAGCTTATAGAATAGTTCAGCAACTTCGTGGGATTTACAACAACTACAATGACAAACACATTGCTATGACCAAACTAGCTCATTGGTTCAGGAATGTAGAAGAATCCGGTTTTAAAAACTTTAAC
>NZ_JADNRC010000054.1 GCF_015594725.1 Flavobacterium sp. ALJ2 | reverse complement strand
GAAATAACGATAGTTGCTAAAAATGATAATTTGTTAGAAGGAGAAGAAACAATAGTCATAACTGGAGCTGCTACAGCAGGATTTACCTGGAGTGCTACAGCCAATACTGCTACAGTAACTATAACAGATTCCAATCCGTTATCGGATAAGGTATTGCGTTTTAGTCCAAAAACAGATAATGTAGCAGAGGGTAGCTCGACAACGTTAAAAGTAAGTTTGCCAGAAGGAGTTACAGCTACGAGCGATATTGCATTCAACTATGCAGTAACGGGTACAGCAACTAGTGGCGATGACTATACAGCATTGACCGGAACAGGAACAATAACAGCAGGTCAAAATTCTGTAGCCATTGTTATAGATGCAAAGACAGATACTGTTATAGAGGGTGAAGAGACTGTAATTTTAACAGGAGGCGCCATAACAACAGGTTCATTAACAGGGTTTAGCTGGGATGATGCAGCCAAGGAGGCTACAGTAACTATTACTGATGTAACTGATCCGTTAAAGAAAGTATTACGTTTTAGTCCAACTACAGCAAATGTTGCAGAAGGATCAAGTACTAGTATAAAAGTGAGTTTACCAGAAGGGGTTACTCTGGGTAATCCACTGATTGTAAACTACAGGGTATCAGGTACAGCCACAAGTGATACGGACTATAGCGCTTTAACAGGTTCGGTAACGATTCCTGCGGGTTCAAGTTATGCAACGATAGAAATAG
>NZ_JADNRC010000053.1 GCF_015594725.1 Flavobacterium sp. ALJ2 | reverse complement strand
CAGTTCCTCCTGTTATAACTACCGTTTCGTCTGGTTCTATCAAATTATCATTTTCAGCAGCTATCCATATGTATGCAGAATATGTATGCGTATAAATCGTTACCGAACCTGTTAATTCTTTATAATCCGTACCGTTTATAGCTGTACCTGATATCGTATAGTTTACAATCTGTGGATACCCCAGAGCAACTCCTTCTGGTAAACTTACTTGTATACCAGTACCTGATCCTTCTGCAACAGCTGCTGTAATTGGAGAAAAGTGCAATACTTTATTTGCCTCATCGGTTACATCAGTAATAGTAACTGTAGCTGTGTTGGCTGCATCATCCCAAGTAAATCCAGTTAATGGACCTGCTGTTATAACACTTCCTGTTAAAATTATAGTCTCATCATCCTCTATAACAGTATCCTTAAATGTATTAATATTAATCCATCCTTCTTTTTGACCTGCTAGTATCGTTCCTGTTCCAGTCAATTCCACATAGTCTCTCCAACCCCAATTAGGAGTTGCCGTACCTGTAACTGTATAGTTGAATGTAATATCTTTCGTCGTAATAATCCCTTCTGGCAAACGTACATATACAAATAAATCGTCGCCCTCTTGAATGCTCACTTCTTTTAAACTAAAACGCAATACCTTATCCGATAACGGATTGGAATCTGTTATCGTTACCATAGCAGTATTGGCTGTAGCACTCCAAGTAAATCCTGCTGTAGCAG
>NZ_JADNRC010000052.1 GCF_015594725.1 Flavobacterium sp. ALJ2 | reverse complement strand
ATAACAGCAGGTTCATTAACTGGATTTAGCTGGGATGGTGCAGCCAAGAAGGCTACCGTAACTATTACAGATGTAACTGATCCGTTAAAGAAAGTATTACGTTTTAGTCCAACTACAGCAAATGTTGCAGAAGGATCAAGTACTAGTATAAATGTGAGTTTGCCAGCAGGGGTTACTCTAGGATATCCACTGACTGTAAACTATTCGGTATCGGGTACAGCAACAAAAGGGACTGACTATAGTGCTTTATCAGGTTCGGTAACGATTCCTGCAGGCTCAGAGGGAACGATAACAGTAGCTGCTTTAAGTGATACTATTATTGAATCTGACGAAACGGTAATTATAACAGGTAGTACTACAACAGGATTTATCTGGGATGATTTAGCCAATAGAGCTACAGTTACTATTACAGACGTAACAGATCCGGCAAATAAAGTATTGAGTATTTCTCCTGCGACAGCAAGTATTAAAGAAGGAGAAAGTGCTATTCTGACGGTAAGTTTGCCAAGAGGGGTAAGTACAGGAACTGATTTTGTTGTAAATTATACCCTATCAGGAACAGCAACAAATGGTACCGATTATACGGCGTTGAGCGGAAAGGTAACTATTGCTGCAGGTCAAATTTCAGCAGTAATCAATATAGAGGCCTTAAAGGATGGAGTTATTGAGCCGAACGAAACGGTACTAATAACAGGAGCTGCTACAGCAGGGTTTACTTGGGATGCCGCTGCTAAGGAAGCCTTAGTAACGATAATC
>NZ_JADNRC010000051.1 GCF_015594725.1 Flavobacterium sp. ALJ2 | reverse complement strand
TGATGTTGAAATTTATAAAAACGGGACTTTGGATGAAGTTTTATCTGATAATTATAAAAACCCTTAAAGAAAATGGAATCAATAAGTGAATTAATAGAAGCAATAAGAAATTATGTGATTAATAATCATGTGATTGTGATTATAAAAATAAATAAAGAAAAAGTTAGTACTCGATTTTATGAAGTTATAAATAATGAGCAAGTTTCCTTTAGGCCTAAGCCAAAAGAGTACAGGGAGTTTTCTGACGAAATATATGAACGCTATAATTCATTATTTTCCACTGAAGATAAATTTAATTCGGCTATAATTGAAATTAATCCAGATGGAGTATATTCAGAAAAATACTTTTGGGATTCAGAACAAGAAAAACAAGATTTGCTGAGTGGTGCGGAGGTGTTTTTTCAATGGGCTAATGAAAAAATGATGTCTTTAATTTTTGAGTTTGAGCAAGATAATAATTTATTACCTACACAGCTTGATGCTGATGGTGAATTGGAGTATTTGAGTTCTTGGGATAGTGGAGTATTTACTTTTCATGTTAATGAGAAAAATGAGCTGGAATATAAAATTATTCTCACCAAAGATGGAATTGAAAGAGTATTGAAGATGCCATTAAAAGATTATTTTATAGAAGGCATTTTAAATCATTATCAAATAACCCATACAATCCTTTCTGATGAATGGAAACCATGGAATACTTTAATAATAAAATCACCTCATAATAGTATTCCTTATGATAAAGTGGATGAATTTGTGAGTTATGTAGAATAAAATTAAGAATAGTTTGTAATTAGGATATAAGTTTATACATAAATAGGAGTCCCTAATGACGCGAGCATCTTGCTCGTGAACGCCAAGGTATATAAATTAAAGTA
>NZ_JADNRC010000050.1 GCF_015594725.1 Flavobacterium sp. ALJ2 | reverse complement strand
GTTTGAGTTTTTCTCCTCCTACGGCAAATGTTAAAGAAGGAGAAAGTACTACTATACAGGTAAGTTTACCAGATGGATTTACAGCTACGAATGATATTAAATTCAACTATACAGTTGGAGGTACAGCAACTAGTGTTGACGATTATACAGCATTGACCGGAACAGGAACGATACCAGCAGGTAAGAATTTTGCAGCCATTGTTATAGATGCAAAGACTGATGCTGTTATAGAGCTTGATGAGACAGTAACTTTAACAGGAGGCGCTATAACAGCAGGTTCATTAACAGGGTTTAGCTGGAATGATGCAGCCAAGGAGGCTACAGTAACCATTACAGACGCAAATGATCCGGCACAGAAAGTATTAAATTTTTCTAAAATTAAAGCAGATGTTGTCGAAGGATTAACTAGTAATGTAGAGGTAAATTTGCCAAAAGGAGTTACTCTGGGGTATCCACTGACTGTAAACTATACGATATCAGGTACAGCTATAAATGGTACCGACTATAGTACTTTAACAGGCACGGTAACGATTCCTGCTAGTTACGGATGGGGAGGGTTATACGTAGCTGCTTTTAGAGATTTTATTATTGAACCAGACGAAACGGTAATTTTAACAGGAGGCGATACAGAAGGATTTACCTGGGGAAGTGACAATGTAGCTACAGTTACCATTAAGGATGCAACTGGAACTGATTCAGCAAACAAAGTATTGAGTATTTCTCCACTTACAGCAAGTGTTGCAGAAGGAGAAAGTACTACTATAGAGGTAGGTTTACCAGAGGGGATTACTGTGTCGAGTCCAATAGATATAAACTATTCAATATCTGGTTCAGCCACAGCAGGTACCGACTATACCGCTTTAACAGGTGTAGCAACGATTCCTGCAGGTTCAGGTACGGCAGAAATAAAAGTGGATA
>NZ_JADNRC010000049.1 GCF_015594725.1 Flavobacterium sp. ALJ2 | reverse complement strand
TTACAGCAAATGTTGCAGAAGGATCAAGTATTAGTATAAAAGTGAGTTTGCCAGAAGGCGTTACTCTGGGTAATCCACTGATTGTAAACTACAGGGTATCAGGCACAGCCACAAGTGATACGGACTATAGCGCTTTAACAGGTTCGGTAACGATTCCTGCAGGTGATAGTTATGCAATGATAGAAATAGCTGCTAAAAATGATAATCTGATAGAACCAGACGAAACGGTAGTTATAACAGGAGGAACTGTCTCAGGATTTACTTGGGGAAGTGACAATGTAGCTACAGTTACCATTAAGGATGTAATTGATCCAGTAAACAGAGTATTGAGTTTTTCTTCAGATAGAGCAAGTGTTGCAGAAGGGGAAAGTACTACTCTGACGGTAAGTTTACCACAAGGAATTGCTGTGACAAGTCCACTAGATATATACTATGAGATAGCTGTTTCTAGTACAGCCATAAATGGTGCGGACTATGAAACGTTATCAGGTGTGGCAACGATTCCTGCGGGTTCAGGTATGGCAATAATAGAAGTAGAAGCTTTGCTAGATAATCTGATAGAAGCAAACGAAACGATTATTATAACGGGAGCTGCATCAGCAGGATTTACTTGGAGTGCTACAGCCAATACTGCTACAGTAACTATAACAGATTCCAATCCGTTATCGGATAAGGTATTGCGTTTTAGTCCAACAACAGAAAATGTAGCAGAGGGCAGCTCGACAACGCTAGAAGTACTTTTGCCAGAAGGAGTTACAGCTACGAGCGATATTACATTCAACTATGCAGTTGATGGTACAGCAACTAGTGTTGACGATTATACACGATTGACTGGAATAGGAACGATACCAGCAGGCCAAAATTCAGCGGCTATTGTTGTTACTGCATTAACGGATGCTATTATTGAGCGTGATGAGACTGTAATTTTAGCAGGAGGCGCC
>NZ_JADNRC010000048.1 GCF_015594725.1 Flavobacterium sp. ALJ2 | reverse complement strand
TACAAGTGATGCCGACTATACCGCTTTAACAGGCACGGCAACGATTCCTGCAGGTTCAGGTACGGCAGAAATAAAAGTGAATACTTTACTAGATAAACTGATAGAATCAGACGAAACTATTATTATAACGGGAGTTGCTACAACAGGATTTACCTGGAGTGCTACAGCCAATACTGCTACGGTAACTATTACGGATTCCAATCCAGCATCGCATAAGTTGTTATTTTTTAGTGCATGGGGCACTTCGAAAACGCTAAAAGCAAGTCCACCAGTAATAGAGAAGATAGCAGAGGGCACCTCGATAAAGCTAAAAGTAAGTTTGTCGCCAGGAGTTACAGCTACGAGCGATATTACATTCAACTATGCAGTTGATGGTACAGCAACTAGTGGCGATGACTATACCCCATTGACTGGAGTAGGAACGATACCAGCAGGTAATAATTCAGTAGATATTATTGTTACAGCATTAACGGATGCTGTTATAGAGGATGATGAGACTGTAATTTTAACAGGAGGTGTTATAACAGCAGGTTCATTAACTGGATTTGGTTGGGTTGTTGGAGTCAATGATGCTACAATAACCATTACAGATGTAACTGATGAGGCAAACAAAGTATTGCACTTTTCTCCAACTACAGCAGAAGTTGCAGAAGGATCAAGTACTAGTGTAAAGGTAAGTTTACCAGAAGGAGTTACTATGGGGTATCCACAGATTGTAAACTACACAGTATCAGGAACAGCCACAAGTGATACGGACTATACTGCTTTAACAGGTTCGGTAACGATTCCTGCAGGTGATGGTTATGCAATGATAGCAGTAACTGCTAAAAATGATAATCTGATAGAACCAGACGAAACAGTAGTTATAACAGGAGGAACTGTCTCAGGATTTACTTGGGGAAGTGACAATGTAGCTACAGTTACCATTAAGGATGCAACTGGAACTGA
>NZ_JADNRC010000047.1 GCF_015594725.1 Flavobacterium sp. ALJ2 | reverse complement strand
TGCTGTAGTTGGAGAAAAGTTTAATACTTTCTCTGCTGAATCAGTTACATCTGTAATGGTTACTGTAGCCTCCTTGGCTGCATCATCCCAGCTAAATCCAGTTAATGAACCTCCTTGTATTGAACTTCCTGTTAAGATTACAGTCTCATCACCCTCTATAATAGAATCCATTAATGCTGTAACAACAATATCTAATGAATTATTACCTGCTAGTATCGTTCCCGTTCCGGTCAATGATGTATAGTCATAAACACTAGTTGCTGTACCACTAACTCCATAGCTGAATGTAATATCTTTCGTCGTAATAATCCCTTCTGGTAAACTTACTTTTATACTAGCACTTGATCCTTCTGCAACAGCTGCTGTAGTTGGAGAAAAGCGTAATACTTTGTTTGCTGGATCAGTTACATCTGTTATCGTTACCATAGCAGTATTGGCTATAGCACTCCAAGTAAATCCTGCTGTAGCAACTCCCGTTATAATAATCGTTTCGTCTGATTCTAACAAGTTATCTGTTAAAGCATTCACTTCTATTATTGCCGTACCTGAACCTGCAGGAATCGTTGCCGTACCTGTTAAAGTTACATAGTCTGTACCATTTATGGCTGTACCAAGTACCTTATAGTTTATATCCATTGGACTTGTCACAGTAATTCCTTCTGGCAAACTTATCTTTATGGTAGTACTTTCCCCTTCTGCAACATTTGCTATAAGTGGAGAAATACTCAGTACTTTCTTTGCTGGATCATTTCCAGTTGCATCCTTAATGCTAACTGTAGCTACATTGTTGCTTCCCCAGGTAAATCCTGCTGTAATTGCTCCTGTTATAACTACTGTTTCGTCTGGTTCTATCAAATTATCTGGTAGAGCAGTTACTGCTATCGTTGCATAACTTAAACCCGCAGGAATCGTTACCGAACCTGTTAAAGCGCTATAGTCTGTACCATTTATGGCTGTACCTGATAGATTATAG
>NZ_JADNRC010000046.1 GCF_015594725.1 Flavobacterium sp. ALJ2 | reverse complement strand
CCGTTGGGATTGTAAAACGTACCCAAAAAGATTACTCGCTCTCTTTTAAGTTGCAATTAGTTGAAGAGATAGAACATGGATTCATAACAAAAGCTCAGGCAAAGCTTAAATATGGTATCCAAGGAGATTCCACCGTAACAAAATGGTTACGAAAATATGGTAACTTTGATTGGGAAAACCAATTACCTACAATTATGTCAAAAACTCCAGAGCAAAGAATACTTGAACTTGAAGCTCAAGTTATATTATTAGAAAAACAGAAGGCCAGAGCTGAATATCTTGCTCAGCGTGCTGACAAGAAAGTTATTATTTTCGATATGCTAGTAGATATGGCAGAAAAAGAATATGATATTCAAATAAGAAAAAATTGCACACCCGACTTATCGACTTCTTCAAAGAAGAACACAAAGAAACGTTAGTTTCTACCTGTGATTTGCTCGGGGTAAATAGACAGGTATATTATCGATCAATAAAATCTAAAAAACTGAAACTATCCATAGCTCAAAAAGTTATAGTTATGGTTCGAAAGATTCGCATGGTCATGCCTAGATTAGGAGGTAAAAAACTATATTTTTTACTCAAAGGGCAATTATTGCTCTTAAAAGTTGGAAGAGATAAGTTGTTTAGGATATTGAGAGCCAACCATATGTTGATACCGTTCAAAAAGAAGTACCATATAACAACTGATTCACACCATCGATTTAGGAAGCATAAAAATTTAATAAGCACAATAGAAATAGAGAGACCTGAGTCTGTTTGGGTAAGCGATATAACATACGTTGGAACTAGAAGTAATCCATCTTATTTAGCATTGATAACCGATGCTTATTCAAAAAAGATTGTAGGCTTTGATGTGTCAAAATCTTTGAGTGTAGCAGGGTCTATCAAAGCACTTGAAATGGCATTATACAATCGAAATGATAGTACTGAACCCTTGATACATCACTCGGATAGAGGGTTACAATATTGCTCAAATGATTATCAAAGATTATTAAGCAAAAAT
>NZ_JADNRC010000045.1 GCF_015594725.1 Flavobacterium sp. ALJ2 | reverse complement strand
AACGAACTCAAACCATTGTGCCCACAGACTCGAATTATCGTTGTTGTTGGTTGCATCACACTGGAGCAGAAACTCACGAACCCACGAACTCAAACCATTGTGCCCACAGGCTCGAATTATCGTTGTTGATACATCATGCTGGAGCAGAAACTCAAACCCACAAACTCAAACTATTATACCTACAGGCTCGAATTATAATTGTTGCTCCACTACTTCGGGTTTATAGTATTTGCTTTGCTACTGAACTCGTTAAATGCTTCGGGGTCTAATCAAGCGGTAACTTAGATTGAAATAAAAATTGTACATGAAAACAAATAAAAAAAACATATTGATATGTAATGATAATTTTTTATTTATAAATCAACAATATCACGTAAAACAATATAAAAACTTGGTTAAACGTATGTTTTGTTGTTATATTTGCAATGGAGCGCGGCGAAAGTCAAGCACCGTTATTAATAGACCTACTAAACAAAAGTTTATAGGTCTATTTTTTTAAAAGTTTTTTCTTTATCTAAATTATTTATTTATGCCATCTAATAACGATAATACAAAACGTCTTTATGAAGATGTCAAGAAAGATTATCTTAAATTATCCGATGTAAAGGAATTTAATGTAAAAAAATATACGGATGCTTGGATTTTTGCTAAACTTGGACAGCGTTATTATAAAGCTGTTAGAACAATTGAAAACATTGTTTTTAGTAAATCAAAAGCGAATTAACGCCACATTTTTAAATTTAGATAAAAATACATTATTCATTAAAAATAAATCTCTAAACTTTACATATACCCAAACCGCACTATTAGTTAATGCGGTTTTTTTTTGTTATTTATTTAGTAAAATATATTTTCTAATAAAAACAAATTTTTCCAATCATTATTATTACTTTTGCTACTTGGATTAAATATAAATTAGAATTTTTTACTAATTTTCTACCAATCTACGAAAATAAAAAACAAACAACTGATTATCAGTATGTTATAATCATAAATTCAGTAACTGGAGGTACCACAATAATGCTCGGATGGTGAAATTGGTAGACACGCTGGACTTAAAATCCAGTGAACAGCAATGTTCGTGCGGGTTCAAGTCCCGCTCTGAGTACTAAAATCTTCAATTAGCTAAGTCTAATTGAAGATTTTTTTTTGTTAATAAAAATGGTTTTAGTCTAGGATCAATACAGGATCAAACGT
>NZ_JADNRC010000044.1 GCF_015594725.1 Flavobacterium sp. ALJ2 | reverse complement strand
GCTAGATAGGGTACAATGATGTATCCTTTTCCTGAATAAGGTCCGTGGCCTTGAAGTTCTAAAATCGTTACAGGAAAATCGCCTGCGGTAAAGGTTTCGCTTTGTATAAGGTTGCTAAGTGGTGTTTGGTTTTTTATGTCTATTTGGGGTACGATACCACAGTTGTAGGCGGCTATTCCTTTGTTGTCTGTTGTAGTAGTAAAGGTATTTATGTTAGAATAAGTGTACGATTGGTCTTCTTGACGTACGGGATCGCAGGTTGCACCTACTCTAAAGAGGTAGGTTACGCCCGGTTCTAAATTGGTAATTAAATTCTGAGTATTAACCGAATAGGTCGAAAACCATTGTGCATTGCGAACATCTTGTTTTTTGTACTGCAAATGGTATTTTTTATGGTCTGGTAATCCCTGCCATGTAATTTTTACACTGGTTGGGCTTTGTGACTGGCTTAGTACAAATGTGGGTGGCGCACAATTTGTGGCATATTTGAACGAATAGATTTCGCTATAGCCATCATTTTTAAAAACGGCATTCTCAGAGAGACCTGTGGTCGAAATCGCTTTTACTCTCCAGGCATAACGCATACCTGGTGTTAGTATTGGCATGCTTAAGTTGTACATCAATGCGGTACTGAACAAGGTTTGCTCGTACAATAGTGGCGACATTTGAAAGGCAAATTGTGGGTCGAGTGTGGGGTCTAAGAGTTGTTTTAGTTCAAATTTGTACGATACATTGGTGGCGTTCATCTGGCGTGGTGTCCAGGTAAACATAATGTTCGGGAAATTACTGGCTACTATTTGTTCGTTTTTTTGAGGAGTGTTCAGTAGCGGCGGATCGTTTAACATCAAATACAATCCGGCACAGCTTTTTTGGGCTATTTTTTGATTGGTAACAAAATCATACATCTCAAAACAAAAATTGTACATTCCCTCTGGTAAGCCATTGGCGTATTGTGCTGCGCTGATGCCTTGTAGGTTTTCTAATCGAAACAAGGCGCCAATATCGGTATTGGTAAGGGTTACAAATGAACCTCCAGTGATAAAAATAGAACGTTGTCCTACTATAAAATCATTACTTTGTATGTTGAATCTGCTGCCTTGTATGATCAGTTTTAAGCGTACTTGTCGGTACGTTAGCATAATATCGGTTGGATTGACAAGCAGTCTAAATTTAGTATCCATGCTGGTAGCATAGTCGGATAGTTTTGAACTGTACGGACTATTAAAAATAGGGGTTAGCTGTACGGGATAAAGTTG
>NZ_JADNRC010000043.1 GCF_015594725.1 Flavobacterium sp. ALJ2 | reverse complement strand
TAAATTTACCATCAGGAGAAATGATTGCATTAGGAACAGGTACAACTACTGGAGCAAGAATAACCAAAATAAGCCAAGGGGCTACTATCAATGACATTTCTGTATCAGAGCCATTAAATGGTATTATGACAGCAAGTGTACGAGTGACTCTGTCTGGTTTTTTGCGTAAAGAAGGTGTGAGAATGCCAGTAAAAATAAGCTATAGCTTATTTGATGGTACTGCTACAGGAGAAGATTATTTACCATCAGAAGGAGTTTTATCATTTCTGCCATCTGATTTTGCTACAGGTTCTCTAATTGAGAAAACTATTGAAATTCCAATTAAGAGTGATACCTATTTTGAGGATTCAGAATATTTTAATGTAAAATTATCTTCGCCACAACATACGTACATAGCTAAAGAACAAGCCAAAATAACTATTATAAACCAACCAGCAGTGGTTCGTTTTGTAGGAGGTTCAGACTGTGAAGAAAAAGGATCTTTATCTTATGAAGTAGGTTTGTTTAGTCAAGATGGAAAACCTTTAGTAAACAAAACATCCAAAGCTATCCAATTAAACTATATGTTTGGTAATGGGTCAGCTACAGAAAACCAAGACTTTTTTGGAGATACTAAAACTCCATTAAAAATAGCTGTAGGAGAATCTAGAGCACAATTGTTTGTTAAAACGAAAGATGATAATTTATTTGAAGATGCTGAAACAGTTCAATTAGTTTTGACAGGAGTAGAGTCAAATAGCGTAGAATCAATGGTAGAATTCTTAGGTGGAGCACGTACGATTTCACAAATCCAAAAGATAACAGATCAGCCTGCGGAGTTACATATCTCGAAATTATCTAACAGAAACGAATCGAGTGTCTTACCAGTAGCAATGTTTAAAGTGTTTTTTACCAAAATAAGTGATGGTAAGCAACTGGTAAATTGCTCAGGATCAGATATTAAAGTTAAGTTTGATGTTGATGCCGATCATACTACAGCAGTATTAAATAAGGATTTTGTAATTTTAAATACTCATGATTTAGTTATTGCAGGAAACTGTGATAATATGGAAGCAGACATTCAGGTTTTGGTTATTCCAGACACAGAACAAAAAGGAGACAAAGACATAGCCTTGAAGCTAACAGGAGTTAATAGCTTACCGTCAGCAGGTGCAATTAGTGTTTCTGAAAAACAGAACAAAGCAACAGCAACGGTATTGTTTAATAACTAAGTGTTTTATTAAATCTTATTATGATTATAAAAAAGCAAGTATTTCAATTGAGATACTTGCTTTTTT
>NZ_JADNRC010000042.1 GCF_015594725.1 Flavobacterium sp. ALJ2 | reverse complement strand
GGATCAATACATATTGTTGTGGGGAAATATTAAAATCTAGATATTTGTGTTTTCAAATTATACCCAATGCAAGACTCATTTATCGATATCCTTAAATTATTGTTACCAGAAATCATAGTAGACTATTTTGAACTTACCTCCTATAAAAAAGGAGATGAAATACTTCATTTATATTTAAAAGAGATCAATTCAATTCCTAAAGAATACCGAAACTCAAAATTAAGTTCAAAAGGATTCTTTGATGAGATAACGGTTCAAGATTTTCCTATTCGTGGTCATCAGGTATATCTTCATATCACTCGAAGAAGATGGCTTAATGAAGATACAGGAAAAATAGTTTTTAGAGATTGGAATTTAGTAGCAGACGGAACTCGTGTAACACAGGAGTTTGCGTCTTTTTTAAAAGAGATCAATAGATTCCAGCCCAAATGATTGCAAAACTATTGCCTCTTTCTATGGAGTATCCGGTAGGAATCTACAATACCAGTACAAAGATTTCCTAAGTGATTTCAAAGTTTGGGGTCAAATAAAACATGCAAAAAAATGGCTTCTTTTTCCACAGAATATCGGAAAATATTTATCAATAGACGAAACTTCCCTTTCTAATGGCGAGCTCTATACTATCTTGACTAACAAATCTGCAAAAGGTAGAAAAGGAACTATAGTAGCAATGGTTGCAGGAACTAAAGCAGAAACAGTTATTGCAATTATTGAAAAAATCCCTCTGAAAGAACGAAATCTAGTAAAAGAAATCACTTTGGATATGGCTAGTAATATGGGATTGATTGCAAAGAAATGTTTTCCTAATGCAACTCGTGTCACAGACCGCTTTCATGTTCAAAAGCTAGCTTCAGAAGCACTACAAGAAATCAGAATCAAATACCGTTGGCAAGTCATAGATTTAGAAAACGAAGCCATAGATAATGCCAAAAAAACAAAAGTAAATTTTCAACCTAAAATACTTTCAAATGGAGATACCCTGAAGCAATTACTAGCCAGGAGCAGGTACTTCTTATACAAAAACAAATCAAAGTGGACTCTTAATCAAACAGAACGCGCTACATTACTATTTGAATTATATCCTGATATTCAAAAAGGATATAATCTAACCCAAGAGCTCCGAAGCATCTTCGAGAATACAAAAGATAAAATCATTGGTTTTGCAAAATTAGCCAAATGGCACGAAAAAGTAAATCAATCTGGATTTAAATCTTTTGGCACAATCTCACGTACAATTATCAATCATTATCAAACCATATTAAACTATTTTGATAATAGAAGTACAAATGCTTCTGCCGAATCATTCAATGCTAAAATAAAAACGTTTAGATCTAAATTTAGAGGAGTAAGAAATATAGAATTCTTCCTTTTTAGGTTAACTACTATTTATGCTTAAATTTTATCGCTCCACAGGTTTTCGTATTGATCC
>NZ_JADNRC010000041.1 GCF_015594725.1 Flavobacterium sp. ALJ2 | reverse complement strand
TATAAATTCGTACTTAATTGATTGCGAATTTTCATCTTCTTTCTATAAGAAGCAACTCAAAAAGTACTTTAGTACAAAAAGAGGTATTCTAAATCATATAGAACACCTCTTTTTTTATTTATACTAGTCAGATAAGAGAGAGGATTCTAAAAAAACAATTTTTAACAAATTAATTATTTTTATTATGGCATTTAAAGCAATTTTAGAATTCGAAGGAAACGAGTACCAAGTATTATTCTCAAAAGTAGAGATGATAAGACATACAGATGGTAAAGGAGCTGTTTCATCTGAAATTAAAGGAGGTAGATTAAATTTAAAAGTTAAATCTACAGATAATACTACTGTTATTGAGCAGGCAGTAAACAGTCAGCACAAACCGGTAAGCGGAAAAGTAAAGTTTTTTAAAGCAGATTCAGAGCAAGTAATGAAAGAACTTACTTTTGAGAATGCTTTTATTGTATTCTTCAGTGAACAATTAGATGCTTTGGCTGAAAATCCAATGACAACTGAGATTACTTTCTCGGCTGAGAAAATTACATTAGGTAATGCAACATTAGATAATAATTGGGCAAGAGTTTAATTATTATTAATAAGCAAGAAGCGATAATACATCGCTTCTTGTTTCTTTTATTATACAATTTCTTCAAAAAATATTGAATAAGTATCATTTCTACTTTTAGAACAAGATATTTTTAGCTTAAAAATGAATTCTCCATAAGCACTTTAGAACTAAGCACTTTAGACTATAATCTATTTAAGTTAAAATTTTAAAAAAACAATAAACTTATAACTAAGCATATTATGGTCATTCCTAAAATAATTTTCGGTATAAATAGAAAACAAATCTCACATTTTACTAGTATTGAGGTATATCAAACTATTAATAATCACCACCACTTTAAAATTAGTGTTCCTCATTCTGTTGTCGAAAAACCAAGAGCCTACACTATAGAAAGTGCTCAAAAATGGTTGGGCGGTGTTTTGCATATTGCTTTTGAAAACCACAATAATTTTTTAGGAATAGTAACCAATGTTCAATTTGCTCAAGAATTAGGGCATGTTGGGAGTCAGATTATTATTTCGGGTTACTCTAAAACTATACTTCTAGAATCGGGACCAAAACTTAATTCTTGGGAAGATACCCATTTGCATGATATTATTGAGGAAGTGATAAAAACAGCCGCAGGTGAACAATTGCAAAAGAATATCAAACCCGAATTGCAAACTAGAATTAACTACCAAACGCAATATCTAGAAACTGATTTTCAATATATTCAACGTTTAGCCAAACAATACAACGAATGGTTGTATTATGATGGAGAAAAACTTTTTTTTGGCAAACCAAATGTCAGTATGGAATATACAAAATTGATTTACAACAAAGATCTTTCTAACCTTAATATTTCTGTACAGGCAATTCCTAATCAGTTCGGAGCATTTACATATAACGAAGATGTAGGCAAACTGTATCAAGCTAAGACCAGAGACCAAATAGATGGATTTCCAAAGTTGGGTACCGATGCTATAGCAGCTTCCCAAAAGCTATATGCTACATCATCATTAGAGTATGGCCGAATAAGCACTGGTGATGATATGTATTTGCAAACCATACTGCAAAGCCGACAGCAAAGTGCGGCAGCAGAATCTAATTTTATAACCGCCACAAGTCGAAACAGAAGCTTACGAATAGGCATGAGTATAAGTATAGATGCTATGCAGGTAAAAGACAGATTATC
>NZ_JADNRC010000040.1 GCF_015594725.1 Flavobacterium sp. ALJ2 | reverse complement strand
GTGTCCTGTCCTTTTTTTATTGATGTTAACGGCGTATTTGTTTCTTGATTAAAAACCATAGTACCATCAAAACGCAATCCTAACATACGACCTCTGTCAAATTCTTCTGCTGAGACATATATATAACCCGAAGGATCTACCTCTAAGCCAGTAAAAATACCATCCACATTGCTATACGTTTTATCAAAAATAACTTGACCGTCTGTACGAATACGAGTAATTCTAGGAGAATTCCCAGAACCATATCCTCCTCCTCCAATAGCTAGCAAACTTTCGTCTTCTAAAAGTTTAAAGTCTTTATAAACTCCTCCCGCAATAGGCGAACTGTGATGAAAAACTTCAGCTCCTGAGTTGTTCAGCTTCAATAAAACACCTATTCCATTGCTATTATCCACTGAGCTACCCATAGCCAAAATATTGTTGTCCTGGTCTATAATCAAACCATTAAGCACTGTACTGTTATTGTAAAGTTTGTCAAAGATAATTTTTCCATTAATGTTGAATTTTACAATTCGACCTTGCTGTAAAACACCTCCAGAAACTCCAACTGCTACAAAATTACCTTCTAGGTCTTCTTTAACAGTAGTAAAATAACCACCGTTATTTTCTCCAAAAACTTTATCAAAAAGCGGAGTCCCTTTAGAGTCAAAAAGAGAAATTCGTCCAGCACCGGTACTTAACGTTCCTCCCCCAACAGCTAAAATGCTCTCTTTTTTGGTAAGAATAATATCTTTATACGAATCTATTCCGCGATTAACGATTGTGCGATCAAAAATAACTTTGCCATCTTCTGATAATTTAGCAATATAGCCTTTTGAGCTACCTCCCCCTGCAACGATTAAATCTCCTGATTCAAAAGAAACTACTTTGTTTATTATACTATTACCTTCGACTAAATTTTTGTTAAAAACGGCAGGCATTTCCTGAGCTAAAGCTGGAAAAAAGCTAATTAAAGCTAATAATTGTATGAATTTTTTTACCATGTTAAAGGTTTTATTTGTTTAATTTATTATTTTATAGTAATCACAGTTCTTCTATTTTCTCTTGAAACTTGCTCAATTTCCTCTTCTGTCATTCCTGGCTCAATACGCTTTAAAGGATTAGTATCTCCATTAAAACGAAGAAGGAACGATTCCTTAGGAATTCCTTTGCTTATCAGATAGTTTTGAACAACTTCGGCTCTCTTTTTGGATAATCCTAAATTGTATAATTCTTTACCTAATGTATCTGTATTACCACTAAGCTCAATCATCGCTTTTTTATTTAAAGCCCATAGTTGGTATATATCATCTAAAATGTATAGTTCCTCTGTTTTTAATATTGCTTTATCAAAATCAAAATGAACCATTCTAAATATTTCTTCCTTTGGAAGAGCAACCAGCTCTTCAACAGCTGTTGATGCTACAGCTATATTTCCAATTGGACCTACAGTTACCGTTTTGTTTACAGCTTCCATGATTGAAAGCATTGGATCTGGAGATTGAACTACATAAACACATTTGTTGCTCAAATTGTCATCTTCACTATTTTTTCTATCCGAAGAGAAGTAATATTTCTTGTTCACTACATCATAAACAGGGTTCGAATCATCGAAATGAGTATTTATTGGGTATGGAAAATGAAATACCGTTGCATCTGTTTCTTTTAAATTGATTACAAAAATATCCTGACCTCCGTATCCTTTATGACCGTTGGATGAAAAATGCAAATTTGTACCTTCTATATACGGAAACAACTCGTCTCCATTGGTGTTAATTTTTGGCCCTAAGTTTACAGGCTTGCCATACACTTGTTTCTCTTTATCAAAATCGACATAATAAAGGTCTACTCCACCATATCCTCCTGGCATATCTGAAGCAAAGTATAGTCTAGAACCGTCTTCTGAAATACTCGGGTGTAAAAAAGAGTATAGATTTGATTTTGG
>NZ_JADNRC010000039.1 GCF_015594725.1 Flavobacterium sp. ALJ2 | reverse complement strand
TTAGTAAGTCTTACTACCTCAATTCTGGGAGTTGCATCTGCTTTAAGAGTAATTGTTGTTGGTGGAAGCCAACTTGCCGTAACCCTGGCTTATATAGAAATTACAAAGGAAGCTGCAGAAATGGTAATGATTAATGACAAGGCAAAACAAATATTAATAAAAAATGATTTAGGATGGTTGGTAGACAATTGGACAAAAATAAGTATTGCGGTTGATATTACCACTTTTGGATTAGAAGGATTAATTAATTTAGTTAAAAAAGGTAGAAAAGGAGCAAAAGCACTTAGAGATGCCGGATACACGGATGAAGCTTTAAAGTTAGAAGAGAAAATTGAGGATGCGGAAAAAATAATAAATGAATATGCTAGACTAGAAACAAAGCTTGCGGAGATTTTAAGTAAAACTGATGATACTTTTGGAAATTTTCCTGATGTAAAGAAAATTGAAGATGAAATTAGAGTTTTAGATAAAGAATTCGGAATCTTATTTAACTTCAAAACAATAACTCAGGCAGCCTCTTTTTTTAAATCCGCACACAAAATTCACTTTCTATAAACAATAGAAAACGTCAATCAGTTAGTACAACCGAAATGACATTTATACCTGTGTCTGGCAGCATTTGCCTTTGTTTTTCAACAACAAAAGACACCACCAAATCCGACATCAATTTACTCAATCATACAACTAATAATTAAATCTAAAAATGGAAATAACAAACTCAAAAAATGTCGATGTTCTCGACGGAAACATTACTCAGGCACAATTAAACCAATGGAAACACAAGCATAAAAAAGTAGTTAAACTCACCATTACCGATGACGACGAAACGATCTTATTTGCTTATTTCAAAAAGCCAGATATCAGCATTCGCTCGGCAGTATTGCAAGCTTCAAAAATGGACGAATTTAAAGCCCTCGAAGTATTATTCAAAAACTGTTATTTGGGTGGCGATGCCAAAATAGAACAAGAAGACGATTTACGCCTGAATATAACCACAGCATTCTCAGATCATATCCAGCCCAAACCTGTTAAAGTAGAAATACTATAGCAAACACCTTTTTTGACCTCCCATAAAACACACCACCATGATTATTAAAAACCATACAATAGTACTAGAAGATACCAGTCCTGCCGAAATGGCACGGTTCAGGCAAATTATGATTGGTATTTGGCGTCAGCAAATAGAAGATGATAAAAATGCTGCTGAAATGGAGAAGTATATTAAAGATAAGTATGCAACAACCAAAAAACTTGATGCGAAATATGCAAATGGACTTAATGATTCAGATGAACGATTCTTGGGAAATAACATAACTATAAATTCTAAAGGATATGTCACTAAACTTATAAAAAAAGAAGGCGCAAATAAATTTTTTGATGAAAATGGAACCGAATTGTTTTTTAATGATCCAAAAATTACAGATAAACATATGTTATATGGGTATTTTGAAATAAAAAATAAGATATTTACCCCTATAGTAAATGTGCTAGATAGAATCAAAGCCGCTGGAGAAATTAGTCCGAATGTTTCAGGAAGTTACAAAAACACTTCAGACTATATTAAACTGGCTATAAAATCAAATGGAGATTGGGATTTCCCTACAGGTTTAAAAATGGAATATAAAATTTCAAACGAAGAAATGAATAAAGCAGGATACAATGGTGGCTCTCGAACTTATTTTAAGTTTGGCAAGCATAATGTCATTTATAATATTGCCGATGCAGGCCAGTTTTTATGGGGTAACGCTGTGAGTAATTCAGGTTTTCTTTTGGAGTCAGCTTTAGATGGTGTAGATTTTTACGAAAAAGTTATGTCAAAAGGTCAAAATGGGGATTCTGCAGAAGATACCCAGGCAATTAAAAATGGATACAATTATCAATATTATAATCAAAAAGTAAGAGGATGGGATCAAGAGTAAATCAATTTGTTTTTTTTGAAATAGTTTTTTTTATAATTTATATAATAATATGTTCTATTCCAGAATATATAATAGGAAGACATTTAAAAGGTTTATTAGTTTTTTCCTCTTTACTTTTTAGTCTAATATTTTCTGCAATAGCAATAATTTACATGCTTATGAAAAGAAAAATAATTTATACAAAAATTATAATAACCTGTATTCCTATAATCTATCTACTTGCTATATTTATATGGGTAAAAATCAAATAGAAGATAGTTCTATTTGATTTTTACTAGATTCTATGACGAGTTTTGATGAAAAATTTTGGTGAGCAATTATAAATACCAAACTAAAAACCTGACGAAATTACATTAAAAGGTAATCGTTATATACTAAATAATGAGGATCATTATCAATATACAAATGCAAGTGCTTTAGAGGAAGTAGTTGTAACGGCATCAATATCACCCTTAGTATCTATATTACTTTGGATTAAGAAAAACATTGGTAATAAAACGCAAAAATTGCAACTGGATTCTTTTCCTAAAAATGCTCCTCTAAATTTTAAAGGAACTATTAAGGGATATTCTATTAGTTGTAATCGTCAACTCTTAGAAGCTATTGTTGATTTGAAAAATATTGAATTTAAAGTATCTTTTCCAGCAAAGACTTTCTTTCTATTAGACATTTTCGATCTTCAAAAGAACTTAGCTCTTAGATTTGAAACTGATAGTTACGAAGGAATAGAATATTTGGCTCAATTTATTGGCTATGATATTGAAGCCTTTAAAGCAACAATTATCCAACAGTATAAAAAAGCTATTACCGAGGCAGGAAATGACAAAGACAAATTAGATATTGTCTATGAAGTAATCCCTAATTTTATTTTAGTATCCCTTAAAACAGATCAACAAATGTATGCTGATATCTGGACGCTTTTAGACCAGAATATTTCAGATATCGGAGGACGCGATGAAGACCAGGGTATTTTAAAT
>NZ_JADNRC010000038.1 GCF_015594725.1 Flavobacterium sp. ALJ2 | reverse complement strand
GCCATCATTATAACTTCCGCCAACATCAGAATGCACACCTGGAAATTCTCTTTCTTTTCCTACTCTTGTTTTAGTAAGCGAAAAATTGGCTCTATGCTCATCAGTAGCGGTAAAGTGCATGACTGTTTTTGCCCGAGATAGATTGTTTAGTTCTATTTCGGTTTCATCATTATCAAAATTCGGATTCATACTTATTCCTTTCGAGTAAGAAGATACAGTATCAAAAAGACCTAGAAAACGAACTCTTACCACATCAACCGTGATATTATTTTTGGCTAAATAATACCCAAAATAACCTCTTTTATTTTTAAATTTAACAGCCGATAGATCTGATTTTTTCTCAATTTCATCCAAAAAAACTCGGGCTGCTGCTGCACCTCGACTGAAACCAAAAACATCTAAATTAAGGATTTTCACTTGGTTGTTTTTACTTTTTTCAGCTACTTTCTTCGCTAACGTTTTGCAGCCTTCTTGTACTTTTCCTAATATACCTGTACCTGCAGTAATAAATCCTGTTCCAAAACCGGCCCCTAATGGGGAGTCTCCTTTTTCAGCCTCAGTACCAATACCATCAACATACACAGCAAATTCATCAGGATAAGCATCATGAAGCCGTGCTACATTAGACCAGGCATTATAATAACTACTACTGGTTTTGCCTTGTCCGCTTTTTCGATATGCTTCTGCGGAAATGGTTTCTTCAGGGGTTAATCTTTCACCTCTAGCCCTTTTGTCATAATACTCTTTGGCATTGGTGTTGTTTTTATTGTTATTGGTACCATCAAAAAAAATACCGATGGTCAGTTCTGTAACTTTGTCTTTTTTTTTAGGAGGAGTATAATGTCCAAATATAACGCTCATAACTATTCGTATTTACCCGAATCTTGACAGATTTGGTTTAAATTATATTTTTTCTCAAATTGCTCTATGTAAAAATTAGTTACCCATTTATCATCATCTCCTTTTGTTGGATCAATTTTTATAACCATTTCTGTAGTCTTATTTTTATCAAGATCTTCTTTAAACAATTTTCTAATTTGATTTTTATCAAAATCTACCGGAATTTCATTTTCTCCACCTTCAAGATATTTTGCCCAATATTCTTTATCGTGTGTAAAAGCTATTCTTGATACAAATCGCTGTTCTTGCTTTCCGCTTCCTATTGACCAGAAAATTTGAAAAGAAAAAGGAATTGCCCTGTTTTTTTGATCTATTGGTCTATCATACGGATCTTCCATTTCTCCGTTACACATTTTAATATACATTGAGGTTATTTTGCTACCTTCGGGTAAGATCACTTTTGGTTTCCAGTTGTATTTTTCACGATACTCCTCATAAGCCTCTGGTGGTGGGTAACCGTATTGCTTGATTTGTTCTCGAATGTCTTTAGATATTACAAAATTGTTTTCCAATCTATGTTGACTATAACCATTTCTAAACATATACTTCTCATCCTTGCTAATAAGTTTGGGGTTAATAATTGTTTCATGAGCTTGAAAACGAGCTATTTCAACTTGTTTTGTAATTCCGGCAACCCAAACTACTACCATTCCTTTTGGAGCTAAGCCAATTTTTATATATTCATAAGGCTCTGTTACTCCTTCTTCTCCTCTTTTAGCATAAAAACCCTCATCAAATAGCTGTTGTATTTTTTCTGTAGGGAGTTTCCATTCGCCTGTATAAAATTTATCATCAACATACGACAACCATGTCATATCAAGCTTATCAGGTAAGGGCGCTTTAATAAAATTTATACTACCTGAGCCGCCCCAACCAGAGTTACGAAATCCTCCCATTTGGCTAAAAAAATAACCTCCAACTGCTCCTGTGTACACTTCTACAGGATATTCTCTTGGTGCAGCAATATTTGCTGACCACTCATACTTTTTTTCCATACATGAATTTATTGTTATTGCTAAAAGCAATAAAAGCATTGTTTTTTTTATCATTATTGTTCTATATTTTATTGGCAAAAAAAATACCGATGGTTAGTTCCGTAACTTCATCTTCTTTTTTAGGTGGCGTATAATGCCCAAATATAACGCTCATAATTATTCGTATTTACCTGTTCTTGTTACCTTTTCTTTTATCTCATATCGTTTTCCATCTTGTTCTAAATACAAATCAGTAACTCGCTCTGATTTTATCTCAACATTAGGATCAATTTTTATAACCAATTCCACAGCCTTATTTTTATCAAGATCTTCTTTAAACAATTTTCTAATTTTATTTTTATCAAAATCTACCGGAATTTCATCCTCTCCACCTTCAAGATACTTTGCCCAATATTCTTTATCGTGGGTAAAAGCTATTCTAGAAACAAACTCTTGTTCTTGTTTACCACTGCCTACAGACCAGAATATTTCGAAAGAAAAAGGAATTGCCCTATTTTTTAGCTCTATTGATCTATCATACGGATCTTCAATTTCTCCGTTACACATTTTAATGTACATTGAAGTTATTCTACTGCCTTCGGGTAAAACTACTTTGGGTTTCCAGTTGTATTTTTCACGATACTCCTCATAAGCCTCTGATGGTGGGTAACCGTATTGTTCAAGCTGTTCCCGAACGTCTTTAGATATAGTACCATCGTAAGTTAACATATCTTTAGTGTAGTCCTTTTCAAACATATACTCCTCATCTTTGCTGATGAGTTTCGGGTCTATAATGGTTTCATGAGCCTGAAATCGAGCTACTTCAACTTGTCTTCCATTTCCGGCAACCCAAACTACTACCATTCCTTTTGGAGCAAATCCAATTTTTATATATTTATAAGGTTCTGTTACTGCTTCTTCTCCTCTTTTAGCATAAAAACCCTCATCAAATAGCTGTTTTATTTTTTCTGTAGGGAGTTTCCATTCGCCTTTATAAAATTTATCATCTACATACGACAACCATGTCATATCAAGATTCTCGGGTAAGGGCGCTTTTATAAAATCTACACTGCCTCCGCCTCCCCAACCAGTGTTGCTAAATCCTCCCATTTGGCTAAAAAAATAACCTCCTACTGCTCCTGTGTAAACTTCTACAGGATACTCTCTTGGTGCAGAAATATCTGCTGACCACTCATACTTTTTTTCCATACATGAATTTATTGTTATTGCTAAAAGCAATAAAAGC
>NZ_JADNRC010000037.1 GCF_015594725.1 Flavobacterium sp. ALJ2 | reverse complement strand
GTAACTATCAGTTTCAAATCTAAGAGCTAAGTTCTTTTGAAGATCGAAAATGTCTAAAAGAAAGAAAGTCTTTACTGGAAAAGACACTTTAAATTCAATATTTTTTAAATCAACAATAGCTTCAAACTGATGACGATTACAACTAATTTTATATCCCTTAATAATTCCGTTGAAATTGAGAGGAGCATTTTTAGGAAAAGAATCCAGTTGCAATTTTTGTGCTTTATTACCGATATTTTTCTTAATCCAAAGTAATATAAAAACTAATGGCGATATTCATCATGTATGATAATATGTTTTCATCTTAATTTATAGTTTGTGTCTTTTACTAAGAAAATCTTATAAAAAAATATAGTTTTTATTTGATACCAATATTTCTCCATTGTTATACCTTAAAGAATAAGTGATTTTGTTAATCTTATGGTTTTTATAAAAGTACTTTACTGTTAATACTCCATCATCAAACATAATTGCTTCTTTAATTAAGTTTCTATTATTATCTAAGATATACTCAAAGTAACTTATGACAGAATTTTTGGGTATAAACCTTGTTATTGTCGATGGAGCGAATCCTATTTTTAGATTGAAATATAATTTGATTTTTATTTTTTTATTTTTGAAAACTCCCAATGTTTGCTAGTAAATTTTGAATATCACTTACTTCGTTAGCTAGCATGAAAGGATTATCAATTTTAATGTTTTTTTTAATTAAAAAATCATTATAAAGTTCAATATTCGAATAGTAGTTTGAAGACAACCAGGAATTTTAATATTCGATAAGATTATTTGTATTTTAAATTTATTTACTGTTTAAATAAAGAGGTAAATAAATCTTAAAAAAGGTTCTTTTTGGTTTCTATTTGAGATGGAATACCTGTCTTTAAGAACACTGTAAAAATACGCCGAAATAGCGTGTTTGAAAAATAATACTAACTTGTAAATCAGTAGTTTCAGTAGTGATTTTTATACTTTTTCTGATTTTATTTTGGAGGTTTAAATTGAGATAATTGTATGAAAAAATCCCCGTTTCTTATTAAAACGAGGATTTAAGTATAATTAATGTTTATCAGGTTCTTAAGAATTTATCAAATTCAAAGTTGAAACATATTTCATATAAATTTGAATTATATAACTCCCAATTCCATTTCTCCAATAGAACTATACCAAAAATCGGTATTAACGTCATCTTTATCTACAGCTATTAATCTATCTTTTAATTCCTGAGCATATTTTTCATGATGTAAATGGTACTCTCCTAAAGTTTGAGGTATTTTTATTTCGTTGGTAAAACGTTTGAACACGTATAAATATTCAAGATAAGTTTTTAGATTTTTATTAATAGTATAGGTTCTTATTCCTTCTTGATAATGTGTTCTGCCAATTATTTGTTGAGTTTCAATATCAATGCACAATCCAAAAGGTTCATTAATAAAAGTATTTTTAGTACCAATTTTTAAATACTTTCCATCCAATAATTCGACATTTCCAAAAAACTCATAGTCTCCACCAAAAGTATTATGATTAGGCAAGCCTATTTTGTATAAAATATCTGCTGTTTCTTTTGATAAAGATTGGTTAATGATATCATTGTTTTCGAATGTTATCAAACTATTTGAAAAATATTCTTGAATTTCTGTTAAGTTCATTACTTGTTTGAAAAAGTCTTAATATTTGAATTCTACTTTGTAATCTCCATTATTCCATTCTTTTTTCAATATTTTTATCATGATATCAATTACATGAATCATATCATCTGTGTATAAAGGACCAGTCCATTCTACCCGCGTTTGTGGCCAGTCTTTTATTTCTTGCATCTTATTGAGCTTTTCAGGAAGTAATTTTTCGCCTTCTTCCTGAATTAATTTTTTTGCAACTTCAAAGACTTCAATTATTTTAAGTTCTCTCTCAGGTATAAAAGCTAAATAATCATCGAATAAAATAAACATAACTCTTTGTTGATGTCCTTTCATGATTTCATCAAAATCCTCGTAAATACCTAAGTACCAATCAGGTTTATTTTGTAACCCAATTTGTTCAAATGCATTTATTATAAATGCACTGATGATTTCAAATTCATATTCTCCAATCTGGAATCCTTTCTTTTTTTCGTAACTTATATAGGTTGTACTCGGCATATTAGTGTATAATTGGTTAAAAAATGATTTCAAATTTATCTTTATTATTTAGATATGATTTTTCAAACTATTATTCTTTCGGCTTGTTTTTGGAAATAAATTCTTTAAATGCTTCCATAAAACTGTAAAAATACGCCGAAATAGCGCGTTTAAAAAATAATATAGACTTGTAAATCAGTAGTTTCAGTAGTTGTTTTTATATCTTTTCTGATTTTATTTTGGAGGTTTAAATTGAGATAAATAACAAAAAAACATCCGTTTTTCTACTTTGGAAAAACGGGTGTTAATGGAGGGAGTAATTTTATATTTGATTAATTGTTACAATTATAAAACAGAAACATATAATATTATTTTGTCTTCATTTATATTCAGTTTTATACTGTTTTTAGTTACTGCTAATGAAGCGATAGGACTGTCTTTTACTTCATAAAGTAATACATCATCTTTTTCAACTTTAGTATATTCTTTTCCTTCCAGAGCTTTGTCGATGATATGAATTGGGACTTCTTTATTAAACTCTAAAAAAAGATTTTGCATAAAAGATTCACTACTCCAATATTTTTCTATAGTTTCCTCATCTGGATATTCTTCATTATGATATTGAATCTCCATAGCGGATACTTCATTCCTCATGAAATTGCTAAATATATATAGATCTTCACTTACAAACCTTTCCTTCCTGTTTGTATAAGAATGTAAATTTTTTGATTCTGCGTCTAATGAAATTGTATGAGTAAATCTTGTTCTGGGGTATTTATCTTTATAGATGTAAATCATTAAATAAATAAGCTCTTCAAATGAGCAGGTTTTAGAATAATTATCAAAATGCTCTTCATCGTTGTAAAACTTATCGTAATATAAATTTCTTCTATTGAAATAAATTTCTTCAGTATAATCAAAGTCAAAGTATAAAAAATCTAGTTTTGGCAATTTTTTCATTCTTTTATTTTTATTTTAAATGGTGAATTTAGTGTATTCTAGATAATCTTCAAATTCTTTAAGTAAGGTTTCTGCATAAAACTGTGCCCTTTCAATGTTATTACCACCATTTGTATATTTCGTGAGGTGAAGAGTAGGGTATCTTGATTTCATTTTATTATTCACTTTATTAATTATGAGTTCATATGCATCTTTAGAGGGATAAGGCTTTTTTCTTTTTAAACTGTAATCTACACCAGAACTACCTACAGCACGAATTTCTTTTAAATTATATTCTATAGCTATGAGTATGTCTGATGGGCTCAATGCTGAATTGCCAAAATGGTTATGAGTTAGTATTAAGTCACCGGCTTGTCCACCATTTTTCAAAATCTGTCGCCTTGCTTGGATAACTTGAATACGTTCAATTTTTAAACTAGCCTTTTCAAT
>NZ_JADNRC010000036.1 GCF_015594725.1 Flavobacterium sp. ALJ2 | reverse complement strand
GAGAGGATAAAAAAGAATACTTAATAATTGAATTCAATAGATGGAGTTCAGAAGATCAGCCGCGAGGAACAGGAGAAGATCAACTAGGAGAAGATATCTCTTATATATTTGGGATATGGGAAAATCCTCTTCTAACAGATGCGATAATTGCAAAAATAAAAAATAATGAAAAACAAGATAAAATTATATTTAACTTTATGGATTATATTGTTTGCATTTTTAAGTGTAAATGCACAATGTGAAACTGTAATGAAGTTTTTCAAGGATGATATATACATCTAAGGAACTCGTAGCTTTTGTAGAAAATGACCCGCAAAAAGCATTTGATTCTTGGAGGTTATTATATAACGAAAAAACTGGTCTAACAAAAAATGTAGAAGATCTCAACCTTGTTTCCAAAAATTTTGATGTTAAAAATAATGCATTATGGCCTCCTGCAAATGGTGGATACGGTCAGTTAGTTAAAAGGCTACCAAATGAAAATGAGGTATTTGATAGATATGGAGGTTCATTTGGAGATTTAGAAGATGGAACTCCAAATTTAGGAGGAGCCTATACAAGTCCCATGTTTAATGGAAAACCTCATGATTTTGATGGCAGGACTTTAAATATGGAAAAAAACGAATATGATTTTTATTATAAAATAACAATCAAAGATCCATCAAAATTCGAAATTGAAACCAATAGAGCAATTCCATGGTTTGGAAAAGTTGGTAAGGCAGAGCAATCTCGATTTATAATAAAAGATAAAGATCCTGTATCTGGTTATGCAAAAACATGGTCACAATTGGCACAGGAAGGCTCTGTTGAAATACAAGTTATAGAATCTCCGAGCGGAAAATACGCTACTTGGGTTGGAAAAGGAAGAACAATATCTAAGACTATTACAGTTGGAGGAGATACTTTTAGTGAATTAAAAACTTTAGGGTTTACGGATGATGTTGCTAGTAAAATTATCTCCAAAAATAAATCATTAAATTTGTCAGAAGTAGAAGTAAAAACACTTATGCAGGATTTAAAAAACAATTCTACATTAATGAAAATAGTTAATCAAAATCCTGAAAATGGAATTGAAGCTTGGAAGATATTTAAGGATAATAAAAAAACACTTTGCGACTAAATATGATACAAATAAAGCAAATTGAACATTTAAGTTTATTTAAAACAATAAATAAAAAAATAGAGCTTAAATATATGGGCTGGGAAGAACCTAATAGAGGTCAAGAGCTTGTCTTTTATTCATTATTGATTGATGGCATTGATAAAACTGAGGAATTATTTTCAACAAAAACCATTCAATGTTTATTGAATGAAAAAATTGAAATAGAACATCCAACTAAAAACTTTGCTTTTATTCCGTGTTCCGATTTTTATTTAATGAATACTTTAGACTATACAAAAAAAAGTTTAAAAGTATATTTTAGAGAAAATGGGAATACAACTATAGATAAGTTGGTAGGAAGTTTCTTTTATCCTGAGAAGCACTTATTGATTAATAAAAGGAGTTTAATCTTAACAGATCTGCTGACTTTAGAAAATAAAAAAATAAAATTTGAAAATGACATAGATATAGAATGGGCATATTTAATTAATTCTACACAGATTCAAATTATTCAGGCGTTTTCTAATGTATATTTTACATATGATTTAAACGAAAAAAAAGTTACTGATAAAAAAAGTATTGTCGATGAACTACTCTATCCAAATATTTTCAGATGGATTTATAGGGGTCAAGATTATAATACAAATCAAGTAGAAATGGAACTACTTCAAAAAACAAATAACGAATTTACAAGTACTTACTTTAAAATAAACTAAATGAAAAATATAATAAAAAGATTATTTCTTTATTTATTAATATTATCAAGCCTAATCGTAAATGCTGGACCAGGAGATCCTTGTCCTCTGGCAACATTAGTAAATGATTTATCTACTTCTAGTCCTGAATTCAAAGTTTTAATTAAAGAACCTAATGTTTTTGATGCATGGTTGGTATTAAATACAGAATCTCCTGCCATTCGAACTAACATAGAAGAACTTAAACTAGTTTCAAATAATTTAGATAATATTGCAAATGCTGGAGGGTATTTGAAGTGGAAGCCCCAAAATGGAACGGAAGTATGGAATAGCATACAAAAGATTAAAAACAAATTTCCTACTGAACCTTTACCAGATGATGGCACTTTTTGGGGTATTGCAGAGTCTGAAAACGGTTTAATAAAAGTATTATCTAATAAAGGGAATACCTTTAATGATGTTGATTTTGTAATTACAACAAATGGAAAGCTGAAAATTGGCAAAAAACATCACTTTTTAGGTAATGCACAAGATGTTGAAGCTGCTGGTACAATAAAAGTTATCAATGGAAAACTAAAAAAAATATCTAATGCCTCTGGCCACTATTTCCCTTCTATTGAGGAAACTATGAAATTTCCAGATATATTTAGAAAATTAGGAATAAATACTAAAGGAGCTTCTCTAGAAATATTATATTTAGATGACTTAGGAAATACTAAAACTCAAACAAAATTTATAACTGATTAATGGAAAAAATAATATTATTAGCAAATAATCTTTATGAATCTCAACCCTTACTAAAAGGATGTCAGGTCAATTATGAAAGTGAACTTTATAAATTTTCAAAAGATGAAAAAATAGATCTTTTAGTATATTGTTTTAAAAAATATGACAGAGCATTTAATCAATCATTAATTCTTTATTATATAAATTTATGGGAAGATTTTATTAGAAAAGATTGGGTTCTTTTAATAACAAAAATGTTTCCTAGAGAAAAATTCAATAAACACTCTTTTAAAGATATAAATTCAGGATGGTATTGTGATATTTTATTATTAAATGGAATTATAGGTATTAATCCTTTTGAACTTATTTTTAATGATCTTGAAATTTCATCTGAAGAAAAAAAACTTTTTTTTTATTTTTTTAAACATAGAGGAGAATATAGCTTTTATATAAATGAAAGAGAACTTATCGAAGATATTGTTAATTACTATGACTTAGAAGTATTTCAAAAAATTGTAATAATGAAAGAAAAACTAATTCAAGAAGGTTTTACCCCTACTGTTAAATATGTAGAAATCATTGAAAAATATTCTTCTTTTTACGCAAAACACGAATAAAGTACACACTCTGTGAAGTCACCTGACTTCGCAGAGACAACGGTAGGTAAAACAAGTTTAAAAAATAGTTTATTTGAACGGGTATGAAGTCTGAAGACTTCACACAACACATTAAAACACAAAAAACTCCAGATATCTCTGGAGTTTTTCTATATATAAATACTATTTTATCTACTTTACAAATTCAATTTTTTGAACTTCTTCTTCATTGACACTGTCAAAGAAGCCTTGTTCGTTCATCCAATCATCACTAAATACTTTACTCATGTAACGTGATCCGTGATCAGGAAATATTGTTATTATATTGCTATCTTTGGTAAACTCACCTTCCTCTGCATATTGTTTAATCCCCGCTACCGCACGAATCCTTTCGTGCGGCATGCTGATTAAAGTTAAACATTCTATGATTTATTATGAACACTTACTATTTTAAAATTAAACTTTGGAGCAATAAAGCCATCCAAAAAAAAATAGATTATGTACACAACAATCCTGTAGAGGAAGGATTAGTTTATAAAGCAGAAGATTATGTATATAGTAGAGCAATAGATAGCTCAGGGCAAAAAGAATTAGTTGATGAGGTAATTGTTTTAAT
>NZ_JADNRC010000035.1 GCF_015594725.1 Flavobacterium sp. ALJ2 | reverse complement strand
ACCTTTTTAACTGGCAAGATTTTTTTGAAGTTTTTTTAAGAAATTTTATTTCTCGTTTTCTTCGTTTGTCTTAGCAGTATATCAAGGAACTTTACTTGTTTTGCGGGGTGCAAATGTAACTTTCATTTTCTAATCTCACAAGCTTTTATCAGAATCTTTTTTGAAGTTTTTTATTCCTTCATTTTAATCCCATTTGCTTGTCAGTATTTAAAAGAACGTCTTGTTTCTTGCGGGTGCAAAACTAACACCTTTTTACAGATAAACAAGGCTTTTTAAACCCATTTTTAAGTTTATTTTTCAATCTTTTATTAACAGGTTGATAACAACGCATTTACAACTTATTCCTTTTTATATTTTATAGGTAATTTCCGTAGCACAACATCCTCTCCCCCTGTTTTCTTTGGGTTTCGCGCATTTTTGCTTCTCCCGATAGCTATCGGGAGAAGCAAAAATCCTTGCCCTTTTTCTTTTAAAAAGGGCAAGATTGGAGCGGATAGCAGGAAACAGCTCCTAGAAAAACTCCTCCTATTATAATAAAGTCGAATATTCCACCTATATATAAGGACATAAAAAAACGGCTACTATAATTTTATAGTAGCCGTTTTTATCTAAACCTTAAAACTAAGGCTTCTTTACAGAAACAATAGGCTTAGCAGTATGATGATCTTTATCAAGATGTATTCTAAGTCTTTTTGGCGAAATATAATCTGGCTCTCCAGTTTCAGCAAATTGCGGTATTCCATGAGGCTCAATATCACCAATTGGATTAAATGGATAATACTTACTCGGACCTGGAGCACCTGCAGGTTTTGTAATTTCCAATTTAGTACTATACCCATCTCCATCATCATCAGTATCTAAGAAATCTGGAATTCCATCCTTATCTGTATCATCTGGATTATCACCTGTCCAATTAGGGTACTCTGTTTTATTACGAAAATCCCTTACATACCCATCTCCATCATCCTCTAGATATGACGGAATTCCATCTCCATCATGATCTATACGTTGTATTGCATATAATTTAAAACTAAAAACTAAAGGAGTATAAGATGGTATTGACCCACTACCTCCAGCATAATATGCCAATCCCGAAGGCAAGAACATAATTCCAGCTCCAAAACCACTGTATTTTATCGCACCACTTCCAGGATCTCCTACTGCAGTACCAACTTTAAAATTCGGAAAAGTTTCCCCCCACCCTTTTATCGTTTGAAACAAATTCAAGAAAGTCTGCGGAAACACCACTTCTTCAAACTGAGTAGCTATTACGACAGAAGCATCCACTGTTGCTGTCGCAGCATTTCTACTTAGATAGGTCCCCCTATAAGAAGTCAAAACCCCATCAACATTACATGGTGATTCTCCTACTCCTTCTCGCAACACCATATAATACAAAGTATAATCGAAACCATGCAGATTTACAATCTTAGATTTTAAAGTTGGAAACGTAGTACTATTTAAATAACTCCAAATAGGTTTCTGATCTGGATTGGTCTTATCAGTAATTTTTTCAATTTTTACATTTTGATCTTCAGTTTCACCAGGCTTATCAGTAACTATAATATAATTATTTTTTAAATATTCTTCAATATCAGCAATATCCGTTTCATACTGCACCTTATAATCCCTTAAAGGCTCTACAGACGCTGAATCGCTTTTAGAACAAGAAAATAGAGAGAGAGTTGCAATAGTTAAAATAAAATAATATTTAATTTTGTTCATTATTGTTGATTTTTAGGTGCGCAAGATACAATATTGATTTATTTTTGTAAAGAATTTAACTCCGATTTTTGAAAATTTATGAGAATAGATAAATACCTATGGTGCGTGCGCTATTACAAGACTCGAAATTTGGTCACCGAGGCATGCAAAAAAAACCACGTCACTGTGAATGGTCAAGTTGCAAAACCTTCTAAAGAGGTTTTTCCGACAGACAAAATTACATTTCGAAAAGATCAAATCACTCAAATCATAACGGTTCTCGACATTCCAGAGAATAGAGTTGGTGCAAAGCTTGTCGATATATATAGAAAAAACGAAACTCCCGCTGAAGCATATGCTCATTTGGAATTACTAAAACTATCCAAAGAACATTACCGAAAAAACGGAACAGGCAGACCAACTAAAAAAGATCGCAGGGACATTGATGAATTTGGCAACGACATCACTAACGATGAAGACGAGTCAGAATAACACCGAAACTAAATGCACTTAATTTTATTATTTTAAACAACAACCACAATGAGCAAAAACATCATCTTAACACATCAAGAAATCGAACATAAAATTAAACGAATTGCCTATCAAATATATGAAACATTTGTAGAGGATGATCAAATCGTGATTGCTGGGATCGCATCCAATGGTTTTATATTCGCTGAAAAATTAGCAATAGCTTTAGAATCTATCTCTTCTATTAAAGTATCTCTTTGCGAAGTGCAGATAAACAAACAAAAACCCGAATCTCCTATAAGCACCTCTCTTACCAAAGATCAATACGCCAACAAAGGATTGGTTCTTGTTGATGACGTATTAAACTCAGGAACTACTTTAATATATGCTGTTCGTCATTTTCTAGATGTTCCCTTAAAAAAATTCAAAACTGCCGTTCTAGTTGACAGAAATCACAAGAAGTACCCTGTAAAAGCTGATTTTAAAGGAATCTCTCTTTCAACATCATTACTAGAACACGTACAAGTTGTATTTGATGACAACAATAACGATTATGCCTTCTTAAGCTAAAAGCTCAAGAATATCAGAAACTGTTTCATCTATAGTCTTCTCATCTACATTCACCTTATATTTGGCTTGATTGTAATAAAAACTTCTCTCAAAGAGATGTGTTGCTATAAACTCTCTCATCTCTTCCTCGTTTTTATCAGCAATAAGTGGACGTTTACTCTTATTATAAAGTAAGCGTCCATATAATGTATTTATAGATGCTTTTAAATAAATAGAAATCACTCCTTCATTATTCAATAATTCATGATTATTAGCATAACAAGGTGTACCTCCTCCTAATCCTATAATAATTTCTTCAGGAGATTGAAGTAATTCTAAAAAAGTTTCGTGCTCTAATTTTCTAAAATATATCTCCCCATGTTTATTAAAAATCTCATTTATGGTTAAATTAACCTTATTTTCAATGCATTTATCTAAATCTAAAAATGGAACTTCTGTAATTTTTGATAATTTTTGAGCAATTGTTGACTTACCACAACCCATATACCCTAATAACACAATTTTTTTCATACTAATAAAACCTTATAAACTAAGACATTGGAAAATTTTCCAAAAAAAAGACAAATTTATAATAAAATTGCTTGGAAACTTCAAAAATAACTCCTTATATTTGCACCCGCATTCAAGGAAAGAATACGACTCGATAGCTCAGTTGGTAGAGCACATCACTTTTAATGATGGGGTCCTGGGTTCGAGCCCCAGTCGGGTCACAAAATTTGTGATAAAAAACACTTTCCTTGATAGCAAGACTCGATAGCTCAGTTGGTAGAGCACATCACTTTTAATGATGGGGTCCTGGGTTCGAGCCCCAGTCGGGTCACAAATAAGGTCGAGTAATAACTACTTGGCCTTTTTTTTTAGGCCACGTGGAGAAACGGTAGACTTGCCATCTTGAGGGGGTGGTGCTCGAAAGGGCGTGTGGGTTCAAATCCCACCGTGGTCACGAAACTCGTGATCAAACATAATATTCATTGATAATAATGACTCGATAGCTCAGTTGGTAGAGCACATCACTTTTAATGATGGGGTCCTGGGTTCGAGCCCCAGTCGGGTCACAAATTTTGTGATTAAACAAAATACTTTCTTTGATAATTAAACGACTCGATAGCTCAGTTGGTAGAGCACATCACTTTTAATGATGGGGTCCTGGGTTCGAGCCCCAGTCGGGTCACAAAAGGTCAAATAAATAATTAATTTATTTGACCTTTTTTTGCATTATAAAAAAAGACAACCTCTCTCTTTTAGAAATAAATC
>NZ_JADNRC010000034.1 GCF_015594725.1 Flavobacterium sp. ALJ2 | reverse complement strand
CGCTTTGAGAAACAAGCGTTATTAAGAAATAAGAACACGTTCCTAGACATATTGAATTGACAGCCGTTTTAAGAGAGATCTTAAAACAAATAATAAAGAGTAATAGAATCGTAAGATTTGAAAAAGACCAATAGTATCTTAGTCGCAATATAATATAAAAATATACGATGAAGAGTTTGATCCTGGCTCAGGATGAACGCTAGCGGCAGGCTTAACACATGCAAGTCGAGGGGTATAGTTCTTCGGAACTAGAGACCGGCGCACGGGTGCGTAACGCGTATGCAATCTACCTTTTACAGAGGGATAGCCCAGAGAAATTTGGATTAATACCTCATAGTATTATATAATGGCATCATTTTATAATTAAAGTCACAACGGTAAAAGATGAGCATGCGTCCCATTAGCTAGTTGGTAAGGTAACGGCTTACCAAGGCTACGATGGGTAGGGGTCCTGAGAGGGAGATCCCCCACACTGGTACTGAGACACGGACCAGACTCCTACGGGAGGCAGCAGTGAGGAATATTGGACAATGGGCGCAAGCCTGATCCAGCCATGCCGCGTGCAGGATGACGGTCCTATGGATTGTAAACTGCTTTTATACAGGAAGAAACCCTGGTTCGTGAACCAGCTTGACGGTACTGTAAGAATAAGGATCGGCTAACTCCGTGCCAGCAGCCGCGGTAATACGGAGGATCCAAGCGTTATCCGGAATCATTGGGTTTAAAGGGTCCGTAGGCGGTTTAATAAGTCAGTGGTGAAAGCCCATCGCTCAACGGTGGAACGGCCATTGATACTGTTAGACTTGAATTATTAGGAAGTAACTAGAATATGTAGTGTAGCGGTGAAATGCTTAGAGATTACATGGAATACCAATTGCGAAGGCAGGTTACTACTAATATATTGACGCTGATGGACGAAAGCGTGGGTAGCGAACAGGATTAGATACCCTGGTAGTCCACGCCGTAAACGATGGATACTAGCTGTTGGGAGCAATCTCAGTGGCTAAGCGAAAGTGATAAGTATCCCACCTGGGGAGTACGTTCGCAAGAATGAAACTCAAAGGAATTGACGGGGGCCCGCACAAGCGGTGGAGCATGTGGTTTAATTCGATGATACGCGAGGAACCTTACCAAGGCTTAAATGTAGATTGACCGGTTTGGAAACAGATCTTTCGCAAGACAATTTACAAGGTGCTGCATGGTTGTCGTCAGCTCGTGCCGTGAGGTGTCAGGTTAAGTCCTATAACGAGCGCAACCCCTGTTGTTAGTTGCCAGCGAGTCATGTCGGGAACTCTAACAAGACTGCCAGTGCAAACTGTGAGGAAGGTGGGGATGACGTCAAATCATCACGGCCCTTACGCCTTGGGCTACACACGTGCTACAATGGCCGGTACAGAGAGCAGCCACTGGGCGACCAGGAGCGAATCTATAAAACCGGTCACAGTTCGGATCGGAGTCTGCAACTCGACTCCGTGAAGCTGGAATCGCTAGTAATCGGATATCAGCCATGATCCGGTGAATACGTTCCCGGGCCTTGTACACACCGCCCGTCAAGCCATGGAAGCTGGGGGTGCCTGAAGTCGGTGACCGCAAGGAGCTGCCTAGGGTAAAACTGGTAACTAGGGCTAAGTCGTAACAAGGTAGCCGTACCGGAAGGTGCGGCTGGAACACCTCCTTTCTAGAGCCCTATATGTTAGCATTTATGCACGTTGGGGAAAGAAGACGAAAGAGACTTTAGGTTTCATTTCTATAGATTATATTACTCTGCTGTTAGTTCAAATAATACAATTTAAGTAAAAAACAGAGTCTCGTAGCTCAGCTGGTTAGAGTACTACACTGATAATGTAGGGGTCGGCAGTTCGAGTCTGCCCGGGACTACTTTTAAACTTAAAAAAAAAGGAAATTCTAGAAGTTGGAATTCACCAAAAGAGATTAGATAAGGATTAAGAGATCTAAAATCTGAATTCAAAGATCTAAAATTGAAATGGGGGATTAGCTCAGCTGGCTAGAGCGCCTGCCTTGCACGCAGGAGGTCAACGGTTCGACTCCGTTATTCTCCACAGATCCGTAAGGATAAAAGTTCATTGACATATTGAGATAAGAAAATAATAAAAAGTAGAAAGCATTTTTTATTGTAAGTAGAGATACTTATGGTAAAGAAAAGAGTCTTGATTTATCAAGACTTGTACAATAAGCAAAATAAGGGCGTATGGGGGATGCCTTGGCTCTCAGAGGCGATGAAAGGCGTGATAAGCTGCGAAAAGTTACGGGGATCGGCACACACGAATTGATCCGTAAATACCTGAATGGGGCAACCCACTATGTTGAAGACATAGTACACCGATAGGTGGGCAAACCCGCTGAACTGAAACATCTAAGTAGGCGGAGGAGAAGAAAACAAAAGTGATTCCGTAAGTAGTGGCGAGCGAACGCGGATTAGCCCAAACCAATGTTGTTACGGCAATGTTGGGGTTGTAGGACCACGATATTTGTTGCACAAAGAATTAGAATCTACTGGAAAGTAGAACCATAGAGGGTGATAGTCCCGTATAGGTAATGAGTGTAAATGATAGTGGTATCCTGAGTAGGGCGGGACACGTGAAATCCTGTCTGAATTTGGCGGGACCATCCGCTAAGGCTAAATACTCCTGAGAGACCGATAGTGAACCAGTACCGTGAGGGAAAGGTGAAAAGAACCGTGAATAACGGAGTGAAATAGATCCTGAAACCATACGCTTACAAGCGGTCGGAGCCCTTTCGTGGGGTGACGGCGTGCCTTTTGCATAATGAGCCTACGAGTTAACGTTGCTGGCAAGGATAAGTGGTTAAGCCACGGATCCGTAGCGAAAGCGAGTCTGAATAGGGCGCTTTAGTCAGTAGTGTTAGACGCGAAACCGTGTGATCTACCCATGGGCAGGTTGAAGCTGTGGTAACACACAGTGGAGGACCGAACCGGTTGACGTTGAAAAGTCTTCGGATGACCTGTGGGTAGGGGTGAAAGGCCAATCAAACTCGGAAATAGCTCGTACTCCCCGAAATGCATTTAGGTGCAGCGTTGTGCATAAAGTTATATAGAGGTAGAGCTACTGATTGGATGCGGGGGCTTCACCGCCTACCAATTCCTGACAAACTCCGAATGCTATATAATGTTTCACAACAGTGAGGGCTTGGGTGCTAAGGTCCAAGTCCGAGAGGGAAAGAACCCAGACCATCAGCTAAGGTCCCCAAATATATGTTAAGTTGAAAGAACGAGGTTTGTCTGCCCAGACAGCTAGGATGTTGGCTTGGAAGCAGCCATTCATTTAAAGAGTGCGTAACAGCTCACTAGTCGAGCGGACGAGCATGGATAATAATCGGGCATAAACATATTACCGAAGCTATGGATTTTAACGTAAGTTAAAGTGGTAGGGGAGCATTCTAACAGGGTTGAAGGTGAGCCGTAAGGTTTGCTGGACTGGTTAGAAAAGAAAATGTAGGCATAAGTAACGATAATGCGGGCGAGAAACCCGCACACCGAAAGACTAAGGTTTCCACAGCTATGCTAATCAGCTGTGGGTTAGTCGGGACCTAAGGCGAACCCGAAAGGGACAGTCGATGGACCACGGGTTAATATTCCCGTACTAGTTATTACTGTGATGGGGTGACGGAGTGATGAAAGCGCCGCGAACTGACGGAATAGTTCGTTGAAGTACCTACCTATAAGATCTGCAGGCAAATCCACAGATCTTGGGGAAATACGATAGTACTCGGATACTTCGGTTGAAGAGATAGTGCGCCTAAGGGCTTCCAAGAAAAACCTCTAAACTTCAGGTAATAAGTACCCGTACCGCAAACCGACACAGGTAGTCGAGGAGAGAATCCTAAGGTGCTCGAGAGATTCATGGCTAAGGAATTAGGCAAAATAGACCTGTAACTTCGGGAGAAAGGTCGCCAGCAGCAATGCTGGCCGCAGTGAAGAGGTCCAGGCGACTGTTTATCAAAAACACAGGGCTCTGCAAAATCGTAAGATGAAGTATAGGGCCTGACACCTGCCCGGTGCTGGAAGGTTAAGAGGAGATGTTATCTTCGGAGAAGCATTGAATTGAAGCCCCAGTAAACGGCGGCCGTAACTATAACGGTCCTAAGGTAGCGAAATTCCTTGTCGGGTAAGTTCCGACCTGCACGAATGGTGTAACGATCTGGACACTGTCTCAGCCATGAGCTCGGTGAAATTGTAGTAGCGGTGAAGATGCCGCTTACCCGCAGTGGGACGAAAAGACCCTGTGCACCTTTACTATAGCTTAGTATTGACCTTGGATAAATGATGTGTAGGATAGGTTGGAGACTGTGAAGTGGCGTCGCTAGGCGTTGTGGAGTCATTGTTGAAATACAACCCTTTGTTTATCTGAGGCCTAACCCCGTTTTGCGGGGGACATTGCTTGGTGGGTAGTTTGACTGGGGTGGTCGCCTCCAAAAGAGTAACGGAGGCTTCTAAAGGTTCCCTCAGTACGCTTGGTAACCGTGCGTAGAGTGCAATGGCATAAGGGAGCTTGACTGAGAGACATACAGGTCGATCAGGTACGAAAGTAGAGCATAGTGATCCGGTGGTTCCGCATGGAAGGGCCATCGCTCAAAGGATAAAAGGTACGCCGGGGATAACAGGCTGATCTCCCCCAAGAGCTCATATCGACGGGGGGGTTTGGCACCTCGATGTCGGCTCGTCACATCCTGGGGCTGGAGAAGGTCCCAAGGGTTGGGCTGTTCGCCCATTAAAGTGGCACGCGAGCTGGGTTCAGAACGTCGTGAGACAGTTCGGTCTCTATCTACTGTGGGCGCAAGAAATTTGAGTGGATCTGATTCTAGTACGAGAGGACCGAATTGGACAAACCTCTAGTGTATCTGTTGTTCCGCCAGGAGCACCGCAGAGTAGCTACGTTTGGAAGGGATAAGCGCTGAAAGCATATAAGCGCGAAACCCACCACAAGATGAGATTTCTTTTAAGGATCGTGGGAGATGACCACGTTGATAGGCTATAGATGTAAAGGCAGTAATGTCATAGTCGAGTAGTACTAATAATCCGTAAGCTTATGTACGCTTTTCCCCCTGAGCAATCGGGGGGAAGAAACTTTCTAAATAATAAAAA
>NZ_JADNRC010000033.1 GCF_015594725.1 Flavobacterium sp. ALJ2 | reverse complement strand
AATATTTATGTATAAACGCATATCCTAATTACAAACTATTCTTAATTTTATTCTACATAACTCACAAACTCATCTCTCTTATCATAAGGAATGTCATAATGAAGAGACTTTAAGATCAAAGTATTCCAAGGTTTCCATTCATCTGAAAGTTCTGTATTAGTTATATGGTGATGTTCTAAAATCCCTTCCATAAAATAATCTTTCAATGGCATTTGCAAAACTCTCTCCTGACCATCTTTGGAAAGTACTATATTGTATTCTATTTCATTTCGTTCAGTAATGTGAAAAGTAAATACCCCGCTATCCCATGAGCTTAAATATTCTAAATCACCATCTGCATCAAACTGAGTAGGCACAAGATTATTATCTTTTTCAAACTCAAATATCATAGACATCATTCGATCATTTACCCATTGGTAAAATACTTCTGCATAATTTAATAGATTTTGCTTTTCTTTTCCCATATCCCACCAATATTTTTCTGAGTATGTACCATCTAAATTAATTTCTATTTTTATACGATTGAACCTCTGACTTGAATTTTTATATTCCTCAAATTTCTCTGCCATCTTTCTAACAGAATTTCGAATAGGTTTATTTGAAACTTCCGATTCTACAGAGTCGTTATTTTTCTTATAAGTGATAATAAAGTTATAACTGCCTTCTAATGTGAAAACATAATCAACAATTAATTTATCATATTCAAATTCTTTATAATAATTCTTTATTTCTGAAACTAAATAATTAATATCCATTTTTATATTTTTTATGGGTTCGTTATTCCTTCTTTACTTAATATATTACTATACTTACCATCAACATGAATATCTACATCAATTGCCCTGGGTCTTTTTGAATTTCCATCAAAATAAAATTCCATTTCAACTTTTATCTTCTTGTTAGGATTTGCCTTTTTAAAATCTGTTATAGCTTGCTCCATATTAAACCAATCTCCTCCTACGCCAGGTCTGTTCTTGACAGCATTTTGAGAAAAATAATTAATTTGTTCACTTGGTCCTCCCCATTCATTTCTGAAAATATGACCTCCGTCATCTTTAGGAAAACCATCTTTAACTCTTTTAGCTTCTCCTTGAAAATCATCCTTTCTTGCCCTAGCATAAAAGTCGACATCTTCCATTGCTGCTTTGTTTACCCTACCTAAACCATCCGTTTCAAAGATGTACTTACCATCATCAACTATATATTTAAAATTCTTCATTAAAGGAGGTTTAACATTCAGGAATTTATTCCATCCTTGTCCAGCATCACCAGCCACTGCGCGAATTTCATTGTCTAAAATTTCGGCCCATTTTTTACCTGCATTATCTACTAAAACTCATTTAAACTCATGTTTTTTTTTAGTAATGAGCATTATTTTTCTTTGCTAAACCTTTCGATCCAACCATTTTCAATAATGGGTTCAGATTTTAACATTTCACTAATTTCTAACAAATTTACTTGCCTGCCTTCTTCTTCATATATTAATTTATATTCGTCATTTTCTTCAAAAATATTTAGAAAATTAAATAGGGCACCTTGTAAAATTTCTCTAGTGTAATTTTCTATTTCATTTTTTTGAATAGCTGACATGTTATCAAATAAATTTTTATATTCTTCTGTTTTTGATAAATCTTCAATAGAATTTTTGATAAATCTATATTGATTATCAAATACTTGGCTAATTAAAATTTTTCCAAATTCATTTAAGATTTCTAGATTATTTTTCATGATATATTATTTTAGTTTACCCCGTTCCAAGGTATGTTTTTTATTTCGGTAACTCCATTAATTTTAATTTCCTCAAGAGATTTAACAACCCAACCTGTTGCAACATCTTCTGGTATTCCGACATTCTTCATTGCTTTAATTTCAATATCTGCCATAATTTCCATATCCATTTTTTTCAATGGGTTAGCTTTTTTCCAAGCTGTATATAAACTACTTTGTTGTCCTGTAATTTTTGCATGTATATTTTGAGGAACACCACTATTAACTGTTTTCCAAGCATCTTCTAATGCAGAAGGCTTGACACTAAAAGCTTTCTTATAATCATATTCTTTTACATTATCGAAAGCTTTTTTTGCTAATGTATGATGGCCTTTCACTACACTATACTCACCAGTACCTTCAAGTACATATTTTGCTTTTTGCTTTAATTTATTAAGTGTTTCATCTAAATTCTTAACAAACACTTTTCTCAGACCTTCAGCTACTTCTTTTTCTACTTTTTTCCCAACTTCTTTTGTGCCTTTCTCTAAAGCATCATCACCCTTAGTAATAAAGCTTCCTCCCATTACCATACTAACAATAGCAACACCGTCTTTTGCTATTTCGTGATGTCCAAGATAAGATTTGTCAGAAAAATTATATTTGCTTATTTTATCCTTAACAGCACCTTCTGCCATAGAATAAACTGAACTTGGAGTAATATTTTTTACCGCGACCCAAATGCCTGTTCTAACTTCTTCTTTTGTTGCTACATCATATCCTAATTTTACTAATTGTGGATAACTTGAAACGATTTCTATCGCTCCATCAGAAACTCCAGATAGGGTGGTGGCAAGTGAATAGTTGAATCTTTAAACTAAAGATCACTCAGATTTTATTTCAAAGAACGATTCTATTTTTTTAGAGAACATAATAACTCATTTAAACTCATGTTTTTTTAGTAATAAGCATTATTTTTCTTTGCTAAACCTTTCGATCCATCCTCCTTCAATAAATAGCTCAGATTTTAACATCTCACTTATTTCCATTAAGTTTACTTGCTTACCGTCTTCTTCATAAATAATTTTAAATTCTTCATTTTCTTCGATTATATTAAAAAATTCGAATAGTACTAATTCAACATTACTCATAATTACTTTCCGAAATAATAAGTAATTATCATTATCAAGACTATTTAGAAAATCTTTTTTCTCTTTATAAATTTCTGGTAGATTTTCTTTATTTTTTATACTTTCAAAATGCTTCAAAGAGCCGTCATAACATTCCTTTATTATTTTGCTCCCTAATAAATCTAAAATTTCTTTGTTTTTTTTCATTTTTTCATTTTTAATTTACTCCATTCCAAGGTATGTTTTTTATTTCTTTTATTCCTTTTAATTTAATATCTTCTAATGCTTTTACTACCCAACCAGTGGCTACATCTTCAGAAACCCCCGCATTCACCATAGCTTTTATTTCAATTTCGGCCATATCTTCTATCCCCATTTTTTTTAATGGATTAGCTTTTTTCCAAGCAGAATATAATTTATTTTGTTGTCCCGTAATTATACTATGAATCTTATCAATACCTGAGACTTTATCCAACAGACTTGGCTTAACACTAAAAGCTTTCTTATAATCATATTCTTTTACATCTTCAAAAGCCTTTTTTGCTAATGGATGATGGCCTTTCACTACACTATACTCACCAGTACCTTCAAGTACATATTTTGCTTTTTGCTTTAATTTATTAAGTGTTTCATCTAAATTCTTAACAAACACTTTTCTCAGACCTTCAGCTACTTCTTTTTCTACTTTTTTCCCAACTTCTTTTGTGCCTTTCTCTAAAGCATCATCACCCTTAGTAATAAAGCTTCCTCCCATTACCATACTAACAATAGCAACACCGTCTTTTGCTATTTCGTGATGTCCAAGATAAGGTTTGTCAGAAAAATTATATTTGCTTATTTTATCCTTAACAGCACCTTCTGCCATAGAATAAACTGAACTTGGAGTAATATTTTTTACCGCGACCCAAATGCCTGTTCGAACTTCTTCTTTTGTTGCTACATCATATCCTAATTTTACTAATTGTGGATAACTTGAAACGATCTCTATCGCTCCATCTGAAACACCAGATAAGGTAGGTGGCAAGTGAATTGTTGAATCTTTGAATCCTTCATTATCTTGATTCCAATAATTCTCTGGCAATGCTGCATTTTCCCATACATTAGAGCCTAAATCACAAATAGTACCAAGCCATTCCTGACCGTTCATGTCTTTTACATAAAATCCACCGCCATCATCGGTAGTTTCAAATAATGGTTTGCTTCTATCTTTATTCAAACCACCCAATTCGTTAATTTTTTGGGTAGCGAGGTCGCTCATTTGCTTTTCTAAAGCTTCTTTTTGGCTTCTTGTTTTTACATTACCTTCGCCTTTAAGTTCAGCTTCAACGTAATATTTGCCTGTTATAGCATTTTTATATACATTAAGTATCGCTTTTTTGTCGTTAGATTCTATAGAAGTTATTAAATCTCCTCTTTCCTCTTCAGGTTTGGTATCGCATCCTGTAGAGGTTATAGTTTGAACTAACCCATCGCTTCCTTTATACACTAAATCTTGAATTGCTCCAGCAAAACTATTACTTGTACTTATTTGTTGAGTGCTAAGTTGTATTTGTTGTTTTAAAATACGATACTCACTTTTCTTATTATCTATAGTAAGTAAATTGATAAAATAAACAGAATAGTTTCCTGCTCCATTGTATTTAAAATTTGAATCTGAATAAGGAATTAATTGTCCATTGCTTCTAACCCAACCTTGTGAATTTGCTTTGAAATAGCCATTGAAAGTTTTCTCATTTAAAGCAAATTTTGTGGTATCGTGCCAATAAAAACCATCTGGAGTTTTAAATGAAAATAATGCTCCGTTTTGATAATGTTGTGGTTGATCACACGTGAAAATTATTTGAGTTCCTTTTGATAGTTTAATTAATTTATTTGAAGGAGTCAAAAAGTAACTATCTTCTTTAACTACAAAATCTTTATCAATATGCTCCCCACTAGCCTGGCTCTGGAACGAATATATTTTAAATGCAGGATCATTAATTTGCTTCCAATCTAGGTGATTTAAGACCGTTCCTGAACTATAATCCATTAAGAAATCGGTGCCAGATTCTGAAGTTTTGTACTTCTCAAAAGGATGTTCTAATTTAAAGATTCCGTGACCTAACTCATGTGCTGCTGTTTTATCATTTGCCGAATTAAATACATAACCAAACTGTCCGTTCAAACGCATATAACCATCCTGACCAGTACTAGAAGCTTTATCGGTTATAAACAACACATAACTATTTCCGTCACCTTTGTACCAGGTATTTATGTTTTGCTGAACTGTACTGTAAGTTGATGTAAGCGTATTCTTTTCAGTCTGAATTGTATTTCCAGAAACTACAGTGCTAATATCCAAAATAGGCTGCTTAGTAAAATTAATTTTCACCCCAACTTTACTATAAATTGCCTGCGTATTAGAAATAATTGCGTCAAGCTTACTTTGCGAAATTGCGTAAGTAGGAACCAGCGCTACATTTACTTCTTTTGGAGAAATATGTACAAGCATAAAAGCGCCTATAACTTTCCACTTGTCACCTTGTTTTATGGTGGCTAGTATTTGTTCTTCGGCATAGGTGAGTTTGCCTTTTACTGTTAATCTAAAGGTTTTGTCGTTTCGTACAGCATCAACTTTACCACCGTTTTCGGTCTTGAAAACAATACTGTCTAGTTTTATATTGCTATCGGTAACGCTTACTATTGCTTGAAGGATATCAGAATTTCCGTTTACAACAGCTTTATAGGGCAAAGCTACCGTGCCTACTTTTTTGTAGAGTTTTTCTAAAGCTGTTGGCACTCCTTTAGGCATAACATCAAAAGCATATTTACTGCCTTTATTCTTGTCTGGATCTTCAATGTTCGAAAAAGCAATGGTAATTCCTTTGGCTGTAAATTCGGTAATTTTTCCGTTTTTGTCTACACCATCGGTATTCTCAGCTGTCGATTTTCCGCCTTCTGCACGTGCTGTTGGTTCATTAGTTCCGTTTCCGTCTTTGTCTACATTGTAGATTTTCCCAGTGCTATCTGTAATTACAGTATCTTTTCCTCCCGGAATAGTTACTTGCTCTCCATTTTTACCATTGACTAGAATATCTCCATTTGCATCAACTACAATATCGCTAATCTCAAAGGGAACTTCTTTTTCGATTTGTCCGCCTTGTCCTTCGCCTGTGAAATCTTCTACATCAACAACATTTTTCCAATCTGGATTGTAGCTTGTCTCTACAACACCGCCTATCAACTGATAATCGGTATTGATTGTAATATCATTAAACTCAACGGCAATTTTGGTATCG
>NZ_JADNRC010000032.1 GCF_015594725.1 Flavobacterium sp. ALJ2 | reverse complement strand
ACCATCATTGTAACTTCCGCCAACATCAGAATGTACACCCGGAAATTCTCTTTCTTTTCCTACTCTTGTTTTGGTAAGCGAAAAATTGGCTCTATGCTCATCTGTGGCAGTAAAGTGCATGACTGTTTTTGCTCGAGATAAATTGTTTAATTCTATTTCGGTTGCATCATTATCAAAATTCGGATTTACACTTATTCCTTTCGAGTAAGAAGATACAGTGTCAAAAAGACCGAGAAAACAAACTCTTACCACATCAACCGTGATATTATTTTTGGCTAAATAATATCCAAAATAACCTCTTTTATTTTTAAATTTAATAGCCGATAGATCTGCTTTTTTCTCAATTTCATCCAGAAAAACTCGAGCTGCTGCTGCACCTCGACTAAAACCAAAAACGTCTAAATTAAGTATTTTTATTTTGCTGTTTTTACTTTCTTCAACTACTTTCTTAGCTAACTTTTTACAGCCTTCTTGTACTTTTCCTAATATACCTGTACCACTGGTAATAAATCCTGTTCCGAAACCAGCCCCTAATGGCGAATCTCCTTTTTCCGATTCAGTACCAATACCATCAACATATACAGCTAGTTTTGTAGGATAAGCATCATGAAGCCGTCCTACATTAGACCAAGCATTATGATAACTACTGCTTGGGGAATTTTTACCGTTTTTTCTATATGCCTCTGCAGAAATGGTTTCTTCAGGGGTTAATTTTTCACCTCTAGCCCTTTTATCATAATATTCTTTAGCATTGGTGTTGTTTTTATTGTTATTGGTACCATCAAAAAAAATACCAATGGTCAGTTCCGTAACTTCATCTTCTTTTTTAGGCGGTGTATAGTTTCCAAATATGACGCTCATAATTATTCGTATTTACCTGTTCTTGTTACCTTTTCTTTTATCTCATATCGTTTTCCATCTTGTTCTAAATACAATTCAGTAACTCGCTCTGATTTTATTTCAACATTAGGATTAATTTTTATAACCATTTCTATAATCTTATTTTTATCAAGATCTTCTTTAAACAATTTTCTAATTTGATTTTTATTAAAATCTACCGGAATTTCATTTTCTCCACCTTCAAGATATTTTGCCCAATATTCTTTATCATGTGTAAAAGCTATTCTAGAAACAAACTCTTGTTTTTGTTTACCACTGCCTACAGACCAGAATATTTGAAAAGAGAAAGGAATTGCCCTGTTTTGTTGGTCTATGGGCAAATCATAAGGGTCTTCCATTTCTCCATTACACATTTTAATGTACATTGAAGTTATTGTACTGCCTTTGGGTAAAACTACTTTGGGTTTCCAGTTGTATTTTTCACGATACTCCTCATAAACCTCTGATGGTGGGTAACCGTATTGTTCAAGCTGTTCCCGAACGTCTTTAGATATTACAAAATTGTTTTCCAATCTATGTTGACTATAACCATTTCTAAACATATACTTCTCATCTTTGCTAATAAGTTTGGGGTTAATGATTGTTTCATGAGCTTGAAAACGAGCTATTTCAACTTGTCTACTAATTCCAGCAGCCCAAACTACTACCATTCCTTTTGGAGCAAAGCCAATTTTTATATATTTATAAGGCTCTGTTACTGCTTCTTGTCCTCTTTTAGCATAAAAACCCTCATCAAATAGCTGTTGTATTTTTTCTGTAGGGAGTTCCCATTCGCCTGTATAAAATTTATCATCGACATACGACAACCATGTCATATCAAGCCTATCTGGCAAGGGCGCTTTTATAAAATCTATACTACCCCAGCCACCCCAGCCAGAATTACTAAATCCTCCCATTTGGCTAAAAAAATAACCTCCTGCTGCTCCTGTGTACACTTCTATAGGATATTCTCTTGGTGCAGAAATACTTGCTGACCACTCATACTTTTTTTCCATACATGAATTTATTGTTATTGCTAAAAGCAATAAAAGCATTGTTTTTTTTATCATTATTGTTCTAAGTTTTATTTGACATCAAGAAAAATTTTATTTTTTGATGACCTATGTTATAAAAAATTACTGCTTTATGCTATGGGAGGTTATTTTTTTGTTTGAAATTAAAGTCAGGTTCCCTGTTGTAGCTTCAATATTAGATTGATTTGCGATTTTTGTTAATGTACCACCTACTATTAAAGTATAGTCATTATTAACCGTCACTTTTCTGTTTTTACAAATTTTGTAGATTGCCATAATTAAAACATTTTAGATTTTTCTGCACTATTAACTTCAACTGTCTTACTGCTTTGTAGGGTTAAATTTTCGCTCTTGTAAAAACAATCTAATTAATAGGGTATTGACTTCGTAAAAGTTTCCTGCGATACTATTGCTTTATGTAAATCTATTTCTCTATCGTTAGTTTTTAGTTTTATCAAAATTCCTGTTGTCTCTCTTGGTTTGGTATTTCTATCTATTTCAATAACAAATTGAATAGGTTCATTGGGTTTGGTTTGTTCAAATAGTGCTTTTATCTTTTTCTCATCAAAATAGACATCACTCTCCATTCGCCTGTCGTTTATATCGTGCCAAACGATATTCATTTTTCTAGGTACAGCTCTTCTTTTTTTAAGCATTACATTATCGTCCAAACTCAGGAAAATAGATTCGAACTCCCCGTTTATATAATTAAAATAAAGGGTTTCTACTTTATCTTCGGGTTTTACTACAGGCGTTAGATTATATTGTTTTAACAAGGTATCCCAACAGCCAAAAGGTATCGTTCCTTGTGTAATTTGGTCTTTTATTTCTTGAGGTAAATCTTCATTCATATAATTAACATACTCATCAATTCCTTTTTTATCTGTCATTGACTTATGTGCAACTTTCCAATCTACATTTTTGTCTTCATGAGCTTGGTATCGCCCTACCAGAGTTGTGTTTTCGGATCCGCCTACCCAAACCAAAACAATGCCGCCAGGAATAAGTCCTACATTTATTTCATAATCATAATATTTGTTAACTATTGTTTTTTTTGATTTAGTATCATAAAAAGGTTCTCTGTCTCCATTTATCATTAATGCCTGTATTTTATCGGCATCAAGGATAAAAATTCCTGAATAACTTTTGTTTTCGACATAAGACATCCAAGTAATATCTAGTGCTTTTGGCACCATTCCTGTAGCTCCAACTGTTGTTGAATTGTTATTACTTCCCAAGCCTTGTTCTGGGTTTATAATTTCATTAAAAGGAAGATAGGCATAATAACTATTCGGTTTTAAGCTTGTTAGTAAGTGTCCTGAAAAAATTTCGGCAGGATAGTTTTTTGGTGTACTGACAGCAGTTGTCCAGCTATATTCTTTTTGTTCCATATTCTTTTGGCATGAAACCAGTGTTAAGTGTAAAAGTGTAATTAGTATTAATAATTTAACAGATTTGTTCATAATTATCCAGGTATTATTTTTCGACTCCAATCAATATCAATTAAATTATACTTCTTATTTGGTTCCATACCGACGCCGTCCATACTAGCAGAATTGTGCAAATATTTATTACGCAACTTCATTAGCATTTTGTGGTCTTCGTCTAGAGAGTTAAATTTATCTACCTCTTTCTAGTTTTGCCAAGTTTATTTTCTCTCTTGTAAAAACAATCTAATTAATAGGGTATTGACTTCGTAAAAGTTTCCTGCGATACTATTGCTTTTTGTAAATCTATTTCTCTATCGTTAGTTTTTAGTTTTATCAAAATTCCTGTTGTCTCTCTTGGTTTGGTATTTCTATCTATTTCAATAACAAATTGAATAGGTTCATTGGGTTTGGTTTGTTCAAATAGTGCTTTTATCTTTTTCTCATCAAAATAGACATCACTCTCCATTCGCCTGTCGTTTATATCGTGCCAAACGATATTCATTTTCCTTGGTGCAGCTCTTTTTTTTATGGGCATTACATTATTATTTAAACTCAAAAAAATAGATTCGAACTCCCCATTTATATAATTTAATTTTATTGTTTCTACTTTATCTTCGGCTTTTACTAAGGGGGTTAATGAGTAAGTTTGAAACAAAGTATCCCAATAACCAAAAGGTATTGTTCCGTTTTTTATTTGATCTTTTATTTCTTGGGGTAAATCTTCATTCATATAATTAACATACTCATCAATTCCTTTTTGATCCGTCATTGACTTATGTGCAACTTTCCAATCTACATTTTTGTCTTCATGGGCTTGGTAGCGCCCTACAATTGTCATATTTGATTGGCTAAATACATATAAAACTACTATGCCACCAGGGAAAAGTCCTGTATTAATAACAAATCGATAATCTTTAACGATGCCTACTTTTTTAGTTGCTACATCCCAATAAGGTCTTTCGCTACCATTAATCATTAATGCCTCTATTTTATCAGAATCAAGGTTAAAAACTCCCGAATAACTTTTGTTTTCGGTATAGGACATCCAAGTAATGTCTAATATTTTTGGAGTTGTTCCTGTAGCTAGACCTGATGAAGACCCCCCGTTTTCTCCTAGATTTTCGCTATCAATAATTCTATCAAAAGGCATATACACATATGCACTATTTGGTTTAGTTCCTAGTAGTAAATGTCCTGAGAAAATTTCGGCAGGATAATTTTTGGGAGTGCAAGCAGCTGCTGTCCAGCTGTATTCTTTCTGTTCCATATTCTTTTGGCATGAAGCCAGTGTTAAGTTTAAAAGTGTAATTAGCATTAATAATTTAACAGATTTGTTCATAATTATCCGGGTATTATTTTTCGATTCCAATCAATATCAATTAAATTGTACTTCTTATTTGGTTCCATACCAACGCCGTCCATACTGGCAGAATTGTGCAAATATTTATTACGCAACTTCATGAGCATTGTGTGGTCTTCGTCTTGAGAGTTAAATTTATCTATTTCGGTTTTATTATTGCCTAGCCGTTTCTTTTTTTCTTCTAGTTCTTTTTTAGTAAAAAATATCATTTTGGGTTTGCCCTCAAAGGCATATTCATCCAGACGTTTCTTGACATCGTTTAGTGCTGACGGAACTTCGTATTCTTTATTTAAAGTTTTTTTATACTCCCACGGAATTTTATATTTACGTTTACCAAATTCTGCCATGAGATGCAAAATTACTAGACTGTACTCATTGCTTAAATTCTTTCGAGTTCCTTTTAAATATCTTGAATGTTCCTCTAATTGAAATTCTTTGTACCACCCATGTTCTAATGCTCTTTTTTTTTCAGCTTGTATGGTTGAACTAGTTTCTGTTAAAATTACAATTTCACCTTTATCTGCCTTGTCTTTGGTCATGTCTTTGTATCCACCACCAATATCTGAATGTACTCCCGGGAGGCTCAATTCTTTGCTATTACTCCCAGCACTGGCAATATCGGTAAGAGGGAATTTTTTTCGATGTTCATCCTCGGCAGTAAGATGCACTGTGTAGCCCACTGTAGGAATGTGTAGTGGTACTTTATCGACCGTAATATCATCAAAAACCCCTCCACCATAAGATGAAACGGTATCATACAATCCCAAAAATCTTATTTTTATACGGTATGGTTTTACTTTATAATCCAATTCTTTGAAGGCTTTGCCTAAATAACCCAGATTATAAGTGTCATTATTTTTCGGATTTTTTATTTTATATAATTCATTGACAAAAATACGTGCTGCTGCTGCTCCACGGCTAAAACCAAAAACATCAATGTATAAAGTACTTATATTTTTCTCGTTTTCTTCTTGTAGTTTGTAAACTATATCAAAACATCCTTTTTCTACCTTTTCATAAAGACCAGTTTCTCCTTTGCCATAGGCTTGCCCTCGACTAAAATCGCCATAATAACTTAGTGAACCGTCTTTTTTTTCTTTCGGTTTTTTGGTACCAATACCTTCAACGTAAACAGAATAATAATGATCGGATGGTTTGTAAGGGTATGCCTTTTCTAATTTATCTACATTGGTATTATCATTACCAAAACTGGTATTGGAACCATCGGTATCAGAAATAGAACTACTTTTGAGTGTTGGGTCTTTTCTTCGTCCTTCTATGTTTTCTCTATTGTTCGAAGTTCCATCAAAGAATACTCCAATAGTTACATCATTTCTTTCTTTATCATCGTCTTTTGGCACTACAAATCGTGGCTTTCCAAATAGTATATTTGCCATATCGTTATTTATTACCTCTTATGATTATTTTTTTATTTGAAACCAACATAAGATTATCTTTGGTTCCTACAATTTCGACCTTCCCACTAGTTTCATAAATTGTCTTTGCAAAACAGCTGTAATTATTCTTAATCTTAATAGTTAGATTCTTTGCGGTTTTATTAATTGCCATAAAATGAGTTTTAAATATCAAAAAAAATTAGATTGTTCGGCACTATTTATTTCTACTGTTTTTTGGGTACTTTCCAAAAGCATATTTTCCACTGTGCTCAAAACACTTACTTTTTCGGCATGATGGGTAGATTCAAGAGAACTTCGAGTAACCGCTTTTTCTATAAATTCACTTTTATTATCTGCGGTCTCAGTAATATCTCCCATTGCTCTTTGGGTTAGGTCGTTACCCGCTGTTTGAGAAATGTTTTTGCCTGCATCACAATCCATATCTTCTCCTGCATCAATTTTTACATTTTTACCAGCGTTTACAATAAAATCATCTCCAGCCTGCATGGTAATGTTCTTTGGTGCG
>NZ_JADNRC010000031.1 GCF_015594725.1 Flavobacterium sp. ALJ2 | reverse complement strand
GGATTTAATAAATTATGATATTATTGTAAAGTCTTGTGAAATTTACAAATCATACTTTTTTATAGACTTTTTAAAAACCCACTTTACCCACTTTGGGGGGTATGGTGGGTAAAATAAATATTTACATTGAACCCTCTTTTTAACCTAAAAAACGGCTTTTTTGCTCTTATTTTCTACCAATTATTATTCTATCATATATAACACACTTAAAAACAATGTTTTAAGCATTTAGATTCAAGTACTATGAGTACTATATAACACATAAAAACCACTCCCGTTGGTGCGGTTCATTTTCAGTTATTTTTTAAGTGATTGATTTGTTTTAAATATTGGTTTAACTTTTCTTTTGCGCTTGATTTTCGCAAAGGTATTTTAATATTTAAACCGTTTGCATTAATAGTTTTTTGCAACTCTTTTAGTTTTTGTGTTTTAGTTGGTTGCTTGGGCGCAAAATCTTTAATGTGTAAAAACCCGTTTTCAAAATCTCTTAAGCAATCATTTGTTAATAAATTCAAATACTCATTTATTGCATTTATACCGTTAGTGATGCTATAGCCATTTTTTACACTTATCTCTTGTTTGCTTTGGTTTTGTGTTAGTGAAAAAGGATTTAACCATTGCAAAAATAAATCAAAATATTTTCCAGTATGTGAATGTACAAAACCTCGTTTTATTGCTATTTCATGTAAATAAAACTTATAGATTAAATTTTGCCTACTCATTTTTTTGGGAACTTCAAAATATAATCTAATGACTTTTATTATATCCGTTTCTTTTGGTGCGTGGTGTGTTTCAGTCGTTGCGTATTCTAAATTTTGAAGACTATAATCTTTATTGTTACCGTTTTTGAATCTTATTTGTCCGTTTCTAATAGGTATTTTACAAAATGTCTCTAAAATAATCTTAGCCACATTGTAAGCTTTGCCTTTTATAGTGATTTTAGCTTTATTAATAAGTAATTTTCTATTTATGGCATGATTGTAACAGTCGCCTTTGTTTGTAACAAATAAACCGCTTATTTGAGTTTTTACAAACCCTTGTTTTTGCAGTTCAAGAATTGCAAGCTTTTTTCTTATGGGTTTGATAGTCGTTTTTTTAATTGTTAACTTCATTTCTAGCAATTTTTAGATAACGCCAAATTGTGGGAGTACTTTTATTTAAAATAGCAGATATATCTTTATAAGTCTTACCGCTCAAATGTAAATCAAGTATTTTTTTTCCTAGTGTAGTCTCTCGTTGTTCTTTCCACTTTTCGGCAATTTGCCATTTTTCAATTGTTCTTACTGGTGCTTCTGTTATCTTACTTATTTCAGTAAGTGTTAAACCTATTAAGTATAATCTTTTTGCGTTTGCCTTAACCTCTAGTGTATAGGTGTTTCTTTGATTTAACTTACCTGTTGTTTTTACTTTTTTATTCATGAAGGGTATAGTTGAAATTGGTTAAAAATAGAATGGAAATATTAAAGCTAAAATTCAATTGAAATAAAGAAAAATGAAGTTTTTAGATAGGGGTTTGTTATCGGGTGTTTTTTTGTTATTTTTTTATTTAAATTCGACATGACCCCCTATTTAAAAATATTGTGTTCTAAATTCCTTTACCTTAATTTTAGGCTGGCTTTTTTACTGGTTTTTAGGCTTACTATATCTCTATAATTAGCTTTTTTACCTCTTATCGTAACATTAAGTTAGTTTAAGGGTGTTTATTGAATGATGTTTGAATTTTCATAGAAAAGACCGTATTAAAACACCATTTTCGGCAATTTTGTATTATTAATGTGTTTTTATCTTTTTGGTTACTGGTAAACTGTTTTACTATCTCGTTAAGAGCCTGCTACTGCTCCCTATCGGGAGTAAATTACAAGTTTCCAGAAAAAAATAATGGGATGTATATGTCCCATTTGTTAAAATATTTTTATCAATATATATCATTAGGTAGTAATAAAATCACTATGTATTTGTTTTTCAATCATATACGTTTTCTCGAAATGGGTACATATTTTAGTTTTCTTAAATTGGAAACTGTTTTTTTGAATCTCCCAATTATCAATAAATCGTTTCGCATTATAATACATCTTTTTAGGCAATGCTTTGTTTTTATATTGTTCGGTATGTTTATTTAAAACTATGTGCTTTCCTTTTCGGTAAATAGCCTTTGCAAGCTCTGTTTTGCTTTTGTGGGTTCCTGCTGGAGCTTCTATGTCATTGTCAAAGTTTAAACCATCCCACGTGCTAAAAAAGCGTTTTTGTAATCTGTTTAAATTTTCATCTGTAAAAAAATCTATTGCAATTGTTTTCTCAACTCTACGATGTACAGTTTCAACTCTGATTATATTTTTATCATTTGGAAGTGGTTTTTTTTTGTCCTGCATTTCAAAAACTTTATCATATACTTTATGGTAAACCCTGTAATCCCTATGCGTTTCCGTATTTATATGGCTTTTATTTTTGTAATTTGGATTAATAAAAAATACTTTTTCATTATCTAAGCCCCCTATACTGTAAATGTTTTCTATTATTTCTTTAGGTTTAATATCTGTTTTTAAATTTAGTCCAATTTCATAAAAGGTGATTATCATGTTATCAGGCTCAATCCCTTTGTTCTCCACTAACTTTAAAAATGTTTCCCTAGCTTGTTTCATTGTAAAACCTCCGAAATTAGTAAGGTTTTCGTTTTGTAAAAAAGAATAATATTTGTGTAAACTACCTGCTATTTTTAATATGTTATCTGTACTTATTTTTATATAAAACCCACCATCAAAATTTTTAGTTGTTCTATTGTCGTAATGCTTTAAGCCGTTTACAGATTGCTCTTGTAAACGGCTGTTTTTTATAATCTTATTTTTTTCCGCTTCTGATAAACTTTTTTTTATCATTGTGATATTGTCAATCATTTTCTATATTTGCAGTACTACAATTGTCTATGTCTTATTCAATTGAGTGCTTTTCGTTATTAAGCCCTTAAGTAAGGCTTTAAGCAAACCGCCCTTAAGTAAGGCGGTTTTGGCTTTTAAACAGGTTTGAAAGTTGTTTTAAATGAAATTCTAAACATTAGTCTGTTAAAGATTCTCACTCTAATTTGTACCGTTTCACCACTCAAAGCATATATTTTTTGAATATTAAATATTTGTTTCATTTGTCAAATTATTTTAAATTTTAGAAAATTCTCCCGCAGTATCTTTTCTTTTAATTAACAACTTATCTAAAAAAGCAAGTTCGTCATGTGGTAATAATTGCTTACAAAGTCCAGCTAAAGAACCGCAAACGCTTAAATTTTCATGACTCCCACTATACGCTATTACTTCAATCGCTTCTAATACCGCCCATATTGATGCCGATAAATCCTCGTAATCTGCAAAATCCATTTTTATTAATACGGGACTACCTATGTTGTTATTTAGCTCTATACCGCTGTTTTTTAAAGCATTCTTATTGTATTCCGTTATTTGTTTCGTGCTCATTTTTATATTTTTTTGGTTGTAAATTTAATTTTAACAACTCCTTTTGTAGAGTAACTTAATTAAATAAGTTTGTTTGTATTGGTTTCGCAGACTCTATTTTTTTTAATAATAGGATTGAAAATAATTGATTTTTAGAGTTTATTCTCGGGTATATTTTTTTTAAAATAGCTGTTGTTTCTTCTTTGCCGTAACCAGTATCTAAATAGCATACGTAATCGTTTAATTTATGTATTTCGGTTTTTACAACTCCCAATACAACGGCTTTGCCCTTGTATTTTCTATTCAATAATATTTCAAATTGATTGCCTTTAAAATGTTTTGTAGGATTAAAAAGCCTTATCGTTGTAAAACATTTACAATCTAATTTATTATTCCAGTTTGCTGAAAATTCTAATTTATCCATATTGTTTTTTTAACGTGGTTTTATACTTTTACTTTCTTGTGTACTGCAAAATCCTAGTTGATAAAAAATGTTTTTCCCGCCTTTATTTGTCTTAATCTCCATTGCTGAACCGTAAGGCATTTTTTGTTTTACAACCTGATTCCCTTTGATACTTACTACTTCAATAATAGTGTCTTTTGGTAAATCATACGTTTTTACGATTTGCTTTTTAGCCATTTCCGATTGATTTATTTTCTATAAAATAATCTATGTCGGAGCGTTTTATGAGTATCTTACTATATTTCATTGATTGCATTCTTACTGGCTCTAAAAATCCTTTATCAATATAAGCTTGTAATGTGTTTCTACTACAATTCAAGACCCCCATTGCTTCTTTCGGGGTTAATAGTTCTTTCTTTTCTTTTGATTTTAACTCTAGTACGTTTTTGGCTATACTCTGAACTGTATTTTTTAAGTCTGTCCACTCTGTTAATGATACGGTTACAACTGCTATATTTTCCATATTGTTTATTTACTTGTTAAAACTTTTCTTCAATTGTCTTTTATACGTTAATCAGTTTTTTTAATATTTCATCTTTTTTTAATAAGCGATTTATTGTAACCTCTTGTACTGGTATCTTATTTTTTGATGCTTGCTTAATAAAATAATCTCTTATTTTATTGGTGATAATGATTGATGAATCCATGTTTTTGTTTTTTTAAGTGTTTTTCGTTATGTGTTTTGACTTGAAGCAAACCGTTATGATTCTGCAACGTCCTTTAGTTCTTGTAGTGCTTTGGCTTTTTTTTCTTTGTACTCTTTTAAATACTTTGTTGTGGTTTCTATAAGTTTTAAATTTTCTTTTGTTTCCACACCTCTTAAGAACCTTTGTACGGTATCATAATTTACACCGCTAATTTTTGCTATTTCTTTACCGGCACCGTTTGGTAACTGTTTTCTAATTTCTTTAATATCCATAATTTAAAATGTTTGATTAAATTTAGTCAATCAATTTTATATTTATTCTTTTATTTGACTTTGCAAAGATACTTAAATATGTTTGACTAAATTTAGTCAAACATATGGTTTTTGTAGATTATTTTTATTTTATTCAAACTCCGTATTTGCTTATAATAGAGTTAGTTAGTGCGTTTTTAAATTCATCAAATAAATAGGCATATTTATTTATTAATGTTTTGTTTTTTGCTGAACCACTTAAGAAATACTTAAATTTACCTAAAGACATATAAAAAAAAATTCTGTTTATGTCTTCTAAAGTTTCCCTAATATTTGTTTTTATTTTGTTTTGGATTAAAAAATCTTTTAAAAAATCTTGATTGTTTAAATTATAAAATTCAAATAATGATATACCTTTTAAAATATTATTATTAGTTTTTGACAATAAATAACTATCTAATTCAATACCCGCCTTGTTTTTAGTTTTATCAAAAAAATCAATGCTTAATTTTTCCCCTTCAAAACATTGCACATCTATATCCCATATTTGAATGGTAGGTAAAAAATTAAAATAAGCAGTTACAAAATGTGTGTCAAAAATCTCTAATTCCTTTATCACTAAATTAGAAATGTTTTCTAATATATTTATTTCATTGTGAATTAGTTCTCTGTCTTCTTTGTCGTTTAAACTTATAATTTGTTCAAAATCATTTTCTGAATAAAACTCATTAAATGCGATTGACTTAAATTTTGTGTTTTGTCTTTTGGCAGTTAATAATATATATATACTATAATAACTTTCTTTATTTATTACATAAGGTTTTGAATTTGTATTCAAATAGTGTTTTACTGTAATCTTACTTTGTTTACTCATTTGCTTTATTTCTTTATTAAGTGTTTCGTTGCCCCAAAAGTAGCAAAAACATAAGATTATTTTATCAATACATATCAATATTTTTTAAATTGAGTAAACATATAAGAAAAATATTGATACATTTGAAACTAAACTTTTCTTACAAAAACCTTAATTACTTAAAAAAAAGAATAATAACCAATAATACTAAATATGAATAGTAGCCTATTTAAAGAAAAAGAGCATTTAGATTCTTCGGAATATAATAATTTATTTGGCGACCCTTTTTGGAATATGTCAGGAAATTCAAAAGCAATGAAGTTTTATCTTCAATTAAATGAAAGAGATAAAGCTTTGATTTTAAAAGCGAATTATGTAAAAATGATTGAAAAAGCTAGAGAAAGAAATTTTAACAAAGCGGCTGATTGTTTGCAATGGTGGCTAGATGGTACAGGCTTTACAAAAAACATAGATTACCATTGGCTTAGAAGTAAAAGCGAAGTTATTGTAGCAGAAAATATAAATGTTGAACGTTTTCAAGATAGAATAAATAATATAAATTTTAATATAAAATTAAATAAAGAAGGAGATTTTACAGATTATATTAATGAATTGCAACGTCAATTTACGGGAGGGATTTTTGGAGAATTATATTATATGTCTGGAACAAGTACAATAATTTCTTCATGTGATTTTAAAATCACGAGAACAAAAAATAATTTCACTTTATTTGGTACAATAATCCATACTTGGTGGGATAGATATGATTGGCATGAAGGAGCTAATGCTTACATTCCTAGTTTTGGCTCTATTAAGGATTCAGATGCTTTATTAGTAGAGAAACATTGTGGAGCAAAACCCTTTAGAATGGAAAGTAAATGGAAACAAACTTTTAATAAAACATTTCAAACTGGAAATTTAAAACTTAAATAAAAAAATAAAACACAAAGAGAAATGAATAGTATTAATGGAGAATATAAAAAGAGAGAAGAATTAGACAATAATATTGATAAGCTAGTAGTAATTTTACTAAATTTAGTAAAGAAATGTTTTAGCTTTATTATTCTTGTCTTTTTTATTTCTTGCGGAAGTCAAACAACTACAAATGAAATTTTGAATGTTGGAAAAGAATTAACTACGAATGATTTATCAAAAACAGATTCCACTGAAAATATTGTATTTATTGGAAAAGAACTAAAGGGAAAAATAAATGAATTAAAAAAGCAAAACTCTAAATTTAAATTAGAAGTTAAAAATGGGGATTTAAATTATCCTTTTGGAGATTCCAAAGCCGAGAATGTTTTAATATTAAATAATGGAATCCAAAAAATTAATGTGAGATTAAAATATAATTCAAATAAAAAGAAATTTGATATTTTAGGTTATACTTCTGAATAAAAAAACTATTGCTACTACAACGGATTAGGGTAATTGGCTTTATGGAAAGTCGATTATTTAATTGTAATTAGGTTTTTTTAGCTTTTTAGAAAAAATAAATATATTTCGGGTTCAGATGCACAAAGGAGCAAACGCTTATATTTATAGTTTTGGGAAACGTTGGTAATTTTTAAAGCACTCCAAAATGAGAGTTATAAGCACAGAAAAAGCTCTAAAATAGAGCTTGTGGCACTGATTGTGTGTTTTATATGTTTGTGTAGCTAATAAGGTTCATTTTATTGAGGTTTACGCTGTATTTTAAACCTTGTTTCTTATGGTGTACTCAGTACATTTTAAGGCTGTAGTATATCACATTTAAAATCCATATAATAAAAAAGTCGAAAAGTATAATAGATATTTCATTTATTATACTTTTCGACTTTTTTAATGTGAATGCCTTTGTTATTCGCTTTTTAGACCTTTTTTATATTGGTTGTGTAGGTACATTTCATTTTAATAATTATACTTTTCTAAAAATTTATAACGCTTAATTCGTTTTCTATAATAGTGTCCGTTATATGTCCATAAATCTGTGTAGTTGCCAGTTTTTTATGTCCTAATAACTTTTGTACCGTTGTTATAGAAACCCCCTTATAAAGCCAATATGTAGCATTTGTATGTCTTGCCGTATGAAAGGTTACATTTTTACTTATCGGTATGCCAGCTAATTTTGCAATTTCTTTTAAATGTCTATTGCAATGTTGATTAGTTAAAAGCTTAAAATATTCAAAACTACCTATTTGATTATATTTATTTAAAATTTCGCTTGGTTTTCCGTTAAACATCATGTGTATAGGAATCCTAACAATTGTATCAGTCTTTTGCATTTTTTTTACAATGTAGTCCTTACCCTCTATAGATACGATGTGTTTTTTTTCTAAACTGAAAACATCACTAAACCTTAATCCTGTATAAATCGAAAACATAAATAAATCTTTAACAGTTTGGTATTTAATGTTTTCGCCAATTAACGTAAGGTTTTCAATGTTTTCTATTTCCTGCGCTGTTAAAAATATTTTATCGCTTTCGGTTTGTTTTATTTTAAAAGTTCTAAAAGGATATTTTTGTATATCCATCAAATCTTTATTAATAGCTAAATTTACAAATCTCTTAATATTTTTAAAATGCTTTGATATTGTGCTTTGTTCCAGTTTTTTAGGAGGTAAGTTTTTATAAGTAATTATTTGTTTCCTTAGAAATAAATCAAAATTATGCAAGAACTCAAACGTTAAATCTTCAAAATAAATAGTAGGTTTAAACTCTTTAAGTTTTCTCAAAGTTGTTAACTGACTTTTTTTTGTTCCCATTTCTCCCTGTAATAATGGTATTTCAAGCTCCATAAACTCTGTGAAAGTTTTTATATTTGCTCCTTTGAAAAAATCATCTAGCATGCTTAAGTTAAACACTTTGCCGTTATTTAATTTGTCTAATTCAAAGTTTTCTAAATCTCGTAAGGTTTCCAATATTTGTTTATTTAACTTGATAGAGTTCGGGTAATCTGTTTTAATAGTTCGGGTTTTATTGTTCCAGTCTTTTGGCTCAATATAAATAGCAGTTGAAAAATATTTTTTCTTTCCGTTTAAATAGCATTCAAGTTGTATCAATGCTTTGCCTTGTTTATTTAACTGATTTTTACGGTTAAATATAGCTGTGTACCTTGCTTTATTCATAAGTTTAAGTGTTTTCGTTACTACAAACCTACAAACTAAATTTCAACTAACAATATCTAAACGGGTAGAAAACGAGTACTAAATACATTGATATTCTTTGATAATTTAATGTGTCATAAAAAGCATAAATCCCAATAAAATAAGGGCTTTAAACGAAAAAACCCACTCGTTTTGAGTGGGTTTTGTGGTACCTCCAGGGATCGAACCAGGGACACATGGATTTTCAGTCCATTGCTCTACCATCTGAGCTAAGGTACCTTAATTATACTTTATAATAATAAAAGTAAAATATGAATAAAAAACCCTGTTTTATTAGAAACAGGGTTTTA
>NZ_JADNRC010000030.1 GCF_015594725.1 Flavobacterium sp. ALJ2 | reverse complement strand
CGGTGGATCCAATGGTTCCGCAACTGTAGGAGTTACAGGAGGTACTGGAGTAGGCACATATACTTATTCTTGGTCTCCTTCTGGTGGAACGGCTGCAAGTGCATCAGGACTTACTGCAGGGACTTATACAGTAACTGTGACAGACGCAAATAATTGTTCTAAACAACAAGTAATAAATATCCTTCCTGCAAATGAAATTATAACATCTGTGACAGCACAAACAAACGTATCTTGTTTCGGTGGATCCAATGGTTCTGCAACTGTAGGAGTTACAGGTGGTACTGGAGTAGGTACATATACTTATTCTTGGTCTCCTTCTGGTGGAACGGCTGCAAGTGCTTCTGGGCTTACTGCTGGCACCTATATAGTAACTGTAACAGATGCTAATTCGTGTAGCGAAACTGAGGAATTCACGATTACTGAACCTATCGCAAGTATTTTAAGTATAACTCGTGCAAACAATACATTAACAGCCGATCAAGCTGGTGCAACTTACCAATGGTTCACCTGTCCTAATACTGATATTGTTGGAGAAGTTAGTCAAACATTTACACCAACAGTTAATGGATCTTATGGAGTAGCTATAACACTAAACGGCTGTACCGTTATTGCACCATGTGTTAATGTAACTAACTTAGCAACAAAGGATTTTGAAGAAAAATCTAAATTTATGATTTACCCTAATCCAAGTCAAGGTATTGTAAACGTTAAATCAGATCATGATACTGATTTAAGTATTATTAACCAATCAGGACAGATTGTTAAAACGGTTAAAGTTACTGCCGATAATATGAACACAATTAATGTTGAAAATTTAAGTGATGGTATATACTTCATTCGTGAAACGAAAGGTAATAAACCAATTACCTACAAACTAATACTTAAAAAATAATTTACAAAAAGGGAGATAGCAGTTATCTCCCTTTAATTTATTACCCTACTCATATAGGGTACGAGTCGTTGTGACTCAATCTCGTTAATACTATCCAAAAAACAAACCACATGGAAAGAAGATTATTTGTAAAAAAAACAAGTCTATTAACTTCTGGTATTTTAGTTTTATCAACTAATTCTTTATTAGCAACAACTGATCAAAAGATTGTTAATAACCTAGATATTGTACCAGTACTTGCCACAGGTAAAAATATAATAATTAAAGGTTTAATTTTAGATTCTAAAACTAATCTTCCTATAAATACTGACATAAATATCAGTACAAAAAGAAATCGTTTCTATTCTAAAAACCATTTATTAACTGCATTGAATGGAGTATATTCTATTCATACAGGGTTTTCAAATTCTGAAAAAGTATCCGAAAAAATGAATTTTAAAATAAATGTTGAAGGATATAAACCATATAATGGAAATCTTTATATAACAAAAAGCGGATGTAATATTCATAGTGATCAATGGCAATACAATCCTGATTTTAAATCAGAAAATCGCCCCATTAATAATGAACAAGAAAACACCTTTGTTTCTACATTCAACTTTTACTTGGTAAAGGCATCTTAAAATATTTTTATTAATCTACATAAAAAAAGGAGAAACAATCAATTGAATATTTCTCCTTTTTCATTTATGAGTTTTTTACTTTAATATCGATTAAAATGGCACATCGCTGTCATCATCGTCATCATCATTAAAATTACTTCCAAAAGCTTCATTTGCGGAAGGAAGATTTTTAGTGACAAACGGATTATCCTCATGATTCATCTTAGATGGTAAATCATCATAACTACCTGAGAAATCATCAAGATTATCAAATTTCCCAAGATGCCCAATAAATTTTAATCGAACGTTTTCGATACCACCATTACGGTGTTTAGCAATCATTATTTCTGCCTGACCTGCGGTTGGAGAAGCTTCATCATCATCCCATTCATCAATTTTGTAATATTCAGGTCGGTATAAAAACGAAACGATATCGGCATCCTGCTCAATTGCCCCAGATTCTCGAAGATCCGATAGCAACGGACGTTTACTTGATCCACGTGTTTCAACTGCACGCGATAACTGCGACAGTGCAATTACCGGGACGTTCAGTTCTTTTGCTAAAGCTTTTAAGTTTCGGGAAATTGTAGAAATTTCCTGCTCACGATTCCCTCCTCCTTTACTATTTCCACCAGCAGTCATTAACTGCAAATAATCAACAATGATAATTTTAATTCCGTGCTGTGATACCAAACGACGGCATTTTGCTCTTAAATCAAAAATAGAAAGAGATGGTGTATCATCAATAAACAAAGGTGCTTTTTCTAAGTTCTTCACTTTAGTACTCAACATCTCCCATTCATGAGGCTCTAATTTACCCGTACGTAATTTCTCTGATGACAATCCTGTTTCAGACGAAATTAACCTCGTAATCAATTGAACTGAAGCCATCTCCAGAGAGAACAATGCTACCGGATGTCCAAAATCAATTGCAATATTTCTAGCCATCGAAAGTACAAATGCTGTTTTACCCATCGCAGGTCTAGCCGCAATAATAATTAAATCACTTGGTTGCCATCCAGAAGTAAGTTTATCCAAGTTGGTAAAACCAGTTTCAACACCACTTAAACCTTCTTGCTTAGCAATTTCTTCAATACGTTTTTTTGCCTGAAGTACTAAACTCTGAGCTGTTTCAGAACTACGTTTAATATTTCCTTGTGTTACTTCATATAATTTTGACTCGGCTTGATCAAGTAAGTTAAATACATCTGTTGTCTCATCATAAGATGCTTCAATAATTTCCGAGGAAATACGAATCAAACTACGCTGAATAAATTTTTGAAGTATAATACGAGAGTGAAATTCAATGTGGGCAGAAGATGCCACTTTTTGCGTAAGCTGAATTAAATAAAAATCTCCTCCTGCTAAATCTAATTTCCCGTTTTTTTTAAGCTGAGCCGAAACTGTCAATAAATCGATAGGTTGTGTATCGGTAAAAAGCTGAACGATTGCTTCAAAAATATATTTATGCCCATCCTTATAAAAAGCGTCTGCTTGCAAAATATCAATTACGTCATCGACCCCTTTCTTATCAATCATCATTGCTCCAAGTACAGCCTCCTCTAACTCCAGTACTTGTGGGGGAAGTTTCCCTTTTTCTAAATTAATAATTGCGGTTTTATCGACCTTAATTGGGTTTATATTCTTGAAATTTTCCATATAGCGAATGTAACAAAATTCAGAAAGGAAACCCCATCTAGTTGTTACGAATAATTGTTTATAAGTTAATGTATATTGTTCAAAACCAAAAAAAAATCCGAAACGATAAGGCTTCGGATTTTTTATAAATTTGTAAGATTTTATTCCTTGAATTCGCCCATTTTACTGTATTTGTCCATTCTCTGGGCAATTAAATCGGCTGTTGATAAGTCTTTCAATTCATTGTATCCTTTAGTGATATATTGTATAACTGTTGTGAATGTAGTTTCTCTATCATAATGAGCTCCACCTAATGGCTCAGGAATAACATCGTCGACTAATTTTTGCTTTTTCATATCCGAAGAAGTCAATTTTAATGCTTCTGCCGCTTTCTCTTTATATTCCCAACTTTTCCATAAAATAGAAGAACAAGATTCTGGAGAAATCACTGAATACCATGTGTTTTCAAGCATATATACTCTATCTCCCACTCCTATTCCTAAAGCACCTCCCGAAGCACCTTCACCAACAATAATAGTTATAATAGGCACTTTTAAACGAACCATTTCAAAGATATTTCTAGCAATAGCTTCTCCCTGTCCTCTTTCTTCAGCTTCTAGCCCAGGATATGCCCCCGGAGTATCTACTAAAGTTAAAACCGGAATACCAAATTTCTCTGCCATTTTCATTAATCGCAACGCTTTACGATATCCTTCTGGATTAGCCATACCAAAATTTCGGTATTGACGTGTTTTTGTATTGTACCCTTTTTGTTGACCAACAATCATATACGACTGCCCATCTATCTTACCTAAACCACCAACCATTGCTTTATCATCTTTAAAACCTCTGTCTCCATGAAGTTCCAAGAAAGTATCACCACACATTGCCTTAATATAATCTAAGGTATAAGGTCTGTTTGGATGTCTTGACAATTGTACACGCTGCCAAGCTGTTAGGTTTTTATATATACTCCTTTTAGTTTCTTCTAATTTCTTATTAATCTGCTTGCACGTTGGCGTTACATCAACATCTGATTCTTTCCCAATGATAACACACTTTTCTAACTGCTCTTCCAATTCTTTGATTGGAAGTTCAAAATCTAAATATTCCATAGGATTTTTTGAATTTTTGTTTTTAAATCGAACCGCAAATATAAAAATATTATATTGTTTGGCGTGTTTATTTAGTATTAAAGTATAAAAAATAAAGAGTAAAAAAGTTAAAACATTATACTTTATCATCTTTTTTATAGTGTTTAAAAACACCATTTAATATAACTGTTATCACAATTATTATTGCACCAATATAAAACTCAGTGCTCATTTTCTCTTTTCCACCTAATATAAAATAGGCCAAAATAATTCCGTAAACTGGCTCTAAATTAGTAGTAAGCATCACAGTATAAGGAGTAAGTTTTCTCATTACTTTTACTGAAGCGGTAAATGCATAAGCAGTACATACCGAAGCTAAAAGCAGTATCAACAACCAGTTATTCAATGATAGATCAAAGAACTCAGTAGTAAATTTACCTTGAAATAAAAAGTAAATAGATATAAAAAAAACACCTGCTCCAAATTCATAAAAAGTAATAAGCGATGGTTCATGATCGGCAATTAATTTCCCATTCATTAATGTAAACAAAACACCTAAAATTATAGATGCTAGAGCATAATACATTCCATTTAAGTACTGAATTTCAACTTGCATTATTAATGCCAAACCAGCAATAATAATTAACCCAAAGAAAACCTCATACCATAACACTTTTCTTCCAAAAAAAATTGGTTCTAATAAAGAGGCAAAAAAAGCCCCTAATGAGAATACAGAAAGTGTTATCGAAACATTAGAAACATGAATTGCTTTGAAAAAAAATATCCAATGCAAAGCAATTAGCAATCCGACAAAAATTAGATTAAAAAAAGCTTTTATAGGAACTCTAAATGATTCTTTTTTAAAAACAATAAATGATCCTAAAAAAATCCCAGCCAAAAGCATTCTGTACCAAACCAAAGCTTCTGCATTTATAGTAATTAATGCGCCTAAAATAGCGGTAAATCCCCAGATAAAAACTATTAGATGGAGACTTAAGTAACTTTTTATTTTATCGTTTTGCATTACGTAATAAATAAACTGCCAAAATTCCAAAAGCAATATTTGGGAACCAAACAGCAAACAATGGTGAAAAGGTTGATTTTTCTGCTAATGTGCCGAATATTTTATCAAAAAAGACAAAAGCAAAAGCAAGGGCAATTCCTATAGCCAAATTAGTCCCCATTCCGCCACGTCTTTTCATCGAGGAAACAGCAACTGCTATAATCGTTAAAATAAATGCTGAAACAGGAACGCTTATTTTTTTATATAAAACAACCAAATAAACATTGATATCTCCAGAACCTCTTTTTCTTTCTTTTTCTATAAAATCATATAATTTGCCAATACTTAAAGTTTCGGCAATATAAACCACAGGAGTCAAATCTTCTAAATCAAAGGTAAACACCGCTTTCTTTTCAGGTGCTTTCTCAATTTTATCATCTAATTCTCCCAAAGTCCTTTTAGTATAATCATACATCGTATAAGTACTATCTTTAGGATTCCACTGAATACGGCTTGCAGTAATCTTAGAAACTAACTTCTCTCCTTTAAACTTCTCTAAAGTAAAATTAAAGGCAGTTTTAGAAACATCATTAAAGCTATTTACATAAATAAATTCGTTGTCATTTATTTGTCGATGTACATTAGTATTATTACCATGCATTGCTTCTTTCCCACCACCTTTTAGATAAGTATACCTAAAGTTATTAAAGCCTTCACTTGCTGCGGGAACGATATAAAACCCCATTAGCAAAACAAATACAGAAACAATCGAAGCACCAATTATATAAGGTCGCATAAAACGCGAAAAAGAAATCCCTGAACTGAGTATAGCAATAACCTCAGTGTTATTAGCCAATTTTGATGTAAACCAAATTACCGATAAAAATAAAAATATCGGAAACAAAGAGTTAGCAAAATAAATCGTAAAATTATAGTAGTAAACAACAATATCCAAAAAGGGAATTTTGTTCTCTAGCATTTTATTAATCTTCTCCGAAACATCAATTACAATCCCAATCGGAATAAATAGCAACAACATCACTGTAAAAGTTGCTAAATATCTCTTTAAGATGTATTTGTCTATTATTGTCAGCATATATCTTTTATGTTTCACATTCCATGTTTCATGTTAACCTTGCTAAACTTGAAACTTGAAACCAAAAAAACTTTAAACTTTTTATAGTCTTTGACTCATATTCTTAACCATCATTTCTTTCCATGGCATGAAATCTCCTGCTAAGATATGTTTTCTAGCTTCACGAACCAACCACATATAAAAACCAAGATTATGAATCGTAGCAATTTGTTTTCCCAAATACTCATTAGCAGCAAACAAATGACGCAAATACGCTTTTGTATATTCAGTATCTACAAATGTAATTCCCATTTCATCAATTGGAGAAAAATCAGCTTCCCATTTTTTATTTTTGATATTGATAGTTCCATTTGCTGTAAACAACATTCCGTTTCTTGCATTACGGGTAGGCATCACACAATCAAACATATCAACACCCAAAGCAATATTTTCTAAGATATTAATTGGCGTTCCAACACCCATTAAATAACGAGGTTTATCTTCTGGTAAAATTTCACAAACAATCTCTGTCATAGCATACATCTCTTCTGCTGGTTCTCCTACTGATAATCCACCAATAGCGTTCCCTTGTTGACCTGCATTTGCAATATATTCTGCCGACTGGCGACGTAAATCTTTATAAGTACTACCTTGAACTATTGGAAAGAATGTTTGCTCATATCCGTATTTAAAAGGCACTTTATCTAAATGGTTGATACAACGATCTAGCCAACGATGAGTCATATGCATAGAACGTTGTGCATAACGATAGTCACAAGGATATGGTGTACACTCATCAAAAGCCATAATAATATCAGCCCCTATAATACGCTGAATTTCCATTACTTTCTCAGGAGTAAAGAAATGATAAGAACCATCAATATGTGATTTAAATTTCACACCCTCTTCTTTAATTTTTCTATTTGCAGACAATGAATACACTTGATATCCACCAGAATCAGTCAAAATATTCCTGTCCCAGTTCATAAATTTGTGCAATCCACCCGCTTTTTCAAGAATTTCAGTTTGTGGGCGCAAATATAAATGGTAGGTATTTCCTAGAATAATATCAGGGTTTATATCCTCTTTTAACTCTCTTTGGTGCACACCTTTAACCGATGCAACAGTACCAACAGGCATAAAAATAGGAGTTTCAATAACTCCATGATCAGTAGTAATACTTCCTGCTCTCGCTTTCGATTGCAGATCTTTTTGTAATAAATCAAACTTCATATACACGTTTTTCAGTCGGCAAAGATAGGCTAATTTGAAAATTAGATAATTAGATAAATCAAAAAATTAATGATGTTTTATGAATTAATTTAGGCATGTCCCTATGGGTCGGGCTATTCGCTATATCTTTTGTTCCATTTCATTACACAAAAGGATACCACTATTATCCCTCATGCAAAAAAAATCTCCTAAATTTGAATATAAAATTATCAAAAGATTGATCAAAATGAATTTATCACAAAAATTAGGATACCCAGAAAACAGCAAACTATTAATCATACATGCTGATGATGCAGGATTATCCCATTCAGAAAATAGAGCAACCATTCAAGCACTACAAAACGGAATCATAAATTCCTATAGCATTATGGTTCCTTGCCCATGGTTTTACGAAATGGCAAACTTCGCCAAAGACAATCCACAATTTGACAACGGAATTCACTTAACACTTACTTGCGAATGGGAGAACTATAAATTTGGTCCAATACTCCCTATTAACGAAGTTCCAACCTTAGTAGACAAAAATGGTTATTTTCATAAAAATAGGACCGATTTCATTACTAATGCAAAACCCGAAGAAGTAAAAAAAGAACTTCGTGCTCAAATTGAGAAAGCTTTACAATTTGGCCTAAAACCTACGCACATAGATTCACATATGTGCAGCCTAGGTGTATCACCAGAATTCTTGGAAATATATAAAGCACTAGGAAAAGAATATAACCTACCTGTTTTCATCAACAAACAATTTGTAGAATCAATAAGCCTATCTAATAAAAAGTACGACTACGAAAATACTATTTTAGCAGATAATCTTCTTATCGGAAACTTTGCCGACTTTGAAAAAGGAAAATTGAAAGAATCTTATGAAAAATATTTAGACAACATAAAACCTGGATTTAACGTTTTCTTACTTCATCCAGCATTCGATGACAATGAGATGCAAGGCATTACAAAAAACCATCCCAATTTTGGTTCACAGTGGAGACAAATAGACTTTGATTATTTCAGTAGCGAAGAATGCAAGCATAAATTAAAAGAAAACAACATACAATTAATCACTTGGAGAGAAATTCAAGAAATTAGATAACATCTCAATTACAAATAGAAAAACCAAAATCAATAATGCTTAGTCCCTACAAATTTAGACAATTATAAATTCCAAAGCTTTAAAATCTAATCATCTAATTGCTACATTTCCTTCAAAATCATTTGCCTTAACCCCAAATAAAAATTACATTTGCAATAGTTTAACTTTTACATATAAAATGAAGCCTAACACACAACAATTAAGCGATTTAACTATCCAAGTAAGAAGAGATATTCTTCGAATGGTACATGCAGTCAACTCAGGTCACCCAGGCGGTTCACTAGGTTGTACTGAATTTTTGGTATCACTATACCAAAACATTATGGACCGTAAAGAAGGTTTTGATATGGACGGAATTGGAGAAGATCTTTTCTTCCTTTCAAATGGTCATATTTCTCCAGTATTTTATAGCGTTTTAGCAAGAAGCGGTTATTTTCCAGTTTCAGAATTAGCAACTTTTAGATTACTAAACTCTCGTTTACAAGGTCACCCTACAACGCACGAAGGATTACCAGGAATCCGTATTGCTTCAGGTTCATTAGGACAAGGACTATCTGTAGGAATTGGAGCTGCACAAGCTAAAAAACTAAATGGTGACAATCATATTGTATACACATTACATGGGGATGGAGAATTACAAGAAGGCCAAAACTGGGAAGCCATCATGTATGCTTCTGCTAAGAAAGTAGACAACCTTATTGCAACAATTGACCTTAACGGAAAACAAATTGACGGAACTACTGATGAAGTTCTAGCAATGGGAAGCATTCGTGCTAAATTTGAAGCTTTTGATTGGGATGTTATAGACATTAAAGAAGGAAATAATATTGATGCAATATTAACAGGTATGGCCGATGCTAAATCTAGAACTGGAAAAGGAAAACCCGTTTGTATTTTACTACATACAGAAATGGGTAATGGTGTAGATTTTATGATGCACACACATGCCTGGCATGGTAAAGCACCAAACAACGACCAATTAGCTAATGCATTAGCTCAAAACATTTCAACTTTAGCCGATTATTAAAAAAGCATTATACTTTTCGTAATAAGCTTTATGCCTATTAACACAAAGTACATTACTTATAGCAACAAAAAAATGAAAAAATATACAAATACAGGAAGTAAAGATACTCGTTCAGGTTTTGGAACGGGAATGACTGAATTAGGTCAGAAAAACGAAAATGTTGTTGCATTATGCGCTGATTTAATTGGTTCATTAAAATTTGATGATTTCAAAAAAAATCACCCAGAGCGTTTTTTCCAAATCGGAATTGCTGAAGCAAACATGATTGGGATTGCAGCAGGCTTAACAATTGGAGGTAAAATTCCTTTTACAGGAACTTTCGCTAACTTTTCTACAGGAAGAGTTTACGATCAAATCCGTCAATCTGTAGCTTACTCAGACAAAAACGTAAAAATATGTGCGTCTCATGCAGGTTTAACACTTGGAGAAGATGGAGCAACACACCAAATATTAGAAGATATCGGTTTAATGAAAATGTTACCAGGAATGACTGTAATCAATACTTGTGATTACAATCAAACTAAAGCTGCAACACTTGCATTAGCAGATCATCACGGACCGGCTTACTTACGTTTCGGACGTCCAGTTGTACCTAACTTTACACCTGCAGACGAACCTTTCGTAATTGGAAAAGCAATTTTATTAAACGAAGGTACAGATGTTACAATTGTCGCTACTGGACATTTAGTATGGGAAGCTCTTATTGCTGCAGAAGCATTAGAAGCAAAAGGAATCTCTGCTGAAGTAATCAATATTCATACTATCAAGCCACTTGATGAAGAAGCAATATTAAAGTCTTTAGCAAAAACAAAATGTGTTGTTACTGCTGAAGAGCATAATATACTTGGAGGTCTTGGAGAAAGCGTTTCTAGAGTATTAGCATTAAACAATCCAGCTCCACAAGAGTTTGTGGCAGTTAATGATAGTTTCGGAGAATCTGGAACTCCAGAACAATTAATGGAAAAATATAAACTAAACAATCAAGCGATTGTTGAAGCTGTAGAAAGAGTTATCAAAAGAAAGTAATTTCTTTTGATATTAAATCACAAACCTGCTCAATCGAGCAGGTTTTTTTATATCTACATAAACTATTTTGACAATAGAATAGAAAATTGAAACCGCAAGTACACAAAGCTTAATCATCTTCGCTGTTAATGCAATGACTCCACAGCTTTTCGTGTTGATC
>NZ_JADNRC010000029.1 GCF_015594725.1 Flavobacterium sp. ALJ2 | reverse complement strand
GGCGCCTCCTGTTAAAATTACAGTCTCTTCACCCTCTATAACAGTATCTGTCTTTGCATCTATAACAATGGCTGCAAAATTATTACCTGCTGCTATCGTTCCTGTTCCAGTCAATGCTGTATAGTCATCGCCACTAGTTGCTGTACCACCAACTGCATAGTTGAATGTTATACCGCTCGTAGCTGTAATCCCTTGTGGCAAACTTACTTTTAGCGTTGTCGAGCTGCCCTCTGCTATCTTTTCTGTTGTTTGACTAAAACTTAACTTCTTATCCGATGCTGGATTAGAATCTGTTATAGTTACCGTAGCACTATTGGCTGCTCTATTCCAGGTAAATCCTGCTGTTGCAACTCCCGTTATAATAATCGTTTCGTTTGCTTCTAACAAATTATCATTTTTAGTAGCTATCGTTATTTCTGCCGTACCTGAACCCGCAGGAATCGTTGCCGTGCCTGTTAAAGTATCATAGTCGGCACCATTTATGGCTGTACTAGAAACAGCTATCTCATATTTTATATCCGTTGGACTCGCCACAGCAATTCCTTCTGGTAAACTTACCATCAGAATAGTACTTTCTCCTTCTGCTACATTTGTTGTAATTGGAGAAAAGCTCAATACTTTCTTTGCAGGATCATTTCCAGTTGCATCCTTAATGGTTATCGTTGCTACATTGTCACTTCCCCATGTAAATCCTGCTGTAATTGCTCCTGTTATAACTACCGTTTCGTCTGGTTCTATCAAATTATCATTTTTAGCAGCTATCATTATTTCTGTCGTACCTGAACCTGCAGGAATCGTTACCGAACCTGTTAAAGCGGTATAGTCCGAACCACTAGTAGCTGTACCTGATACCGTATAGTTTACAGTCAGTGGATACCCTAGCGTGACTCCTGTTGGCAAATCTAAACTTATACCAGTATTTCCTCCTTCTGCAACATTTGCTGTAGTTGGAGAAAAGTTTAATACTGTATTTGCCACATCAGTTACATCTGTAATAGTTACTGTAGCCGAATTGGCAGTAGGATCCCAGGTAAAACCAGTCATATCTGTATATGTTCTTATATCGCCTCCTGTTACGATTACAGTCTCATCAAGTTCTATAACAAAATCCGTTAATGCTTCAACAACAATATCTACTGAATTATCACCATTTAGTATCATTCCACTTCCGTTCAACCATCTATAGTCGTTACCAGAACTTCCACCACTACTAGTTGCTGTACCACCAAGTGTATAATCAAAATAAATAACACTTTGCGCTGTAATGCCTTCTGGCAAACTTACCGTTAGCGTTGTCGAGCTGCCCTCTGCTATCTTTTTTGTTGTTTGACTAAAACGTAACACCTTATCCGATGATGGATTAGTATCTATTATCGTTGCTGTAGCACTATTGGCTGCTCTATTCCAGGTAAATCCTGCTGTAGGTGCTCCTTGTATATATATATATTCGTCATATTCGATAATAGCATCTCTTAAAGCAGTCACTTCTATTTTTGCCGTACCCGAACCTGCAGGAATCGTTGCCGTGCCTGTTAAAAGAGCGTAATCTGTACCATTTATGGCTGAACCTGATACCTGATACTTTATATCCACTGGACTCGTCACTATAACTCTTTCTGGTAAATTTATCTCTATAGTAGTACTTTCTCCTTCTGCAACATTTGCTAAATATGGAGTCATACTCAATACTTTCTTAGCTATATCATCCTTAATGGTAATTGTAACTTCATTGTCACTTCCCCAGGTAAATCCTGGGACAGTTCCTCCTGTTATAATTACCGTTTCGTCTGGTTCTATCAGATTATCAGGTAGAGCAGCTACCCTTATCGTTGCAGAACGTGAACGCACAGGAATCGTTACCGAACCTGTTAAAGCGGTATAGTCCGTATCACTTGTGGCTGTACCTGATATCGTATAGTTTACAGTCAGTGGATACCCTAGCGTAACTCCTTCTGGTAAACTCACTTTTATATCAGTACTTCTTCCTTCTGCAACAGCTGCTGTAGTTGGAGAAAAGTACAATACTTTGTCTACCGGATCAGTTACATCTGTAATGGTAACGGTAGCCTCTTTGGCTGCATTATCCCAGGTAAATCCAGTTATATCTGAATCTGTTGTTATATCGCCTCCTGTTAAGATTACAGTCTCATCAAGTTCTATAACTAAATCCGTTAATGTTTCAACCACAATATCTACTGAATTGTTACCTGCTGATATATATTCATTAATATTCATCAAGCTCATATAGTCATCGCCACCAAGTACATTACCCCCCCTTGCTGTACCACCAATTGTATAATCAAAATAAATATGCTCTACCGCTGTAATGCCTTCTGGCAAACTTACCGTTATCGTTGTCGAGCTGCCTTCTGCTACATTTTCTGTTGTTGGGCTAAAGCGTAATACCTTAGCAGTTGAATCTTTTATGGTTACCGTAGCAGTATTGGCTGTAGGACTCCAGATAAATCCTGCTGTAGCAGCTCCTACTATAAATACCGTTTCGTCATATTCGATAATAGCATCTCTTAAAGCAGTCACTTCTATTTTTGCCGTACCTGAACCTGCAGGAATCGTTGCCGTGCCTGTTAAAAGAGCGTAATCTGTACCATTTATGGCTAGACCATATACATCATACTTTATATCCACTGGAGTCCCCACAGTAATCCCTTCTGGTAAACTTACTGTCAAAGTAGTCTTTTCTCCTTCTGCAACACTTGCTGTAAGTGGAGAGATACTTAATACTTTATTTACTGGATTAGTTACATCAATAATAGTTACTGTAGCTACATTGGCGCTTCCCCAGGTAAATCCTGCTGTATCGTATCCTGTTATAATTACCGTTTCATCAGATTCGATAATAGCGTCACTTAAAGAAGCTACTTCTATCATTGCGAAACCTGAACCCGCCTCAATCGTTACCGAACCTGTTAATTTTTTATAGTCGGTATCACTTGTAGCTGTACCAGCTATCGTGTAATTTACTGTCAGTGACTCCTCTAGAGTAACTCCTGTTGGTAAACTCACCTTGATACTAGTACTTAATCCTTCTGTAACATCAGCTTTAGTTGGAGAAAAATTCAATACTTTCTTTGCCGGATCTGTTACATCTGTAATGGTTACTATCGCCTCTTTAGCTGTAGCATCCCAAGTAAACCCAGTCAATGAATCTCCTACTATACCTCCTCCTGTTACGATTACAGTCTCGTCACCCTCTATAACAGCATCTGTTAATGCAGCAACAACAATATCTACTGAATTGTTACCTGCTAGTATCGTTCCTGTTCCTGTTAATCGCGTATAGTCTTTACCACTAGTTGCTGTACCTCCAACTGCATAGTAGAATCTAATATCGCTCGTAGTTGTAATCCCTTCTGGCAAACTTACTTTTAGCCTTGTCGAGCTGCCCTCTGCTATCTTTTCGGTTGTTGAGCTAAAGCGTAATACCTTATCCGATGCTGGGTTAGCATCTTTTATGGTTACCGTAGCACTATTCTCTAAGTTACTCCATAAAAATCCTGCTGTAGTAACTCCTTTTATAAGTATCGTTTCGTCTGCTTCTAACAAATTATCATTTTTAGCAGCTATCGTTATTTCTGTCGTACCTGAACCTGCAGGAATCGTTGCTATGCCTGTTAAAGCGGTATAGTCGGCATCATTTGTGGCTGAACCAGCTATCGAATAGTTTATATCTACTGAACTCGCCACAGTAAATCCCTCTGGTAAACTTAGCTGTATCGTAGTACTATCCCCTTCTGTAACATTTGCTGTAATTGGAGAAAAGCGCAATATTCTGTTTACTACATCAGTTGCATCCTTAATAGTTACTGTGGCTACATTGTTGCTTCCCCAGGTAAATCCTGTTAATGGGTCTCCTGTTATAATTACCGTTTCGTCTGGTTCTATCAAATTATCGGTTAGAGTAGCTACTTTTATTTCTGCGGAACTTGCACCCTCCTCAATCGTTACCGAACCTGATAAAGTGGTATAGTCAATGCCATTTGTAGCTGTACCTGATAGCGTGTAGTTTACAACCAGTGGATACCCCATAGTAGTTACTCCTGTAGATAAATTTGGTACTCTTACGTATATATTACTACTAAATCCCTCTTTAACACTTACTGCATTTGTAGAAAAGTCCAATACTTTATTTGCAGGATTAGATGCATCTGTAATGACAACTGTAGCCTCATTGGCTGCATAATCCCAGCTAAATCCAGTTAACCTTGAAGTTATATCACCACCTCCTGTTACGATTGCAGTCTCATCAAGTTCTATAACAGAATCCGTTAACGCACGAAGACCAATCTCTATAAAGTTTTTACCCGCTGGTATTTCTCCTCTTCCTGTTCTTATTAATCCATCATAGTCACGATTAACAGTTGCCGTGCCACTTAGTGTAAAGCTGAAGCCAATCTTTTCTGTCGTTGTAATCCCTTCTGGCAAACTCACTTTTAGCATTGTCGTGTTGCCCTCTGATACCACTACTTTTGCCGGACTAAAACGTAGTATTTTATCCGATGGTAAACTGGAATCTGTTATGGTTATTGTGGTAGCATTAGCTGCGCTGCTAGTCCATGTTGCACCACTTGCAGATGTCACTGATGTTCCTTTTAATATAACAGTCTCATCCAATTCTAAAACACTATCTGATAGTGCCTGTATATTAATAGCTACTGAATTTTGACCTGCCGGAATCGTTACAGTATTTGCAATAGTCGTATAATCTGTCCCATTTATGGCTGTTCCTGTTATAGAAAATTTAGCAACTGTATCGGTATCCAAAGTAATATCTGAAGGAAATCCTACTGTAACAATTTGGCTTCTTCCCTCTGCGATTGTAGCAACAGTAGGAGTAAAACGCAATGCAATCGACTCCGGATTGGTATCAACAGCCAATGTAAAATAATCTTTGTCGTTGAAATCTACATCGCAGGCCCAATAAGTCGTTGTACCCGAAGTAAACTTCTTTAAGGGGATATATTCATCTGATTTATCAAAAATCTCATCAGTCGAACGTACCAAAAAAAATCTTTTATATGGTCTTTCGCTATAAGGAATAGCAAATTTTACCGTACCAACAGTACCTGTTTCCTGAATTTGCCAAGTTTTTTCATGACGCTTGTTTGCCGGACCAGAATCAGCAGGCATCCAGATATTAAAACCACCCCCACGATTGTTATCTGCCCAAAACATAAAACTCCTATCCGCCTCAAAAGCTGCTAGATTACCGGCATTAGTTGGTGCTATTGTTGTTAATCCCATCGTTATATTAAAACCAAGATTTTCCTTTTCATTTACAGACCGACTCTGTTTCTGATTCAAAGCACTCAAATCATCCCTGCCAATACCAGCTTGGCTAAATACATACCTACTCGAACCAATATTGCTATTAGCCAAAGCCGAAGACCATATTTTATTAGAACCTGAGTCCACGATAAAATTTATGTATTTAAGATCTTTACTAGTAACAATCCCATATTTAATCATTAAATAAGAATCTATCCGTAACATTTCCTCATCTGATAGGCGTTTTTGATAAGCAATAACTTCCTGTATATAACCATCATATGGTTGATCCTGTTGCGAACCTAATACCGCACCTTTAGCACTATGTATAGCCTCATTTTCATCTCTTGCTTGTAATTCCCAATATCCGCTCTGATCTAGTTTGCACCATTTTTTTGCGTACTTATCTGTCCACCAAGAAACTCCATGTATGAAGGATTCTCCTATTTTGTAGTTATAATAACTATTACCAATATAGCTCATATTATCTTCTTGAAAAAGAGAACCAAGTCTACTATCCTCCCCTATAGCAGGCTTGTTCGCATTAGCACCTGGATCAACTCCTATGGGAGCATCACCAAGACCAAATACCAACCGCTTCCCAGAAGTTGTTCTATTGTCTACCACATACAAAGCTCCATCTGTAATGTTTGCATCAAAAGGAGCTTCTGTTGCTACTTTACTACGCATAAAATTGCTACCATTAAAATTAACAGCAGGATGGAAATTAAACTTCGCTTCTGCCGCAGCAATAGTCGGCTGTACCGAAGCATTTTTTTGATCAAAATCATTCGGAATTGCTATTCCTGATTGATCCCCCCAATTGGTTACATTGCCACCCGAAGTAGTAATTCCTACTTCAGGTCTTAACCAAATACGCAGCCCATCAGTTACTCCTCCTGGACCCGTTTGAGCAAATCCTGCAACACTAAAGAATAATACAAATAGGTAAATTAGTAGTTTTTGTTTCATTATTATTATTATTTTAAATTGAATAAACACAAGTGCTTTATCTGTCTCCTACATTTTGGATGCCATATACTACGCTTCAAAATTTTCTGAATCTGAAATATGATAGCCTACAAATACTTCGCAGTAGGTGTTAAATACTTTGCTACCTGTGTTGTTTTTACTTTATCGTTTTCGTCTTTGCACTAGTAATTCAGTTTAGTTCCATCAGAATACTATAATGAATCTCTAAGGCTTGGTAATATTTATTTTTTTGGGAATTGTACTGTTTAAAATGTCTTTAATAGCATTTAAAAACTGATGCATTAGCGATATATTCTTTACTGTTTTTTCGGACAAAGCATCGTCATTATCGGGGGGATAATCACTAAAATAGATGCCAGTCTGCTCATCAGCACAGCTATAATTTGTAAAGATTAAATGTATTCCTTTTGGTTTTGGTCAATAAATTCCTCTACTCTGCTTTGAGGGTTAAGCTATAAGCCCTTAAATACAACAAAAGCCTTGTTTCTTTTTATCTTCTTTGGTGTGTTTTGAGTTACCACGTTAGAATAATGATTTGTGCGTATTATATAGCACCAAATCCTCATAGCGCAATTTTGCAGGTACCGATACTATGTAGTTATAGTATTGAATACATTTTAAACAGTGTTTAAATGGCTTTTATTTATTTTACTGAGTGCTCAAAAAGGAAAAGTGTGGCACAATAAATACTTTTAGGATTGTTTTTATTTTCATAACTTATTAACTAAATTGATTAATTGCTTCTTTAGTACTTTATAATCAGCCTGAACTTCAGTTGCTTTATCACTATCACTAAATCCTTTTACGCAAACTCTGACATATTGCTCAGTTATACCATGTTTTTCTGCTAATATTTTTAATATAACAGCATTACTGGCACTTCTTTGTTTTTTCCTATCTTTGCCCATTTTGTGTACTTATTTCGTTATACTAAACAAATATAGTACACATTTTACGACTGAAAAAAAATTAAAGTTACTTTTTTGTGACAATAATTCCTATACTAATTATAAACTACTGTAAATAAGTTAGTTATTGAGATATATAGCTTTTGCAAAAGATGGCAATTTTACGCGTTTTCTAGGTATAAAACACAATGTACTATCTAATTAGTATAGTCAAGGCACTATGAACTACGATCTAATTGTCCAAAAGTGTGATGGTATAAATACAAATTAGCTTTTAACAGAAAAAGGAAATGTATTGAAGCAGGATGTGCAAACTAATTTCACTCAACTTTCTAAACCAATTGATACAATTAATGTTGGTATACCATTAGTAGATGCCACAGCTATTGAAGGTTTTGGTAATAATACATTTTCAATAGAAAACAGAGATGTTAAAGAATTTTATACCATTCCTAAATTCAAAATAAAAAAAATAGTCTTTACAACTGAGGCTGAAGGGAGTAGTATGTATCTTAAATACAGTAGTATCGATATTGTAGCTTGCACAATTATAAAAGAAAGTTCTTTTATACAATGGAATAAAGCACATGTAATAGCTATTACAGTATTGAATACATTTAAAACAGTGTTTAAATGACTTTTATTTGTTTTACTAAGTGCTCAAAAAGGAAAAGTATAGGATTCTAAATACTTTTAGGATTCTTTTTATTTTCATAGCTTATTAACTAAATTGATTAATTACTTCTTTAGCACTTTATAATCAGCCTGAATTTCGGTTGCTTTATCACTATCACTAAATCCTTTTACGCAAACTCTAACATATTGCTCAGTTATACCATGTTTTTCTGCTACTCTTTTTAATATGACAGCATCACTGGCACTTCTTTGTTTTTTCCTATCTTTGCCCATTTCGTGTGCTTGTTTCGTTATAGCAAACAAATAAAATACACGTTTTACGACTAAAAAAAATTAAAGTTGCTTTTTGTGACAATAATTCCATATGAAAGATAAATCAGTAGTACTAAGAGAGTTGCAAAAACATTTAGGTTTTGCAAAAGATGGCGATTTTGCGCGTTTTCTGGGTATAAAACATAACACACTATCTAATTGGTATAGTCGAGGTACTATGGATTATGATCTAATTATTCAAAAGTGTGACAATATAAATGCAAATTGGCTTTTAACAGGAAAAGGAGACATATTGAAGCAGGATGTGCAAACTAATTTTACTCAACTTCCTAAACCAATTGACACGATTAATGTTGGCATACCATTAGTAGATGCCACAGCTATTGAAGGTTTTGGTAATAATACATTTTCAATAGAAAACAGAGATGTTAAAGAATTTTATGCCATTCCTAAATTCAAAACAAAAAAAATAGACTTTATGATTGAGGTTGAAGGGAGTAGTATGTATCCTAAATACAGTAGTGGCGATATTGTAGCTTGCACAATTATCAAAGAAAGTTCTTTTATACAATGGAATAAAGCACATGTAATAGCTACTAAAGAGCAGGGCATCATCTTAAAACGCATAAAAAAAGGGAGCCATGAGGAGAACCTATGCATGACATCAGATAATGTAAATTATGACTCTTTCGAAATACCAAAGAATGAAATAAAAGGTATTGCGTTAGTGGTTGGGGTAATCCGCTTAGAATGATTTAAAATAAAAAAAGCTATAGAATAAGGGGAGTTTTTTTGGCTCCTAATTCCTTTTCTACAGCTAGTTTAAAAAATTAAAATGTATCGTTTTTTTTTATAAATAGATTACTGATAGTGTAAAAACACTACCAGTAATCTTATCTATTTTTTACCTTTTTAGAACTAAAAACCCTTTGTATTGGTGTTCAATTCCTTTATGAGAAATCGTTATAAAATAGAAATAGGTTCCATCATCTAAATCTTTCCCACTATTTCGTCCATCAAAGTATGTCGATTGATTATCATAGCCTCTAGCGCTGAAAACTTCTATACCTCGACGATCCACAATAGTAACGGTATTGTCTTTGTATTTTTCTATGTTTCTAATGGTAAAGTAATCGTTTATACCATCTCCATTAGCCGAAACTACATTTGCAATTTCTAGCAAGTCATTTTTAACAATAACAGCACCTGACTCTAATGTAAAGCTATACGTTGCAGTATCAAAAATTAAGTTATTTACACTACCTGTTATTTCAACACGCTCATTGTTCTTTCTTTTATTTCCAGCTCGTACTTCAAATTCTGCTGAATTTTGACCTGCAGGAATGATTACAAAATTGTCCATACTTAAGTCACTAAAAGAGCTAAATGTGTTATCTAGATTGACATAAATAGCTTCACTTAAAGTTACTCCGCTTGGTAAACTAGCGGTCAGGATTACCAATGGATCCTCTAAATAAATTGTTTCTGTAGAAAGACTCACTATTCTATTGTTTGCCTCTTCACGATTTAAATCAATTATCGTTACTAAGGCTTCCTTAGCAGCGGCATCCCAAGTAAACCCTGCTGTAGCAGCTCCTGTTATTAGTACCGTTTCGTTCGGCTCAATAACACCATCCTCTAAGGCTTCTATATTAATTACTCCTGAAATTTGACCTGCAGGAATAGTTACCTTTCCGCTCAACGCCGTATAATCGGTACCATTTGTTGCTGTTCCTGATAGGGTATAATTTACAACAAAATCAGTTGCGGTACTTACCCCTCTTGGCAAGCTTACCGTCAGAGTAGTACTTTCTCCTTCTTTAATATTTGCTGTTGCAGGTGAGATACTCAATACTTTATTTTCCGAATCAGTTACGTCCGTAATAGTTATCGTAGCTAAATTGTCACTTCCCCACGTAAATCCTGCTGTAGTGCTACCTGTTATAAGTACCGTTTCGTCAGATTCAATAATAGTATCACTTAAAGCAACTACTTCTATCGTTGCAGAACGCGAACCCTTAGCAATGGTTACCGAACCTGTTAATCCTTCATAGTCCGCACCATTTGTGGCTGTACTAGAATCAGATATGATATAGTTTACAGTCAGTGGATACCCCATAGTATATCCTTCTGGGAAACTGACTTTTACATTAGTACTTGATCCTTCTGCTACATTTGCTGTAATTGGAGAAAAGTTTAATACTTTATTTGCCTCATCTGTTACATCTGTAATAGTTACTGTAGCCTCCTTGGCTGCACCATCCCAGCTAAATCCAGTTAATGAACCTGCTGTTATAACACCTCCTGTTAAAATTACAGTCTCATCACGCTCTATAACTTTATCCGTAATTGTAGAAACAATAATCTCTGCAAAATTTTTACCTGCTGGTATCGTTCCGCTAGATTGTGCAGATTTGTGGCCATTAGTTACCGTATCACTAACTGCATCGTCGGATGCAAATCCGTCCAATAATACATAGTCGTCATCAAGACCAAGAGTTGCATCACCACCAAGTGCATAGCTGAATGTAATATCTTTCGTAGCAGTAATGTCTTTTGGTAAACTTACTGTTATCGTTGTAAAACTGCCCTCTGCTACATTTTCTGTTGCTGGACTAAAACGCAATACCTTATCCGATAACGGATTAGAATCTGTTATAGTTACTGTAGCAGTATTGGCTGTAGCACTCCAAGTAAATCCTGCTGTAGCAGCTCCAGTTATGACTATTGTTTCTTCTCCTTCTAACAGATTATCATTTTTAGCATCTATCGTTATTTCTGCCGTACCTGAACCTGCAGGAATCGTTGCCACACCTGTTAAAGTGGTATAATCAACACCCTCCGTAGCCGTACCAGATATCCTATAGTTTAAATTCACTGGACTCGTCACAGTAATTCCTTCTGGCAAACGCACCAACAAAACAGTACTTTCTCCTTCTCTAACACTTGCTGCAACCTTTGCTTTACTCGGAGAAAAGCTAAATACTTTCTTTGTCGGATCAGTCGCATCCGTAATAGCTACCGTAGCTACATTGTCGCTTCCCCAAGTAAATCCTGCTGTAATTGCTCCTGTTATAACTACCGTTTCGTCTGGTTCTATCAAATTATCATTTTTAGCAGCTATTTCTATCGTTGCATAACTTGAACCCGCAGGAATCGTTACCGAACCTGTTAAAGCAGTATAATCAGTATCATTTGCGGCTGTACCTGATAGTTTATAA
>NZ_JADNRC010000028.1 GCF_015594725.1 Flavobacterium sp. ALJ2 | reverse complement strand
AGACTTTATCTAAAAGTTAGGACGTAATTAAATTTGTTAATAATGAGCTCGATATTGTATCGGGCTCATTGCTTTTAAATTGAGTTAGATCATTTCGTTATTATACTATCTTATAAATTTCTTTTTCAAAAAGATTAATGTCTTTAAATTACATAGGATAAAATAGTTCTGATTTTATTAACATTGTAGACTTTATATTTCTTTCCTATTCAGGGTTTTATCTAAAGATGATGATAGAATTATCAGCGATATATCTTGCCTTGTAAGCGTATTTAAGCGAGCAGTACTTTGTCTTTGTTGTCTGTGCTGTAAACTCATTTTGGCAGAATTGCAGACTCTTGTAATCTTCATTTTTGAACTCATAGAATGTTACTGTAAGTGTCCCACTGTGTCTATTATGCCATGATTTGTCCAAAAAAAAGTCTAAACTTGGAAAATATTTTCGTGGTACAATCGTGGTACAAATAAGCACAAACTATCTACAAACAAAACTATATAGACAGAAAGAAAAATCCCAGTTAAAATGCCATTTTATGACATTTTAACTGGGATTCTTTGTTTTATTTTGTGATGTTTTGTGAAACCTATTTTCCGATACAAAAATTAGCAAAGATATTTCCAAGTAATTCGTCATTTGAGACTTGACCAGTAATCAACCCAAATTGATATAAAGCTTCGCGAATATCGAGCGCAATTAGGTCACTTGAAAGATTGGTTTCGAGACCATGTTTTACTTTTTGAATCTCATCTAATGCTTTAAGTAATGAATCGTAATGACGTGTATTTGTTACGATTGTTTCATTATTTCGTAAAGCTCCAGTATTTACAAAAGAAAGCAATTGATTTTTTAATTCATCAACGCCAATATTCTCTTTAGCACTTAAAAATAGCTGTTTAAGGTTTAAAGTGTCCAGTTGTTTGCGAATATCTTGAAGTTCATCTTCAGTAAGCTGGTCTATTTTGTTACAAACAATTAAAATTTGTTTTAGAGGGTATTTATTTTTTATTTTCTCGATTTCAACTATAAACGAGGTACTTGAGGCTTTGAACTTCAAGCTATCCATTAAGTAAATAACGAGTTGGGCTTGTTCAATTTTTTCAAAAGTTTTCTTGATTCCGATGCTTTCTACATAATCAACAGTTTCGCGAATCCCAGCAGTATCTATAAATCTAAAGCCAATTCCGCCAATAACCAATTCATCTTCGATAGTATCGCGAGTTGTTCCTGCAATTTCCGAAACAATGGCACGTTCTTCGTTTAATAAAGAGTTCAATAACGTCGATTTCCCAACATTAGGTTCCCCAACAATAGCAACGGGAATTCCGTTCTTGATTACATTTCCAACGGCAAAAGAGTCAATTAACCGTTTCAATACAAATTCAATGCGATTCAGTAATTCATGAAACTGACTTCTGTCAGCAAATTCAACATCCTCTTCGGCAAAGTCCAATTCGAGTTCGATAAGCGAAGCAAAATTTAGCAACTCTTCGCGTAGTTTAGCAATTTCGTTACTAAAACCACCGCGCATTTGTTGCATAGCGATTTGATGAGACGCTTCATTATCAGACGAGATTAAGTCGGCTACTGCTTCGGCTTGAGATAAATCTAGTTTTCCGTTTAAGAAAGCACGAAGTGTAAACTCACCAGGATCCGCCATTCTACAGCTTTTACGAAGCAATAATTGTATGATTTGTTGTTGGATATACGTAGATCCGTGACAAGAAATTTCGATAGTATTTTCGCCAGTATAAGAGTTTGGTCCCTTAAAAACAGAAACTAAAACTTCATCAAGGGTTTTAGAATCATCTACAATATGACCTAGATGTAACGTATGGGTTTTCTGCTTAGTTAAATCCTTGTTTTTAATAGATTGAAAAACACCGTTACCAATTGTAATGGCATCGCTACCCGAAATTCGGATTATGGCTATTGCACCAGCTCCCGAAGGTGTTGCCAGTGCTACTATAGAATCTTGATTTATCATGGTGCAAAGGTATAAAAAAAGCTAGAAGTTCCGAAAGAGGTGTTTACATAAAAGGATATACTTTTTTATAGATAATTATGCTTGTTCTTAAAAATAATTAACAGCAAAGAGTGTAAATTTATTAAATGTAAAAAAGTATGATAAAACATGAAAAATGTACATTGAGACTGACTATTGAAATATCCTTCGATTCCGCTCAGGATGACACTGTAAACTGAGACTGCAAACTGAACACTGCAGCTAAGTGCTAACTTTAAGAAATTGTAAAATGTTAAATAACTGATAATTGTCATGTCGAAAAGGTCGTTTTATGGTTAAATTTGAGAAACTAACATTTAATCTAGATAACGCGATGAAAAGAATATTATTCCCCACCGATTTTTCTGACGTAGCTACAAATGCATTTGTACATGCTTTAGAATTTGCAAAACAGGTTAAAGGCGAACTCATTTTACTACACACATTTGAGATACCAGTTTATGATAGCCAGGTTTTTCCTGAAAATTTTGCAATTATATATAATTCATTAGAGTTAGCTAAATTCGAAATGTTTAAAGATGAAATTCCAAAACTTCGACAAATTGCCGCAGCACGTAAACTCGATGATATTGTGATAAATCACCGCTTGATGGATGGTGATTTAGTTTACAATATGAAAAAAGCTATTAAGGAAGATAAAATAGATTTTGTAGTAATGGGAACTTCTGGCATAGCAGGTTGGAATGCTTTTTTCTTAGGAACAAATACTGATGCAGTGATATCTGGTGTTGAAGTGCCAATTTTATGTGTGCCTGTAGAATCTAAATTTAATAAAGTAAAAACCATCGGATTCACAACACGCTATCGTGAGAAAGATAAAAAAGAGCTTCGAAAAGTGTTGACTATAGCAAAAAAAATGAATGCCCAAATTAAATGTTTGTATGTAAAAACGCAGAACTCAGATGTTACAGATGCAACAATTAAAGAATGGGAAAATGAATTTAAAGAAGAACAAGTTCAGTTTTTGGTGCTCCCATGTGAAGAAGTTAAAGAAACAATTCTAGATTTTGTATTGTATAAAGACATTGATATATTAGCAATGATTGCTTATAAACGAAGCTTCTTCGAAAGTTTGTTTAGCCCTAGTTTTACTAAAAAACTAACAAAGGATATTGCAATTCCGGTTTTGATTATGCACGAGCAATAGATCACTGTAGCATTATGATTTTTTCAGCAAAGGCTCTAGCAGCAAAGATTAAGTTTTAAAGTTGTTTTCTTTGCGTTTTTGCGACATTGCGAGAATAAATAAGTGCAAACTTTTAATTAAGTAAAAGAATCTAATGGTAATTGATATTCCTGATATTTAAAGTAGTTATTTCGTCACTGTAAACTTATATTTGTATTTAATATAATTTGTAAAAGGAATAATTACTTTAAATCAATGGAACAATATCAAAAAAACAGCAATAGTTATTCAGACGCTTTAAATACAATCAATAAAAAATACAATAGCATTAGTTTATTACGACTTTTGAGTATTATTTTGTGTTTTGTTTTGGGCTATTATTATATCAAGACAGACGCTTCAGTATATCTTATTACGGCTGTTTTATCATTCTTGGGGTTTGTTGTTTTAATGCGTATTCATTCTGTTTTGTCTTTTCAAAAGAAACTTACGGAGGCGCTTTTAAAAATAAATAAAAATGAGATTACTTTTCTAAAAAGAGAAAAATTACCTTTCGAAAACGGACAGGAATTTATTGACTTCTACCATCCTTATGCTTACGATTTAGATATTTTTGGAGATCATTCTTTGTTTCAAAGTCTTAATAGAACAGGAACTTTTGTTGGAAAAAAGACATTGGCAAATCAGCTGCTATATAATTTACCAAATAACGAAATAGCTAAAAATCAGGAAGCAATACAAGTACTGAAAGCAAAGTTAGATTGGCGTCAGGAATTTTTAGCACTTGCAATAATAGGACAAGATACTAAAGAAGCTTATCAAGCATTATTAAAATGGAAGGACAGCCAGAGCGCTCCATTTTCAAAAGTAATGTCAATATTGATGTATGTTTTGCCTGCTATTTTTGTATCATTAGTAATTGCGTATATCGTAACATCAAATGTGGTGTTTATATCCTATCTGTCTTTTGCATTTGTTTTAAATACAACAGTTTTTGGTATGTTTTTTAAAAGAATTCAAACAGAAATTGCCAAAGCTGAAAATATTGATAAAATTATTAAGCAGTATGGTTTATTGGTTAAAAAAATTGAAAACGAAACGTTTAAGTCAGAAAAGTTAGTTGACCTACAAAAGAAATTGGTTTATAAAAATGCGAAAGCCAGTACTCACTTAAAACAATTGTCGGAGTTGTTTTCAAACATGGATACAATCAATAATTTAGTTACCGCATTATTATTCAATGGAATCTTCTTATTCAATATTCATGTTTTAAAAAATCTTTTAAATTGGAAAAAGAATCATGCTGCTGTTTTAGAAGAATGGCTGGATGTTATAGGTGAATTTGAAATGCTGAATAGCTTAGCTAACTTTTCATATAATAATCAAGATTTTGTATTTCCAGAGCTAAACACTGATTTTAAAATTGGTTTCTCAAATCTTAGTCATCCTTTACTAAATCCTGAAACTAGAGTAGGGAATGAGGTGAAATTTTTCCCAGAATCGTTTATGATATTAACGGGGTCAAATATGTCAGGGAAAAGCACTTTTTTGCGTAGTCTAGGGATTAATATGGTTTTAGGAGGAATAGGCTCTGTAGTGTGCGCTAATAAGGCTACAATGCATCCGTTACCAGTTTTGGTATCTATGCGACTATCAGATTCTTTGTCTGATAGTGAATCCTATTTTTTTGCCGAAATAAAGCGTTTAAAACAAATTATGGATGCATTAGAGGATAAACCCGCTTTTGTACTCTTAGATGAGATTTTGAGAGGTACTAACTCAGATGATAAACGTAATGGAACTATCGAAGTAGTAAAAAAGATCATTGCAAAAAAAGCAATCGGTGCTATTGCAACACACGATATCGAAGTATGCTTAACAACAAATGATTATCCAGATGTTTTAACTAATCAGTGTTTTGAGGTTGAAATTAAGAATAACGAATTGCATTTTGACTTTACACTTCGTGAAGGCATTTGTAAAAATAAAAGTGCTACTTTCTTAATGCAAAAAATGGGAGTGATTTAGGAGATGTGTTTAAAGTGAAAGATGAGATGCAAGATTGAAGAAGGTAAACTTATAAATGTGAAATGTTTGTTTTGAGAAGTGAGAATTTATACTAAAAATAGAGTATAGACAACACGGTATGTATATAGTGTAAATACTTCTATTTGTTTATAGAAAAAGTAAAGAATGCTATTCTGAACGAAATGTAAAATGAAGACTAGGATTTACTTTGCGAAAGAATTTACGAAAAAACAAAAAACCGCAGTTTCAAAAGAAGCAGCGGTTTTTAAAATATAAAAAATGGTTGGTTAATAGCGTAATTGTTATGCAATAATAAGTATTATATTTGAATATCAAAAATCTAATATAACAAAAACATAATTAAATGTTAACTGTTTAGCATTACCGGCATAACCAACATGGTTACAGTTTCCCCGTCTTCTAAACCATCTACAGGAGTCAGGATTCCCGCTCTGTTAGGTAAAGACATTTCAAGCATTATCATATCAGATTGTAAGTTGGTCAACATTTCGGTAAGGAAACGAGAGTTAAACCCAATTTGCAGGTCATCACCTTGGTAATCACAAGTCAATCTTTCTTCGGCTTTGTTTGAGTAATCAATATCTTCGGCAGAAACATTTAATTCTGCTCCAGCAATTTTCAAACGAATTTGGTGTGTAGTTTTATTAGAGAAAATAGCCACACGACGTACAGAACTTAAAAATAAAGAACGGTCAATCATTAACTTGTTAGGATTCTCTTTTGGAATTACAGCTTCATAATTTGGATATTTCCCATCGATTAAACGACACATCAAGATGTAGTTGTCAAACGAGAAAGTAGCATTAGAATCGTTGTATTCGATTTTTACTTCAGCATCAGAAGTTCCTAAGATACTTTTTAAAATATTCAAAGGTTTCTTTGGCATAATAAAATCAGCAACTTGAGATGCTTTTACATCTGTACGAGCATATTTTACTAATTTGTGAGCATCTGTAGCAACGAATATCAATCCTTCTGGCGAAAACTGAAAGAATACTCCTGACATAACAGGACGTAAATCGTCGTTACCAGCAGCAAATATCGTTTTGCTAATAGCTGTTGCCAGAACATCTGAAGGAACTAAAGTAACCGATGGATCTTCTAGGTTTACAGATTTTGGAAATTCTTCTCCAGCTGCATATGCCAAAGCATATTTCCCTGAGTTAGAACTAATCTCTACAGTATTATTGTCCTCAACAGTAAAGGTTAAAGGTTGTTCTGGAAATGTTTTAAGGATTTCGAGTAATAATTTTGCAGGTATTGCAACACTTCCTTTGCTTGTAGAATCAATCGCTAAAGTTGCAGACATCGTCGTTTCAAGATCCGATGAAGAAACGGTTAATTCATTATTGTCTAATTCAAATAGAAAGTTGTCTAAAATAGGTAACGTATTGTTACTATTGATTACACTACCTAAAACTTGTAATTGCTTTAATAAGTACGAACTCGATACTATAAATTTCATCTCTTTTGTTTTATTTTTTTTGGTATATATTTTAGCTTTGGTAAATGACTAGAATACATTTTTACAAATATATCGTAAACAATCCGAGTATCCCAAATTTTTTATTAACATCTATTTACTGTATTTTCTTTTGCGAAGGAAAGTAAATACAAGCCCGAAGACCAATAAAGTTAGAATTGGCAGTCCGATAGTTATGAATTGCGTAATGGTGTACTCTTGATGAACTTTATCATTATCTAATAAAGGCAAATTAAGTTCCTTGCTTCTAATGTTAATAAGTCCTGTGTCGTCTAGCAAATAATTAACGCAATTCATTAAGAAATCTTTGTTGTCATATAAAATTTCTGAACGCTGATCGTAACCTAATTCTATAGGAATTAAGTTTTTGTCTAATTGATTGCGGACTAAATTACCATCAGAAATCACAATCATTTTGGTTGCTTTACCTTTAGTCAGATATGTTTTTTGTTCAAAAGGCAGTACACGATTTTCATACATCGAATGGAAATCTCCTTCTAGTAAAACAGATAAAGGAAAATTACCTTTGTTTATGTAATCGTTTGGCGAAGTTTCTTCGTTAACAATATTTAGGCTGATTTCGGCAGGAGTACCAATTTTTTTAGAATAAGGGGATGATTGCAAAAGCACCGTTTTTTTGATGCCATTTTTTAAAGTATCGATTGGATTTGCAAAGTCAAATTTAATTCCACCTAAATTTTTCACAATTGGATGTTTGCTTTCCGGATGAACCTCAGGCGCATATTTCCAGTTAAACTTTTGATATTGAGTAGCACTTCCTTGTTCTCCCGAAGCTAGTTTAATTGGGGTTCCACGTTCATCTTTTATCAAATCAGGGTTAATTCTGAAGCCGTATTTAAAGAACATATCATTAAGATTCAAATCTCTTGGAAAAGCCAGCGTTGCACCAGATTGATTGTATAAACTGTCCATTTCTGCATTTACCTGATCTACAAGCCACAATGTTTTTCCACCATTAATGATAAACTGATCCAAAACTTGTTTCTCGCTATCTGTAAAAGCTTCGGTAGGTTTAACTATTATAGCCAAATCATACTTTTTTAAAGCATCTAATGTACCAATAGGATTTTTAGCAACAGAATCTAAAGTAAATGGACCAATATGGTAGCTTTCGCGAATTTGCATTAGGAATTTTGCCATAAAAATCTCTTTCATTTCGCCATTTCCTCTTAATATTGCTACCTTTTTTTGTTTTTCTTTTGTAATTTTATTTAATGCATCGGCAACCGAATATTCTAAATGCTGTACTGAGCCAATTACTTTTTGAGTAGTCGTAGCACCCATTTGGTTTTTTAATAAAGGAATATTGACCTCTTTATTATCGTATGTTGCAATTGCCCACGGAAAAACCATGGCTTGAGATTGTTTTCCTTTGTCATCAACAGTTATATTTATAGGAGTAAGACCTTTTCGATACAACTCTTTAATCATATCCATACTCTCGCCTTCGTTCTCCATAGGATCAACAAATTCAAAATATATGTTTTTGTTATACGCTTGAAACTCTTCAAGCAATTGTTGTGTTTCTTGTTGTAAACGTTTAAATTCAGGAGGTAAATCACCTTGCATATAAATTTTTATAGACAGCGGATTATGAACCTCTTTGATAATATTTAATGAAGTTGGCGATAAAGTATATCGTTTGTCTTTGGTTAAATCAAAACGATGAAAGATAAAAGTACCTGCAATATTCAACGCAATTAAAATCGCAATTGTAATCAGTAACGTTTTTATGTTTTTTTGAGAAGAGATTTTCATTACGATTTAAAAGATTTTAGTTGATATACAGTAAACGAAAGAAAAAGTACCGTTATACTTAAAAAATAAATGACATCGCGTGTATCAATTACACCTCGACTCATACTTTTAAAATGATTTAGCATTCCCAATGATGAAATAAAACTCATAGTACTTGGAACAATAGCAGATAAACCTTCAAAACCAAAATAGAAAAGGAAGCATAAAAATACTGCTATAATAAAAGCCACAATTTGATTTTCGGATAAAGTAGAAGTAAAAACTCCGATGGCAGTATAAGCTGCAATTAAGAATAATAACCCAAAATAAGAGCCAATTGTACTTCCCATGTCGATATTACCTTCAGGCAACCCTAAATTTGAAATTACTTTTATATATATGAAAGTTGGAATAATTGCCATTATGATTAAAAGTAAGGAACCAATAAATTTTCCGTTTACAATTTGCCAAATGCTTAAAGGTTTTGTAAGTAACAATTCAAGAGTACCTTGTTTCTTTTCATCTGAGAAACTACGCATAGTAACAGCAGGAATTAAGAAAGTTAAAATCCATGGTGCTAAAGTGAAAAATGGAGTTAGATCGGCAAAACCAGTATTAAGAATGTTGTATTCTCCTTGAAAAACCCATAAGAACAAGCCATTGCTAATCAGGAATATCGCAATGACTAAATAGCCAATGGGAGATCCGAAAAAAGATTTTATTTCTCGTAAAACAATTGATTTCATTTTATTTTTTTGTTTAATCGTTGATTTTGTTTCATGTTTTAAGTTTCAAGTTCTGTGTGTTAACTTGAAACTAACTTAAGCTTACTAGTTTGTCTACGCTCCAGGCTTCGGGTTTTGCATTGAATAAGGTTTTAGTAAATGACCAAACCGTATTAAAAAGTTCCGATTTTCGGTAATTTTCCAAGTCAGCTTCGGTTTCCCAATAGCTATAAGTAAAAAATATACTTTTATTGTCTTTATCTTGGTACAGTTCTAAAAAACGATTTCCGGGAGTATTTCGTATTTTATCTTTTACCCCATCAAAATTTTCCATGAAAGCAGGGATTTTATCTTCGTGGAAACTCATTTTTACTATTCGAACAAACATTTTTATAATTTTAGATTTTCGTCCCGATAGCTATCAGGATAAGTTTTATATTGAAAAATGGCTTATAAGCAGGCAAAAATACCAAATTAGATTGTTCTTTTTATTATAAAAAAAATAATGCTTTCTTAATTTTATCATTTCCAAGGAGTAGGTATCTCACTTGTAGTCGCAATACTGAAATATTAGATTTAATTCATCTATTTGATATTGCTTGAGTTTTCTTTGTTAAAATGATAAATGTTTATAAAATTTAAGGATCAAATTTATTAATGAAATTTTATAGTTATCACATCTCTATAATTTAAGCCCAAAAGACTATTTGCAGAACCTACTTTTGAAGGATTGCTTCTGAAAATAGCAATTTCCATAAAACCTGCTTCATTAAAAATGGCTAGTTTCTCTCCTTCATAGGTTTTAATAGGATATTTGTCTGAACTGGCTATCGCCGAATAGTTAGGCAGAATAGTTTTGATACTTTTTGGTTTCATCACAATTTCATACGGACGGCCTCTGGCTATTTTTAAAAAGTGCGTTTTAGTAATGTTTGTTACAACGTTTCCAAAATGGTCAATATAAATTACATAGCCTTTAATCGAATTTCCGTCGCTGGCAACTACAGCCTGCAACTCCGTAACTTCTTTAATTTCAGGGATTTCTTTGCCAATAACATTTAGTAAACCACCTTTAGCAATATGACAAGCAACTTGTATAAAAATATCTAAATCTGTAGCTTCTACAGGAAATCGATCGTGAATATTGATTGCAACAATTTTTTGAGGAACAATCTTTTGCGTAAGCATACTCAATATACCATTATCGGCACAAATAAAGAAATGATCGTTCCATTGCATAGCAATATGTTGGTTTTCTTTATTGCGTTCTATATCTACACCAATAAGATGTACAGTTCCTTTTGGGAAGCTAAAGTATGATGAGCCAATAATATAGCTCGCTTCGGTAGTGTTAAATGGATCGATGTCATGCGAAATATCTACAATCGTAGCTTCGGAATATTCAGATAATATTTTCCCTTTCAGCGCGCCTACAAAGTGGTCTTTTAAGCCGTAATCGGTGGTAAGGGTAATTATTGACATCATTTTGTTTATAACTATTGATAGTATTTAAATCTAATTTTTATTAAATTTGAGAAATGCAAAGCTAATAATAGTAAACGCAAAAAAGAAAGAAGAAAAGATAAAATATAATAATAATTTTTAGTTTTTGGTCTGTGACGAAAGTAACCATTTTTGAAAAGAAAAGTTAAATTATAATAGTTTCAGGAAGTAAAGTGAGTATTAGATTTTAATTACAATTAAGATTTCCTAGAAATGGTAAATAGTGATTGTTACCTGAGACTAATATCGAACATTGAAACTGAATACTATTGGAACTGAAACTAAATACTAAAAAAAAACATACCCGACAGCCAATTGATTTATAAAAAGAATTAATTTTAATTTAAAACTACCTCATTTGAACGAAAGAATAATCGAGCTAATAGACATCGCTCCAAAAGACTTTTGGGGCGCTCAAGACACTCATCTTGAAATAATCAAAAAGTACTACCCAAAGCTTAAAATAGTAGCAAGAGGGACTACTTTAAAAGCGTTCGGCGAAAAAGAAGTCTTAGATGAATTCGAAAAAAGATTTCAAAGATTAATGGTTCATTTTACACGTTACAATACTATTGATGATAATGTAATTGAACGCGTTATTATGAGTGATGGTCAAGATGAAAAAAAAGGATACGATCATGACAAAATATTAGTTCATGGCGTTGCAGGTAAAATCATCAAAGCCATGACGCCAAACCAGCAACTATTGGTTGATACCATTAAAAAAAATGATATGGTATTTGCTGTAGGACCTGCAGGAACAGGAAAAACGTATACAGGTGTAGCAATGGCTGTAAAAGCACTTAAAGATAAAGAAGTAAAAAGGATCATACTTACACGACCAGCAGTAGAGGCAGGGGAGAACCTAGGCTTTTTACCTGGTGATATGAAAGAAAAACTAGATCCATATATGCAACCTCTTTATGATGCCTTGCGTGATATGTTGCCAAATGAAAAACTCGAAGATTATATCTTAAAAGGAATCATTCAGATTGCACCATTGGCATTTATGCGTGGGCGCACACTCGATAATGCTTTTGTAATTTTGGATGAAGCGCAGAACACAACACATTCTCAAATGAAAATGTTCCTGACCCGTATGGGGAAAAATGCCAAATTCATGATTACAGGAGATCCGGGTCAAGTCGATTTGCCAAGAAGAACTATTTCTGGGCTTAAAGAAGCGATATTAGTACTTAAAGATGTTGATGGTATCGGAATTATTTATCTTGATGATAAGGACATTGTGCGCCATCGATTGGTGAAAAAAGTAATTGATGCTTACAAACAAATAGAAAACAACGATTAAAATTGTCAAATGGTTTTTATAAAATGTCAAATGTAAATCGTAAAATGTGTTTTGATATTTAGAGATATTCGTTTTATACAAATCTTTTAGAGAGTTGTGTAAAACGAATGTTTTTTTAAGACTTCGTTAATTTGTGTTAAAGAAATAGTAAAGTTTAACTTATTTATTTTAGATTTCTCAAATTTATTTGTTTGTCAGTTTTCAAAGCGATAAATTTGTAATTCATAAATATTTGATACTTAAATATGAATTTAGAATCTAAAAAAATTAAAGTCATAATTACCGATTTAGACGGTACATTACTTAACCCAGAACATAAAATTTCTTCTTATACAAAATCAGTTTTTCAAGAACTTTATAATCAAGATTATCTAATAATCGTTGCTACAGGACGTCATCATCTTGATGCATTAGGGATTATTAATACATTAGAAATTCCAATTTATTTGGTAAGTTCTAATGGAGCACGTATTCATTCGCCAGAAAAAAAAGTGCTTTTTTCTTTTGATATAGAAAGTGAAGTGGTAAAATCAGCTTTGAGTGTAGATATAGATCCAGAAATTACTACCGTTTTGTTTAAAGAAGATGTTTGGCTTACTAATAGGTTGAGCGAAAAATTAAATGCTTTTCAAGCGGATCTAGTTTATCATCCAGAATTGGTAGATTTCTCAAAATTGGAAGACTACAGTGCTATAAAAATATTCTTCACACATGATGACCATGAAAAATTAGTTGCATTAAAAGAGGTTATTTTAAGTTCAAATTCAGATAAATTACACCATGCTTTTAGCTTACCAAACTGCCTTGAGTTTATGGATAAATCGGTAGATAAAAGTGTAGCAATTGCTAAAATTTTAGAAAAAGAAAATGTAACTTTTGAACAAGCAATTTCTTTTGGAGATGGATTTAACGATCTAAAAATGTTGTTATCTACAGGAAAAGGATTAATTATGGGTAATGCACCTCAAAATTTAAAAAATGAGTTGTCGCATATGGAAGTTATAAACACGAATAAAGAAGATGGTGTAGCTAAATATTTATCTGAGAAAGTTTTAGGTAAAGTTCCAGTTACAATTTAGAATACAAAGAGAATAAATCTCCAGATAAGCCGCAAAGTTGATATTTAATCTCTTTGCGGTTTTTTTCTGCCATTCCTGATAACTATCAGGATTACTGAAATTGATACAAATTATTTTAAGTTTCAATGCTTAGTGCTCTTTGCAGTTAATTTTGTAAAAAATTAAAGGGTTTCAAAGCTTTTTGAGCCCTTTGCGATTAAAGAACATGAGATTGTATTTTAAAGACTTAAATTTAAATTGATTTACTTTTTCATGCTATTTGGCTAGTTTAGGAAAACCAATGATTTTATCTTTTGTTTTCTCGAAGATGTTTCGAAGATCTAGGATTAGATTATGGATACGATTGAGATATTAGTTAGCTTGAAAACTCGCTGCAATAGCTATAAAATGGATGTATTCTTATATGTTTTAATTTTTGTGTTTAATTTTTTATAAAAAATCTTACTAATTTG
>NZ_JADNRC010000027.1 GCF_015594725.1 Flavobacterium sp. ALJ2 | reverse complement strand
CTTTTATTAACAGGTTGATAACAACGCATTTACAACTTATTCCTTTTTATGTTTTATAGGTAATTTCTGTAGCGCAACATCCTCTCCCCTTGTTTTCTTTGGGTTTCGCGCATTTTTGTTTCTCCCGATAGCTATCGGGAGAAGCAAAAATCCTTGCCCTTTTTCTTTTAAAAAGGGCAAGATTGGAGCGGATAGCAGGTAATAGCTCCTAGAAAAACTCCTCCTATATAATAAAGTCGAATATTTCACCTATATATAAGGAGAAAAAATCTCCTCATATATAGGTACATAAAACAAGAAGCCTTCTCAAATTATGAGAAGGCTTCTTGTCTTTATTATTAGTCCGAGTTTTTAATTCGTTTTCATTGGTGGCAAATCGAATGCTTTTGAATCGTGTTCGAAGTTGTTGCGGTGCGAACCGTCGCAAAAAGGTTTGTTTGCAGATAGTCCACAACGACAAAGTCCTAATGCTGCTCTTCCTTGTAATCCGTATACCGTTCCTTCCGAATCCATTATTTCGAAATCACCCTCTATCTTAATAGATCCGTTTTTATTAATTATTAGTTTTGTCTTGCTCATAATATTGTTTTCTTTTTTGCTCAAAGATTGCAAAATATATTCCGAACAGTTAGCATTGACTTGGAGTTTTTATGAATCAAAGACTCTGTTTAAACTAATTCTACTTTATGAGGTTATTGTGCTAAGCTATTAGACAGAGCTACGCAAAGACAACACAGAGATTCGTAAAAGCTTTTGATCAGTATTAACGTTTTAATTTTTTAACTTTTGCTCTAAGTTCAATTGCTTTTGTGGTGGGATTCTTTTCTTCAAAAATAGAATCTGCCCTAAATGACTTGATTGATGCTCCATAACATGAAACCAACAATATTGGTTTGTCCAATCGTATTCCTTTTGCACCTCGGCAAACCAAGCGTCATCACGTTTCTTGAGCTCTGCTATTGTTTTTGCCCTCACCTCATTATATATATCTAAATAATATTGCACTTCATGTCCTTTAAATTCATCTCGTCCTCCTTGATCTAGATTTAATGCTGCATTCCATTTTTTCTTTTCTTCTTCGTTAAATCCTCTATTTTCAAAAGTAAAAACTTGGTAATATGCTTCTGCTGCTGCTAAGTGCATAATTAATGAACCTATTCTATTTGCTTCTGCATCGTGCAAATAGTCTATTTCATATTGGCTCATATTTTTTACTGTATTTTCAACACGTCTTTTAAGATCTTCTAACATCGAAATCATTGCGCCAATTTGCGGAGAAGCTCCTTCGACGTTACCAATTTTTGCTTCTAGTCTTGGTTTTATACCACTCCCTTCTAGCAATACCCCATAATGACCATCTGTACTTTCTTTGGTTGATGTGATTTTATATTCTTTGACTTTTATCTTCTCGCCCTTGCGTATGCCTGAATTCCATTTCGGAATTTCATCGTTTTTTATAACTGTTTCAAAACTTGAATTCAATAACTTAACTGGTTCTAATACTCCTTTGTCATTTTCTATAAATAATTCGAACTTATCAAAATAGAACTTTCCGTTATACAAACACAATCCTCCAAAGCTCAATGATTTTGTATTAGCATCTATCGTCCCTTCTACTGTATATGATTTCCATTCTTTATCTTTTACAGGCCTATCTCTCATATTATCAAAAAAACCATCTTCTTCGTTTTTAGTATCCGTTCTAGCCCATACTCCTGCCCAAGCCGACGGTTCATCTGACTCTACTTTTACTGAAGCAATAACTTTAAACTTTTTCTTTGTGGCTGTTTGTATATCCAGAGTTTGACTAAAAGAATCCCAATCTCTAGAAATAGCCTTTTGTGCTTGAGCGTAAGTCAATATCTGACTTAAAAATAATAGTAGTAATGCTGTTTTTTTCATTGTCGATTTTTATTACTAAAAGGTAAATGTAATACTATTTTTTTTGAGTCTAATAACTCCTATTTAAAAAAATAAACTATTTTAATGCTCTAATAAAAAAACACAATTACTTATTTAACAAGAACTTACTATTGTATTTTCCTATACACAGAAAAACCATTATTATGGATTCTACTTTACTTAAATGACCTATTTGCAGAGATTCTTTATTGAAATTAAGCGCTACTCTGCCTAGCCTAAATAAGGTAAATCATCACTTTTATCTACTATTAAATATAGTACATTTTAGCCCAGATAGAAACGGCATCCTTTACTTGGCTTCTTTAGGCAAGTAAAGATAAAGTGGATAGCTGGAAATTGCTCCTAATAAAAACAGCAAAACTCTCAATTCTATTGCTTATTTTTGCACAGAATTTATCATATTAAAATGTATAAAGTCAGCTCTTCTGCTGCTTTATCTGAAAATAAAAATCAATTTTATGTTACAAAATCCTAAGAGATATACCATTACTGCTGCTTTACCTTATACTAACGGACCTATTCATATTGGCCATCTGGCAGGCGTTTATGTACCCGCAGACATTTACTCTCGCTACTTACGTATGCAAGGAAAAGATGTGGCATTTATATGTGGAAGTGACGAACATGGTGTGGCAATCTCGATGAAGGCTAAAAAAGAAGGGGTTTCTCCTCAGGAAATTATTGATAAGTATGATGGAATCATCCGTAAATCTTTTATAGATTTCGGAATTTCTTTTAATAATTACTCTAGAACTTCGGCTAAAATTCATCATGATACGGCTTCAGAATTTTTTAGAAAATTATACGATAAGGGAGATTTTATCGAGGAAGTAACGGAACAATTATATGACGCCAAAGCAAATCAATTTCTTGCAGATCGTTTTGTGGTAGGTACTTGCCCGAAATGTGGTAACGAAGAAGCTTACGGCGATCAGTGCGAAAAATGTGGGTCGACACTTAATGCGACTGATTTGATTAACCCGAAATCGACTATTACTGGTGAAACTCCGATATTAAAATCGACTAAACACTGGTTTTTACCTCTTGACAGATATACTGATTTCTTGACTGAATGGATTTTGGTTGGACATAAAAACGACTGGAAACCTAATGTTTATGGTCAAGTTAAATCTTGGGTTGACGGTGGTCTTGAACCTCGTGCTGTAACTCGTGACCTTGATTGGGGAATTGATGTACCTGTGGAAGGTGCTGAAGGAAAAAAATTATATGTTTGGTTTGATGCTCCTATTGGTTACATCTCATCGACTAAGGAATGGGCTGCTCGCGAAGGTAAAGATTGGGAACCGTACTGGAAGAATGAAGATACTAAGTTGGTTCATTTTATTGGGAAAGACAATATTGTTTTTCACTGTATCATTTTCCCTGCGATGCTTAAGGCTGAAGGTAGTTATATTTTACCTGATAATGTTCCTGCTAATGAGTTCTTGAATTTGGAAGGTAATAAACTTTCGACTTCTAAAAACTGGGCGGTTTGGTTGCACGAATATTTAGAAGATTTTCCTGAGAAACAAGATGTTTTGCGTTATGCTCTTACAGCTAATGCTCCTGAAACTAAAGATAATGATTTTACCTGGAAAGATTTTCAGGCTAGAAACAACAACGAATTGGTTGCCGTTTTTGGTAACTTTATTAATCGTGTTGTAGTTTTGACTAATAAATATTACGACGGTTTTATTCCTTCTCCTAATGAATTAACTGAGATTGACGAAGCTACTTTGACTGAATTAAAAGCATATCCTGCTGTTATTTCTAGTTCTGTGGAACGTTACAGATTTCGTGAAGCTTTGGGCGAGTTAATGAATGTTGCTCGTTTGGGTAATAAATATCTTGCTGATGAAGAGCCTTGGAAAGTGATGAAAGATAATCCGGAGCGTGTAAAAACTCAAATGTATGTTGCTTTACAAATTGCTGCTGCATTAAGCATTTTGTCTGAACCATTCTTGCCTTTTACTGCTGCTAAATTATCACGAATATTGAAGAATGATGGCAAACTGAAATGGAATGATGTTTCTGAAAATTCAGAATTAATTCCTGCTGGTCACCAAATTGGTGAAGCTGAATTGCTTTTTGCTAAAATTGAAGACGAAGAAATACAAAAACAAATAGATAAATTGGAAGCTACAAAAACTGCTAATCTTGCTGAAAGCAAACAACCAGAACCTCAAAAGGAGTTAATTCAGTTCGAAGATTTTGCTAAAATGGACATTCGTGTTGGAACTATTCTTGAAGCTGAGAAAATGCCTAAAGCAAATAAACTTTTGGTTCTTAAGGTGGATACTGGAATTGACATTCGTACGATTGTTTCGGGAATTGCCGAAAGCTTTACGCCTGAAGAAATTATTGGTAAACGTGTTTCGGTTTTAGCAAACCTAGCTCCTAGAGCCTTACGTGGTGTTGAAAGTCAAGGAATGATCTTGATGACTACAAATGCTGAAGGAAAGCTGGTTTTTATTAATCCTGATGCGGATGCTCCAAACGGAGAAACTGTAAACTAAGGCCTTACAAACACAATTCAAAGATATTTCTTACTTTTTTGTTGTTTTATAAAGTTCTAATGTGTATGTTTGCTCTGCAAAAATACCTTAAGGAGCAATCCTGAAACTTTATTTAGAGATTAATATTAGCGATTCCCTCGCCATGATGTTCCTATGGAAACTACGGAAAATCTATCCTTATGGGTATTTTTGCACATCTAAAGCGAGGGTTTCGTGCGTTTAACATTTTCGATTATGCAAAAAGAAAATCAAAACACATCACATGAAGATGTAATACCATCCGTGGCAAAGTTCCTTTCTGAACTCTGGCTTGAAGGATATTTTAGAGACCAACCTGAGTATTTAACCGAGATCTTTGAGACTATTCTTGAAACTGAAATTGGTGACAACATCGACTTAAGAACTAAAATGATTGGTTGTATAAAAACCAGTCGAATGCTGGCAAAAGCGCTTGAGCCTTTTTCGGATAGACAGATTCAAGACGCCTGCGATACAATTATTAATGCTTAAGTTCAATAACGCAAAACGCATAAAATTCTTAATTGGTTCATGCGTTTTATAGTATTGATTTTTAACATCGAAAATAATTTTAAATTGTCGAATTTTGCCTGATAAAAAAAAATAGTATCATAAACAACATTAAAAGTTTAATCAACTTATTGAATAAGCTCAAAAAACATTACAATGAAAATTACAAAACCTAGATTAGCTTTAATCTGTGGAATACTCTGCATATCGATTTTCCCAATATTAGTAAAACTGCGTTTAACTCCTGGGTTAATTTCGGCTTTCTATAGAATGACTTTCGCCATAAGTCTGCTTCTGCCTTATGTGCTTATCACAAAGAGCTTTAAACTTCCGAAGACTAAATTTTTAATTCTCGCAGCGCTTTGTGGTGTTTTATTTGCATCTGATGTTGCCGTTTGGAATATTGCCATTCAGGATTCAAGCGCTACTCAAGCTTCTTTATTAACTAATCTTTCTCCGCTTTGGGTTGGTATTGGTTCTTATTTCTTTTTAAAAACAAAACCTGCGACCAATTTTTGGATAGGAACAGCTGTAGCCTTGTTCGGAATGATTACATTGGTTGGATTTAGCTTTTTTATTAATCTGAGTTTTGATAATGCTTTTCTTCTTGCTGTTTTATCTGGTATCTTATATTCTATTTATTTATTGGTTAGCAAAAAAGTTCTTTCTGAGGTTGATGTTTTATCCTTTATGACCATTAGTTTATTGGCTTCGAGTATCTACTTAGGAATTATTTGTTATTTTCTGGATGAGCCTTTTACAGGATTCTCTAATACTGGTTGGTTTGTCTTACTGATTCAGGCTGTAATATGTCAATTGTGTGCTTGGCTTTGCTTAAGTTATGCCACACAAAATATGCGTGCTACGAGAGTTTCTTTAAGTTTATTAAGTCAGGCGGTACTAACTTCAATACTGGCTTGGTTATTTATAGAAGAAAAAATAACTTTACAAATGATTTTCGGTGGAATCATTTTGCTATGCGGAATCAGGATTACTTTTTACGATAAAACGATTACGCTTAAAAATTTATTTTCTAAGAATTAAGATTGGGATGTGAAAATAGAACTTGGATGGTACGAATTTTTTAATTTTTAACTAAAATTTTCTCGCAGATTGAGCAGATTATTTTTCAATTATTTCGTGGCAAAAAACTTTAAACAAAGAAAACTTCAAACTTTAAACAAAAATTTAAATGTTACATAAAGACAAAATATCAAAACTAAAAGTAATCGCATTTGATGCCGATGATACTTTATTTGTAAACGAACCTTATTTTCAAGAAACAGAACAAAAATTTTGTGTCTTGATGGAAGACTATCTTTCTCATCAAGGGTTATCACAAGAATTATTTAAGACCGAAATTCAGAATCTATCACTATATGGTTACGGCATTAAAGGATATATTCTTTCGATGATCGAAGCTGCCATGCAAATTTCGAATAATACAATTCCAATCGAGATTATTGGAAAAATCATTCAATACGGAAAAGAATTACTGGAAAAACCAATCGACTTACTTGATGGTGTTGAAGAAACCTTACAAGCGCTTCACGGCAAATATAAATTGGTTGTTGCTACAAAAGGCGACTTAAAAGACCAGCATAGTAAATTACATCGTTCTGGTTTGGGACACTATTTTCACCATATCGAAGTAATGTCGGACAAACAGGAAATTGATTATGAAAAACTATTAAAACGTTTGGATATTAATGCTGATGAGTTCCTGATGATTGGAAATTCTTTAAAGTCAGATGTCTTACCTGTTTTAGGAATAGGAGGATATGCTGTTCATATTCCGTTTCACACCACTTGGGAACATGAAAAAATTAATCATAAAGTAGAACACGAAAACTTCTTCGATTTTGAAAAAATAACCGAGGTCGTAAATAAATTAATATAAATGAAAGCCTTTTTGGATTTGGAAAATTGGAACAGAAAAGAACATTTTCTGTTTTTCAAGCAAATGGATGAACCTTTTTTTGGTGTAACTGTTGATGTTGATTGTACAAATGCTTATGCAAATGCCAAGAAATTAAATTCTTCATTTTTTATATATTATCTGCATAAAACATTAGTTGCAATAAATGCAATTGAACCTTTTAGATATCGAATCGCCGACGATCAAATACAAATACATGATTCTATTGATGGTTCGGCAACAATTGGTCGTAAAGATGGTACTTTTGGTTTTTCTTTAATCGAATACAATTCGGATTTTAAAATATTCGAACAAATTGCATTAACGGAGATCGAGCGTATTCAAAACACAACAGGTCTTTTTACCCGAACTTTTGATGAAGGTAATGTCATTCATTTTTCGGCAATTCCCTGGATTAATTTTACTTCCCTGTCACATGCCAGAAGTTATAGTTTTCCTGATAGCTGCCCGAAAGTTTCTTTTGGTAAAATGATGGTTTCTGAAACCGGAAAACGCACCATGTCAATGTCTGTTCATGTACATCATGGCTTAATGGATGCTAAACATGTAGGCCAATTTGTTGATTATTTTCAAGAATTAATGAATAGCTAAAATTCTGTTTTTTAGCTTAGCATGTTACATTTACAGCTTTGATCATAATAAAAACTCAAGTCCTTAAAGAAATTATTCTTTAAGGCTTTTTTTATATCTTTAATCCAGAACCTAAAGCTATCACATTGGCAACGTTTTATTTTTTATTAATAAAATAAAAAGATAAATTTGGGATGACTATTATCGAGAAAAACACATGAAAAAGCTATTACTTTTCTTTCTTATATCATATAATTCAGTGTTGCTAAGTCAAACAGTATTGAATTCATACCCTTTAGATTTTAAAAAATTCGATGAGTCTAATATGATTCTAAACGTTGAAAACACAATAACACATGATGTTTTTGTATTTGCAACAAACACAGAAAATATCACTATCTTGAAATACAATAGTGCCTTATTCTTAAAAAGTGAACTTACTGTTCCTCGTACCAACTTAGAGAACCACTCCATAATAGGTTACAGTTTTAGCGAAGACGGAAACCCTACTTTATATTGGAGCACAAACGATTACAAAAATATTTTAGTTGTTAAATATTATTTAGAGGGCAAAACCTATAAAATGCTCAGTTATAATTCTCCTATATCGAGCCAGTTTGTAATATCAACATTTCAGAAGAATAATTTATTCTATATCGTTACCAGAGATATATCCGAACCAGAATTATTTGTTTATGTTTTCAAAAATGGCATTGTAGAGGAAAAAGCATTTGATTTTTCTTCCTATACTTTCCAAAACAGAAAAACACAGCGTATATCTTTTAACCAGGTCATCACTGAAAATCCTATTGAAAAAATAGAATTGGATGAATATAATCCTTTATTCAAAAGCTCAAAAAAGAGTAAGCTTTATATGTTTGATGAACATATAATTTTAACTTTAGATCATAATCCTAATCAAACGCAAGTATTTGATATTAATCTTGAGACTAATGACATTAGCGAGAAAGATTTCGGTCAATCTGTTATAAACAACCCGAGAAAGTTAAGTAACTCCTTTTTATATAACGACAAAATTTACCAAATTAATTCAACTCAAAATGAGCTCTTATTTGATATAAAAGACTACAATTCTGGTGAAACGCTAAAAAGCTATAAAGCTATTAAAAATGACACAATTCATTTTAAAAGCTCTCCCTTACTTATTCAAGGAGAAAATCAAAGAACTAAGGAATTAAAAAACACAAGCAAGTTTTTACAACGACTTTCTTATTTAGATGCAGGCGTATCTGTTTTTAAAAATAGCCAAAACACATTGGTTACTTTAGGAGGAATTCCAAGAATTGAAAAAATGTATTATACCATTAATGATGAATTATACACATGGAATAATCAAACCTCTTCTGAAACTGTTTTTTTTGAAAGTACATTGAACCAAAATAACGAGTTTGTTAAATTCGAACAACAGCCATTTGCTCTTGATAATATTAACTATTTTTTAGAGCAGAATAGAAAACTAACATTACAAAATATTTTAAGATATAAAGATTTCTATATTTTAGGTTATTATGATACCACTACAAAACAGTATATCATGCGAAAATTTACTGACGGATTTACCCCAGAAGAATCACTAAATCCTATCATTAACAAAGCTGTTTTTTCGAAATCATTTCCTACTGAGAAACCTTAAATTTATTGAGAATTAATCCAAATGTCATCTGTTTTTAGGTTTCAAAAATAGGTTTAGATTATTTTCTCTAACTTTACAAAAAAGTAATTATTATGCTATCAAAAAATATAGAAACAGCGCTAAACAAGCAAATTCGAATAGAAGCAGAATCTTCTCAAACTTATTTATCAATGGCTTGCTGGGCTGAAGCTCATGGGCTAGAAGGTATTGCAGAATTCATGTACACTCAATCTGATGAGGAGCGTGCACATATGTTAAAATTAGTTCGTTATGTTAACGAACGTGGAGGTGCAACAACAATTACCGACCTTAAAGCTCCAAAAACGAGCTACGCTACTTTTAAAGAAATGTTTGAAGAGCTATACAAACATGAACTATTTGTTTCGGAATCTATTAACGAATTAGTTCATATTACTTTCTCTGAGAGGGATTACGCTACTCATAACTTCTTACAATGGTATGTTGCTGAGCAAATTGAAGAAGAAGCTACTGCTAAATCTATCCTAGACAAAATTAATTTAATTGGTGATGACAAGGGTGGTTTATACTTATTTGACAGAGATATTCAACAATTAACAGTAACTAGTTCTATAGCAATTAATCCAAAATAGTTAAAGTTTATTTAGAATATATAAAAATAACTTATATTTGTCCCAGTTTTATAATTCATTACAAATTGGGAAAAGATAAAGTAAAAGACAAGGACAAGAAAAAGGATAAAAAGAAGAAAAAAGAAATCCTTGAAAAACTGAAGCGTGCAGAAAATTGCAAATCCTCTTGTTGTGAAAAATACAAAAAGAGCGAAAACAAGCGTTGTAGTCGTTGCCCTATGTTTGATCTTATCAAAAAAGTTGCTTAACAATATAGCTATATAAAAGTGCTCTCTTAATCGAGAGCATTTTTTTTATGACAAAACTAAACGCTATTAATTTTTTGCATAAATACCATTAACTAATAAACATAAATACTATAAAAACTAAATCTGCATACATACCGTTTATTGAGCGATTAGATATTTTTATAATCTTAATTTATTTCGGTTTGTTATGTCTTGCTGGAATATTTCTAACTTTCAGTAGCTATGAAATAGTAATAAATAATGGCAAGGTAATGACCTCAATGTATCTCATATTTCTTATAGGATGCTGTTGTCTTTTCCTTTCTCTATATGCTATCATAAAAGCATATCAAAAAGCAATTGTTTTTATAAATGAAGTATGCATAGATAATAGAATGATAAAACTCAAAGGATATAGATATAATACTGAATGGGAGGAATCACTAACGATTAAGAATATCGATATTAGCTTGAAAGAACAAACAAACAGGAGACCATATATCTATTATTTAGAAATCATTGATGAATACAATGGAAAATATTATTTAAACACATCATTTTACTGGAGTTATCCCGAAATTTTAGCCATATATACAGATATTAAAAATGCTAAAAAATAAAAAAGTACTTTTATTATAGATGCGAAACTTGCATTTTTGATAATAGAAGTACAAATGCTTCAGCGGAATCTTTTAATGCTAAAGTAAAAACGTTTAGAAGTCAATTTAGAGGAGTACGAAAAGGAGACTTCTTTTTATTCAGATTATCAAATCTTTTTGCCTAATCCCCAACTTTTGCGCTTGATCCAAAATCTGACCACCCTTTTAGCAACCCTAAAATGTAAAAACCTCCTAATCAATCGATTAAGAGGTTTTTAAGTACCCGGAGCCGGAGTCGAACCGGCACGGTTTCCCACAGGTGTTTGAGACCAGCGCGTCTACCAATTCCGCCATCCGGGCTTAGCAGACGAAAAAGCAATCTTTTTTATAAAATAAAAACAGATCATTTTAACGCAATAGAAAAAGTTTTTATCGTTATAATAAACCCTTGTTCCTTTAACACGGTGCAAATTTATAAAATAATTTTACATTTTCTAATAAAAATACTTAAAATTTTCCTTTCAGTCTTCAATAAATTTCATAAATTTGCACCTCGTTAAAACGACGCATACACAACTAACTACAAAACAACAAATTATAATGTCGCACCAAGAACCAGAAGCTAAAATTTTTGCGTGTTCAAAAAGTGTTTACCTTGCTGAAAAAATTGCAGCGCAATACGGAATACCGTTAGGCAAGGTTACAATGTCAACTTATAGTGATGGCGAATTTCAGCCATCGTATGAAGAGTCTATCAGGGGGCTACGTGTATTTATTGTTTGTTCTACTTTTCCAACAGCAGATAATCTGATGGAATTGTTACTTATGATCGATGCCGCGAAACGTGCATCGGCCAGACATATTACAGCTGTAGTACCTTATTTTGGTTGGGCTAGACAAGATAGAAAAGATAAACCAAGAGTACCGATTGGAGCTAAATTAGTTGCCAATTTATTAGATGCTGCAGGAGCAACAAGAATCATGACCATGGATTTGCATGCGGATCAAATTCAAGGATTCTTTGAAAAACCGGTAGATCATCTTTTTGCCTCAACAATCTTTTTACCATATGTAAAAAGTTTAGGTTTAGAAAATTTAACAATCGCTTCTCCAGATATGGGAGGTTCAAAAAGAGCTTATGCGTATTCTAAATTTTTAGAATCGGATGTTGTGATTTGTTACAAACAAAGAAAAGTAGCCAATATTATTGACACCATGGAATTAATTGGTGACGTAAAAGGCAGAAACGTAGTATTAGTAGATGACATGATCGATACTGGTGGCACATTAGCGAAAGCAGCTGATTTAATGATCGAAAAAGGAGCATTGAGCGTAAGGGCTATTTGTACACATGCTATTCTATCTGGTGATGCCTATGAGAAAATAGAGAATTCTAAATTAAGTGAATTGATCGTAACCGATTCAATCCCATTAAAAAAAGAATCAAAGAAAATTAGAGTGTTGAGTTGTGCACCTCTTTTTGCTGAAGTTATGCACATGGTGCACCACAACAATTCCATAAGTGGAAAATTTATCATGTAATAATTGGTAATATACTTTAGGCTGTAAGCTCTAAGCAATTGAAATTAATTACAAAAGAAGTCTAAAGCCTAGTGCCAGAAGCTTATAACAATAAATATTATTTAATAACTATATTTTTTTACAATGAAATCGATTACAATTAAAGGATCAGAAAGAGAAAGCGTGGGCAAAGTGTCAACTAAAGCCTTACGTAATGCTGGAGCGGTTCCTTGCGTGTTATACGGAGGAAATCAGGCAGTACACTTCTCAGCAGACGCTGCAGCGTTCAAAAACTTGGTTTACACTCCAAACGCACACACAGTTGTGATTGAGCTTGGAAAAGGAAAATCATTCAATGCAATTTTACAAGACATTCAAGTACACCCAGTATCTGACAAAATTTTACACATTGACTTCTTTCAATTATTTGATGATAAAGAAATCACTATGGAAGTTCCAGTAAAAATCATTGGAGTATCTAAAGGTGTACTTGGTGGTGGTGTTTTACGTTTAAACACTCGTAAACTTAAAGTAAAAGCATTACCTAAAAATCTTCCTGATTTTGTTGAGGCTGACATCTCTCCACTTGAAATGGGTAACAAATTATACGTTACTAAAGTGGGTTCTCCAGAATACAAAATTATGCACCCAGACAACACTGTTGTTGCACAAGTAAGAATCTCTCGTGCTGCTATGAAAGCTGCTCAAGAAGCTGCAAAAGCTGCAAAAGTTGCTCCTGCAAAAGGAAAGAAAAAATAATTTTTTTCAAACATTTACAAAAAACATCAGTTGCAAAACTGGTGTTTTTTTTTGCTTAATAATTTCTGAGAGCAACAGAAAAACAAAGACTCTAAAATTCTGAGTTCCTAAACAAAAACAATCAAAAAGAACCATTACCCAATTGACTCATTTTCTCATTATCAAAAAATCTGTAAATTCATAAATCATTGGCATATTTTCTAATTTCAATTGCCCGATTATCTAATTAAGTGTACTTTTGTATTTATGATAAAATGGATAACAAAGCTGTTTTCATCAACAAAAACAGAGGAGAAATCAGAAGAGAAAACAGATTATATGAAGAAATTTTTAATCGTAGGATTAGGTAATATTGGAGCTGAATACGTTAACACCCGACATAACATTGGTTTTAAAATACTTGACTTTTTAGCCCGAAAAGAAAACATATCTTTTGAGACTGTAAAACTAGGCTCTCTTGCAGAATACAAATTTAAAGGAAGAACTTTTTTGCTTTTAAAGCCAAATACCTACATGAACCTTAGCGGAAAAGCAGTAAAATACTGGATCGATAAAGAAAATATTCCGTTAGAGAATATCCTGGTAATTACCGATGACCTTAACCTCTCATTCGGAACGATTCGTATTAAACCCAAAGGAAGTGATGGTGGCCATAACGGACTTAAAAACATCAATTTAGTCCTAAATACTCAACAATATACCCGTTTTAGATTTGGAATCAGTGATGAGTTTAAAAAAGGCCAACAAGTGGATTATGTATTAGGCGAATGGGACGAAATGGAAAAAGAAAAATTACCTGAACGTTTAGAAGTAGCCTCCGAAATCATCAAATCTTTTGGAACTGCTGGTCTCGAAAATACAATGACTACTTATAACGGAAAGTAAGAAATCCAGAAAATATAAGTACTGAGAAAATAAATTATCAATTAATTTAATTTGATTATAGTCAAATAGTATTTTCTATTCCAAAGTTAAATGTATAAATTTGAATTTAATTTAATTATAAATCATAAAACAATAATATTATGGCTTTTGAATTACCACAATTACCTTATGCATATGATGCATTAGAACCACATATTGATGCTCGTACAATGGAAATCCATCATACAAAACATCATAATGCATACACAACAAATCTAAATGCAGCAATTGCAGGTACTGATTTAGAAGGAAAAACAATTGAGAATATCTTAATTAATTTAGATAAAAAAAATGCTGCAGTTCGCAACAACGGCGGTGGATATTACAACCATAACTTATTCTGGACAGTAATGTCACCAAACGGAGGCGGCTTACCTACAGGAGATTTACTAGCTGCTATCGAGGCTTCTTTTGGAACTTTTGAAGAATTCAAAGCTAAGTTTGCTAAAGCAGGTGCAACACAATTTGGTTCTGGTTGGGCTTGGTTATGTGTACTTAAAGGAGGAAAACTAGATGTTTGCGGAACACCAAACCAAGACAATCCTTTAATGCCAGAAGTTGGCTGCGAAGGAACTCCAATCTTAGGAATGGATGTTTGGGAACATGCTTATTACTTAAACTACCAAAATAGAAGACCTGATTATATTGAAGCATTTTTCAATGTAATTAACTGGACTGAAGTTTCAAGAAGATTTGCTTTGGACAAATAGTTCAGAAAAACAAAATA
>NZ_JADNRC010000026.1 GCF_015594725.1 Flavobacterium sp. ALJ2 | reverse complement strand
CAATTAAAACGAACAAAAAAGTTGTTTTTTATTAATCGAGTTTAGGTTGATAATAAAAAATGATACTACAAAAATGGAGCATTTTTTAAACTTTATGTTGTTACTATTGATTTTTTTATATTTTTGTCTTTCATATCTTTAAAAAAAATAGAAATTAACAAAATGAAAAAAGCATTAGTAATTATCGCACTTTCGATTTCAGTTGTTGCTTGTAATAAAACAGCAGAAGTTAAGGAAGTAAAAACAGCTTACGTTGACACTTCAGTTTTAATGAAAGAGTACACTGAAGCAAAAGATTTAGAAGCTAAATACAAAGCACAGGCAGAGGAAAAAGGAAGACAGCTTCAAGCGGAGATTACTCGTTTTAAACAAGATGCTGCTAATTTTCAAAGTCAAGCACAAGCTAATGGTCAAGCATGGGCACAACAAAGAGGTGCTGAGTTGCAAAAAAGAGAACAACAATTAGGGTATGCGCAACAAGCACTTGCACAACAATTGCAACAAGAAAGTGGTGCTGAAATGGACACTTTAGTTACAGGAGTAAAAAAGTTCATCAAGAATTACGGTAAAGAAAAAGGATACTCTTATATTTATGGTACTGGAGATGCAGCATCGATTTTATATGCAGAAGACAAATATGATATTACAAAAGAGATTGTTAAAGCTTTGAATGATAACTATAAAGCCGGAACAAAACTTGATACTAAAACTGATGCTAAAGCAAAAGACTCAGCAGCAGTTAAAAAATAATTTAAACAAACAGTTTTTAAAGCCTATATCTTTCTGGATATAGGCTTTTTTATTATAAAATAGCTACAAGTTGGTCTTTTACTCAATATGTTCTTCTATTTTTGTAAAATGATTTTTTGATATGAATTTCAATTCATTGTTAGTATTAAAATACAAGCCAAATGCAAAATATTTCTGAAGCCGCAGCTTATACATTACAGTTTATTAATCAAACACAACGTTCGGTTTTTCTTACGGGAAAAGCAGGAACAGGAAAAACTACTTTGTTACGTGAGATTATTGAAACAACGCATAAAAATACTGTTGTGGTTGCACCAACAGGTATTGCTGCACTTAATGCAGGAGGTGTTACGATTCATTCCATGTTTCAGTTGCCATTTGCAGGATTTATTCCAGATAATTCATCACCACAATTTTCTGAAACTACCAAGTTTGAAACAAAAGCAACTTTGCGAAGGCATTTTAAAATGAATAACGTAAAACGAGCCGTTATCAGAAATATGGAGCTTTTAGTTATTGATGAAGTAAGTATGCTTCGTGCCGATTTACTCGATGCAATGGACTTTATGATGCAAACAGTTCGTAAAAATAGTAATCCATTTGGTGGAGTTCAGGTTTTGTTTATTGGCGATTTATTGCAATTGCCTCCTGTAATTCGTGATGAAGAATGGAGAACTTTGAGAACGTATTACCGTGGGAAATTCTTTTTCCATTCGCATGTAATTCAGCAAAATCCACCTTTGTACATTGAATTGTCTAAAATCTTCCGCCAAACAGATGATTCGTTTATATCTGTATTAAATAATTTGCGAAATAATCAAATTACTCCACAAGATATTCAGAGTCTGAATCAGTATGTTCAACCAGATTTTGACTTAAAAAGCAATCCAGGTTATATCACACTTACTACGCATAATGCTAAAGCGGATACAATTAATAATCAGGCAATCACAGATTTAAAAGGAAAAATGAATAATTATTTCCCTGATATTGTTGGTGACTTTCCTGAAAAAATATACCCGCTTGACCCAAATCTTCAACTTAAAGTTGGTGCTCAGGTTATGTTTGTTAAAAATGATTTGTCTTTTGATAAAAATTATTTTAACGGAAAAATGGGCGTAATCAAATCGCTTTCGAGTCAGGAAATCAGGGTTCATTTTCCTGATGAAGATAAAACCATTGAAGTTGAAAAATATGAATGGCAGAATATTCGTTACAAAGTTGATGAAATGACTCAGGAAATAGAGGAGGAGGTTCTGGGTACTTTTGTACAATATCCGATCAAGCTAGCTTGGGCAATTACGGTTCATAAAAGCCAAGGGTTGACTTTTGATAAAGCTGCGCTAGATGTATCGCAAGTTTTTCTTCCCGGACAGGCGTATGTTGCATTATCACGTTTGCGTTCTTTAAATGGGCTTATTTTGCTTTCTCCGTTACGGATGAATGGTATTTCTAATGACCAAGATGTGATGGATTATGCTTTGAATAAAGCTTCTGAAGAATTATTGAAGAATTCGCTGCACTTTGAAACAAAGAATTTTATTCATAAGTATCTGACTAACAGTTTTGATTGGGCTGATCTTGCTCAAGAATGGCGCAATCATCAGTATAGTTACAACGATAAATCTGAAAGTTCTCAAAAAGCCAAACATGCCACATGGGCAAAGGAGCAAACTCTAATTATAGAATCTCTTGTAGATCCCGCAAAAAAGTTCATGACTCAGTTAAATAGAATTTTTAACAATGAAACGGTCGATTTAGTACATGTTTCCGAACGAATAGAAGCGGCGTATGGTTATTTTATGAAACCTATGGACGATTTGGTTTATGAGCTTTTGTATAAAATGGAAGAAATTCAGCGCGCAAAAAAAATGAAAGCTTTTTATGATGAATTAAATTCACTTGAAGAATTGCAGACTAAAGCTGTTTTACGCTTAATGAAAGCGCGTTTGCTGATTGAAACGGTTGTTGCTGGTGAAACTATATCAAAAGAGAAATTAACATCGCCTGAGATTAAGAGTTACAAGTCTAAGAAAACAACGATAATTCAAGATAATTTTAAAAGTAAAAATATTGATTTAATTGATGATGTTGAGCCTATCAGGCGCTATTCGGCTAAGGTAACGAAAGAAAAAACGGTTAAAAAATCAACAGTTGAAGAGACTTATGAATTGTGGCTTCAAAAAATGTCTATTCAGGAAATTGCTACTATTCGTAAGCTAACAACTCAAACTATTGAATCTCATTTAGTCAAATTGATTCAAGAAAAAAAGATTAAGATAGAAGCGGTTTTATCTCTAGATAAAATTGCTGCATTGACGGAAGCTTTTCAGTTCTATCAGGAGGAATCGCTTACTGGTTTGAAAGAACAACATGGAGAAAAATTTAGTTGGGATGAACTACGAATGTTTAAAGCAAGTTTGAATTGAGTTTAAATATTGAATCACATGATAGCGACATTATGTAAAATAGAAGATATGAAAAGCTAATATACATTGCAATCATTATTTTTTTTTCGTCGATAACACTTTTGCTCAAGATTAAAAATCAGAATATCAAAAGTTTATCAAAGTCTTTATTTTTGATGTAAAAAGTAATAATAAAGAGAGGATTGTTGATTTTATTTCCACTTATACGAGATTATCCTATCCCTAAGGTTAAAAATAAAACTGATTTTGTAAAAAGATACAATCAGTTTTTTGATGCTACACTTAATAATAAAATTATAAGATCAGATTCTAGAAAAGATTGGTTTTAAAGCAGCAAATTGATAAAAAAAAGCATCAATTTCGATTAGAATAAAATCTCCCAAAGATGCTGATTGTTGCTGATAAAATTAAATTACATTCCCCGATTTCTACATTTAAAATATCTAGTTTGTATTTTAGAAACTTTTAAATTTAGAATTGCCTCCGGCCATTCTGATCATTTACTACAAAGAGAAATAAATACTTTAACAAAATACAAAAATTGTTAAACTATAAAATCGAAATAGGCTATCTCAAAATAAAATTGTATAATTTATTCATAATAAAAATTAGTTAACAGAAGACATATTAAATATGAGGTTGCCAAAAAAATAGGCAACCTCTATTTAATTATAGTTTATTTATAAATGTTAATCTCTAGTGAGGCATCGACTAAAGTTCCATCTTCTGCCCCCATAATTTTTAATTCTGTATCAGAAACTCTGATTAATTTTCCATTACCCATATAACCACTTATAGATGATAAAAAAGTCTTACCTAATAAGAATATTGGTCTTTCGGAGGTTATGCGATAATCGAAATTGGCGATTCTGGTGTACGTCAATGTGGTGTCTAATGTGTTTTCTAAGACAGTAACCACAGGTGCATTAGTCTCTGTTTGACTTGCTAATGCTCTGTATCTTTTTGTGTCAGTAATAAGTTCTTTAACTTGCTCTAATGTAGTTACTTCGTTATTGTTTTTTGCTCTTTCACAACTAATTCTAGAGTCTGTTTCAATTCCAGAGGTATCTGCTGTTTCTGGGTTCAAGCTTATGCTTGTCATACCAGTGACAAATTTCATATAACCATCGTTCATTTCGATAGAACTTATTATTTGCTGATCCTTATAGAGTTGAATTTCAGCATTTTTTAGCCACGGATCATAACAGATACCTAAACTATTCACATTTCTGTTTAAATTTCTTTGGTCTGTTATTTGCAAGGCATAATCTGTTGTATTGCTATTTTTCATAACCTCTCTTAAAGACACTTTCTTGTTTCTTTCTGCACCTGGTTCGATTATTTCTAGCTTATGCTTATAAGCATCAGTAAAGGAATTTGTATTACTATTGCTCTCATACTTTTGTTTAATTTCTTTAGCTGTAAACGGCGCAGGTATAGTAATGTCAGTAGATAGCTGCAAAACCTCTCCGTCTGTTGCTGGTTTCTGGTTTTTGCCATACAGCCTGTTTGTTATTCTAAAAATCTTTTCCATAGTCGTCTATTTACAAATATTTAAATACAATAAGCTACTGTTATAATACCATAGTTCTTTAGCAGAAGTAAAGTGTTTTTGTTCCAAAACACCACTTGTCCCTATCGTTACTTTACCGTAATAGAATAAATCTATATTCGATTTTATTGTGGTTGTATTTGTTTTTAAATTTGTCTCGAAAGTAATAATAGCACCAGTGTTATTAAACATAATTGACTCTCTAGTATTAGTTAACCATAAATGAGAAGTTGTCCATCTTGCTGGATATGTTCCTGTTGCTTTAAAATAATCGTAACTTTCATTTTCATGGCCGATATTGCTAAAGTCATCACCCTCAGCCATATAGTAGATTCTGTACCATTTTCCAACAATTAGTGGAGTATCTGGTATTAATTGTTCGTCAGTAAAAGATTGTGATATAATTATTTTCTGTTGTATTAAATCTACTATCAAGTCAGTTATCTCCTTTACTGTATCAGCTACTACATTGGGTGTTATACTATTAAATATACCTGTTTTGTCTACTATGTTTTTCTGTAAAATTGTTTCAATTTTTTCTTTATTCATCATGTTATTTTTAGTTAAATTCTTTTGTAAATTCTTTTGTGAAGGCTTTAATTCCTATAATTTTTAGATACACATCAGTACCAATATTTAGCTGTAAATCTATTTTGGCATCCAGCCATTTTTTCACTCCTGCAACATCTAAAGATTTTAATTCAGTAGCTTCGATTTCAATTATTTGAATTTTTGATTCAAATTCGGCATTCTCTAAGTTTTGTAGCTTATCTTTTAAAATGGTTGTGAAGTTTTCCTGAGACAAATCCATACCGTCGATTTTATCGACTTTTTTGTCAAACAAATCGGCATGGGCTTTTTTATCATTTAAGTGCGTATCAAGTTGTGTTTTTTCAGCCTTTTCATTTAGCGTGTTTTCTAAACCTTCAATATCATTTATAATATGAGTATGTATGGTGTTTGCTTTTTTGTCAAACAAATCGGCATGGGCTTTTTTATCATTTAAGTGCGTATCAAGCTGCACTTTTTCTGCTTTAGTATTTAAGGCGTTTTCAAGGCCAGAAATGCTGTTTTGTGGTATCTGCTCATCTTTGTGCCAAAACGAAGCCCAGGTGGCCCAAAATTGTTTTTGAGTGGGCTTTAAACCAGTTTTAAACCAGTTTAAGATTGTATTTATATTGGTTGCCATTTTTTATGTGTTTTTTATAAAGTAAACTACTCATTCTAGGTTTATTACTGAAAGCAGTAATCTGCTTGTAGTACTAGAAGTTTCAACAAAATCGTGAATACGATTTCTTGTTAATTGTGAAACTTCTTTATGCATGAGGTTTAATCGGGGTTATTATTGTAGCTATTATTGATAAAATTTATTTTTCTGTGTGATATTTTGGATCGATAGTGAACAAGATTTTTTTAAATAGTTGTATTAAACGATTTCGTATTGATTTTAGAATCAATGTCATTGCGTCAAAGTTTTCTACTTCTTTTTTTGTCTTTATGGCAATAATATTGCTGATTATCGAAATTCCATCACTTACAATAAGCAAGTCCATTACTATGGTTACAAACCATTTAAAGTTGTAGTTAAGTCCTTTACTCATTAATGCTAAAGCTGTTGGTATCAGTAATACGGCTAATTTGGAAACAAATCCCAATGCTAATTTTTTAAAGCTAAATATGTTATTTAATACTATGGTTTTGATAATGCCTAAAAAAGTATCCATAACCATGAGGTAAAACAGCACTTTAACAATTTCTATATCCATTCCCAAGTAAATAAAAATTCCATAAAGCAATAATTTTATTTCGTTTGAATATTCTGAAATTTTATACATCGTTGTGCTTTTTTAGTTGCATCAATCCTCTACAATAGATTTCTGGGCATGATCAAAATCTAGTACCCCCAGTAAGTTTGTAAATCTTCTTCCGAAAACTGATAGTGTATTGTCTCTTTCGTTTTCTCCTAAATTGTCGCTTATAGTTTCCTGAACAGCACCAAACTTATTTGTAGAGGAAGCAATAATAAAATTGTCGTTTAATAATGCTCCCGGGACCCTATTTCCACCCATGTCGATGCTTATACTAAGTTTTCTTAAGTAACTTAAAAAACCTTTCCATTTTATAATAGTATATATAAAGCAAATAGGAAAAATGCCAGACGAACAGAGTAATGCAAATAAAAAAAGGAGCCATTCGGTGTAATGGTTTTTTGAAATAAAGTAGGTTGGTACTAGCAAGACTGCTATTGGTATCATTGTGACGACTGTAATTAAAAGCCACAGTAATGCTGAAGCTGTAAAAATAAGTTTCACTATTTTCATGTATCGTTTTTTGAGTTTAATAATTTTTTTAAGTAATCTTTTGGGGTTTTATGCCCCAAAAAGATTACTGTGGATTGTACATAATGTGTGGTGCTATTATAGCAATCTTGACATTCTCTAAGTTTTCCAGCTTGTTTTTTAAAATAGTCGCGAAATTTTCCTGAGACAACTCCATACCGTCTACTTTATCGACTTTGGTGTCAAACAAATCAGCATGTGCCATTTTATCTTTTAAATGAAAATCAAGTTATGTTTTTTAGCTTTAGTATTTAAGGCGTTTTCAAGACCCGAAATGCTGTTTTGTGGTATTTGTTCGTCTTTGTGCCAAAACGAATCCCAGGTAGCTCAAAATTGTTTTTTGGGTGGGTTTTAAACCAGTTTTAAACCAGTTTAAAATTGTATTAATATTTGTGGCCATTATTATTTTTTAACAATTATATAATCGAATGCTATGTTTTGAATATCTGAAGAAACTTCTCTTAGGTATAGTTCGAACGCAAAAGTATTGATTGGCTTTACCGCCCATATCACATCATTGTCGTTGCTCCAATACTCAGATTTTGAACGAATAGAACCAAATATCATATAATTAGATGTATTTATTTGAGTGAAATAGACGGTTTTCATAATATCCGTTTTGTTTAAATCTCCAATATCAAAAGAACCCCTAGCTAGAATGTCAGATACTGATATGGTTGGTTTATTATGAATGTATGCATCAGATAACGGATCAGTACTATTCCAGTTGCTCGCTACATTAACTTCCGCACCCGTTGCAATTGTCGCTAGTTTGTTTTCTAAGGCTGTAATACGATTTAATAACGAATCGATTAGGGTATTACTTTTGGTTACCTGATTTGCGTTGTCTACTACTAGTAAAGAACCAGTAGCATTTGATGTATTTATATTATTTAAATATACTTTTCCGCCAATATTTGTATTTTCCCAATCGGAAGCATAATTTAGAGAAAGACTTGTAGTCGAAGTGTCACTACTATCTACTAAAGCCCTTCCTGTGGAATCATATGGTTTTAGTTTACCTCTCCTTTCGATTGATCCTAATCTAAAATCAGCCACTCTTACACTGGCTACAGAAGATTCTTTAATATCTAATTTTGATAATTGATAAATGTCTAAATCTAAATCACCTTTCATGGCTTTTGAGCCGTCAAGTGGGAGATAGGTTTGATTGATTAGATTAATATCTGCTTCAATTGACTTAATATCTTTAATGACTATAAAAGCCGGTTTATTCAAATCATAATAATGTATTGCTAATGCATCTGTCATTTGAGGAGATTCGGGACGATTTGCGTAATCTTCTGGGCTTATGTATTGTGCGTCATAATCAAAATATGCATTTTTTAATACCCCTGTCCCGTATGTTAAGCTTGTGCCTGTTCTGGTAGTTTTTAAAAAATTAGTTGGAGTGCCTATTTGAATAGGATATAAAATTCCTTCCCCATCCTGACGAATAATTGCCCATCCTTCTTTTTTGTTTGTTGCTGGAGCTACTATATAATCATTATCAGGACTGATGCCTAAATGACTTTTTAAAGCTCCAAATAACTCTGTTCTGTAGGCAGTTTGAAGTCTTTCTAAAGTTTCTTGCTCGAGTGGAAATCCTCCTGAATGACTAAAATTTACTTGTTTCATCTTTATTTATTTAAATGTCTGTTGTTTTATATTTCCTCTTTTAGTTTAATCTTCTGGTTAATACGAATAACTTTCATAACTTTTACTAGCCAGTTTATAAAAATTAAGCAGATTATGAAAGTCGATGTTTGCTACTTTAATCGCTTTTGTATGTTGTGATTCGTCTTTACTCGATTGAATAATTATGGTACCGTTTGCTAATAAATTTTTTGGAATAAATACTCTAAAATTGGCATAAGCTTTTTTGGTGTAATCCTCACGATGGGCGAGATAAATAGGTTTGTTCTTTCTGTTTTTATATTCGGTATGTGTAAATACTTTTAGTTGCGGAACTAGTAACGTTCCGTCTGGTTCGTAATACTCTTTGTGGAGATATACATGTTGCAAAGTAGGCTTGACTGATTCGTCTATGTAAATCAATTCTTGTAATCGTTTTTGTTCAGTGCTTAAATTAGGATTGTAATTTTTAGTTGGGTTATAAGTTTCGTTCAGTACTTTTTCTAGATAAATAACCTGACCTGTATGTTGCATTTTATAAAGAATCTCTCCATAAAGAGTTTGAAGAGGTATCAGCAAAACATTGAGCCAGTCAAGATGAGTTTTTTTTCTAAGAATAGGAGGGATGAGCCATAACAATAGCTTTTCCCACTTTAAAACAGTGTATTTATTCATTAGTATATATATTTAGACTATTGTTTATTTCGGTAGAATGTGTCAGGAATGTAGTTTACTTCAATCTGAAGCATATCGATATCAAAATAACCTGCGTTGGGAATAAAATATTCGATTTTGGTTACATCTGAAAGAGCCTCTGGTTCGTCACTAGGATTTGTTGCCCAGGCAGTTTCGATTTTAGTCAATATTGGAATTTTAATTCCTTGTGCTTTCTGAATAGCATCAACCAGATATGTTTTGACAAAAGCACCATTAAACTCGATGTTTTTTAAGTGGTATTTAATGGCATCTAGTACTGGATATGTCTTTTCATCTAGGATTAAAGAGCCGTTTCTTGAATCTAATTCATGATCATTTAATTTATCATGTTCATTTTGAGTTAAGACCCTGCTTAAACTTTTTAACTGATAATATTCGATATCTCTTGGATTGATATAAATACTCAGTGGATCTACATATACATTCAGGCTTAATTTTAGAGTATCTCCTTGACTAGATGTGATATATACTTGGTTTCCTGCATCTTTTATTTTGGAGATGTACTCATTAAAAGCATAAAGTTCGTTAGGCACATCTATTCTTGAGATTTTATTATCTTTTACAGTGGCTACTTTTATAAAAACAACTCCAACCTTATTATGGAAATAATCAGAGAAAATTTCTTCTATTTCTTTATTTGGTTTAAGGATAGTTTCTAGGTCGATTTCGCTTACAGCGCAATGCTTTATGATTTTAGATTGTTCAATTTCATCTTCGGATAGATTTGTAGTATCAAATTGATACGAACCATTTTTCCAGATCAGCGGCATTCCGTTACTCGAATCTGGGTCTAAAGGCATTCCGTAATGAAAATTCAAAGCCTGTTCTCGATACCAGTTTAGCGTGTGGGGTCTTGATATCAGAGCATTTTTTTCGACTATCTTTTCATGTACCCAAATAGCAGTAGCGATGATGTTAGTCCAAAGTTTCCAGATCGCAGCTTTTGACTCTGTTAAGCCATTCAGGGAGGGTTGTTTCCCTTTTTCAATCAGAATTTCATTCTGTATTTCAGCAATTGTACGTGCCATATTTTAATTTTTTAATATAGTTTAGCCTGTAAGTCATGTGTAATATGCTTATAGATAGTTTTGTATGTTTTTTTATGAATGCTACAGAGACGTAGTCTTGTTTTTAAAAATTTCTAATAAGCAGAAATTTTTAAGGTGTAATTGCCATATTTTCATGATGTTTTGAATCAGGGTTTTAGATAATGACAATGAAGGCTATGTATTAATAAATGATAAAATCATCTTCAATAATCATATAATCAATTCCAGAGTAGTCATCCAGTAAATACTGTTCTTCGTTAGTAATAGAAGTTGCTGGCTTTAAGTTTCTGGAATTGTAATACTCAACAATATCTTTTTTAAAAGCTTCTCTGCCTATTTTTAAATCGTTGTAAACAGAAATGTCTTCTGTTAGGTTAAATTGATCATTGTCTTCTAAAATGTCGAATACTTTTTCTATACTTCCGTATTCTTGCAAAGAGATGTCAAAAATGTTTTGGTTTTCCTGTGGTTTAATAGTTCCCATCGATTTTAATGTTTTTTAAATCGTTGACATCTAGTTTTTTTACATAAAAGTTGTCATACGATAATTGTTTGTCTATTTCGTTTTCTAGTCTTAGCCTCGAGGTTGCGTCTGGGCTGTTGATGTATTTTTTAATTCCTACTCCAAGAATAGGGAACTCTTTATAACTTCCTTTTTGACTTAATAATAGATGCTCTATGTTTTGCTGATCTGCCTCTTTAATGGCAAAATCTCCATTTGTAATTAATAAGTCTTCATCTATGATAAAATCTTTCATATGTCGTTATTATTTGTTGTTTTATTAATTAATTTCTCCTTTGAATTTGCGCATTGTATACAAAGGAGGCTTTTTTATTTGACACTGTAAAAATACGCTATGCTTTGTCCTTAACCAAGATTTTACAGGCTTGTAATCAGTAGTTTCAGTAGGTTAATTTATGCTATAAAGCGCTTGTAATTAATGGGTTGATTAAGTTACTTGTATGTCAATAAGAAGCTTGCTAAGCAGTTGGAATAATCATATCGATAATTACTTTAAAAATCATTTTAATGATATTATTTTTAATAGCATTCAGTTTTATTTTTGATATTCCAGTAGTTTGAAGTGTTTGTAATGTCATTAAATCTAACTGACTTTTTAATAGCCATTCTAATTCTTCTTCGGTTAAATCTCCAATAGAAAAAAGGATCATCCAGCGTTCTAGCTTTTCTTTAGATGTTTCTAAAAATGCGTTTAGATCTTTCTCTAATTCAGATTTGTTGTCTTTATAACTTTTTGCTATACTAACTTTTAATTTATTTTTAAGCTCTTCTATTAATTTATTGTGATTCATGATTTTAGGTGTTTCCGTTGATTAAATCTAAAAGGGCATCTTTTGATTCTCTGTCTTTTTTAATTTCATATTGAATCAGTAAATCCAAAGCATCTAAAACTTGTTTTTTAGATTCTTCTAGAAAAGCCTGAGATACAATTCCTTTTGTTTCCCAACGTTTGAAGAAGCCAGCTAAAAGGTTTTTTTCTTTATTGGTTAGAAGTTTCCACATGGCAAAAGTGATTTCGTTATTGGGCTTATTCTTTTCATATTCAGATAATTTTTCGATGTGGAACATTAAGGATTCAACTTCTTCTTTATGAGAACTATAAGATGCGGTTGCTTTACTCATTAATTTAGAAGTCTCAACTTTTAACTCCGTAGTTTTTTGATATGAATAATGATCGAATAGGGCAGTTTTGGTTGAGGTACAGGAGCTAATTGAAAAAGAAAGAGCAATCAGTAGGGTTAAGTATTTTAAATGTTTCATCTGTTTACTTGTATAAGATTACATAGTTTTTTTTGTCACGTTTTAGTTTGCTGAGTACTTTCCAGTCGCTATAGCCTTTTTTATCAAAATGCGGAAGGTCTTTAAAGGTTTTCCAGTCTCCGCCCCAGTTCCAGTTGTGTTTCTTGAAAATTTCGACACATTCCTGCCAGTCCGAAATTTGGTCACCATCCCAGTCTTTAGCCGTATCCCAAGAAGCCGTTTTACCATCTATAATCAGACAGATATCTACTGCAAATCCATAATTGTGGATAGATTGGCCGCCTTTGGCATTCGTTACTTTTTTCCCTGGTTTAGTCCTGCCAAAAGCGTAAAGATCTTCCTGTTCCTGAAATGATCTAAGACCTTGTGTAATGCGCACTTTTGCTCTTCCGGTTAGTGCCAAGTCACATTCTTCGATGATTTTGGTAACTTCTTCTCTAACTGAGGGATGTAGTAAATCAATGCGTTTTTTTGTAGTTTGATCCATATTTGTATTTATTAAAGATTTCAAATTTTGAAAATATAAAGCCTTTCTGATTGTTTGAAGACAACCAGGAATTTTAATATTCGATAAGATTATTTGTGTTTTAAATTTATTTACTGTTTAAATAAAGAGGTAAATAAATCTTGAAATGTGCTTTTTTTATGATCACATTTTAGAAGTGACATAAGTTTTAAGAACACTGTAAAAATACGCCGAAATAGCGTGTTTGAAAAATAATAGGGACGTTTAAATCAGTAGTTTCAGTAGTGATTTTTGTACCTTTTCTGATTTTATTTTGGAGGTTTAAATTCAGATAATTACATAAAAAATCCCCGTTTCTTATAAAACGAGGATTTAAGTATAATTAATGTTTATCAGGTTCTTAAGAATTTATCAAATTCAAAGTTGAAACATATTTCATATAAATTTGAATCATATAACTCCCGATTCCATTTCTTCAATAGAACTATACCAAAAATCGGTATTAACGTCATCTTTATCTATGGCCATTAATCTATCTTTTAATTCCTGAGCATATTTTTCATGATGTAAATGGTACTCTCCTAATGTTTGAGGTATTTTTATTTCGTTGGTAAAACGTTTGAACACGTATAAATATTCAAGATAAGTTTTTAGATTTTTATTAATAGTATAGGTTCTTATTCCTTCTCGATAATGTGTTCTTCCAATTATTTTTTGAGTTTCAATATCAATACACAATCCAAAAGGTTCATTAATAAAAGTATTTTTAGTACCAAGTTTTAAATATTTTCCATCTAATAATTCGACATTTCCAAAAAACTCATAGTCTCCACCAAAAGTATTATGATTAGGCAAGCCTATTTTGTATAAAATATCTGCTGTTTCTTTTGATAAAGATTGGTTAATGATATCATTGTTTTCGAATGTTATCAAACTATTTGAAAAATATTCTTGAATTTCTGTTAAGTTCATTGCTTGTGTGAAAAAGTCTTAATATTTGAATTCTACTTTGTAATCTCCATCATTCCATTCTTTTTTCAACATTTTTATCATGATGTCAATTACATGAATCATATCATCTGTGTATAGAGGCCCCGTCCATTCTACCTGCGTTTGTGGCCAGTCTTTTATTTCTTGCATTTTATTGAGCTTTTCAGGAAGTAATTTTTCGCCTTCTTCCTGAATTAATTTTTTTGCAACTTCAAAGACTTCAATAATTTTAGATTCTCTCTCTGGTATAAAAGCTAAATAATCATCAAACAGCACATACATAACTCTTTGTTGATGTCCTTTCATGATTTCATCAAAATCCTCGTAAATACCTAAATACCACTCAGGTTTATTTTGTAACCCAGTTTGTTCAAATGCATTTATTATAAATGCACTGATGATTTCAAACTCAAATTCTCCAATCCAAAATCCTTTGTTTTTTTCGTAGCGTATATAGGTTGTACTTGGCATTGTGTTATCTTGTTATCTGTTGATTAAAAAATGATTTCAAATTTATCTTTATTGTTTAGATTTGATTTTTTAAACTATTATTCTTTCGGCTTGTTTTTGGAAATAAATTCTTTAAATGCTTCCATGAAATTAATGAATTCATTAAAAGTCCAGCTAAAATCTTCCTCTTCCTGAGGCGTTCTCCAATCAAAAAAAGAAGCATAATCTTTATCGACCCAAATAGATAATTCATTTCCAGGAACGACATAATTATATAATTCTTTGCCTGTTATTTTTTTAGATTCATCAATAATTAATTGCGCTTCTTCTATTGTCCAGCCATGCCAATTTATATATGAAAGAGCAAAAATTTCTTTATCTAATGATTCTCTATCAACTCCAATTTCATAAACTACTTCTCCATTTTCTAAATGGTAATCATTTTTCTTAAATCTATATTTCATGGGTTTAATATTTAAAATGGATACGAATTAGTAATGTTTCCAAATTTATCGAATTCAATCTTTATTTTAAACAAGTATTCCAAGTTACTTATAGAGTTATACTTATATAACTCCCAATTCCATTTCTCCAATAGAACTATACCAAAAATCGGTATTAACGTCATCTTTATCTATGGCCATTAATCTGTTTTTTAATTCCTGAGCATATTTTTTATGATGTAAATGGTACTCTCCTAATGTTCTAGGTATTTTCACTTCATTTCTAAAGCGTATATATGTGTATAGATATTCAATATAAGTTTTTAGATTTTTATTGATACTATAGGTTCTTATCCCTTCTCGATAATGTGTTCTGCCAATTATTTGTTGAGTTTCAATATCAATACACAATCCAAAAGGTTCATTAATAAAAGTGTTTTTAGTACCAAGTTTTAAATACTTCCCGTCTAATAATTCGACATTTCCAAAAAACTCATAATCTCCACCAAAGGTAGTGTGATTCGGTAATCCAATATTGTATAGAATATCTAATGTTTCTTTTGAAACATGCTGATTAATCATTTCATTGTTTTCGAATAGTACCAAACTACCTGAAAAATATTCTTGAATTTCTGTTAAGTTCATTAGTTTTTAATTAATTTTTGTATTTAAAAGACTATTTAGCTCTCTTTACTCTAAACTCAATTTTAGAAGGACAATCCTTAAATGCTATAAAATAATATTTATCTGTAACTCTTTTTATGTATGAAGATTTTTCAAAATAGTCGTTACGAGTGCATTCTTCCTTATCAGAAAATGATTTTGGGATATCAACCAATGTCTTCACTTTTGTGTTTACATCATAAATAAATTTTTTATATTCATTATCTTCATCTGTATACAAAATCAGTTCATTTTTTAAATCAAAATCTCCTCTGATGCCTGTTAAAACTTCATTGCCAGTTTGTTTATCATACAGCCAAAAATAGGACTTGCTTGTTCTGTAAAATTTTCATCTTCATTATAGTTACCTCCAGAAAAAGGCAAATTATCTACTGGATCTACAGATTGAATTCTATTTATATAGGTTCCGAAATTTGCTTTTAGTGTATATAATTTCATTATTTTTATAAATTGAATTCCTTAATAGATTGAAATATAAAGTGTTATTTTGCCTTCATTGGAATTGAAAACACACCTGTTTTTCTAATTAAGAAAAACGGGATTGCAATGAAAAGAAAATATTTTAAGAATCAATTACCAAATCATAACATACAATATCACTTTGTCTTCATTTATATTCAATTTTATGCTGTTTTTAGTAATTTCTAACGAAGCTATTGGACTGTCTTTTACTTCATAAAGTAATACCTCATCTTTTTCAGTTTTGGTATATTCTTTGCCTTCTAAAGCTTTGTCGATGACGTGAATTGGAACCTCTTGATTAAACTCCAGAAAAAGATTTTGCATATAATATTCACTCTTCCAATATTTCTCTATAGTTTCTTCATCCGAATATTGTTCACTATGATATTGGGAAATCATACCAATAACTTCTGTTCTGGAAAAATTATAAGAGTCATATTTTGTTTCTGTAATAATTCTTCCTTTTTTATTGGTGTAAGATTGTAAAACCTGATCTTTTGAATCTAAGGAAATAATAGATTCAAATTTATCTCTAGCATATTTATCTTTATATATATATATCATTAGATATACCAATTCTTCAAAAGAGCAGGTTTTAGCATAATCTTCAAAATGTCTTTCATCCCAATTAACCTTATCGTAATATAGTTCTTTTCTATTCAGATAATTTTCTTCTGTATGTTCTAGATTAAAATATAAAAAATCTAGTTTTGGTAAATTGTTCATTGTTTTTTTTAGATAATGCAGAAGGAATTAGAAGTTTGATTAAGTCCAGCAAACTTTAAAAATTAATTAGTATATTAAAACATATAATATTATTTTATCTTCATTGATATTCAGCTTTATACTGTTTTTAGTAACTTCTAACGAAGCGATTGGGCTATCTATTACTTCATAAAGTAATGCATTATCTTTTTCAGTTTTGGTATATTCTTTTCCTTCTAAAGTTTTATCAATGATATGAATTGGAATCTCTTTATTAAACTCTAAAAAAAGATTTTGCATATGATATTCACTCATCCAATATTTTTCGATTATTTCTTCATCTGAATATTGTTCACTATGATATTGAACATTCATACCAATTACATCTTTTCTGAAAAAATTATTAAAAACATATTTATTTTCGCTTATTGCTCTTCCATTTTCATTATTGTAAGATAGTAAGTTTTGTGATTGGGAATCTACAGAAATAGTAGAAGGAAATATTTCTCGGGGGTATTTATCTTTATAGATATAAATCATTAAATATATCAATTCTTCAAAAGAGCAGGTTTCAACATAATCTTCAAAATGCCTCTCATCCCACCCCACTTTGTCGTAATATATTTCTCTTTTATCCATATAATTTTCTACTGTAATTTCCGGATTAAAATATAAGAAATCTAGTTTTGGTAAATTATTCATTGCTCTTTTAGATAATGTAGAAGGAATTAGAAGTTTGATTAAGTCCAGTAAACTTTAAAAACTAATTAGTATATTGGAACATATAATATTACTTTATCTTTGTTGATATTCAACTTTATACTGTTTTTAGTAACTTCTAACGAAGCGATTGGACTATCTTCCACTTCATAAAGTAATATATCATCTTTTTTTGTTTTGCTATATTCTTTTCCTTCTAAAGCTTTGTCGATAATATGGGTTGGAACTTCTTTATTAAACTCAAAAAAAAGATTTTGCATAAAATATTCGCTACTCCAATATTTTTCTATAGTTTCTTCATCAGGATATTCTTCATTATGATATTGAACTTCCATAGCAGTTACCTCTTTTCTTGTGAAATTATTATATACATATATATTTTCACTTATAATTCTTCCATTTTTATTAGAGTAGGTAAGTAAATTGTGTAATTCTGAATCTAACGAAATACCATGAGTAAATCTTGTCCTAGGATATTTATCTTTGTGAATGTAAACCATTAAATAAATAAGTTCATCAAAAGAGCAGGCTTTAGTGTAGTCATCAAAATGTCTCTCATCCCAACCCACTATGTTGTAATATATTTCTCTTTTATCCATATAATTTTCTACTGTAAGTTCAGGATTAAAATATAAAAAATCTAGTTTTGGTAAATTATTCATTGCTCTTTTAGATAATGTAGAAGGAATTGGAAGTTTGATTAAGTCCAGTAAACTTTAAAACCAACTAATATATCGAAATATAAAATATTGCTTTATCTTCATTTATGTTCAGTTTTATACTGTTTTTATTAACTTCTAATGAAGCGATTGGACTGTCTTTCACTTCATAAAGCAATATGTTATCTTTTTCAGTTTTGGTATATTCTTTTCCTTCTAAAGCTTTGTCGATAATATGAATTGGAACCTCTTGATTAAACTCTAAAAAAAGATGTTGCATATAATATTCACTACTCCAATATTTTTCTATAGTTTCCTCATCTGGATATTCTTCATTATGAAACTGTGTAGTCATACCAATGACTTCTTCTCTAAAAAAATTACTAAAAATATATTTATTCTCGCTTATAACTCTTCCTTTTTTATTGGTGTAAGATGTTAAGTTTTGATCCTCGGAGTCTAAAGAAATTATACCATAAAATTTTTCTCTGGGGTATTTATCTTTGTAAATGTATATCATTAAATAAATCAATTCTTCAAAAGAGCAGGTTTCAGCATAATCTTCAAAATGCCTCTCATCCCAACCCACTTTGTCATAATATATTTCTCTCTTATCCATATAATTTTCTTCCGTAAGTTCCGGATTAAAATATAAGAAATCTAGTTTTGGTAAATTAGTCATAATCGTTTTTATTTTGTGAATTTAGTGTATTCTATATAATCTGCAAATTGTTCTAGTAGAGTTTCTGCGTAAAATTGAGCCATTTCAGC
>NZ_JADNRC010000025.1 GCF_015594725.1 Flavobacterium sp. ALJ2 | reverse complement strand
TTATTTTCAACCTTAACACATTGACAATACATTGTTTACAAATAAATTAATTTTATATTTTTTACTATTTTCAGGCAACCTATTCTGTTTTACACAAAAAAGACAACTCAAAACACATCATTTTAACAAGACACCCATTAAAACAACTAGTTTTTTAATAACCCGTCAGCATAAAACACCCTATATACCAATTCTAAAGAAAAATCAAGATATCCCATTCCCTTAATACAACATCATACACATCTATTTCTACAATCACCATAAACCCCAGCCGTTCCTTGATTACTATATTACCACAAAGACACTAATAAATTCACAAACCTACTCCCTAGCCCTGATAGTAGTAAAAATCCTTTTATGCCGTGGTTCGGCATAAAAGATTGTAGCGAATAGCAGGATTTAGCTTCTTATAAAAATCTATACCTATATATTAGTATAAACTTATACATAAGTATTGTATCTATTTTTGTAATCCACTATATTTGCATTCATAAAATTACAAACAATGATTAAGATTACTTTGCCCGATGGGTCAGTTAGAGAGTTTGCTTCTGGCGTAACTCCTATGGAGGTTGCGAAAAGCATTAGTGAAGGATTTGCCCGAAACGTGATTTCGGCTTCTTTTAATGGTACAACTATTGAAACCGAAACTCCACTGACGACCGATGGTAGTCTGATTTTATATACATGGAATGACACTGAAGGTAAAAAAGCTTTTTGGCATTCGACTTCACACGTAATGGCTCAAGCTCTTGAGGAACTTTTCCCTGGGATTAAACTAACTCTAGGACCTGCTATCTCAAATGGTTTTTACTATGATGTTGATTTTGGCGACCAAAAGATAACTGACGCTGACTTTAAAAAGATCGAAGACCGTGTTCTTGAGATTTCAAGAGGGAAACATGAATTTAAAATGCGTCCTGTAAGCAAAGCTGAAGCTTTAGAACTATATAAGGATAACGAATACAAAACTGAATTAATCTCTAACCTTGAAGACGGAACTATCACCTTCTGCGATCATGCTACTTTTACTGACTTATGTCGTGGTGGTCATATTCCTAATACTGGAATCATCAAAGCGATGAAAGTGATGAGCGTTGCTGGTGCTTACTGGAGAGGTGATGAAAAAAACAAACAATTAACTCGTGTTTATGGAACTTCTTTCCCTAAACAAAAAGACTTAACGGAATATTTAGAACTTCTTGAAGAAGCCAAACGTCGTGATCACCGTAAACTAGGTAAAGAACTTGAATTATTTGCTTTCTCTCAGAAAGTTGGACAAGGCTTGCCTTTATGGCTACCTAAAGGCGCTGCTTTACGTGACAGACTAGAACAGTTCTTGAAAAAAGCTCAAAAAAAGGCGGGTTACGAACAAGTAGTAACCCCTCATATTGGTCAAAAAGAGTTATATGTAACTTCTGGTCACTATGCTAAATATGGCGCTGATAGCTTTCAGCCTATCCACACTCCTGCTGAAGGGGAAGAGTTCTTATTAAAACCAATGAACTGCCCTCATCACTGCGAAATCTATAACGTAAGACCTTGGTCTTATAAAGACTTACCAAAGCGTTATGCTGAATTTGGTACTGTTTACAGATACGAACAAAGCGGTGAATTACATGGTTTAACTCGTGTACGTGGCTTTACTCAGGATGATGCTCATATTTTTTGTACTCCTGAACAATTGGATGAAGAGTTCAAGAAAGTAATTGACTTGGTTCTTTACGTATTTGGTTCTTTAGGTTTCGAAAACTTTACTGCTCAAATTTCTTTGCGCGATAAAGAAAATAGAGACAAGTATATTGGTAGCGATGAAAACTGGGAAAAAGCTGAGAATGCAATTATCAATGCTGCTGCCGATAAAGGCTTAAACACTGTGGTTGAATATGGTGAAGCTGCTTTTTACGGCCCTAAACTAGATTTCATGGTAAAAGATGCCCTGGGAAGACAATGGCAACTAGGAACTATACAAGTTGACTACAACTTACCTGAGCGTTTTGAACTTACTTATAAAGGAGCTGACAATGAATTGCATAGACCTGTAATGATTCACCGTGCCCCTTTTGGTTCGATGGAACGCTTTATTGCAATTTTGCTAGAGCATACTGCGGGAAATTTCCCACTCTGGCTAATGCCTGAACAGGCTATAATCTTGTCTTTGAGCGAGAAATATGAAATATATGCTAAAAAAGTTTTAGATTTGCTAGAAAATCACGAAATTCGCGCCCTAATTGACAACAGAAGTGAAACTATCGGTAAGAAAATTAGAGATGCAGAAATGCAAAAATTACCGTTTATGCTAATTGTAGGTGAGGAAGAAGAGAAAAACGGTACTATTTCTATTCGTCGCCATGGTCAAGAAGGTAAAGGAAACATTACAGTTACAATTGAGGAATTTGTCGCAATTGTAGATGAAGAAATAAAAAAGACATTAAAAGTATTTACAGTTTAACTTAAATTATAAAGTCATAGCAATAAGAAGCAACAGAGGTTACCAACCTCGCGTAGAAAAAAAAGATGCACACAGAATAAACAATCTTATTCGTGTTCCTGAGGTACGCCTTGTAGGCGAAAACATAGAGCCAGGTGTTTTTAAAATAGCCGAAGCTCTAAGATTAGCCGATCAATTTGAGTTAGATCTAGTTGAGATTTCTCCAAATGCAGAGCCACCGGTTTGTAAAATCATGGATTACAAGAAATTTGTTTACGAACAAAAGAAACGTGATAAAGTCCTGAAAGCAAAGTCGACTCAAGTTGTAGTGAAAGAAATTCGCTTTGGTCCTCAGACTGATGAGCATGATTATGAGTTTAAGAGAAAGAACGCTGAAAAATTCCTTAAAGAAGGTGCTAAATTAAAAGCATTTGTATTCTTTAAAGGACGTTCTATTATCTATAAAGATCAAGGTCAGATTTTATTATTGAGATTAGCTACTGATCTTGAAGAGTATGGTAAAGTAGAAGCTATGCCTGTTCTGGAAGGAAAGAGAATGATTATGTTCATTGCTCCGAAGAAAAAGAAATAAGTCTTAAAGTTACAAGCCTTAAAGTCGAAGGTCATAAACTGACTTTTGACTTTTGAGATTTAAACTTTCAGACCAAGATATAAGTAAGTAAGAATAAATTAAAACACTAGGAAAAATGCCTAAAATGAAAACAAAATCTAGCGCCAAGAAACGTTTCAAAGTTACTGGTTCTGGAAAGATTAAAAGAAAGCATGCTTTTAAAAGTCACATCTTGACTAAAAAATCTAAAAAACGTAAATTAGCTTTGACACATTCAGCGTTAGTTCACAAAACAGATATGAAAAGCATCAAACAACAATTAAGAATTATCTAATAATTCTTTAGGTTAAAACATTTAAAATAACCTTGGAGTATGGCCAATAAGTTCCCTTGATTAAATTCGGGACGCCAGCTACAAAAACACATAAAAATTATGCCAAGATCAGTAAATTCAGTTGCTAAAAGAGCAAGAAGAAAAAAGATAATGAAGCAAGCCAAAGGTTTCTTTGGTAGACGTAAAAACGTTTGGACAGTTGCTAAAAATGCGGTAGAGAAAGCAATGTGCTACGCTTACCGTGATAGAAAAGTGAATAAAAGAAATTTCCGTGCTTTATGGATTCAGCGTATCAACGCTGGAGCTAGATTGGAAGGAATGTCTTATTCTCAATTCATGGGGAAAGTAAAAGCTAACGGAATCGAATTGAACCGTAAAGTTCTTGCAGATTTAGCTATGAATCACCCTGAAGCTTTCAAAGCAGTACTTAATAAAGTAAAATAAACGTTTTATAAACTCAATTTAGATTACTTACTTATATAAAAACCCAATCTTTCGATTGGGTTTTTTGTTTTTAATTCATAATCTAAATGCTTCTTTTAACCTTACTATTTATCTGCAACGCCTTTTGCTGCAACGCCTTTTGCTGCAAAAAAAAAGATACTTCTTTTGTATCTGTGTCTTCCTTGACTACATATACCCATAATACATCATTTTACATACTGTATTAGCACTCCTAATACTTGAAGCTGGAAACTCAATATCTATCCAATTTGCATCTCCAAATGGTTCTTCCTGAATTTCGACTAACTGAAACGAAAGATACTCCGATACTTGAATCTAAGTTTCTGAACCACCCAAAGTCGCTCATAACTTAATCCCTTGAACAATATTACCCTCTCCGAGCAAACTAGCTGTTATATATACATTCTCTGAGACAAAAATACTTCTTGTTCCTTGTATATTAGTTTATACTACGAAATTATTAAAATCCATATAAGTTACGGTATTTACTTTTAGATTTAGTCCTTTATCTTTTACTCCTTTTAAGAAAAGAAGCGAGCAATATATTTTTTATTTCCATGTGGCTCAATTAAATTATAAATACCTGTTTTACTACTTAATACATGACTAAAAAAAGATTAAAAAAAAAGATTTTATTCAAAAAAAACCAATCTTTTCGATTGGTTTTTTTTGTAACTAAACTTAGAATTATATATCTCAGAAACCAAATTCTACTTCTTATTTAAGATATGCTTGTCTATTATATACGGTGTGATTGACTTTAATGTCCTTCCTGTTTCTGGATGTAATCCTGGGGCTGTAAAATATTCATACCCACCATCAAACGACCTTCCATACCAAATACATGGTCTTCCCATTTTAAAAAAGATTGTTGTATCACAGACTTTGATTTTTTTAAAATTTGAAATTAAACTTTCGTCCTTCTTAATAACTATAGGCTTAAATAATGTAATTGCATTTGAAACCTGCTCACAAGGTATTTCTTCATAGTGGTCCTTATTCCAAACCATACAATTTTCATCATCATTAAAACTCCAAATTACAAATAGTCCTGCAAATACAAGGACCACGGCTAGGCAGGTCTTCATAAAACTACTATTAGTTTTTAATATTGGCTTATTGGGCTCTTCAACAAAAGATTGAGCATGAGCATTTGTATCAACAAACATCAATGGTTCTTCTTTTGAAATAGATTGATTAATATCCTCCAAAATAGATTTTGGTGTATTTACAACCAATTCTTCTCTTAAAAATCTATTATAAGGTCTCTTCTCATAATCTACCAAAATTGCTGCCAATTCAATCCTTGCAGGATTATCTGATTCTGTCTCTCCTGTTAAGAAAGTAATAATGGGTCGGAATCTTGCAATTTCAAATCTCTCAATAGCTCTTCTTAGATCTTCCTCCACTTTCACATTTAAAAATACTCTAAATGTATTTTTATCATTTATTGACAATGATTTATCAAAAAGAATCAAACATAAGTTACGCAATTGTGCTGGTGAAGGGTTCAGCAAAATACCTGTGGGGTCTTCCAACTTGAAAGTTTGGTATTTGGTTTTTATCGCATTTTTATATTCTTCAAAAGTAATTCTACTCATAAGCATTTATCGGAATTGTTAAACATTTTAAAGTAATCAGCAGAATTATCAGCATTACTGGAATCCCATCTCAACATCCTGCCAAAGCTGCCATTTCTTTGCCTCAGAATTAGTTACCGGTTTAATCTGCAGGTTAAAACAAATGTACAAAACTACTTCTTTAAAAAAGTGTGTGAATCCGTAAGACCGAGTTTATTCGGGAAGTATAAATAAAATCATACTGTTCTCCACACTTCACTTCCCAAGAAAACAAAGAACATTCCGCCAGAAGCGGTTTGAAAACAGTTCGGAAATTCGATTTCAAAATCGGATTGGGACGCCTTGTGTAAATTTTAAAGATAAATTAAGATGAAAAGATTTTTTATAGTAGCGTGTTTTATAGCAGCCAATTTGGCTTTTGTATCTTGTACAAATGATGATGTTGAAGATACAATAAATAAAAACAAAGTAGCAGCAATCAATGCTTCTCCAGATAACTCTGGAGGTGGATCTAATGGTCAAACACCAATTCCTCCACCAAAATAATTCAATTATAAATGAACTAGAATATTGTAATTAATTTTCAGTATTTTCGGGAAATGAAACTTCAAAAAGTCCATTTCCCGATTTTTATTTTAGCCTTGATTCTGTCAATTGCTTCTTGCAACAAAAAATCTAATCTAATTGTGCACCCAAAAAGCAACACTGCGTATAATAACTTTTTATCCTTAGGCGACAAACATTTCGAAAATCAAATATATGATAGTGCTTTCTATTATTACAACAAATCTAAACTGGCTTGTAATGCAAATGAAAATGAGAAAATAATCTACTCTTTATTAAAAATGGCTGTTACTCAGCAAATACAAGGCGACTATTTTGGTAGTGAAACTAGCGTAACGGAAGCTATCCCTTTTTTTACAAAAACTACAAATTCTTATTATAAATGTGCTGTTTACAATAATCTAGGTATAAATTATGAAAGATTAAATGAATATGATGACGCCATTTATAATTATAATCAAGCCATTAAATTTGCTGAAATAGACTTACAAAAAGACATATTAAATAATAATATCGCCGTTGTTTACCAAGGTAAAAATAATCATATAGAAGCTGCGAGTATTCTCTCCAATCTCAGTAAAAAAAAGGACATCTTAGACAATCCAGAAAATCACGCACGAATACTTGATAATTTAGGCTACTCCTATTTCAAAATAGGCAATCCAAAAGCATTAGAATATATAAACAAATCAATAGCAATAAGGAATAAAACAAATGATGACTTTGGATTGACTACAAGTTATTTACATCTTGCCGAATTATATTCGAATCTAAATAATAAACTCGCAAACCGATATGCAAATTTAGCTTATCAAAAAGCAACAAAAATAAATAACGTAGATGATCGTCTATCATCATTAAACTTATTAATCAAAAACTCTAATGGTGAAAATTTAAAAAAAACGACCCTCCTTTACTTGAAAATAAACGACAGTATAACTAAATCAAGACAAAAAGCTAAAAATCAATTTGCAAAAATTAAGTACGACTCTAAACAAGATCGGGAAGAAAATTTAAAGCTAAAAGCCCAAAAAGCAGAAAACGCACTACAATTAGAAAAAGTAAAAAATAGAAATCTAACCTTATATATTGTAATTGGTCTTGTTTTAGGCTCCATCTTCTTTCTTTATTACTATTTAACTACAAAAGGAAAACGAGAAAAAACTGCTGCAATTTATGAGTCTGAAACCAGAATCTCTAAAAAATTACATGATGAACTAGCCAATGAAGTCTATCATGCCATTGTTTTAGTAGAAACTAAAGATCTATCTTCATATGAAAACAAAGAAATACTCCTTTCAAATTTAGATACAATATACACCGGTACCCGAAACATTTCAAGACAAAACAGCACTATTGATACTGGAGAAAACTTCAAAAATGAATTAAAAGAAATGCTATCCAGCTATAACGGCAAAAAAGTAAGCGTAATTATAAAGGATAATAATAATATTAATTGGCATCAAATTCACTCTGAAAAGAAAATTGCAGTTTACCGAGTATTACAAGAATTGCTGGTAAATATGAAAAAACACAGTCAATGCTCTTTTGTTGTCATTGGCTTTGAAGAAAATGATAAACAAGTAGAAATACAATATTCTGACAATGGCATTGGCTTTAATGGAAAAATGAATTTAAAAAATGGTCTTAAAAATGCGGAAAACCGTATTAATAGCATAAAAGGAACACTTACTTTTGAATCTGAACCTAATAAAGGATTAAAAGTAAAAATTTCATTTCCAAAATAACACACCTATATGTTTACAAAAGTTTTAATAGCAGAAGATATAGATTTTAATGATATTGCAGTCGTACAAGTACTTGAAGAACTGAATGTGCCCGAAATAGCATATGCTAAATATTGTGATGATGCTTTACTTAAAATTAGGGGAGCTGCCCTTGAAAATAATCCTTATCAATTATTAATTACTGATTTATCCTTTAAACCAGATCATCGAGAAAATAATTTAAAGTCAGGTGAAGAGCTTATTGCTGCTGTAAAAGAATTATTTCCCGAAATAAAAATAATTGCATTTTCTATTGAAGATAAATCGTATCGCATAAAGTCTTTGTTTGATAATTTTAATATTAATGGGTTTATAATGAAAGGACGCAATAGTATTCCTGAATTAAAAAAAGCTGTACAAAATGCTTTTGATACTGACGAAAAATACCTTTCGCAAGAATTAAATTATATACTTCGGGACAAAGCGACCAACGAAATAGATAATTACGACATTCAACTTATCAAATATCTTTCTATAGGTATGTCTCAAGAGAATATGGAAAGTAAGTTTAAAGAATTAGGTATTACTCCTAATAGTAAAAGTTCTATCGAAAAACGAATTAACAAACTTAAAATTTACTTCAAGGCTAATAATCCCACACATCTCGTAGCAATTGCTAAAGATTTGGGTTTAGTATAAACATACTATTTATTTTTCTACATCTCTATACTTTACGGATTTCCGTAAGGATACTCAATTGCTTATTTATAAGTTTGACAAACCAAATTTAATCTTATGAAGAGTAATCATTTTATACTACTATCAAAAAAAAATTTAACAAATAGCATCTCTCCCAAAAATAAAATTATACTTAAAACAACTCTTCTTTGTTTCTTATTGTCTTTTGGAATAACATTTTTAGGCTCTATAACGGGATGTATTTATCTAGATTGGAAATTATTATTTATTCCCGCAATAACAATTTTCCAAATCGTATTACTAATAATTGCAATTATAAATAGATATAAAAAAGTGTAAACCCCATTAAACGTTTTTATGAATTTTCTTCTGATTATTACTGATACCCTTTAAAAGCAAGATAATTATATTTTCGTTTATTATTTCACTGAATGCAAAATCTGTAATAAACTGTTTTTACAATAAATTTAAATTTGATGTGTCAATAATTTAAAAACAAAAACATATGAAAAAACATTACATAAACTAAAATGTAAAATCAAATAGTGATCATAAAGTCCATACAATTGATTGCATTTTCTTTCCAATTCTGGCAAATATGAATATACTTATGATGCAGATTGCTATGACCAAGATGGTAATTTGATTACTGGAGTTATAAATAATAACGATGCGGAAATAGGCATAAAATAATACCAGATGTATTGATTATGGAATATTAAAAGCTACACACAAAAATGTAAATGAATATACTCTAGTTGTAGATTGATTTAAAATAACAAACAAAAGAAAACATGAAATTTATTATACTATTTTTGTTCATTACTCTTACCTCATTTAATCCAGTAGAAACCAATGTATATGCATGTGGCACGAGTGGCGTAAAAAAATACCATTACAAAGAATCTTGCCGTGGCTTAAGTTCATGTAAACGAGAAATAACAAAACTTACTTTAAAACAAGCACAAGGATACGGTCTTACTCTTTGTGGCTGGGAAGACTAGGTAATTCTAGGATAATCTTTATATTTGAGAATTAATATTTACAAATGAGAATCCAGTTTACCCTCCTATTTCTATTTTTAACAACATCCTTTTACGCACAAACCAGAGTACTTTCCTGGAATATCGAAAATTTTGGTAAATCAAAATTAGAACAAGAAATTAGTTTTATCGCCAACATAATAAAAAACCATGATATTATTGCAATTCAAGAAGTTGTGGCTGGTCATGGTGGTTCTCAAGCAGTAGCAAGATTAGCAGATGAACTAAATCGCAAAGGCACAAAATGGGATTATGCTATTAGTAATCCAACAAGTAGTAGTGCGTACAAAACAGAACGATATGCTTTTCTCTGGAAAACTAATAAAGTAAAACTAAAAGGAAAACCTTGGCTTGAAAAACAATATGAAAAACAAATAGATCGTGAACCTTATTTTGCCACTTTTGAAAAAGATGGCAGAGATTTTACAATTGTTAACTTCCACGCTATTACAAAAAAGAAACAACCTGAAACAGAAATTAAATACTTTAAGTTTTTACCTCAACAATACCCTAATCTAAACTTGATTTTTGTAGGTGACTTTAATTGTCCTCAATCGCATACAGTTTTTAATCCGTTGAAAAGTATGGGATATCGACCAATTCTAGAGAACCAAAAAACATCTTTGAAACAAAAATGTATTAATAACCAATGCCTAGCTTCTGAATTTGATAATATTTTTTATCATTCTTCAAAAATTAAAATAATAGACAAAGGAATAATTCATTTTTATAATGATTATGGCTCATTAAAGGAAGCACGAAAAATATCTGACCACATCCCAATATGGATGGAGTTTTCTTTAAACTAATTAAGTTTTAAGTTTTTTCTTTTTAGCAGCTGGAAATAAAACATTGTTAAGAATTAATCGATACCCGGGTGAATTTGGATGTAAATCTAAAACTGTTGGCGGATCACCTACTTTATGTTGGTAATCTTCAGGATCATGTCCTCCAAAAAAAGTAAACATCCCTTTACCTTTTTCGCCATGAATGTACCTTACTTCACCATTTATCTCGCATGTTCCCATTACCAAAGCACTCGATTTAACAAAGGCAGCATCAAACGAAGTTGTTTGCCCCATAAATCCTTTTACTAATTGTGTGTGATTTTGACACAACATACTCGGAATTGGGTCCCATTTTGCAGAAAATTCCATTAAAGTAAAATAATCTTTTTCCATAGAAACTCGCCTTTTCGGAGTCATGTCTATATCCGAGAACTCATATATCTCGGGTTTACGCTCTAAAGTAAAATCTCTAAAAGCAAATGAATTAGCATAATTAAGTCTTGACTGATAGTTTGGTTCACTTGCATCCCCATCAAACATTGCTTCACAAATATCAACACCATCTGCGGCCAAAGCTATATCAAAACTATCTGTTGCAGAACACATTGCAAACATAAATCCTCCACCAATAACAAAATCTCTAATTTTTTTAGCCACTGCTACTTTTTCTTTTGATACTTTATCATATCCTAATTTAGTTGCTAATGCTTCTGCATCTTTCTTTTGCTCTATATACCATGGTGTATTTTTATAAGCTGCATAAAACTTACCATATTGTCCTGTAAAATCTTCATGATGCAAATGCAACCAATCGTATAACAATAATTGATCCCTTAAAACTTCTTCATCATAAATTGGAGTAAAAGGTATTTCTGCATATGTTAATACTAAGGTTACTGCATCATCCCATGGTTGTTTCCCTTTTGGTGTATAAACTGCTATTTTGGGAGCCTTCTCAAGAATAACTGTTTCCATATTCTGTGATGGACTCGAAATTTCATTTAAAATAGAATTTTCTTCACTATCAGAAAGTATTTCAAAACTAACCCCACGGATTTTACATTCTTTTCGAATCTCTTCTGCATCTGGTAACAAAAAAGAGCCTCCTCTATAATTAAGCAACCAACTGGCTTTATAGTTTTTACTTAAACACCAATAAGTTATGCCATACGCTTTTAAATGATTTTGTTGGGTTGTTTCATCCATAGGAAGCAAAATAAATGATGCTTTCCCACTAAATGATAATAAAAAGAAGAAAATATAAGCAATATAATATTTCATTTTAAATCTGTTTTATTTTTATCTCTCATAATGTTAAATTATTTAATTATCTGTTTTCAAAAACACGTAAAAACACGCATAAATATATGAGTTACTCTGGCTAAATTTGTTTTTCTATAAAAACTAAATTAACTTATGAAATCTCAAACAATGAAAATTAATGACTCAAATAATAAAGTTAAACATACAAATTTATTTCGGAAGATAGGCATTTGTTTATTAGTACTAACAATAATACTATACTACGTTTTATCTATTCAATTTCTAACAAGTAGCGAAATTAATTAAGATCATTAATTCGCAAGAGTTGCTATTTCGTTTTGAATTGCATAAACGACTAATCCTGCAGTATTTCTAGACTCTGTTTTTAATAATAAATTATTTCGATGTCCTTCGACAGTTCTGGGGCTAATGAAAAGCTCTTTTGCTATTTCTGCTGTACTTTTTTGTAAACAAATCAATCGCAATACTTCAATTTCACGAGCTGAAAGAAAGTTAGTATCCAAACTACATCTCGTATTTTTACCTGCTTTGGCTATTTCTTGAATAATTTTAAGTATATTTTCATTATAATAATACCCTTTAGTGTTCACTTCATTAATTGTAAATATTAAATCTTTTGGCGTTGAATTCTTTAATAAATAAGAAGCTGCTCCAACTTGTAACATATTTACAACAAAAGATTTCGTATCATAACTTGTTAAGGCTATAACTTTAATATCCGGAAATTTTTTATGAATAATTTTGGTTGCTTCTACTCCATTTAAAATTGGCATTTTTAAATCCAGAATAATAATGTCTGGTTGACTGGATGATTTATTTAGATAGGATATAAGTTCATTTCCGTTTGATGCCTCATAAATAACCTTTAATTTTTCTTCTCTTTCCAACAAAAAGACAATCCCTTTGCGAAATAAAACTTCATCATCAACTAAAATTATTTTTATCGAGGTTTTCATTTTGTCAAAATATCACAGTTACTCATAATTTTTTAACAAATTAAATATTAAAAAACTACAAAAAAAAACTATTTATCCTACGAAAATACAAAAAATGTAAGCTTAAACAATGCTTTTTTATTTCTAAAAGGTAAAAACAATTGAAACCCCGTTATTTATAACTGAATTTACGCATAAAGTGCCATTAAGAAAAGAAATTCGACTTTCAATGTTTTTCATCCCAAGCCCTTTCAGATTAACTTTATTATCGCTATCAAAACCAATTCCATTATCTAAATATATTCCTGTACTAATTCCTTTTTTATCTTCAAAAGAAATTGAAATTTGAGTTGCCTTTCCGTGTCGTAATGAATTATTCATCAGTTCTTGTAAAATTCTAAAAACATGTAAATGCTTGTCTTTATCTTTTTCATCAAATTGAATTTTGTTCTGATAATCTACTTTTACTGCTTTACTACTTTCAAACTCTAAACATAATTCTTCTATACCTGCATGCAATCCGAATTTTTCTAAAACTGGAGGAAATAAACCATGAGCAATTTTCCTAGAGCTATCTAATGCCTTAGCCGTTAAATCTATAATATTCCCTGTAATATCTATTACTTCTTGCTCTGTTAGATTTGGAGTTCTTAATAGATAGCTATTTAATGAAACCACATTAAGTTTAGAACTAATATCGTCATGAAGGTCTTGCGCAATTCGTTTACGTTCTTCTTCTTGTGTAATAATAACAGCTTGAATCTGGTCTTTTTGGTATTGAATTTCTAAATCTTTTTTTTCTAATTGTTCTTTTATAATTTTCTTTCTCGAGAAATAGAAAAACAATATAAAAACAACTCCCATCAATATGAAAGACAAACATCCAAATATAATTATAGCTACAATCTCACTTTCTGGAATTGGATTCAAATTTAAAAGCATTGCGCATTTTTCTCTTATTAGTATATGCAAATTTACGAATAAAAATATCGTATTTAATCTGATAATTGAAAGTAGCTAAACAAAAAAATCTCTGCCAAAATTTAAGCTTTGACAAAGATTCTCAATTTATAAGTCTAATTATACAATATAGAGCTACATTAATATTAATCTTTTATGATTTACAGTATTTCTTTATCAACGTTTTTCATCTGTACACTGTTTTTATTTTAAAACATGATACCAAATATTAAACAAGTTATCATTGCTACTCAATTAAAACTAATTTAGAGCATTAGTTTCTTTATTTTTATAAAAACTTTTCCTCCATTCAATTAAAATAAATAACTGAAAGACTATATATAAGACATAATTTATACGTGAAGGTACTTTGTAATATCTAGAACTTAACATTATCGATAAATTACCTACTAAAAACAAAATAGTACTTCCAAACAAATACAATATAATACCTATGTTGATATAATAAAACACCTTTTCGCCATTCAACATATTGTAAAAATGAAATGTAGCATAAATTATTAATAAAAAAGAAGTAATGAATATTTCATATAAATTAAATTCAAAAAACAAATCTGGTCTAATACTATATTGAATTGCCAAACTTAATAGTGCCAAAATAAGTGTGATTTTGATTACTTTTTTTTGAAATTTGTCTGCTATCAAATTAAAATAAAAAAGACCTAGCATAAGAAACTGCCCAATAAAATAAAAATGTGATAAAAACAGATTATTGATACCCAATTTCCTTAAAACAAGTGTAATTATCTGAATACATACAATTAAAAAAAGATATGCTGTAAATATCACATAGCTTTTTTGTTTCTTAGAAAGACCAATTGCAAATACTATAAAATTAATCAGCAAAAGGGAATATCCAAAATTAACAAGAAATGAATACATAAATTACATATTATTAAGTGGACTAGACGGATCTCCTTGAGGTGGACATGGCTGACTAAAATCGTATATAGCTGGTGAAGTCTCGTCGCCATATCCTCCTTTAACATCTACGCCTTTAGGAAGCATATCTTCGTAAATACCTGTTTTTTCATTGTACCTAGTTCCCACAATCATTAATGTTTGTTCCCCTGCATCGTTTACTCCAATGTAAGCTCGTGCTGCATCTATTCCCTGCTTTAATACTAACTCTAAATTTATTTTTGGAATTAAATAAGCACGTACTTTATTTTTAAAATCGGAATCACTTTTGGGATCTCTCCAATTTTTCGCCCATTTTTCAGCAGTTTCTAATGAAATCTCTGTGTCTTTTTCTCTTAATTTGTTTTTTCCTGTCATAATTTAGTTTTTTTATTAATTAAAAATCAACTTTGGTTTGTTAATATTTACGCTAAACTAATGTTTTTTTACTCTTCTAACAAAAAATAAAACCTGAGAAAGTCATATTAAACAAAAGTTAAAATAATAATAATTTTTAACTTTTATTTAACAATCTAACTGCTATTAAAAATCTAACTTTATAAAACAAAATCCTAAACACAAATCACACCTTACTGACCAATAATAAGTTACAAGTTTATTATAAAAAACACGTATAAATACGTGCCCCTATATTTTCATTATAATCTAATTTTGAATTTAACTAATTAAACTAAAAAACTATGTCTACAGAACCATTTATCGGAGAAATTAAGATTTTAGCATTTAATTTTGCACCTAGAGGTTACGCAGTCTGTCAAGGCCAAACCATAGGTATTGCACAAAACACCGCATTATTCTCTCTTATAGGTACTTATTATGGAGGAAATGGCCAAACAACATTCCAACTTCCTAATCTACAAGGACGCATGCCAGTTGGACAAGGGCAAAGCTCTTTAGGAGCTAGCTATGTAATGGGACAAACAGCAGGAGTAACCTCTGTTTCTATACTTACGTCAAATATGCCTGCGCACGTTCATACCTTAACTAATGTTGCCGTAAAAATAAAAGCTTCGTCTGCAAATGCTGATGAATCTTCTGCAGAAGGAAATTTCCCCGCAACGACAAAAGCATCTACTTATTCTGGTAATGGAGCCACTAATAACGTTTTCACTGGAGGAACAGCAATTACAGGTAACACTGACATATCAGGCTCAAGCATACCGCTTAATGTACAAAATCCATATTTAACTATTAATTATTCCATCGCTACGGAAGGAATATTTCCAAGTAGAAATTAATTATAAATAAAATAAAGGAGAGTATCATATAGAGCTCTCCTAATCAGTTATTACATAAATTATATGGAAATAGTAGGAATTCTATTGTCCCGTTCCACATATTATCAAACTATTGGCTTTGATTTATATGAAGGTCTCCGGTCTGGTCTAAAACAATTGGGGCGGAGTGATATAAAAATAGTTACAGAAAACATAGGTTTTGGTGCCGACAAACAACAATGTTATCGTAGTGCCGAAAAGCTTTTACTTGAAGAAAATGCATCTATTGTAATTGCTTATATCGGTCATCGTACCGCTCAATTGCTACGTCCTCTCTTTCTTGCTGCCAATAGAATACTGATTGTTTTAGATGCGGGTGCCAATATGCCTCATGAGTGGCCAACCTGTCCCAATATTTTTTATCATTCGCTTCATAATTCTTTAGGAGCTTCACTAGTTGCTAAGGAAGCGATAAAAGACGGATACAAAAGTGCCGGCATGGTAACGGGTTATTATGATGGTGGATATTTACATACTTATAGTATTTCAAAAGCATTTCAAGATAATGGTGGCACAATATCTTTTAATCATGCGACTGGCTATAAAACAGATGACTTTACGATGGAACCATTAAAAGAACATTTAAATAATTTTCCTGAAAGTGCTTTGTTGAGCATCTTTAGTGGTGATTATGTACAATGGTATTTTGAACAAATTAAAAACACATTTGAAGAACAAAATCTGCCTGTTTATTTAACCCCTTTTGGCTTAGAAGAAACGATGTTGAGTAATGCAATTTATCCAGGAAATAATGTAAAAGGCATTGCTGCTTGGTCCAAAAAAATCGAATCAACTGAAAACCAACTATTTACTAACGCTATGATAGAGTTAGGAAAAACGCCAAATCTATTCTCTTTGTTAAGTTGGGAAAGTGCAACTATAGCTTTAAAAGTATTAGAACTAACTCTTGAACATAAAAATAGTATTCCTAATATTAGCCAAGATCTCCAAGCTATAACATTCGTTAGTCCTAGAGGTGAAATTTATTTTGATACAAAAACGAATACATCTATTTCTCCTCTATATAAAGCTTCTATTATTTCAAATACGGAAGGCAAATGCGAATTACAATTGGAAAATGAAATAACAGAAGTAAATGAATATTATAAAAAACTAACGGACCAAGATTTAGATCAGACAACATCAGCTTGGTACAATAGCTATGTCTGTATTTAATTATGGAAGCACAAAAAAAAATAATGGTACTATGTGGCGGAAAGTTCGCCTTTAAAACATTGCAGTTACTAGCATATGAAAGTTTCATATGCGCAATAGGAATTGGAAAAAGTACTAACGCAATAATAGATGCTTTAGAAAGAGAATCGGAAAACAATAACTTAGGATTTAAATCATTCCCTGCTAAAAAAAACATGAAAGAGATGAGAGGTTGGATTGATACTATTAAACCCGATTATATTTTTTGTATCTCATTCCCATTTCTTCTTCCTGAATCTGTTTTATCTTATGGAAATAATAAATTTATCAATTTCCACCCAGGACCATTACCACAATACCGTGGAGTAATGCCCATTTTTGAAGTACTCAAAAATCAAGAAAAGGAGACTGCCATTTGTGCACATTTTATGAATGAAAAATTTGATGAAGGAAACATCATTTTTAATGACCCTATAAGAATAAAAGAGGATGATACTTACGGAAAACTAACAGTAAGATTATGCGAGCGTATGTCGCAAGTGGCTTTAAATATGGCAAATATGCTACAATTTGCTAGTAATATTCCGAATCAACCTCAAGACGAATCATTAGCCTATTATTATGAAAAGCCTGAATTAACAGATACTTACATTAATTGGAAACAGATGCATGCAGATGAAATCATCGCATTAATAAATGCATGTAATCCTTGGAATTCTGGTGCCGATGCCATTTTAATGGGAGAACAAGTAAAAATAATCGTAGCAACTCTATTAGATAAACCACATGAAGACAAACCAGGAACAATCATTTCTATAAACAATACGATAAATATAGCTTGTGAGGATAACAAACAAATTGCAATCGAAATACTTAGTACAGACGAAGGTATAATGTCGGCTAAAGAATATGCTTTATTGAATCCATTAATGGCAAACCCCATATCTAACTAATATAACTAACTATTAATTTAAAAACAATGCAATTATGAAAAAGAACTTTACTATTATCTTTGCGATATTACTTTCTCTCTTTTATACGAAAAGTAACGCTCAAACGCAATTTTGGTCCGATACATTTGAAGATACTGGAGCTCCAAGTTCTGGTGTAAGAGCACCATCAATAGAGTTTTCTTGTGGGGGACCACCCGCAACCTCTTATTTTTTTAGAACTACACCTGCAGGAATTGAACTTAATAGCCTTCAACTTCCTAACACTACCTATACAGGTTTTCAAGGTAGTAAAATATGGGCTGGAGAAGATCTTGATAAAGGCTTAACCTGCACAAACAACTCAACATCTTCTAATCAACAGGTTACTTGGGCTACTATAAATATTACTGGGAAAAATGGCCTATCATTTAAAGGCCTTTTTGCTGCAAATGATCAAAACACCTGGCAAGGTTCTGATAGTGGTATTCAACAAGATTATGTTATCGTTGAATATAAAATCGATGCGGGGGCATGGACTAAACTAGTGGCTTTTTATGCCAGTGCAGCTGATGACAGCCCATCGTTAAAACTTGACACCAATGGAGATTTAATTGGAGATGGAGCTGCTTTAAGTTATGCGTTTGGAGAGTTTTCTGCAAACATTCCTGGTACAGGAGCTATATTACAAATTCGGTTGAATGCTTTTGCAAATGGAGCCCAAACCCAAGAATTTGCAATAGATGATTTCCGACTTTTCGAAACACCAACCTGTACTGCTCCAATTATTACTAGCAACCCAGCAAATAGAAGCCTTTGTCCAGGAAGCAATACTACATTTAGTACAAATGCAACCGGCGCAACAGCTTACAAATGGCAAGTAGACCAAACGGGTACCGGAACTTATACGGACCTTGCAAATATTGCTCCATATTCAGGAGTTACAACAAACACATTGACTGTAACTGGTGTAACGACAGCAATGAATGCTTATAGATATAGAGCTGTTGCAATTAATGGAGTAGCAACTTGTTTTACAAATTCAAATTTTGGAATATTGTCTGTTTCTAGTATAACTGTAACTGGTACTCAAGATAATATCCTTTGTGCTGGTAGCAATACAGGTAGTGCCTCTGTAATTCCTAGTGGAGGAATTGGTAGTTATACCTACAGCTGGTTACCTTCAGGCGGCTCAGGATCTATTGCTACAAACTTGAGTGCAGGAACCTATACTGTGACTATTAAGGATGCTATACTATGCGAAACAACTAAATCTTTTACTATTATTGAAACAACAACACCAATAAGCATAGTGCCTACACAAACAAATGTATCATGCTTTGGTGGATCTAATGGTTCTGCAACTGTAGGAGTTACAGGTGGTACTGGAGTAGGCACATATACTTATTCTTGGTCTCCTTCTGGTGGAACGGCTGCAAGTGCGTCAGGACTTACTGCAGGAACTTATACAGTAACTGTCACTGATGCAAATAATTGCTCTAAACAACAAATATTCAATATTCTTCCTGCAAATGAGATTATAACATCTGTGACAGCACAAACAAACGTATCTTGCTTTGGTGGATCTAATGGTTCTGCAACTGTAGGAGTTACAGGTGGTACTGGAGTTGGCACATATACTTATTCTTGGTCTCCTTCTGGTGGAACGGCTGCAAGTGCATCAGGACTTACTGCAGGG
>NZ_JADNRC010000024.1 GCF_015594725.1 Flavobacterium sp. ALJ2 | reverse complement strand
TTAGGCAAAACTATCGTTAAAACCCGAAAACAGCATCCAACTCATGAAAAAAACAATTCAGTTTATTGCACTAATCATTGTATGTAGTAGTACATTAACTTCTTGCCAATATTTTACCATGAAAGAATATAAATACGATGCTTATGAATTTGCGTAACAAGTATTTACACAATTCTGCTAGTATGGACGGTATTGGTATGGAACCAAATAAGAAGTACAATTTAATTGATATTGATTTGAATCGAAAAATAATACCTGGATAATTATGAACAAATCTGTTAAATTATTAATACTAATTGCGCTTTTACACTTAACACTGGTTTCATGCCAAAAGAATATGAAAAAAAAAGAATACAGCTGGACAGCAGCTGCCAGTACTCCTGAAAACTATCCTGCCGAAATTTTTTCAGGACACTTATTAATAAGCCTAAAACCGAATAGTTATTATGCCTACCTCCCCTTTAATGCTATTATAAATCCTAAACAAGGCTTGGGTAGCAATAATAATTTCACTATGGATGGAGCAACAGCAATTGCACCAAAAGTACTAGATATTACTTGGATGTCTTATGTCGAAAATAAGAGTTATTCAGGAATTTTTAACCTTGATGCCGATAAGATACAGGCATTGATGATAAATGGAGACAGAGAACCTTTTTATGATACTAAATTAAAAAAAATAATAGTTAACAAATATTATGATTATGAAATAAATGTAGGACTTATTCCTGGCGGCATTATTTTGGTTTGGGTAGGCGGATCCGAAAACACAACTCTGGTAGGTCGCTACCAAGCCCATGAAGACAAAAATGTTAACTGGATGTTGGCTCGTGAACAAATGACAAATAATAGCGAAATGGATGAAGATGTTGCTGATGTAGTCAGTAGATTACCCCAAGAAATAAAAGACCAAATTACACAAGGAAAGATACCTTTTGGTTATTGGGATACTTTGTTAAAACAATATAATTTAATACCTGCAGTAAAACCCGGATACAAAGTAGAAACCCTTTATTTTAATTATGTAAATGGGGAGTTTGAATCTATTTTTCTGAGTTTGGACAATAATGTTATGCCTATAAGGAAAAGAGCTGCACCAAGGAAAATGAATATCGTTTGGCATGATATAAACGACAGGCGAATGGAGAGTGATGTTTATTTTGATGAGAAAAAGATAAAAGCGCTATTTGAGCAAACCAAACCCAATGAACCTATCCAATTTGTTATTGAAATAGATAGAAATACCAAACCAAGAGAAACAACAGGGATTTCGATAAAACTAAAAACTAACGACAGAGAAATAGGTTTACAAGAAGCAATAGTATCGCAGGAAACTTTTACGAAATCAAAACCATATTAATTAGATTGTTTTTGCAATAAAGAAAATTTAACCCTACAAAGCGGTAAGACGGTGGAGGTTAATAGTGTAGAAAAATCTAAAATGTTTTAATTATGGCAATCTACAAAATTTGTAAAAACAGAAAAGTGACGGTTAATAATGACTATACTTTAATCGTAGGTGGTACATTAACAAAAATCGCAAATCAATCTAATATTGAAGCTACAACAGGGAGTTTAGTTTTAACTTGTATGAAAAAAATCATATCAAATGGGAACAAGTAATAGCTTTGGATCTTATAATTAGAACCGTTAAAAGTTAAATACATATACAAACAAGATTATGGAGACACACTTGGAAGAAATTTGACATTATTAATTTTGAGTTTTATATTATTATTTGTATCAGGAATTATTTGCAGAATGTTGCAAATAGTAAACACACAATTTATGTATGGAGGACTATATTATTTTATTTTAGCTTATTTAGATTTGAAAATATATAAAAAACAACAGCATATCAAATGAAAATTACTGAAGTAGATACTAAAAAAGAGAGCAATAATAAATACGAACCAACCTTAACCCTTAACGATGATAAAAACATGATAAAAATTAAACAAAAAGACTATAATCTATATACCAGTAGTAAAAATTGTCAATTTGAAATATTGGTAGACAATGTTCCTCCTTTTGTTGGGTTTTTTGGAAAGATGACTGAAGATGGTATTGGTTTTAATGGTGCCGTTCCTATTAATTCTTGTCTACTAAAGAGCGAAATGCACAATATCGTTGTTAAAGTATATCCTAGATATAAAAAAACTATGTTGGAATATGGCTCATATTTTTCCTTAGATGCTTATTATAGAAAAGTACACACAATTGATGATAATTTGCCAAATAGATTTTATTTAAGTGATGCAGATTTGACTTTTTTTAATCAAAAAAAATGGTATTTAAAAAGTGACGAACCACAAAAAAATAGCTGATTTTTATAATATTCCTGATTATATCAGTCTATCATGGAGCAATGGTAAAAAAGAATTTTCATCTCAATTTAGTTTTAAAGAGGAGGAGACTTTGAGTGCTTTTAGAAAATTAAAAGGTCAGCAAAAAATAAATCCATTAATGCTAGAATTGAAGATAAATGATGCTAATCTTCTGCAAGGGTAACACAAGCAAACTAATTAAAAAATTATACAAGTTAAAAATTAAACAATTTAAAAAACTAAAATGAAAAAAACTATAATCATTCTATTATCAATAATAGGTCAAGTAGTTAGTGCTCAGGAATATAAAAAGATAAATTCTTCAAAACTTATTTATAAAAAAAATGGATTGTTTGCAAAAAATTCCATTTCTATTACGAACAAAGATGGGTCAAAACTACCCATGGGTTTTTACGAAACGACAATAGAAAAAGCTCCGACCCAATTTTACATCAGCTCAAAAGGGAACGTTGATGGGCTTATCTTGAACTATTATTCCAATATGCTATTTTACAAAACCATCATGAAGGAAGGAGAATGGCAAAGTGATGTTTATTTAGATTCCGTAGGGAAAAAAACACATGGTTTTTACAAAAAAAGTAAAAATATTGAAACTTACAATAATACGCTGAAAATATGGGAACCAAAATCTCTGCTGGTTTTTTCTCATTGCTATTTTAATGAAAATGGTAAAATATATAAAGAAACTTGTTCAGGTTCTGGAAGTTCTGGAAATGCAATCAAAAAATATTTTTATTATGAAGATGGTGCATTGAAGACAGATGAAACCTGTTTCTATTACCGAAAAGAATATGATAGTTTGGGAGTATTGACAGAACAAATCGACTATAATTGGAAAACAAAAGAAATCCAAACTTTAGGTTATGAAAATGGGAAACTTGCAATAAAAAAGATAGAATTTGATGAAGATCAAATTTGGAATCCAGACGGAACAATTACCACGAGCAAAAAAACTCACAAGTCAAAACATATCAGCAAAAGTTATATAATAGAAACAAAATATTATCCAAGCGGAAAAATTTATCGATATAATAAAAATGGGGAATCTAAAGAATATACAGAAGATGGAAAAGAAGTGATATATACTCAAACGATAAAAGGGGATCCCGAAATGGATAATGAAACAGAGGCTTCTGTTGACGAAGATTTAGAAAATAAAATATACCAATCAGGAGCAATAGAAATAAAACCCTCGTACCCAAATGGTATTGATGCTTTGTATAAATTTTTTCATGATAATTTTATAACGCCAGAGGAGGAAGGACTGCAAGGAACAGTTTATCTTTCTTTCATCGTCGAAAAAGACGGCTCACTATCAGATATTAAGATTCTCAGAGATATTGGATACAGTACAGGACAAGAGTCTGTTCGGGTTTTGCGTAAATCTGGAAAATGGATTCCCGGTGAACAGAATGGCAAAAAGGTAAAGTGTCTCTATACCCTGCCTATTAAGTTACCATTGCAATCAAAATAATGGCAATGTTAATATACATTTCTAATTTCAATACTCTTTTTAATTACTCGTCAAAATATCATTCTTATGAATTTTGTAATGATAATGATAAATGTAGAGAATGTAAAGCAGGAGCTGTAGTATGCAGTGGTAACTCACATGCTGTAGACTGCTAATTATTAACTTAACAAGAGGTATTGTGTTCTTTTATTAAAACACAATACTTCTTTTATTAACATAAAATAAAGCCAATATACTTTCTATCATTATTTATGTCTTGTAAAATAAGTACAGATTACGGAAAACCAATAATTACTGTTTTGAAAAATTTAAAAGACTGGAAAGCTTATCAAAAAGAATATGTAAGGTGGGAAACCCACTATCAAGCTTTAGATGTAACTCAAAAACCTATTTCTAAAAAAGAATTTTTAGAATATTTAAAAACAGGCGATTACATTTTTTTGAGGTTAAATTCAAAAAAGGCACTTTTTATCAATTGTATAAAATAGACGAAAATTTAAAAAGTTCGAAAGATGGGTATGTTTCTATAGCCAAATATATTCGCAACGAAGCTTATACTGAATCAGATTTCTTAGAACAAGAAGGTTTGCCATTTTACTTTATTAATTATAAAGACTTAAACGATGTAATTCCTGTTTCAAAAACTTATATTTCAGATACCTTAAAAGTAGGCACTTTCCCAACAAGTATGGTAATTTATAAAGAAAAAAAATAGTAAAAGCAACCAATTCAGACTTATAAGGAATAGAAATGGCTTAAGTAAAAAAGAAACTTTTGTAGCTAAAAAAAATAAAAAAGAATCATTACCTTATTCTTTGAATAATAAAAAAGTAACTGCAATTCCTTATGTCTTCAACTACAAATCCCACCTTGTTATATTAAAAAAAAGAGAATATAACGATTGACGAATCCGAATTTGAATCTCACATCCCGATTATCCTTCTTTATTATCCGTAGTCGATGCGCTGAATTTTTTCTCAGAAGAAAACGGTGCTTTTCAGCTCGAGTTAGACCAAATAGAACAATTACCCAATCGATTTATCACTTTGTTAAAAGACGAAAATGAAATTCCAGCGCTTTTTTTTTGTACAAATAATGACAAAGAAAAATCTACGACAAAGGAAAATTTAAAATCGCTTTGGCTGGGTAGGAAGTAATTTTCTTTTTTTGAGTGATGCTACAGCAAAATGAATGTATAGTTGCTCCTTACATTTTACATTGGAATAAAAAGTTCTGATCTAGCTTTCCATTTAACTGAATATATTAAATAGGATTTTCTTAAATTATGGATAGGTAATAATGCAGTTGACTCTACTTCTGAGGTGTTAACTTATTAATGCAAGTAGTCCTAAGTTTTTTTTAATCCGAATTTGATAAAGAAGAAAACAAATGATTAGGTTGAAGCTAATATCACAATAGAAATCAATTGGTAGTGTCTCACTTACACAATTAGTGAGACACTACCTTTCCTAGGGTAATTATGCAAATCTTACGATTCTTTAGAGTAGCATAATTTTATATAATTACTATTTCAATATATGTTTTAATAAAACAGATCAGATAGAACCCGTATCTTAAATCACACCTATAATCTAGAATTTTTTCACTAAAGTGCTATAGTGAATTTTAGGTTTTTTGAATGCGTGTCTGATATCTACAAAATAAATTATATTATAAATCTTACGCTTATTCAGTTTTATTTTTGCAAACAGCTACTTCTTACAATTGCTATCAGCAGTTGTTGCAGCCCTCTCTGCTTAAGGTATAAATGGTATAAACCTAATGAGAGTAACTACAATTGCAAAAACAAATAGGTCACCGGTATGTTCAAATAAAATTTGCAATTATTTTTTTTAAAATAAACTGAACCGTTATGATAATTATCATCCTTTTACCATCATAGCAAGCGCACATTTACATCAGAATAATGATTACTCCTCAGTGAATATGCTTGCAAGCTTTGCAGAATTTAGTAATAATCCTTTCGATAAAGTATTTAGAAATACTTATAACAATTTATTAGATAATTAGAAAATAATTTCATTATGAAAACTACAAGAAAAGAACATGATTTTTTAGGTGAATTAGAAATCCCGAATCATTTATATTACGGTATTCAGACTTTTAGAGCCGTAGAAAATTTTAATATTACAGGTATCTCAATTTCAAAAGAGCCCTTATTTATAAAAGCTTTAGGATATGTAAAAAAAGCTGCTGCATTAGCAAATAAAGATTGTGGTGTTTTAGACGCAAAAATTACCGAAGCTATTTGTTATGGAAGCGATCAGCTTATTGCGGGTAAATTTGATCAGGAATTTGTGAGTGATTTGATTCAAGGTGGTGCAGGAACTTCAGTAAACATGAATGCAAATGAAGTAATTGCAAATATTGGTTTGGAATATTTAGGTCATAAAAAAGGAGAGTATGATTTCCTGCATCCGAACAATCACGTAAACTGTTCTCAGTCTACGAACGATGCTTATCCATCAGCATTTAGAATTGCACTTTATCTAAAGATGAAACACTTTATTGCTATTTTAAGCGGTTTAGAAATTGCTTTTTCTGAAAAAGGAGTGGAGTTTAAAAATGTATTAAAAATGGGGCGTACACAATTGCAAGATGCAGTTCCGATGACTTTAGGTCAAGAGTTTCATGCCTATGCAACTACAATTGGAGAAGATATTAAGAGATTAAAAGAAGCGCAAAGTTTATTGTTAGAAATTAATATGGGAGCTACTGCCATTGGGACTAAAGTAAATGCTCCAGAAGGTTATCCAGAAATTTGCGTGGATTATTTAGTGAAAGAAGTAGGTATTCCTCTAACATTGTCTCCAGATTTAATCGAAGCAACAGTTGATACGGGTGCATATGTTCAAATTATGGGGACTCTAAAAAGAACTGCAGTTAAAATCACCAAAATCTGTAACGATTTACGTTTGTTAAGTTCAGGCCCAAGAACAGGATTTAATGAAATTAATTTACCAGCACGTCAACCCGGATCTTCAATTATGCCAGGAAAAGTAAATCCTGTAATTCCAGAAGTAGTAAATCAGACTTGTTTTTATGTTATTGGTCAAGATTTAACAGTGACATTGGCAGCATCAGCAGGTCAGTTACAATTAAATGTTATGGAACCTGTTATTGCTTTTGCGATGTTTACGTCATTAGACTATTTGGGTAATGCAATCGAAACATTAGTTGATAAATGTATTGTTGGAATTACGGCAAATACGGATCATTGTTTTAATATGGTAATGAACAGTATTGGAATTGTTACACAATTGAATCCAATTCTTGGATATGAAGTATGCGCAGGTATTGCTGGAGAAGCACTTAAAACAAACAAAAGTATCCATCAGATTGTAGTAGTAGAACGTAAGGAAATCACTCAAGAGAAATGGGATGAAATTTATTCATTAGAAAATTTAATAAACCCAAAATTTATAAATTCATAAATAGCTATGAATGTTCAGATTCCTGCCATGTTATCGTTAACGTTTTAAGCAAACGAAAATGTTAAATAAATAGTTTGTAATGGCACGATAATCTGTTATATTAATGCTTCTGTAAGTAATTCACTTGGAACAAATCCAGAAAAGATATTGTTGTATAATACTCTAATACAGCTGATTCAAGTGGTTTACTTTACTTAATGAAGATAACACTACATTTTTTTTATTGTTGGGGATAATCTTAATCCTCAAATGATAGCGTTTTATTGCTGTTTCCTTTTTGAAAATAGATGATAGAACAAAGATTCAAAAAACATTTTTAGAATAGTATTCAATTATAATTGGAAGGAGTCCTGCTTTTAGGTACCTCCTAGTATAATTGTGACTAAATCAAATCAATTTAAAACAATTATTATGTTCTGGATAGAATTTTCAATCCTTTTAATCGCGATTCTTATCGGATCACGAATGAAAGGTATAGGTCTCGGTGTAATGGGGATTTTCGGATTAGTGATTTTCGTATTAGGATTTCATATGAAACCAACGGAGCCACCTATGGACGTTATGTTAATTATTATTGCTATTGTAACCACAGCAGCAACCCTTCAAGCGTCAGGAGGTTTAGATTACTTGGTAAGTTTAGCCGAAAAAGTAATTCGAAATAATCCTTCAAATGTTACTTTTATTGCCCCTTTTGCAACTTATTTTTTGTGTTTATTTGCCGGGACTTCTCACATAGTGTATTCTATATTACCTATCATTTCTGAAGTTGCTACAAAAAAAAGAATACGTCCTGAGCGCCCTCTTAGTATATCGGTAATTGCTTCACACTTAGCTTTAACTGGAAGCCCTATTAGTGCGTGTACAGCAGCTTTGGTAGTATTATTAGGTTACCCGGGAGCTCTTTTTGATGTTATGATGATTGCTATTCCCGCAGGTCTTGTTGGGACATTAGTTGCTTGTTTTGTTATTAGAAAAAAAGGACTAGAATTAAATCAGGATCCCATTTTTATAGAGAAAATGAAAGATTTAGAGTTTGCTAAAAGTATTGATTCTAATACAGAAGGCAATGGAACAAAAGTAAGAATTGGAGCTAAAACTGCAGTTATTATTTTTAGTGTTGCAATTTTACTAATTGTAATTGCTGGAGCCTTTCCAGATTTGCTGCCCAATTTTGGACCTGGAACAAAAAATTTAGTTCTAAAAGAAGATGGTACAGTTTCAATGGTAACAGTTATTTGTTTAATCACTTTGTCTGCTTCAGCCGCGATGATGTTAATTACAAAAACTAGCGCAGTTGCTGTTACTCAAGTTAGTTTGTTTGGTTCTATGGCTTCGGCAGTTATATCTGTTTTTGGAGTAGTCTGGATGGCTTCTACTTTTATGGAAAATAATTCGGTTATCATCAAAGAATCTTTAGGTAGTGTTGTTACTGCTTATCCTTGGACATTTGCTATAGCTTTATTTCTTTTAGGAATTATCATGTTTAGTCAAGCGGCGGCTGTTAAAACTATGATACCATTGGGTATTGCTTTAGGACTTTCTCCTTTAGTTTTGATAGCTTCCTTTCCTACCGTAAATAGCTTCTTCGTATTGCCAGGTTATCCAACATTATTAGCAGCTATCAGTTTTGATAGAACGGGAAGTACAAAAATTGGTAAATATGTAATCAATCACAGTTTTAATCTACCTGGTATAGTTGCTACTGTTGTTGCTGTTGCAGTTGGTTTTTTAATAGGTTCAATTATTTTATAAAATGATTATGAAAACTATAAGTAATATAAAAAGAGGATTGTTTTGTTTCATTGTATTATTGATCCCAATTAGTATTCTTGCGCAAGAACAAAGCGAGAACCTTGAGTTATATCAGTCGATTATCCCTACGTCTAAACAATCTTTATTGAAAGATATTGATGTTATTTTTAATACTCGCTTTGGGTTTAATTCTGAATTTAAAAATGGAGATTATTCAAAATCAGTATTTTCAGTTAGTCAATTCAGACTTGAAATAAAAGGAAAGATTCATGAAAAAGTGGGTTTTAGATTTCGTGACAGATACACCAGAACACCTAAAATAGGTAGTCAGGATAACATAAATAGAACTACTGATATTGCCGCCTTGTTTATTGATTTTGCACCTAGAACCAAATTTTCTATGGGAAAACTGTTGGCAGATTTGGGTGGGTATGAATTTGATATGAATGCAATTTATATTTTGGAGTATAATGATATTTTAGATAACTCTGATCACAATTTAACAGGTATGGGTATATCCCATAAGTTAAAGGATGGCAAGAATACATTAAAGTTTCAGATATTAGATTCAAGAACAAACATTTTAAAAGAACAATACGATAATAATATACCAGATGGAACAGTAGAATCGAAAACGGCTTTGGCATTTGTAAGTAATTGGCAAGGAAGCTTTTTTGGCGGTAAATTTGAAACGTCTTATAGCTATGGTTTCTTTAATGAGGCCAAAAATACAAGCATGAATTATATTGCTCTTGGGAATAAGTTTAAAAGCAATAAATTATTGTTGTATTATGATTTTAAGTATAGTGCAGAAGATTTAGATCGTAGAGGTATTGTTCAAAAATTGGTTAAGGGTGCTGATGCATCAAAAGATGTGGTATACGTCGAAAACTGGTTAAGAGCAGAGTATAGAGTTAAACCAAAAGTAAATTTAGTCTTAACCCTTATGAATCATAATTCTTATTGGAATGGTAATCCTGATGTTAACGCAAGCAACAAATTGTTTACAAGCTATGGTCTGATTCCGACTGTTGAATACTATCCTTTCAAAGATTTGAAACTGAAATTTTATTTGGGCTATATAGCCCGAAGATATGATTACTCTTCTTACGCTGAAAAAACGTACGGTTTGAAAGACGCTAATACAGGAAGATTAAGCTTCGGAATTATTGCCCCAATACTGGTTTTATAACCAAATTTTGATTTCTCTATGTAACCACTCAATTTGGGTGGTTTTTATTTATCCTGCATCAAACAGATTTATAATATCTATACTTTTCTGATTTTTTAGCATCTCATATCCTAATACTAAATAAAATGAATTCAAATACTACCATCATTAATACAGAGAATGAAATAGATGTAGAAAAAACACTTAGTTTTTTGCATCGTGATCACATACAATCATTAGAGCTATGTTCGATAATTCGTAAAGGTATTAAACGAAATATTGATCCAAATAGAATTAAAAATTATGCAGATTGGCATTATACCAATCAATTAGTACCACATTTTCAAATAGAAAAAGAGCATATTTTCCCCAATTTAGGAAAGGAAAATGTATTTGTACACAAAGTATTAATACAGCATCGCAGATTAGCAAAGCATTTTATTAAAAAAAATGAAGTTGAAAAATCATTAAGCAGAATTGAAGATGATCTTGAAACATTAATACGCTTCGAAGAGAAAAATATATTTAAAGCAATAAGAAACAATTTTCCATCGTATCAAATTTTATTAAAAGAAGAAGTGCTTTTTCATGAATTTAATAATAAAGAATGGGATGACATCTTTTGGCAATGAAAAACTCGCGAATTATCGTTTTATAAAATGGAGGCTGTTTAATGTTTTGAAGAAACTCTCTGCAACTGTATTGTCCCAATAATTTCCCTTTTCCGACATACTTCTAGCAATTGATTTATGACCGACTAATTCACAAATAAATTAGCTACAGGCATATTAAATTTCACTGTCAGAGTAGAAAATGAGGGTTGAATTGTTCACAATTGTTAACTAAGTCTATCCTCAAAGTGCCTACACTGGTGTTGCCTGTAGTTATCGAAAAGGACAATGCCCACAATTATTTTTCTGTAAAAAAGACCAATTATCGTTGTTAGGTAAAGCTGCCTCTTTGTCGTCCTAAGATAAATAATATCCGATATTCATGCCTAACTTTCTCATTTGAGAGTAAATTCTATGTTCAGCCCGTTTTTCACTAACAGATAGCGGTGTGAAGAATTGGTGGTCATCTTGAATTTTATTTTTAATTGTTCAGCAAGGATATCTACTTTAAGGTATGGAATCCAATTAAAAACAGGTGTAACTTAATATACTGATTTTACAATTTTATGTGGCTGTTGTAAAAATCAAATCCTTATAAATTTGCTTAATATAAATGTATAGTAATATTTTAGGATCTTAAATATATAATACATGTTAATTGTGATGTCATAATTGATTTACATATGAGGGCATATTGACTATAATTATAAAAGCTTCGGATTCTAAATACCCTTTTTATCTTAAAATAAATGAAAAAAATATATGCTGTAATTAGAAAAAATAGCACTAAATTATTATTAATTAATCTATTGTTGCTTCTAGGGTTGATTCTTTATTTCACCTATGATGGTCATAAGTCAGACAAAAAAATTATAACCGTTAATAGCAGTATCTTGTTTGATAATTTCACGATGAGTAAAGATTTAAAAAGAGCAGGAGAAAATGAGTTAAACAATCATATAGCTCAACTCGACTTAGTATATTCTGAATTACAATGTGAATCAATTTCTGAAAAGAGAAAACAAATTTTAGAAGAGCAACTCATTTCGGAAAAAGAAGAATTAGCAAAATTTTATAAAAGTCTTGAAGAGATGGAATCTTCAAAAATCTGGTTAAGGATACAGCAATACATTGAAGAATTTTCTAAAGAAAATAACTATCACCTAATAATAGGTTTTAAAAATGCCTCTTATGTTTTAGATGCTGATAAAAAAAAGGATAAAACCCAAGATTTGGTCAAATATATAAACAAAAGATATGAAGGGCTTAGGTAAGTTGTTTTGTTTTTAATATAAACTATTTGCAAGTATATTTTTATATAACGTTGATTAAGGTTTTAATTATTGAAGCAGAATTTAATAATTTACTTTGCTAATTGTATCTTTTTGATGGATTAATGAAGTTTTAAATATACAAAATTTGAATTGAATGAATTTACTTTCTGTAGTTGGTTTTGCAACCTAGTCTTTCATTATCGAGCTGGTTTTTCCATTTCCGGATATTTTTCCACTCGTATCCAGTTCCCAGGTACCCTACCATGCTGAAGTAAGCTTTGCTTAAATGTATATACTCAAGCTTGAATTTTAACATGTACGACATCTTTTTTTTATTTTAATACCAAAAACATTGTGTTTTTTTTCCTTTTTTAGCCATAAATTTCAGTGGCAACTTCATTTTTTTTTTTTAGTATTAAATTTAATAAGAGTTTTTTAATAAGAGTAATTTTTGTGTGTAAAGAATACTTCGTGGTCAAATTTAACTTTAATACTTATCAGGAATTTGCTAGACAGAGAATCTTCAAATGTAGGTTTTAGTAGCAAGTGACTTTTATGTTGTAGTGTTTATAATATTGTTACTCAGCAATGCAATTTTCCTTACGAGATTACAGTTGATTTTGATCATTATCGAAAACTTTTTTATTAATTAACATATGTTGTTGTAAGGCAAGTTGTGTAAAAATATACATAATTTTTTATTAATTGATTTCTAAGATTTTTTTTTTTTGAATATGAAATTAGATATCATAATGTTATAATTATTTTACAAATAATGAATGACTTAGGTTAAAATATTTTAAGTTTTAATTTAAACAGCAGGTACAAAACTAGCCTTTTAGTTAAAAACAAGAACTTGTTATTTCTCTAAATCATTTTTTTTCTCATACTAATTGTTTATTTATTTATTGTAATTTTAATATTAGAAGATTAATTATATGGGTTTTTTAGTAATTTTTTCAGGTTAAATGTAAATTTTAAATATTTTTTAATATGAGGAAAATAACGCATAGTTATGGTCCAGGTCTAAATTGGATTGAAGTAGTAGCTCAAGCCATGGGAGGTAACATTGATGGTAATTTCGTCCGAGGTAACAATGAGCTGTATAATGGGATGCATTTTATCTTACCTCTAGAAAATAATATATCGGCCATGTTAGTGGATGTTACTTATAAAGAAAAGACTCTAATAGAATATCGTAACACTGTTGATAATTTTGTGGGTGTACACTTTTATATTATGAATAATAATTTAAATTTTGTTCTTGAAAATGAATCTATTTTATTAGGAAAACAAGATTTTAATCTAATGGTTGTAGATAGTATACTAGACATGGATTATATTGTTGAAAAAGGTACGAGTGTTTATGTTGTCTGTATATTTATTGATAAAATTTCATTAAAAGAATATATGGATGAAAACCCAAAGTTTAAGTCTATATCTAAAGAAATTTTTGATTCTGAAAAGAATACTATTGTTAGTATGGATAGGATGAATATTGATAGTTTGATTTTAATTAACGATTTTAGAAAAATGCCTATTGATAGTCCTTTATTTGAAATTTATTTTAGAGGGCTTGTGTATAAATTAATGGGAAACTATCTAGAGCAATTGTTTACTAAAAAGGTTGTTATAAGCAAAGTAATGGGAGATGATGTTAAAGGAGTTATAGCGTCTAAGGCTTTATTATTAGAATCTATTGATGAAGTTTTTCCAGGGGTAGATTTTTTGGCTGAGCAAGTAGGTATGTCTCCATCGAAATACAAAAAGCTATTTACTAAAATTTCAGGATTAAGTCCAGGAGTTTTTTTTTATAGTAACAAATTACAGCGTGCCAAAGAATTATTAGAAAGTGGAAAATATACTGTTGGTGAAGTTGCAGACAAATTAAATTACGCGAATGTTTCTTATCTGGCAAAACGTTTTAATAGTAAGTATGGAATTTTCCCTAAAGTATATCAAAGTTTATTGTAAATATATGTGTGAATTAATACCGGAGTTTAAACATATCTATTCTTTAACACCTGAATGGCGCCAAAAATTTGTTGATGAGTTAGGCGGTATAATTGTAGGGAAAAGCATGCTCTTATCTGAAGAAGTTGCCAGTGGTTCTAGTTATTTTGTAGAAATTCATCCAGATGTATCTGTACTTGTTATTGATTCGGTTTTAAATAAAACAATTCGTTTAACAAGAATTCCTACAGAAGATGATTTTTGGATTGTATATTTTGATTTGAGCGATAGTTTCAGTAAGCATATCATAGAGAATGTAAGTCATAAAATAGGATATAAATCCAAATTAGGTTTTGCCATTGTCGATAACAAAATTAAAAGTACTTATTTATCTACTGTTGGAGAACGATATTATTCGTTGCGACTCTTTATTAGAAAGTCTTATATGAAAACATTTTTTACCGAATCTGAATTTGAAAAAGATTTCAAAGATGTTTTTGATGACAAAAAAAAGAAAATGTTTTTTTATGGACATATAGATAGTAGAAGTAAAGTGGTATTATATGATTTAAAGCAACAAGATATTAGCAGCTCCAATTATGAATTATTAGTAAAGGGAGCTGCTAATTCATTGTTAGGATATTTGATAGAAAGACTAAATTCTAAAATGCCAAGTAGCAGAAACCATTTAGAGAAAGATATTGATGCAGTCATGTTAAGTCAGCAGCATTTATTATCAGATCTTTCAATCCCATTTCCAGGTATAGATTTTTTGGCAAATATGGCCAACATGTCCTCGGCAAAATACATAAAAATATACAATTATATCTTTGGTATGAGTCCTGTAATATTTTTTAAAAATGAAAAATTGAGATTAGCCAAAGAGCTTTTAGAAAGTGGGGATTTTAAATTGATAAGTGATGTTGCCTTTGAGTTAGGATATAATAAAACGGCTTATTTTTCTTCTATTTATAGAGACTATTTTGGGGTTTTACCAAAAGCTTTACTCAAGTAATTTACCAAGATATTATAAGTAAAAATTCCAATCCTGATTATGTTGATTAATCGGGTTTTTTTTGAAAAAATAGATACCTATATACTTGAGTGTGCCAACTAAAAATTTGATACATTTATATAGATTTTTAGAGGTGTAAAGTTATTTACTTGATGTCATTGGCTGATTTTACTAATGCTATTCTAAAATGAGATTCAAAACTACTTACTTAAAATAACTTTGAGTATCTAAATTCGACATTGTTTTTTAGTCAATACTTGAAACCATTGAAATTTGAATAAGAAAACATCTTTATACCTCTATAGATTTTTAAAACGAATATACTGGATTAAGTTTCGCTATAAATCTCCTAAAACAGCGTTTGCCTCGCGTTTTTAACAAAAATCCAGCTCATTTTGAGCTGGATTTTTTGTTTTATTTAATTTATTTAACTCATTTCATTTTTCAGATTTTAAAACCTTTTTTATGAGAAATCATATCCTTTTTGTTGTTCATCAAATGTTAACTTGTCTAAAAAACTTATTCACCAATTCTAACTCACCTAAGTTAACTCTGTCAGAAGTTATTGGCATCATGATCTAATTTATTAAGTTATTTAATACAAAGGTTAAGCACAAATATGCCTAATACTGGAGATTGTACTTAGAGTAAGATATAGATGCCGTTATGGTTAGTCAGCAGTATTTATTGTCTATTCTCTTAATGTGATTTCCTAGAATAAAATTCTTGGCAAACATTACCAATATGTCGTCTACAAAATCTAGAGGCTTGTCCAAAACGATATTCAGAATGACTCCAGTTTTGTTTTTTTAAAATGAAAAAAAAATATTGTAAAGTGGTGATTTAAAAAGTGTTCTTAATGTTTTCTATGAGCTAGGATATGATAAAACCAATTATTTTTCGGCTATTTATAGAAATTATTTTGGAGTTTTACTCAATAAGGTACTTAAATAATTAAATACTATTAACCGAATTTAGGAATTGATACTATTTCCCGATTACATACAGTAATCGGGTTTTTTTTTACCAAGTAAGGATTATGTACCAGTACCTTATTTAGTACATGTAACTTTTCGTATTGATTTTATGATTTTCTGTGGTAGTTCATAAAGGGATGTCCAATATATTTTTGCAAAGTACTTTTAATGATATAATTTTCTAAAAAGTATTCATGAAGTATTGATTTTGTTAGAAGTTTCAAGTGAGATAAAACTAATTTGTAAAAATAATAATAAGCGTAACAAGTACCAATTCATAGATTACGAGCAGTACACGGTTAATGGGAATTTAGTAAGCAAAGACGCACTCAAGAATTGACCTTACAAAGATAATTTAACAGCCGAGGAACATGAATCTTTTTGCATTTATGATAAGCTGGTTATAAAAAGTCAATATTAAAGAAAAAGGGGAGTTACATACTTGAATGTACAATTCTAAAATTTACATTTTAAGTATATAGAAGATTAATAACTTCCGAATAAGTTATCAACTTAAAATTCTATCTGTTAATACAACAGATAGGTTATCTGAAAAGCATTTTTCACTTCCTGATTTTTTTTTTTTTTTTTTTTGTTTATTATTTGAAAATAAGCTAGTTATGTGTTTTGTCAAAAGTGTTTATTAAGTATTATTCATGAATTATAAAGCCAAATTTTAAGAATGAAAACAGTTATGTATAACTATAATACTTCACTCAATTGGGTAGATGTATTAGCAAAAGGCATGAGAGGGTCTATAGAAGGAAATTTCATTAAAGGAGATAATGAAATGTATAAAGGCACTCATTTTATTTTACCAATAGAAGAAGGTATCACTGCTATATTAATCGACGCAACTTATAAAGAAGAAGTATTATTGAAATATCGCAACAAAAATGCCAATTTTATCGGGCTATACTTTTACCAAACTAATTTGGATGTTGATTTTGTTTTGGATGCCGAATCTACCTTGCTAGGAAAGTTAAATTATAATTTGTCAGTTGTAGATAGTGCAATAAACATGGATTATATTATTCAAAGCGGAACTAGAACATTTGTTGTTTGCATTTTATTCAATAAAGATACTTTAAGAAACTATTTTTCCAAAATAACCAAAGTGGCATCTATTGCCGAAATTATACTTAATACTGAAAAAAATACAATTATGCGTTTGGATCGAATGAGTCTTGAGAGCTTGATTTTGATTAATGACTTCAGAAAAATATCATATAGCAATCCTTTATATGAAGTATATTTTAAAGGTTTTATATATGGATTAATTGGTGATTATTTAAAGCAGTTAAGTACCAAGAAAATTGTAATAGATAAAGCTATTAGCGAAGATATAAAGAAGATTATAGCCTCTAAGGCAATGTTACAAAGTTGCGTCGAAGAGCCTTTTCCTGGGGTACATTTTCTAGCAGAACATGTCGATATGTCTCCTTCAAAATATAAAAAACTGTTTGCTGAAATCTCAGGGCTAACCCCAGGAACTTATTTCTATAATAATAAATTAAAGTGCGCTAAAGATTTATTAGAAACTGGAAGGTTTACAGTAAATGAAGTGGCTCAAAAATTAAACTATTCCAATGTTTCCTATTTGGCTAAACGGTTTAATGAAATGTATGGAGTTCTGCCAAAAGAATATCAAAATTTATTTTAAAGAGAATATATGGATATAACTATACCTGAATTTAAATATACTGCATCATTAAAACCAGTGTGGCAAGAAGATTTTGTAGATAGATTGGGATGTACAATAATTGATAATAAACGAATGAACTTTCCAAAGAAAATAGCTCATGGCTCTACTTTTTTTATAGAAATTTCTTCAGATGTATCGGTCCTTATTGTTGATATAGTATTAAACGAGCCAATACGTTTTACACGAATACCCTCGGAGGAAGATTTCTGGATTGTTTATTATGATATGAGCGATAACTTTAGTAAGCATTTTGTAGATAATATTAAACATAAAATCGGACATAAATCAAAACTTGGATTTGCTATTATAGACAGCCAACTTAAAAGTACATATGTTTCTACAGTTGGAGAAAGAGCTTTTTCTTTGCGTTTATATATTCGTAAATCGTTTATCAAAAAATATTTTCAAGGTGTAATTTTAGAAAAAGATTTCAAAAATATCTTCAATGATAACAAAAAAAAAATGTTTTATTATGGGCATATAGATAGTAGGAGTAAAGTCGAATTATTCAACTTAAAACAACAAATGGTGGGTAATCAGAATTATGAATTTCTACTAAAAAGCATTTCTTATAAACTCTTTGGTTATTTTATCGAAAGATTAAATTCTAATATGGCAAAAGGAGGATCGTTTTTAGAAAAAGATTTAAATGGCATTATGAAAACTCAAGAATATTTGCTATCTAATCAACTAAATCCTTTTCCTGGAGTTAAATTATTAGCTGGAATTGCTCATATGTCAATTTCAAAATATAGTACCTTATATACCAATGTATTTGGTATGAGTCCAGCAACTTTTTTTAAAAACGAAAAATTTATTCTGGCAAAAGAACTACTAGAAAGTGGCAATTTTAAATTAATTAGTGATGTAGCATATGAGTTAGGCTACAGTAAAACATCCTATTTTTCATCAGTGTACAAAAAATGTCATGGTGACTTACCAAGTACAGTATTTAAAGCTAAAATTTAAGCTCGTTTAGAGGTTAGGTTCTGAGAGGCTGAGGTACTTAGATACTGTTGCTTATACTGGTACTAAAACTGAGACTAAACTTATTCGCACCTATTTTAAGTCTTTGTACCCTTAAACCTTTTCATGATATTCATATGATAGATCAAAAATTTAATAGGTCTCTAATTTTATGGTATTAAATAGGTGAAATTGATATATTCTGATTGCTTTAATTTTTGTAAATCTTTGTAAAGACTATTAAATACTGGTAAAGTACCGTTATTGCTGAATTCTTATTTTTAGAATAATTTTTTCAAAAAACAGTGTTTACTACCTGGTTAACTTCGAAATAAATTTTAGTGGGAAGTTAATAATCAAAGATGATTACGTTCACTCAGATGGTATTTGTGCATTACATCTTCAGATCTTTTTAAATGGTCAAAAGAAAAACTTCTGTTGCGTTCGTTGTTAGAACCCAAAGATTTCGACAAGGTTAAATATTCTGAGAAGACAAAACAAGTTTGTAACCCGAGCTCGATTTTTATAAAATAGCTAATTGGTTAGTTTTAATTATTTTATATTTCAAAGTATATTTTTTGCGGTAGCTTTGGTATTTCCAATCTGATATTTATTGTTTTAAATAAATATAATTGAATGCTTTGAGACAAGTAGCCTCTATCGTCAAGTAATAGACAATCAGACATATGTTGTTTTATGTTTTTCAAAAAAAGAACATCACGAACTTCTGCTTTTATAGTATCTAATGCATGTAAAATTCGATTTATGAAACAAACTTCATGCAGTTTATATCCGTATAACCATTTATTTTAAGAAGCATAAAAACCTTTTGGAGGAGTTGTTTCGAACTTATTTTTGCAGATTTTAATTCTCCTATGCGTGCGAATTTGTAAATCTCCAATGGCATATTATTCACAATTAAATAATCTTCAAATTCTAAAAATCGAGAGGCTAATTTTGTTCTTCCTTCTTCTGAAAATAAAAATAATTTTTGTCTTCTTTAAATTTAATTGACTTCGTTCAATTAAATTAAGAATTTGTTGCTTGTTAATCTTTTTAAATAAAGAGTTCTTGCTGTTAACAGCCATATATTCAGCCGTTAGGCTTAGTCTTACCAATATTACATTACTATTCTGTTGTGTATTTCTTTGTTTTTTAAACATCTATTTCCTTAATAAAACGAGGTTATTAAAAAACTTATCGTGGTGATTTTTTGCTGTATTGTGTATTATAGAGGGTTTTTAAATGCTTTTACTTTGCAAACTTAAAATCTAAATGGATTGTTTTGCTAATACTTCAAAAAAACACACTTATAGTAGTATTATATCTTTTGTAAGAAAGTTATGCTAAATAAGGCAAAAGCACTTCTGTTTATTAAATTTAAAATAATAATTATGAAACAAAAACTAATAACTCACCTGTTTTTATTGCTCTTTAGTATCGTAGGATTTACTCAAACGGGTCCAGGAGGGGTAACGGATGGGCTGCGTATTTGGTTAAGACCCGAAACAGGAAAGACGTTATCGGGTTATAATGTAGTCAAGTGGGCAGATCAATCCGGATTAGGAATCCCAAATGATTTTGATCAAAAAAATGCTTCGGTACAGCCGACTATTGCTCTGGCAGAAGCGAAGTATAATTTTCACCCTGCTGTTAATTTTAATGGTAGCAAGTTTATGCGTAGTAAAGTAGCAACAGAAGCTCCTTTTGATGCAAACATTACAGATGCCACTTTTTTTGTGGTGCACAATAGAACAACTTTCGCCGGGTTCGGGGTAAAGCAACCTGTATTTGGTTTTGGTGATGCTCCCACAGGAATTGATCCAGGGAGTAATGCAGTCTATCCAGTTATAGGAGGGCAAGTAGACGATAGGAGAAATGATTCAATTCAAAAACCTTATTTAAGGTCAGCACCATATGATTTTTTGGGTTATGACGATTTAAAGCAAGGTATGGGAGAATCTTTCGTACAAGGCGTTTTATGGTCTAAGAATGGATATGCTAGAAAAGTGGGATTTGGTAATAGTAGCATGTGGAATGTTGGTTCGAAGGGAAGCATTTCGAGCCGTGAATTTGGTGCTAATGGTGCGGTATTAGGTTCGCAAAAGGATGCTCCATATGATGGTTATATACAGGAAGTTATTGCTTATCAAAAAGAACTATCTACTAGCGAAATATTACGCATAGATTCTTATTTATTTGTTAAATACGGGATTAGGTGTGCTAATATTGCAAAAGAATCAGTAATTACAGATCACTATTTGGATTCAGGTTCTAATAAAATATGGACTTGGGATGCTAGTGCTCCTGGTTCGAGTAGGTTTGATGCTAACCTAGCTGCTATTGGCAGGGATGATTTGAGTGCTTTAAATCAGAAACAGAGTCAGTCTGTAAAAGATGGCTTTCAGATAACAATAGGATTAAATACAATAGCACCAACTAATGCGGTCAATCCTGGTTCTTTTAAGCAAGATAGGAGTTTTATGTTTTGGGGAGATAACAATAAAGCGGCTGCTTTTAATACCCCAATAGCTGGTGTTGCTTCAAACAGGCGTTATGAAAGAGTGTGGAGAATTCAGGAAACAGGTACTGTTGGTACGGTAAAATTTGCTATTCCTATTGCAACAGAAGAAGAAGCTTATGGTGGCGTTTTTTTGGTGCGCTCGACCGATGAGACTTTTGATAAATCAGATGAATATATTCCCTTAAAGAAGTTTACTTCGGGTACGACGACTTATTTGGCCTGCGATGTGGACTTTAACAACGGAGATTATTTTACATTAGCGACTAATACCGATCCAGAGGCGATTGCTTTGAGTTTTACTCCTACTACTGCTACAGTGGCAGAGGGAGAAAAACATATTTTTACAGTAGGATTTCCTTCAGGAGTTACTTTGGATACCGATACGGTTGCTAATTTTTCTATAACAGGAACTGCCATAAATGGTACGGATTATGAAACTATTGCAGATTCTGTAACGATTCCGGCAGGTAAAAATTCAGTAGATATTAATATACAAACGATAAAGGAACTTGTTATAGAAGAAAACGAGACTATTATATTAACTGGAACATCAGTTACATCTGCAAGTGATGCAATATGGACTTCTGGTTCAGCCAATATTGCTACAGTTACCATTGCGGATGATATGAATAATAGGGAGTTGTATTTTTCTTCGGTTGCACAAGATGTTCAGGAAGGAGATCGTATTAGTATAGAAGTAAGTTTGCCATGGGGTGTTACAGCGGCGAATGATATTAAATTCACCTATGCAATTGAAGGTTCGGCAATTAGCAGCAATGACTATGTACCATTGACTGGGACAGGAACGGTAATAGCAGGTAAAAATTCAGCGGATATTGTTGTTTCTGTAAATAGGGATAGAGTTATAGAGCTGGATGAGACTGTAATCTTAAAAGGAGAAGCAATAACAGCAGGTTCATTAACAGGATTTAGCTGGATTAGCAATTTAGGCGGAGATACATGTACACTTACCATTAAGGATGTAAGTGATCCGGCAGATAAAGTATTGAACTTTGGAGTAAAAAAAGGGGGGATTATTGAGGGAGACACTGCTTATACTAAAATAACTTTACCAGATGGAGTTGTTATGGGGTATCCACTGACTGTAAAGTATGCGGTATCGGAAGATAGTACAGCCGATGATAACGACTATAAACCTTTATCAGGTGAGGTAACGATTGGTGAGAATTTTAATTCCGCAAAGTTAGAAGTTGTTGCGTTAACAGATAATTTGATAGAGCCAGACGAAACGGTAATTCTAACAGGAGTTCCATTAGAAGGATTTAGCTGGGGAAGCAACAATCCATTTATATTAACCATTAGGGATCCTGATCCAGCAGATAAAGTATTGAGCTTTTCTTCAGATAGAGAAAATCTTGCAGAAGGGGAAGAAACTATTATAAAGGTAAGTTTACCACAAGGAATTGCTGCGGTAAATGATATTACATTCAGTTATAGCGTTGGTGGTACGGCAATTAGTGGCGATGACTATGTACCATTGACTGGGACAGGAACGATAATAGCAGGTCAAAATTCAGCGGATATTGTTGTTACTGCATTAAGGAATGGTGTTATAGGGGATAGTGGTGCGACTATAATTTTAACAGGAGGTGTTATAACAGCAGGTTCATTAATATTTACTTGGAATGATAAAGCAAAAAGGTGTGTAGTTTCTATTTTTGATACAACTTATGAGGATGATGCAAACATAGTATTGAGTATCTCTCCAGATAGAGTAAATGTAGCAGAAGGGGAAAGTACTACTTTGACGGTAAGTTTACCGAAAGGTATTACTTTGTCAAGTTCGATAGATATAGGAGATGTGGGTCTAGATATATACTATGAGATAGCTGGTTCTAGTACAGCCACAGCAGGCGATTATTTCCCTTTATGGGGTAGCGCAAAGCTTATTCCAGGTTCAGGTACGGCATTAATAGAAGTGGAAGCTATTCGAGATAATTGGATAGAACTAGACGAAACGCTTGTTATAACAGGTAGTAGTGGAGGACAATTTACCTGGAGTGCTACAGCCAATACAGCTACGGTAACTATAACAGATTCCAATGATAAGTTATTGCGTTTTAGTCCAACAACAGAAAATGTAGCAGAGGGCAGCTCGACAACGCTAGAAGTACGCTTGCCAGAAGGGGTTGTTGCGGTAAATGATATTACATTCAGTTATAGCGTTGGTGGTACGGCAACTAGTGTTGACGACTATAGCGCATTGACTGGAACAGGAACGATACCAGCAGGTGTTAATTCAGCGGAGATTGTTATTGATGCATTAATGGATTCTGTTATAGAGGATAAAGAGACTGTAATTTTAACAGGAGGTGTTATAACAGCAGGTTCATTAACTGGATTTACCTGGGATGATGCTGCCAAGGAGGTCACAGTAACTATTACTGATGTAACTGATCCATTAAAGAAAGTATTAAACTTTTCTCCAACTACAGCAGAAGTTGCAGAAGGATCAAGTACTAGTATAAAAGTGAGTTTGCCAGAAGGCGTTACTCTGGGGGATAATCTGATTGTAAACTATACAGTATCAGGTACAGCCACAAGTGATACAGACTATATTGCTTTAACAGGTTCGGTAACGATTCCTGCAGGTGATAGTTATGCAATGATAGCAGTAGCTGCGCTACCAGATAATTTGATAGAACCAGACGAAACGGTAATTATAACAGGAGGAATTACCCCAGGATTTACATGGGGAAGTAAGAATGTACATACAGTAACGATTAAGGATGCAACTGGAACTGATCCAGCAAAGAATGTACTGAGTATTTCTTCACCTACAGAAAGTGTTGCAGAAGGGGAAAGTACTACCATAAAGATAAGTTTACCAGAAGGAATTACTGTGACGAGTTCAATGGATATAAACTATAAGATAGCTGTTTCTAGTACAGCCACAGCAGGTGCCGATTATAAAACGTTATCAGGTGTGGCAACGATTCCTGAAGGTTCAGGTACGGCACTAATAGAAGTGGAAACACTACTAGATAAACTGATAGAAGCAGACGAAACGATTATTATAACGGGAGTTGCTACAGCAGGATTTACTTGGAGTACTACAGCCAATAGTGCTACAGTAACTATAACAGATTCCAATCCGTTATCGGATAAGGTATTGCGTTTTAGTCCAACAACAGAAAAGATAGCAGAGGACAGCTCTACAAGGTTAGTAGTAAGTTTGCCAAAAGACATTACAGCCACAAATGATATTATATTCAGCTTTACACTTGGTGGTGATGCAACTTTAGTTGACGACTATGTATTAATGCACGAACTTACGGCGGGTGTCGTTATACCGCCTTATACAGGAAGGATAGCAGCAGGTCAAAATTCAACATATATTATTATAGATGCAAAGACCGATACTGTTATAGAGGATAATGAGACTGTAATTATTACAGGAGGTATTATAACAGCAGGTTCATTAACTGGATTTAGCTGGGATGATGCAGCCAAGGAGGCTACAGTAACCATTACTGATGTAACTCCCTCAGTAAATAAAGTATTGAACTTTTCTCGAACTACAGCAAATGTTGCAGAAGGGGATAGTACTAGTATAAATGTGAGTTTCCCAGAAGGATATACTATGGGGTATCCTCTGACTGTAAACTATATCATATCTGATTCTAGTACAGCCACAAATGCTTTGGACTATGAAGAATTAACAGGTTCGGTAACCATTGCTAAGGGTTCCCGTTCGGCAGAAATAACGATAGTTGCTAAAAATGATGATTTTATCGAACCAAACGAAACGGTAATTATAACAGGTAGCACTCCACCAACAGGATTTACCTGGGGAAGTGACAATGAAACTACAGTTACCATCGAAGATGCAACTGGAAATGATCCTGCAAAGAATGTACTGAGTATTTCTCCACTTACAGCAAG
>NZ_JADNRC010000023.1 GCF_015594725.1 Flavobacterium sp. ALJ2 | reverse complement strand
ACTATACTTTAATCGTAGGTGGTAAAATCAGTATTGAGTTATGATTGCTATTTTGAAAGAGTTGGAAGATTATGGACTAAAAATAACTACAAAATGAAAATAATAGCAATAACATCATCATTAATAGCATTGTCACTTATTTCCTGTGGAAAACGTGATACAATCAATCACTATTTAAATGAAAAAATAACTCAAGGAGCATTAAGTAATAGTGGATTCTATAAGTACACCAGAGATGGTTCAGAAGGTATTGTTGATAGTTTAAATAATCTTAATCTAGAAAATGGAGATCCTACAATTTCATCGAAATTCACTAATTATACTATGACCGTTTATTCTAATATTCCTCCTGTAATAAAAAAAGGAATTACTAAAGGACCTATTCCTGTTTTTAAAAATAAAAGCAAAATTGAAGGAAAGATTATTACCTATTTTTTTAGAAATGACATTTTAGAATTTAAAAGTATAATCAGCCCTCCAACTATTGAGAAAGTACAAATCAAATTGTTTAAAAACAAAGAGGATATTAAAAATTATTATAACAATTTAAAAATCCCTATCAAAGAGATTTCTCTTGAGAAATTGCGTAATCATAATGACAGTATCGGTTTACGTGCTAAATTTATAATAAATAATTATGAATCTTGTTTTTATTTATCTAATGGAAATGAAATGATAACCTATTATTTAAATAAAAAAAGAGGGAACGAGGATATGTTAGTCTGGGATTTTTATAATGAAAATTCATCTTATAAGTTTATTGAGTAATTAAAAATATTTAGTTTTTTAATATTGACTATTATAATTTGTTTTATATCTAAAAAAGTAGGAGGTAAAGAGCATATTTTGAACTATGTAAAAAAGAAACTGAAAATATAACAGCCGAAGAATACGAATGGAAACCCGAAAGTGATCCTCGTGCCCACGGACCAAATGCAGGCGGTGGGGCTGGTTCTTATGGTAGCCCTGGTGACCCACCTAACAAGACCCCAAACATAGGTTTAAAATTTAGTTATAGTCTTAAAGGAAGTTTTACAGCAAGTGTATATGTTGGGGTTTCTAAGAGTGTAAACGCAGGTGATTTTGGAACAACTGGAGCTCTTAATGTTGCTTTAACAGGTTATGCACTAGGTGCTGTAGGAACATCTAGTATGAGCCCAACACATGTAACACTGGGGGTTACGCCTTCGGTAACGTTTGGTTTAAATTCAGGAAATGCACTAGTGACAAATCTTTTTAATAATGCGTCTGGATCTGGAGTTTGGAATCCTTATGAATATGCATTTACACTTGGGGCAACAGGAATTTTAAGTTCCGGTAAGGTATCACCTGAATTTAACCACGAAAAAGGAGAGTTTGGTAAAAACTCCTATAGCAACTATGATGTAACAAGAGGTAGCAATGATATTCAAGGGAAACGTGCTCACGAAAATCATACACGAAATCAAATCGTGGGTGGTGCAGCCATAAAAGTGGGTAACTTTATGATTGCTTCCTTTAATGATATTTATAAACCACCCTTGTTTTTAGGAATGGGGTCAGATCAATATTGGTCTGCAGGGATCAATATGCAGGCAAAATTACCTAATTCTATTCATGCGGCATATGCTGTGGATATGTATTATGGAAAAGCAAGTGAAAAAAATCCATTTAATGAAGATAAAATAATAGACGGTCAAAACTACGACTACCAACAATTGTTTGATGTATTGCTAAACCGCGGAGAGGAAACTTTTTCATTTACAGATGCTATAGGAACGCTTACAACAGAAACAAGGCATGGTTACGGTACATTCTGGCCTACTAATGCCATGCATGATACTATTGCTTTTCCTGATAGAGAAAAACTAGAGATAGAGAAAACATCAAAAGACACTTTTGTAGCGCGTTGGAAAACCGTTTCTAAAGAGCCAAAAGAGCCTTTAGAATATCAATATGTTGATAAGATTCAGTTTAAAGCTGATTTTAACAAATATAAAAAAGATTTAGAAAGATACAAAACTGATAAGATAGATTATGACATAAGTATTCAATTAAAATCGAAGCCAACTTTCCATCATTTGTATGTGGTTTATGATGTCAATAATAAAGTTAGTTTAGAGCGACTTAAAAAGTATCTATATGCGGGGCAGTCTGAACAAGGGAAATTGTTAAAGGAGTTTTATTTACTAAATGATAATAAAAAATGAAAAATATAATATTTTTTTTAATTGTAATATTTGCTATTACTACAAGCTGTGGAGTGTCAAAAGAAGCAAAAGCTCTTGATATTGCTTATGAAAAGTATCTTATTTCAAGAGATATTAATCCAAATAAAGTAAATGATTTGCAGTATTTTAAAGATTTTCTATTATATGAGCAAGAACAAAAGAGAAAACTTCTTTCAGTAAATCCATACCTAAAAACAAACAAAGTTTATGTTTATCAAGGAGGTTCAAAAAAAATTACTTTTTGCATTTTTTCTGACGATGAAAATGAATATTTAACAAGAATTTACAGAGCAGATTCTTCAGTCTTAACTGAGCCTAAAAATGGTGTTGTAAAACTAAAAAAAACTTTAAAATTAGAGTTTCTAGGCAATTTTGAATTAACTGATACTATAATTAAAGTAAGTCGTAATATAAGGGAATTTTCCGGTAAAGAATGGAATGAATGTGATGTAGGTATATTACAAAAAGATACTATTCGATTAATTGAAAATTATGATACAAAAAGATACAGCTATAAAAAGAAATGGTTGGCCAAAACTTACAGAACAAACTATAAATTAGTTTATCAGCCTGATCTAAAAGCAACCAGAATTGAAGAAACTAAAACGCATAATCCATCTTACCTAATTGAGGGTTCATTTACCCTAGAAGAGAATTAGAAAAGCTCAAACAGCAATCAGGATAAAATAAATAAAAAATGATAGTTACCAATAAAGGCAGTAAAAACGGAGGTATATTTAAAATAATAGATACAAATTATTAATTATGAAAATTGAAAATAAAATGATAAAATTTATAACTAGAAAACTAATTACAGTATTGGTTTTTTTACTTTCTATAACAATACATGGACAGATTAAAAATAATGTCGAAAAATATGGTTCAAATGAATCATCGACTATTTACCGAGTTGAAGATGAAGATAAAGAAATGGAAGATGCTATTAAATTGGCACAAGAAAATTTTCACGAATTTGAGAATGCATTAAAAAGTAATAATCCCAATTTTAAAAATTTTCTACTCAAAAAGGGATATGAAAGTGATCAAGGCGATGAGTTTTTATGGATAAAAGACATTATGATATATGAAGCCAAAAATAAATATGTGGGCATTATAGCAGTCCAGCCTCTTCATACCAAAATTGTTAAATTTGATGATATCGTTGAAATTAGTAAAGAGGAAATTGCTGACTGGATGTATTTAGATAATAATACAGCTAAAGGAGCTTTTACACTCAAACTTTTAAGAAGCCGAATGCCAGATGTACAAAAGCAAAATTTTGACATGGAAACTAATTTTATCTTTAAATAGAATTTTACGACTAATCGAATTGCTCCTTTTTAATCAAAAAAAATCATCACATTCTGAGCTAAAAAAGTAAAGTTTTTAAATGAAAATCAAATAATAGTTAGCGCATGACATTTGGATGATAAAATGGGAGTTTTGATTTAGAAAAGCTCGACCTTTGAGCTTCGCAAGTATTTTTCGGTTAATTTTTTCCATTAACACTATAGATGTCAATATTAAATATATTTCAAAATCGGTACGTTAATTTACGAACCAAAGAAAGATTTTTTTAATAGTTTTCAAAGTGTATTTTTGTGTTAATCAAATAACACATTAAAATGACTAAAAATATCTTTGCGGTTGCTTTGTTGGTTTTTTCAATATCAGGCAAAAGTCAGAACCTAAAGTTGGAAGAAATCATGAAAGGGGATTCATTTGTTGGTGTTCAGCCTACAAATCAACATTGGAGTTTAGACGGAAAAAAGGTTTACTTCGATTGGAATCCAAATAATGACTTAGGATTAAGTACTTATTTCTGGGAAAAGGGGATGATAAAACCAATAGTTGCCGAACCAAAAGAAGCCGCTTTCTCTCAACTAGATTTTAAAAGAAACGCAGCTTCCGATATTGTTTATTACATTGATAATGGAAGTTTATATTCTTACTCGATAAATAATAAAGTTTCAAAAAAGTTATTCCAGCAATCAAATCCTATTTCTAATTTGGAACTGGGCTTTGAAGCTGGAATTTTGTTTTTTCAGCAAAATGATAATTTGTTTAAGTATAATACCAAAGAAGGAACGATTGTACAAATTTCAAACTTTAATAGCGGAGATAAAGCAGAGAAGGAATCAGATAAAGAGTCATTTTTAAAAACACAACAGAAAGAATTATTCCAATTTATTAGAGACAAGGAAGCTAAGAAAGAATGGAGTACAGCTAAAAAGAATAGCGTTAAATCTGATTTCCCTAAAGGCTATTATTACGGAAAAAAAGATAATTTCCAAAGTCTAAAAATTAATCCAAACGGAAACTTTGCAACATTTAGTTTAATCGAAAAAGTTGCTGTTAAGAAAGAAACAATGGGGGGTTTTATTACTGCTGATGGATATAACCAATCTCCTGAGACTAAAGAAAAAGTATCTGTAGATAATTTTGTAAAGACCAAATTCGGGATTTATTCAGTTGCCAGAGATTCCGTTTATTTTGTCAATTTTTCTACATTAAGTCATATTCAGGACGTTCCTAAGTATTTTGATTCGTATGATAATCTTAAGAACAAAGAAAAATCAGATAAACTAATTACAGTTCAGGCTCCTGTTTATAATGCAAATGGTTCATTGGCTATAGCCGAAATAAGGAGTCAGGATAATAAAGACAGATGGTTAATTAGTCTTGATTTAGACAAAGGGACTTTTGAGGAAATTGAGCATCAACATGACGAGGCTTGGATAGGTGGACCTGGAATTCCATCGTATGCTTTTGAGTCGGGAACTTTGGGATTTCTTGCGGACAATGAAACGATTTACTTTCAATCGGAAGTTACGGGATATTCGCATTTATATACTTATAATTTAAAAACGAAAAAGAAAACACAGCTTACGAATGGTAATTGGGAAGTAAGAGATGTAACGTTATCAAAAGATAAAAAGACATTTTATTTAACAACAAATACAACACATCCAGGAAATAGAAACTTTTACAAACTGGCTGCTGTTAATGGGGTTTTGGAGCCTATTTTAACCAAAGATGGCGCACATGAGGTAAGTTTGTCTCCAGATGAAAAAACATTATTAGTACGTTATTCTTATAAAAATAAACCTTGGGATTTATACATTGCAGAGAACAAAAAGAATACAACATTACAACAAATATCATATTCAACGACGGAGGAATTTAAAAAATACCAATGGAGAGAACCAGAAGTAATTACGTTTAAGGCGCAAGATGGCACTACTGTTTATGCAAGATTATATAATCCAAAGGCAGAGAAGTCTAATAAAGCAGCTATATTATTTGTTCATGGAGCTGGGTATTTGCAAAACGCACATAATTATTGGAGTAATTACCACAGAGAGTATATGTTTCATAATATGTTAACGGATTTGGGTTATACTGTTTTGGATATAGATTATAGAGGAAGTGATGGTTATGGACGTGATGTAAGAACTGGAATATACCGTTTTATGGGCGGAAAAGATTTGACGGATCAAATTGACGGAAAGAAATATTTAGTTGATAATTACGGTATCGATGCTAATAGAGTAGGGATATATGGAGGTTCTTATGGCGGTTTTATCACATTAATGGGAATGCTTACAACGCCCGGAGAATTTGCTTCGGGAGCTGCATTGCGTTCTGTTACCGATTGGGCACATTACAATCACGGTTATACTGGAAATATTCTTAATTTTCCAGAAACAGATCCAGATGCATACAAAAAAAGTTCGCCAATTTATTTTGCTGATAATCTAAAAGGAAACTTATTGATGCTTCATGGTATGGTCGATGATAATGTAGAATATAAAGATATTGTACGTATGTCACAACGTTTTATAGAATTAGGTAAAAAGAATTGGAGCCTTTCATCGTTCCCAGTAGAGGCACACGGATTTAAAGAAACGTACTCTTGGATCGATGAATATGACAGAATCTTGCATTTATTTAATGAGACGCTTTTGAAAAAGTAAGTTTTTTTAGTTTACAGTCTCAGTGCCAGTTTCCATGCTGAACGAAAACTGTGACTGCAACTGCGACTGAAAACTGAATACTTTCTTGCTTGCTCTTTTAATTAGTTTTAAATTTGCATTCGAAAACACCAAACAACACAACACAACACAACAAGATATAAATGAGCAATACAATTACAACTACTAATTTTAATTTTCCTAATCAGAAATCAGTTTATCGCGGAAAAGTTAGAGAAGTTTATAATATCAACGATGAACTTTTGGTTATGGTTGCTACAGACAGACTTTCGGCTTTTGATGTAGTTTTGCCAAAAGGGATTCCGTACAAGGGACAAATCTTAAACCAGATTGCGACTAAGTTTATGGAACTTACTCAAGATATTGTTCCTAATTGGTTAATAGCAACACCAGATCCAAACGTTGCAGTAGGTCATTTATGTGACCCATTTAAGGTAGAAATGGTTATTCGTGGTTATGTTTCGGGTCATGCTGCTCGTGAATATGCTGCTGGAAAAAGAGAAATATGCGGTGTAGCTATGCCAGAAGGTTTAAAAGAAAACGATAAATTTCCTGAGCCTATTATAACACCAACTACAAAGGCAGATAATGGTGAGCATGATGCAGATATTTCGCGTGAAGCAATCCTTTCAAGAGGAATAGTTTCTGAAGAAGATTATTTAGTTTTAGAAAAATATACCAGAGCTTTATTTCAAAGAGGAACTGAGATTGCTGCAAGCCGCGGATTAATTTTGGTAGATACTAAATATGAGTTTGGTAAAACTAAAGATGGAGTAATTGTTTTGATAGACGAAATTCATACTCCAGATTCTTCTCGTTATTTTTATGCTGATGGATACCAAGAAAGACAAGACAAAGGCGAAGAACAAAAACAATTATCTAAAGAGTTTGTTCGTCGTTGGTTAATCGAAAATGGATTTCAAGGACAAGAAGGGCAACAAATTCCTGATATGACTGATGCTTATATCGAATCGGTATCGGAGCGTTATATCGAATTATATGAAAATATTCTTGGAGAAAAATTCATTAAAGCCGATATTAATAATATCGACGAACGTATAGAGACGAACGTAATAGCTTATTTGAGTAAATAATATTTTACTTAAAAAAATAGATTAGAAGAAAGCCCGCAACTATAAATTGCGGGCTTTCTTTATATATTACTGTTTGCCTTCTTGAATAACTTTTAAATTTTGAAGTCCAGTTTCAAGCTGTTCCCCAAGCATTTGATCCATATTCATAAACGCAAGCATCAGATTCATAGGATATGGTGATCTCCCATCAAATCCCCATTTTACTTTAGTTTGTGTTGGAGAAATAGCCTCGGTTGTCATATAAGCCATATCGGTAGATTCAAAGGGAACTTTAAAACGTAGTTCAAATTCCAATCGCTCTCCTGGAACAATTTTTTTAATTTCTTGCTCTCCTTTCCCTACGTTTTTATCTGTGCTATCCCAACTTGCTATTGCACCAACAGTTCCATCGGTTCCAGTAAAAGTTTTCTTCATTGCAGGATCTAACTTGGCCCAAACGCTAAAATTATCTTGATTCTTTAAATACTTCACATAGTTAAAGACACTATCTTTTGGTTTATTAATAGAGATTTCCCTTTCTACATGATATTCATTCGGTAAAAATAGAGCGACGATCAACGCTAAAATAACGATACTTAAAATTGCGAGAATAATTTTTTTAATAACATTCATAGTTTTATAGTTAAGTGGTTTATAATTATTTTGATTTTTTGAATTGTGTCTCATAACAATTTATCCATTCGGAAACAGAGATTTTTTGTACAAGTTCTGCTATTAGGTCAAATGGAATTTCATCCATCTTTTTAAATCGAATACAACTTTTTCCCATATCCAGTTTTTGTTTGCTGTGTTTGGGGTATTCAGTAACAAACCAATTTAATAAATCTGGTTTTGCATAAATTCCCATATGGTACAACGCTATAAAGTTTTTTGTGATGCTATATTTATAAATGGCAAAGGCAGTTTAGGATTACAATGATAGCCTTCAGGATAAATAGAATGAGGTACAAGATAACCCAACATTCCATAGCTTACTTCCTCAACAAACCCATCAGGGATACTATTAAGTATTGTTTCGCGAAGTTTAAGAAAAGAAAGCTTTCTTTCTTCAGGAAGTGATGATAAATATTCTTCGATTGTTTTGGCTGATGATTGCATTTTAAGTTTTTATTGTAAAGTTAAATAAAATTTAGTCTTTGATTTTTAGTTGGTTAAAATAATAAATGGATGTATTTGTTTTTTATTACAAATAAGGTAACCTTTTTATTTTTTGTGCGTCATAGTATTTTGTGGTAGACTATTTTTAAAAATTAAAATTTAGTTTTTAATTTTCAAGAGGTTAATCCAATTAAAATCATCAATCAAAAAACATTCATCATGAAAAAATCAATGATTTATTTAGGAATTGCTTTAGTCGTTTTTACAAATGTTGCTCAAGCTTCAGAATACAAATTATTTAATAATGATACATACAGCAGTTATGATGTAAACCCTTTAAATGTTGCAATTTGTAAAGGGGATATAGAAACAGTTAAAAAACTTATTGAAAACGGAGCAAATGTAAATAAGTTTTCAGGCGGCCTAACTCCATTGATGACAGCTGCGCGTTATAATAAAGTGGAGATTATTGAGCTTTTAATTTCAAAAGGAGCCAATCCTTATACAACTGCAGATAATGGTTATACTGCTTTGAAATTCGCTGAAGTATCTAAAGCTATAGATGCAGTAGCTATTTTAAAAAAATATGAATGATTATATTTCTCATAAATACAAGTCCCAAGTTTAAATTTAGATTTGGGACTTGCTTTATTTAGGGGAGTTCCAAGTTAGTTACTTTTGTTATTTTAAGTTTTTGATATTCAGTATTTTATTTTTCTTGTAAATAGTGTAACATTTTGTTTATTCGAGCGTCTTTATAAGAGATGCAGTTCTTTATTACTACAATAATTTGGTATTGAGCTTTAAATTTTAAGAGAATGTTAATTGTTAGTTAAAACAAAGTACCTTGCAATACATAGTAATGATTTTAAATATATATTTGTATTATAATTAATAAAAAATCATCAATCATCAATCAAAAAACAATCATCATGAAAAATTCAATCGTTTATTTAGGAGTAGCTTTAGTAGCTTTTGTTAATGTTTCTTTAGCTTCAAATTCAGTTCAAAAATCATTTATTAATGACAAAGTTATTGCTTCAACTTTTGACACCACTCCGTTAAATACAGCTATTAGAAAAGGAGATATTGAAACAGTTAAAAAGTTTATCGAATATGGAGAAGATGTTAATAAAATGTCAAATGAATTGACTCCATTAATGACAGCTGCTCGCTATAATAAAGTTGAGATTATAAAAATTTTATTATCCAACGGAGCAGATATTAACGCTAAAAATGAAAAAGGTTTTACGGCATTAAAATATGCGGAGTTATCTAATGCTACAGATGCTGTTGTACTTTTAAAAAGAAGTTAATAAATTAAATAAGGTTATTTATTAGTAAAACCCGTAAATCTATAATTTGGATTTACGGGTTTTTTGATTATAAGCTATTTTGAGTTTTATTTAAAATATGAAAAAGTTTCTTCATTTTCAATTTTCAACAATGATTCGTAAATTAATTTAATGACATTTTCAACATCATCACGGTGAACCATTTCGACAGTAGTATGCATATATCTTAATGGAAGCGAAATTAATGCTGAAGCTACACCACCATTACTGTATGCAAATGCATCGGTATCTGTACCAGTAACACGAGAAGATGCTAAACGCTGAAACGGAATTTTATTAGCTTCGGCGGCATCAATTATTAGTTCGCGTAAATTATTTTGTACTGCAGGAGCATAAGTAATAACAGGTCCTAAACCTATTTTTGTGTCTCCTTCAATTTTCTTTTCGATCATTGGAGTTGTCGAATCGTGACAAACATCTGTAACAATAGCGACATTAGGTTTGATGGTTTTGGTAATCATTTCGGCACCACGTAATCCAACCTCTTCTTGAACAGAATTTGTGATATATAAACCAAACGGAAGTTTTACTTTATTTTCGTGTAACAAACGAGCTACTTCGGCAATCATAAAGCCTCCCATTCTATTATCGATAGCACGGCAAACAAATTTGTTTTCGTTTAAGATCATAAATTCATCAGGATAGGTAATAACACACCCTACATGAACCCCCATTTTTTCAACTTGTTCTTTGGTTTCACAGCCTAAATCAATAAAAATATTGCTGATTTTTGGAGTTTCTTCCTTATCACGTAATCTTGTATGAATGGCTGGCCATCCAAAAACACCTTTAACGATTCCTTTTTTAGTATGGATATTAACTCTTTTTGATGGTGCAATCTGGTGATCAGATCCACCATTTCTAATTACATATATTAATCCATCATCTGTAATATAGTTTACATACCATGAAATTTCATCAGAATGTCCTTCGATAACTACTTTATATGGTGCATCTGGGTTTATAACTCCTACTGCCGTTCCGTATGTATCGGTAATAAAAGTATCCACATAAGGTTTTAAATAATCCATCCATATTTTTTGCCCCTCACTTTCGTAACCAGTAGGTGAAGCGTTATTAAGATAGCTTTCTAAAAAAGTAATTGAAGCATCATTTAAGATTGATTTTGTACTCATAAAATATTTTTTTGCTAATTTATAAATTTGTATTTTATATACTGTAACTAACGCATTTAAAAGATTACGTGTGTGCGTAATCTTTTTTAGTTAGTAATTTAGGCCAAAAGGAGTCATTTCTTATGCTTATGGAGTACCTACAATATAAAATATATAGTAACAAAAGTAAACTTAATTTTCACGAAAGACAAACAAGGATAATCCAGTTTTTGTTAACTTTAACGAATAGGTAAACTTACTCAACGAATAACTGTCAAGATTAAAATTGTAAGAAGTTCATTATGATTTATTTTAGTGAAATTTAGCTTTAAATTTTTTGTGACGGAAGTTTTCAGATTTGATAACTTTTCCTTTATCAGTAATCATTAGGCAGCTGTAATCAGGGAATTTTTTAAGTAAGAGCAAACCTTCTGTTTTTCCAAGTACCATTATAGAAGTACTTAAACCATTTGCCATTTCGGCATTAGTGCCAAAAACAGTTACGCTACATAATCCAGTAGCAGGATATCCAGTAGCAGGATTTATGATGTGAGAATAACGTTTACCATCAAAAACAACAAATTTTTCATAGCTTCCAGAAGTTGTTACAGCTTCTTGTTCTAAAGGTACAATAGCTAAGAGTTTGTCAGGATTAAAAGGGTTGGTGATGCCAATTTTCCAAGGGGCTCCATTAGGTTGTTTTCCCCAAGTACTCATATCTCCTGATCCATTTATAATTCCAGCTTTAATACCTTTTGCTAACATCATATCGCGACATTTGTCAGCAGCATAACCTTCTCCAAGTGCGCCAAATCCTATTTTCATTCCTTTTAGTTTAAGGAATATAGTAGATTGCACAGAGTCTAAAACGATATTTTGATAACCCACTTTCTCTACTGATTTTTTAATGCTTTCCGCCGAAGGCATTTCGGTCATTGATCCGTCAAATTTCCAGATTCTATCCATTGCAGCAAAACTAATATCAAATCCTCCATTTGTCATTTCTGATAATCGGATTGCTCTTTGTGTTAATTCAAAAACTTCTCGATCTACTTTTACAGGTCGAATTCCAGAATTTTGATTTATTTCAGAAACTTGCGTATCTGATTTCCAATCCGATATTAGCTTTTCAATTCTAGTAATTTCGGCAATAACGGCATCAATATTTTGCTCAGCAGCCAATGAATCGTTTGCAACAATGGTGATGTCAAAACGGCTTCCCATAAGGAGAGTTGTTCTTTTTCGTAAAACTTGTGCATTGCCGTAAAAGCTGCAGGTTAATACAAAAACAATTAAGAACTGTTGTATAATGGTTTTATTAATTTGCATATATAGTTTTTTAGATATGGCTAATAACAATCTGTTAATAGCTGTCCATTATTTTTAAAGTCTAATATGCTTTTGGTTTGTTTAGAAAGGCATAATGCATCAAGAGCTGTCTCCACATCTTTTTGCATGGCCAACGAACCACAAATCATAATAGTACCGCCTTGTAATAACAATTGAACAAAAAAATCAGCATCACGTTTTATAAGATCCATTACATAAATATGTTCTGCTTCACGAGATAAGGCTAAATGAAAACTATGAAGTTGTTGCTTTTGAATCATAGCCACAGCAAACTTTTTATATCCAGAAACTGTTTCTGTTTCCATTCTGAAACCTGAATATAAATGAATTTCTGTTTTTACCTTGTTTTGTTCAATCATTCCAAGGAAAGGAGCAATACCGGTTCCGTTTGAAATAAAAGCCACTTTTGGTGATTTTCTAGGAAAGTGAAAAGCTTGATTCTTAAGAATTCTTGCTTTAATACTATCGCCAGGTTCAAGATTATTTAAATAACCAGAACCCAATCCGTGTGAATGCAGTTTTACAACTAATTGTACATTGCCAGAATGATTTCCGATAGAGTAGAGACGTTCTCTATTATCATTTGCAGGATAAACGGCTAACAAATCACCTGAAACAAATTTGGTTCTGCTTCCTGTCTGCAAAGTAAGTATAAAAGTATGCTCTGATTCAGAAACAGGAGTTTTGTCTACTACTATTAAATTCTGTAAACCTTTCGGGACTTCATTATATAAAGAAGGTGTTGGGGATAACGGAATTCCAGTTTTAGCGCTCCATAGTCTAACCCAATTTACAAACTCTTCTGCAGATTTATCATTTACAGTCTGTACGTCTAATAAACGATTAGCCCAGTTTTGTTTTTCTAAAGCAGCATCAATTTCAATGGCAAAACCGCAATAGTCTGGATAGCTTTTTGATCCAAAACCAACAACAGAAAAATGAACGTTATGTTCTTGAGTGTATTTTTTTAGAATTGAGGTAAACTTATTTCCATTAGAAGGAGCATCTCCTAATCCGTGCGTTGATGTAAAAATAATGATATGTTCCGCTTTCGGAAAAGTTTTAAAATTATTCAATTCGGCTAAGAAAACTTTTTCACCGTTTGCAATTAATTGTTTTTGAATTGCACTAGCAAATCGCAAAGAACTTCCGTTTTCTGAACCAGCCAATAAGATAAATTTGCTTTCCTCAGCTTTGCATTTATTTTTGATTCGACTTGATCTTCTTTTCAAGGTCATAGCAAAACCAGAATAGATAAAAAACAGGATGTTTAGGCAGGAAATTCCAAGAATTATTGCCCAAATAGCATTGGTTTTGCCGGTATGAAGATTAAGACTTAAAAGAGCCACTTGTGCCCTCATTGGATAACGTTTCTCAGTTACTACAGTTCCAGTTACCTGATTAACTTCAATTTCTCGGTCATTTAATTGAATAATATAATATTCTTCAGGATCATCTGAGAAAGGAAATTCTATTTTCTTAACATCAGATAAAAGCGTTTGTTTGAATATTGAAGACTTATCATTTTTTTGTTCTGAAACAGTAATTGATTGTTCCTGCTGTTTTTTTTCTTTATCCATGAAAAAGTTAAACCTTTCCAATGTTAAATAAGTTCCTGTGAGTGCAATAATCAGAATTGGGATTAAACTCAATCTTCCTAAGGTAATGTGATAATATTGAGAAAAATAATCTTTGGTTACTTTTGAAAAGAATTTACGGACTCCCAATTGTCTTTTAACAACAAGAACAAAACCTGAAATTGAGATTAGAAAAAGTAAAAAAGAGATAAATCCAACAAAAAAACGCCCCGTTTCTTTTAAAAATAAAGAACGATGAAAAGCGGTTATCCATTGAATGAATTCTGTCTTTTTTAGAGGCGTCCCTATCTTTTTGGCGGTTAATGGATTAATGTAAGCATTGACATCATTATCGTCTTGATCAATAGCCTGCAGCATTACAAATTGATTGTGATCTACACTTAACTCTGTAATTTCAGGATATACCTTTTTTAAAATAGGTAAAGTCTGTTCTAAAGTTATTGTATCAAAATTTGCTGCTCGGTACGGAAATGTTTTTTCTTGTACAGTATCAATAGCTAAAATTACACCTGTAATAGAAGCAGTTAATAGAAATAAAGAAGAAAATAAAGCCAAGGCCAAGTGTGAGTATCGCCAAAAAGAAAGAATCATTATATGCTATTATATTTTATTTAATCTTACGTAACGGATATATCCTTTACCTTCAGTCTTAGCGGCTAATCCTTCAGTTGTAAGAGGAATTTCTAAGTCATTTACATAATATTTTTGATCTTCAACAGCACTTTCAAATCTTAATTTGTAGCCTGAATTGATTTTAGAAGTTTCAATTTCTATTGTAGTAATGCTTCTGTCTCCACCTGTCACTGAGGCACCTGTTTTTGCACTAATATTATCAGATGGTTTTTTAGAATGAAATTTATTCCATTCTTTTAGCGTGTTATACCATTTTTTATCATCTCCCATTACATAAAGAGTTTTTTCATATTCTCCTTTAGCATTGATAAGAGAAACAACAATATAGGCACCTTCTCCCATATAGTTTGACATTTGAAGCATGCATTTGTATTTTGAAGCCTGTGCTGATGCTTGTAAAGATAGTAGACAGATAAGTGCTCCAGTAAGAGCTATTTTAAATATTGATTTCATAATGTAATTACCTTTGTATTATTGCATTTTAGTAATATGTATGCTTATTTTAAAAATTCAAGAGAAACGTTGTTTTTTGCCAATGTTTCATTTTCCTTTGCCAACACGTAGGCACTTTCATCAAATTCAGTTTGAATATCTTTTTTGGCACCAATAGACAATAAATATTTTAAGATTGAATCATTCTTTGAAACCATTGCAGCCTTATGAAGGGCTGTTAGGCCATCCTTATTTTTTGCATTTACGTCAATATTTAAAGAAGTTATTTTTTTTATCAGTGCTAAATCATTTTTAGTCATTGCAATGTGATATAAAGTACTTCCGTCTACTTGTGGAGCTGCTAAGTTTAATCCTTTATCCTGAAGTAATTTTATTTTAGCCTCAAAAGGATCTTTTGCAGGAGCAGCTTCACGACCATTTTGTGGACGATAAGATTGTACCAAATAAAAACCTAAATTGTTTCCTTCTTTATCTTTAACAGTAATGTCAGCTCCTTTAGTTAAAAGAATTTCAATAGCTTCGGGAGTTCCTGATTTTACTGCAATTGTTAAAGCAGATTCTCCTTTTAGATTTTGGGCATTTAAATTTTTTACTTTCGGAAGTAATTCTTCTAAAACAGAAGTATCTTTAGCTGAAGCAGCAATCATTAATGGTGTATTTCCTTCTTTATCCGTTTTGTTAGCATCTACACCCTTAGCTAGGAAATAGTTAACGATTTCAGTTTGATTAGGCTTACTTGCTAAAAAGTGGAGAACGTTTTCCCCAGATTTAGTTACAGCAGTTGGTTTTAGTTTAACTTCTTCAACTAAATATTTATAAGTTTCAAAAGGAGTAATTTCTCTACGAGCTCCTTGCGCTGCGATTAGGAGTGCATTATCATTAAATTTAACTCCTTTTTCTAAAAGCTTCTTTAAAAGCGCTATATTTCCTGATCTAGCTGCAAAATTAAAAGCTGTGTTACCTTCATCATCAGTATCTTTTAAAGACATTCCTTTAGTCGCAAAATAAGTTGAAAGGGCTAAATCTTTATCATTAGGAATACCTATTAATAATAAATTTGCGCCGTTTTTATATTTTTTATTAGGATTGATTCCAGCCTTAAAAAAAGCGTCGTATAAAGCAGCATCTGATTGTCCGTTGCTGGCTGCGAACGCTATTGGAGTGTTACCTTTACTGTCTTCAAGATTGATATCAGACCCTTTTTTAATAAGATATTCTACAAGTTCAACGTTTCCTTTGTAGGCCGCCCAATGTAAATAAATACGACTGTCATGAGTGATTTTATTTATTGGATTTCCTGGCTGCTCTAAAAGGAATTTGATAGTTGCTATTGGAGCATCATTATTAATAGCTAAAACAACTGGATCAAATGCATTTTGATTGGGCTGAGAAGGGTTGCTTCCTTTTTCTATTTCGGCTTTAACAGCAGTTACACTTGGCAAGGATTTCCAAAATGATTGCTCTAGTAATATGTTTTTCTGCTGGGCACTAACAAATAATGTAGCAGCTAAGGCTAAAGAAATAAAAATATTCTTCTTCATATTTAGGTGTTTATTGTTTATTGAATTTTTTGACAAGGTCTATTTTTATTTAGATTAGGGACATCAAATCTATTTAGAATAAATAAGAATAGAGCAAATGTAAATATTAATATCTTTAAATCAAGTTTAAATTTACCAAAATAAAAAATAACTGATTCTTCAGATTCATACTATGTCAAAAGGCTTCATAGCTTCTATCGCATTCTTTTTAGTAGTAGATTGGTCTATCATTGGTGTTAATCGACCGCTATCATTAGCATTTATACTTTTATGGAAATAATTTATAAAGTTCTATAAATTGATTTTTAGCATCAAAATTGAGGTAAAAAGGTAACAGTAGGTAAATTCTGTAATTATATAAAACCAGTTTATATGACCTCATGAAAAAATATATTTTTGAATTCTTATTTAGCAGTAATTACTACTATTTAATATACAATATTTGTCTTTAAATAGGATATAATATATGTGTGTAATACTTTTTTAAAGTATTTAAAGTGTTGTAAATTAGTTAATTATGATATTTTGTATCTATTTTATAAATTTGGTATTACTATTGTATATAAATGTATAATTTTACATTCAAATTAATAACTCAATGAAGTTTATAACCTATTTATTTTGTTTTCTTCTAGCATCTTTTGTTGGTCACGCTCAAATTGATAAAAATAATCCCCAACAAATGGGTTATGTTTTGACTGAAAAGGATTCTATATTAAATGATACAATCCAGTTGCCAGAGATTATTATTTCAAAAGAAAAACTTGATCCCGAAGCTCAAAAGCAATTTTTAATTCTTCAGAATAGAGTTTATAAAACATATCCATTTGCCAGATTAGCTTCTGATAGATTAGTTGCTCTTAATAATGGTATGGCGCGTTTATCTTCAAATAGAGAAAAAAAGAAATATTTTAAAATCGTTGAAGACTATCTTAATAATGAATTTGAAGGAAAATTAAAGAAGTTGTCTCGTAAACAGGGACAAATATTAGTAAAGCTTATTCATCGACAAACAGGAACTACAACATTTGAGTTAGTAAAAACATTAAAAAATGGTTGGAAAGCATTTTGGGCAAATACAACTGCTAATGTTTTTGATATAAGTTTAAAGACAGAATATGCTCCTTATGAAGTTAATGAGGACTATTTAATTGAAACAATCCTGACTCGTGCTTTTGAATCAGGAAGATTACAATATCAAGCACCAGCACATCCAGTCGATTATAATGATCTTAGCGAGCGCTGGCAAGAAAAAGCAAAGGAATTAAAGACAGCAAAATAGCTCAACTATTTAATTAAAATTACAGAAGACCTATCAAAGATATATTTGGTAGGTCTTTTCGTTTTAGTATTATTAAATCTAGGCTCTTTTTTAAAAATTTGTGTTTTTAATTTTAATATATTTTTTTAACGTAATAAATCTTATTAGTATAGGTTTTTGGAAATTTAATTTGTAAGTTTAATCTTTAGTTAGTTTTTTAACTAAGTATTAATCAAATAGTTTTCAAAATGAAGAAAAAATTACTTAACCTGATTATGATGTTTTTAACTATTTTGGGATGGTCACAAAACATTGCCGAAACTGATTTTTCCATTACTATAAATGGAAATAAAATTTCAACTACTGCGAATTTTAAACAGCAGTTTAGGGAATTTAAAAAATATACAAGCAAAAGGCAAAGCTCCGATATGGAATATAATTTGTTGCAGTTTACAAGAATACCTTCAATAGATGAGCAACAAAAATTAAAAAGACAAGGGGTAACTTTACTTAGTTATTTGTCAAATAATGCTTATTATGCTTCAGTCGAATCTGGTTTTTACAGCAAAAGGAATGTGTCTGGTAATATAAGAACCATAATTGCAATTGATCCAAAATATAAATTAGATCCAATGCTTGCAAATAATACCATTCCAGATTATGCTTTAGAGGCAAATGATGTTAAAGTAATAGTAAGTTATTTTGAAGGAATTGATTCAAATGTCATTTCGAAGGATTTAGCAAATTTGTTTTTGAGAGGAATAAAAATTGTAGCCCCTTTTAATCAAATTTATTTGCAGGTTTCTAAAGAAAAATTAGAAGAAATTGCAAAAATTAATTGGGTACAAAACATAGATTTGATTCCAGCTCCTGTTGAAAGTGATAATAAACCAGGAGTAACTTCGCATAAAGCAAACGTTTTAGGATCAACCATTTCTGGGTTAGGATTTGGATTAACTGGAAAAGGGGTTAAAGTAGGTGTTTGGGATGGGAATTTAGAGAAACATAAAGATCATACAGGTAGAATGATTAATAAAGAGTATGAATATAGTTCATCTCATGGTAGTCATGTGTCTGGAACTATTGGCGGCGCTGGTTTATTAGATCCAAGAGCAAAAGGGATGGCTCCAGAAGTAAAAATGTATGGATGGAATTTTAATACGCAATCGAATGGTTTGTCAGTTGCAAGTGAAAGATTAAAATCAATTGCTGAAGATGGAATTGATTTTACATCAAATTCTTATGGAATTAATCTTACTTCAGGTTATAATACCTATAGATATAACGGATCAGATTATGGTGATGATTATGTTACAGTAATGAATCCTTATCTTTTAAATATATATTCTAACGGAAATGCTCAAACTGCACATCCAGGAGGATTTAATACTTCTACAAAAAATTCAAAAAATTCATTACACGTTGCAGCTAATAATCCAAATGATCTGATTAGTAATTATAGTAGTTTCGGGCCAACAGTTGATGGCCGTTTGGTGCCACAAATTGCAGCTGTTGGTAGCTATGTATATTCGTTGGATTATAGTAATTCTTATCAGGTTATGAGTGGAACCTCAATGGCTACACCTGGAACTACTGGTATAGTCGCTTTATTATATGAAAGATATAAAAATATTTATGGAGATAAACCATTAGCATCATTAATGAAAGCTTTAGTTGCGAATACTGCAAAAGATGTCGGGAATCCAGGACCAGATTATAAATATGGGTTTGGAAACATAAACGGATTAAGAGCAGTAAAAGTATTAGACAAAAAAATGTTTTATACAGCTTTTGTTGCTAATGGAGAAAGCTATGAAAAAAAAATTGTAGTTCCGGCAGGATTAGTTTCACTTAAAGTAATGCTTGCCTATTCTGATATTCCAGGTACACCAGGAGCAGGATCAATTCAAGTAAATGATTTGGATATTAAAATTGTAAAGGATGGAATAACGATTCTTCCCTGGATATTAAATCCAACAACACCTGCAGCAAATGCTTTACGAGGAGTTGATAGTTTAAATAATATCGAGCAAGTAACATTGGATAACCCAGCTGCGGGTAGCTATAAAATTATAGTTACAGGTACATCAGTTCCTCTTAATAGTCAAGAGTTTTCAGTAGTTTATGATTTTGTTGCTCCAGAATTGATTCTTACTTACCCAATAGGAGGTGAAAAATTCAATACTGATTCAACAGAATATATTCGTTGGGACTATGAAGGAGAAGCAAAGACATTTACTATTGAATATTCAATAGATGAGGGAGTGAATTATACTACAATAGCAAAAGACATTCCATCAGCAGCAAGAAATTTTGCATGGAACGTACCAGCAGGAATAGTAGCAAATGCCAAAATAAGAATAAGTGCAGGTACAAAAGCAGATGTTTCCAAAGAAGTCTTTACTATTATTACGGAACCTAAGAATTTAGTTATTACACCTTCAAAATGTGGTATATCATCTTATAAAATGGATTGGGATCCTATTGTAGGAGCAGAATATGAAGTTTTAAAGATGAATGGGTATAAGTTTGACGTTGTGGCAACAGTTACAGATCCAACTTATACATTTGATAATCTTACTGTAAGTGAAGATAATTGGTTTTCTGTTCGTACAGTAGATAGTACTACAGGAATAGTTTCAGAACGAGTTAGAGCTGTAAATGCAGAGCCTGTTTTTCAACCCGTATTAGATGTTTTAAACTTGCCGTTTCTGGAAGATTTTAATGATAGAAAAGCAACTAATTATGTTTTATCTAAAGGAACAGCAGGAAATATAAAATATGAATATATCAATGCAGAATTATTGGATGGTGTAAAAATGGAAGGTTCAAACATACTGGCTTCCTCACCATGGATAGAAAGTACGGCAATAGATGCATTTGCAAATAATCCAGATTATATAAAAAAGATATCATTTTGTGATATAGATGCAACAAGTCTTGTTGGAAAAAATATCCGAATGAAATTTAATTTATTATGGAAGAGTGTTGGGCCAGTTAACAAAAGTTTTTTTAGAGTCTTAATTAATGGTAATCCTGTAAATAGTCATGAAAATAAAACTGGTTATGGAGGAACGCAATTATCAGGAAACACGGAATTAACTTATGATTTATCCGCATATGCAGGTACTACATTTAGTGTAGAACTTGAAACAGTTATTGATAATAATGTTGTTGTAATAAATAATAGCTATGTTTATAATTTAGTTTTTGTAGATAATATTATTATTTACGAAGCTACAACAACTGATTTGGAATTAACATCCTTTATTCCAAAGACAGGTTTGACTGCAACAGAAGTAGTGAAAGTCAAAGTTTTTAACCATTCTCCAGTTGCTGTAAGTAATATTCCAGTTTATTATAAAATTAATGATGAAGTAACTATAATTGAAACAATTCCAGGACCTATCAGCCCATTAGGCGAACTGTCTTATAGTTTTGTAAAAACAGCAGATTTCTCTGCTCAGGGGCAATATACAGTTGTTGCTAATATAAATTATATAGGAGACGAAGTGTCAGAAAATAATACAGCCACAAGCACTTTTTATAATATAGGAAAAGATGTTTCGATGGGATCTGTTGCTAGTATGACAACTTGTTCAGCAGTATTTACAGATGCAGGTACGCGTTTTGATAATTACCCAATTGAAGCGACACAAATAATGACTTTTAAACCAGGAATTAGTAATAATAGCATAAAAGTAAATTTTACTGATTTTGATCTTGAGGATGGTTATGATTTCTTATATGTATACAATGGTTCATCTACAACAGCTCCATTGTTAGGTATGTTTACAGGGGATAACCTACCAGTATCTTTGACTTCAACAGCCATTGGAGGAGAATTAACATTTCAATTTGTTTCTGATCAATACATAAATGGAAGGGGCTGGATTGCAACTATTAGTTGTGTTACAAAACCAATTGTAAATGATGCAGGTATAGTTTCTATAGTAACGCCAGAAGTTCTTGGTAAAAAAATAAATACACACAACATAACAATTAGAGTTAATAATTTAGGGGCTGTTGCGCTAATAAATCATCCGGTGTTTTATCAGGTAAATGATGGGACAAAAGTTACCGAAACAGTTCCAACGATTCCGCCATATGCAACAGTTAGTTTTACGTTTGCTACAAAAGCAGATTTATCTATTGTTGATGCTACATATGTAATTAAAAGTGGTGTTGATATTGCAGATGATAATAGTGTTAATGATGCAATCGAAAAAACCGTATACAATAAAAATGAATTACCAGTTCATACCAATACAAATGGATATGCAATTTCTAAACTTAAATGGGGTGATGTTGTAAATACTTCAGAAACTACAGCATATTCTGACTTTAAGGATATAAAAATCCCAGTGTATGCAGGGTTTAATTATCAACCAGAGGTTACGATTATTAGAACGGGAGTGGCAATTACTAGGGATCAAACTGCAAATGCGGGTGTTTTTACAATGATTGTCATTGATTTAAATGGAGATGGTAACCTAACAGATGAATTTCATGCAGGTAATTTTTGGGTAAATACATTGTCTACTTCAGCAGCACCTGCAATTAAATCAACCTTAACCACGCATTATTTCAGAAATTATTTCTCATTAGTAGGAGGTTTAACAATTCCAGCTAGTACAAAAGCAGGTAAAAAATTAATGCGTGTTATACATATGTATCGTTCATCATATGAGTATTTTAATGTAAACCTTGGGCCAACTATTGATGGGGTAACAACCTCAAATGAAGATTTTGAAATAGAAGAATATACAATTGATGTATTGCCATTTACAGCTGCAGATGCGAGTATAGAGAGAATTGTGGGGCCTGTAAAGTCTGCAAATAAAACAGTTACGGTAACGGCTGTTATACGCAATTTTTCGAATGTTCCAATTTCTAATTTTCCAGTGGCATATAAAATAAATGGAGCAAATGAAGTAGTTCAAAATGTTGTAGGACCTATCGCTGCAAAAGGAAAAATAACGGTTTCTTTTACAACTAAAGTAGATTTAAGCAATTTTAAAGAGTATACAATCGATGTGTATACCAAATTAGCAGGCGATACAGATGCTACAAATGATTCTAAATCAGTAACAATAACACATGCTCCGAATTATGCTACAAATGTTACAGGAACTTTTGATGGATCAGATGATTTTGTAGTGATTGATAATAATCCAGCTTTAAATCTTACTAATAATTACACATTTGAAGCATGGGTTAATCAGAAAGAACCAAGTATTTTGAGTAGAATTTTAGATAAAGGAACAGTGCTGTTTTTTATACATAACACCTCTAGTCTTAGTATTTATAAAGAAAATAGTTTAGTACTTTCTATAGCTACTGCGACAGGTTCTTATGTTATGAATACCGGGTTAAATTCAATTAAGCAAAATACATGGCATCATATAGCTTATAGGGTAAGTGCAAACAACATCTATAAAATTTATATAGATGGAGTTTCAGTTCCTTTTACAAGCACAGGTACAGCAGGTGCGGCGATTTCAAATGTAGCATCACCTGCTTATATAGGAAACAATGCAGGATTAGCACGAGGATTCAACGGATACATAGACGAAGTTCGTATTTGGTCAGGAGTTCTTACTCAATCAGTAATAAAAGGTAATGCAATGACAAAGTATCTAGGAAATGAGATAGGTTTAAATGCCTATTATCCTTTTTCAGAAGGAAACAAGGAATTTGTTCATGACTCCTCGATAAACGACAATACCGCTGTTGTAACTAATGCGGATACAAATGGTATAGGAGAAGGTAAATTTTGGAATGTTCCAGTTTTATTAAAAAAACTAGATTTTGTAAAACAATTATCATCATCTTATGATGAAAGTACCAAAACGTATACAATTTTATTAAAGAAAGGTACTGATATAACTTCTGCTGTTGCTGAATTTTCATTGGAGATGGAAAGTATCGCAAAAATAAACGGGATAGAACAAGTAAGTGGTAAGACAAAAATTGACTGTACAAATCCAGTTGTTTTTACTGTAGAAGGAGTAGGGTTTAATAAGGGAATTTCAGAAGAATATATCATTAAAGTGCAAACTGGTTTAAGTAGTGAAAGTAAGTTAATTTCGTATGATTTTAAAACAGCTTCAAATCCTGGATTAGTATCGGATATTAATACAGATATAGTAGGGCAAAATGTAACTAAAACTTTGAAATATGGATTAGATATTTCAAATTTAATTGCAGATTTTACTGTTTCGCCAGGTGCAGAACTACACATAGACGGAGTAAAACAATTAGGTTCAAAAGCTGTAGTTTCGGATTATACAAATAGTTTTCTGTTTACAGTAATTTCAGAGGATAAGCTTTCTCAAACAAATTACACAGTAATATTAAACGCGAATAACTCCGAAGCAAGTCTTATAGCTTATTCAGTAGCAAATCAGGTGGGGACCAGTATAATCGATCCGGTTTTAAAAACTGTAAAAGTATTTGTAAACAACAATGTTAATTTAAGCGCATTGATTCCAAACTTTCAAATATCAGCTTTTGCAACATTACGTATAGGTACTTATATTCAGAATAGTGGAGTGACAAAATTAAATTATACTTTGCCCGTAGTTTATAATGTAATGGCGCAAAATGGTACAGTCGAAAATTGGACAGTAACAATCGAGAGAGCAAAACCAATAATAACACTTACAGGCAATACAGTAATCGTTCTAGATAAAGGATGTTCATATATTGAAGCGGGTTATACTGCCAAAGATAATTCAGATACCGATATCACTGTAGGAGTTTTAATCTCCGGAACAGTTGATGTAAATACGCCAGGTCAATATATTTTGACATATACAGTAAAAGATGCCTTGCAAAATGAATCAATTGCTACTCGTATAATAAATGTATCGGCAACAGTTTGTACGTTGGGAGTAGACACCAATGAAATCAATGGATTTGTGATTTATCCAAATCCAGTAAAAGATGGAAAGGTGTACGTGCAAACTACATCTACGAGTACGAAGAATATTAGAATATCAGATATCGCTGGAAAAATTGTTTTCACAGCTCAAACTGAAAATAAAGAATTAAATATTCATAGACTGCCAACAGGGGTTTATATTATAAAGGTAGAGCAAGACGGTATGACATCAATTCAGAAACTTATTGTAGAGTAAATAGATTATAAAATCAAGTTATTCATTAAGTAGCTACTATATAGTAGCTACTTTTTTATGTCCTTATATATAGGTGTAATATTTGACTATACTATAATAAGTACAGTTTTTCTAGGAGCTATTACCTGCTATCCGCTCCAATCTTGCCCTTTTTAAAAGAAAAAGGGCAAGGATTTCCGCTTCTCCCGATAGCTATCGGGACAGGGCTAGGGAGTTTGAAATCCGCTCAATTGGCTAAATCTAGGAGAAACAAAAATGCGCGAAACCCAAAGAAAACAAGAGGAGAGGATGTTGCGGTACAGAAATTACCTATAAAATATAAAAAGAAATAAGTTGTAAACGCATTGCTATCAACCTGTTAAGAAAAA
>NZ_JADNRC010000022.1 GCF_015594725.1 Flavobacterium sp. ALJ2 | reverse complement strand
TTGTTTCTTGCGGGTGCAAAACTAACACCTTTTTATAGATAAACAAGGCTTTTTAAGCCCATTTTTAAGTTTATTTCTTAATCTTTTACTAACAGGTTGATAACAACGCATTTACAACTTATTCCTTTTTATATTTTATAGGTAATTTCTGTAGCACAACATCTTCTCCCCTTGTTTTCTTTGGGTTTCGCGCATTTTTGTTTCTCGCAGATTTAGCCAATTGAGCAGATTTAAAAATCCCTAGCCCTGTCCCGATAGCTATCGGGAGAAACGAAAATCCTTGCCCTTTTTCTTTTAAAAAGGGCAAGATTGGAGCGGATAGCAGGTAATAACTCCTATAAAAACTCCTCCTAATATAGCATATCAAACATTACACCTATATATAAGGACATAAAAAAGCAGCTACTATATAGTAACTGCTAATGAATAGCTTGAACTATTCCTGAAACTTATATATACCTACTCCTATATGTAAGTACGATATTGCTTTTATATATACAAAAAAGAAAATAACCTGACACTTCTGAAAGCTTCTTTTATACTTGAAAGACAATAATTCTATTTACAAATTTAGATTCAGTTATAGAAGAGGAAATCGTTTAATAAAAAACCCCGTCATTTTATAAAATGACAGGGTTTACTATATATGGTGTTTTTTATTATTCTAAAACAAAACTCACACTTACGTTTGATACAATTTCAATTTCTCCTACTGCAAGCGTTTCATTCGAAGCTGCACCAGCACTATCCATAGCCATAGATTTCATAGCTGCATAGATTGGTTGCGGACGGTATCCTTGAGAGTTATCTGAAATAACAATTGCTTTACCTACTTTTTGTCCTAACACAGAAACATAATCCTCTGCTTTAGATTTTGCGTCTTTTATAGCTAATTTTCTAGCTTCTGACTCATGTTGCGCCAATTTAGAAGACTCAAATGCTACATTGTCAATACGATTGATTCCCTGATCTACCAAACCTTCCATTAATTCATCATATTTAGTTAAATCTTTCAATAAGATTTCAACTGTTTGTGTAGCATTATAATTATGTTTCTTTTTTTCATAATCATATTGTGGGTTTAACGCAACTTGTTTTGTTTTAAAATCTGCAGTTGGGATATTCATTTTTTTAATAAATTTTAAAACAGCATCCATCTTCTGGTCGTTTTGCTTTTTAACATCTTTAGCATTGCTTCCTTTGGTTTCGATGGTTGCTAAAATTGTCGCCTGATCTGGAGCAACTTTTACTTTCCCTTCACCAGACACACTAATTTGAGGGATTTGTTTAGTTTCTTGAGCGTAAGACATAGTCATAAAAATAAGGGTTAAAAATAAAGCTGCTTTTTTCATATTTATATTGTTTAATTGTTTCTTATTAGTTCTTTTCAAAAGTTGTGCCATTATAACTTTCCTAGCTTTGCCATTATAAAAAGTATAACGATTGGAATAGCTAACAGAATAACCATCAATGAATGATCAAAAACTAATGTTGGCTCTTTTATCAAAGTAATCATATAACCTCCTATGGCCCCTCCAAAATGTGCCGTATGTCCAATATTATCATTTTTCGCTCTCATTCCGTATATAGAATACAACAAATACAGAATCCCAAAAAGATATGCCGGCATCGGAATTACAAAAAACACCCCCAACATCATATTAGGTTGCAACAATATTGCCGAATACAAAACTCCCGTAACAGCTCCTGATGCACCTACAGCACGATAACTATAATCATTTTTATGAAATACCATCGTGAGCAAACTTCCAAAAACTAAACTCCCAATATAAATTAATACAAACGAAAAGTTTCCTAAATAATTAATTACTACTGGTGCAAAAAACCAAAGTGTTAGCATATTAAAAAGCAAATGCATCATATCAACATGCAAGAAACCAGAAGTTAACATTCTTATTTGTTCTCCAGAACGAATACTTCCAACATGAAATTCATATTTTCTAAAAAAAGAAAGGTCATTAAATCCCTTATAACTAACTAAAACATTGGCAACAATTATTCCTATCAAAATGGTATTCATATCCTATATTTATTATGGATTGTAAATATAGTAATTCTCATAGACACGACAGTTACTGATTAAAATATATACGTTATTCATTTTTGAGTTATATTTGTAGAAAAATAAAACCGCATGCAATTCCTCGTTTATATACTGGCATATCCATTACTTTGGATTATATCTATACTTCCATTCCCAATTTTTTATTTATTTTCTGATGTTGTTTATTTTATCATTTACTACTTAGTTAGATATCGTAGAAAAACGGTTAAAGAAAATCTAGCACTTGCTTTACCTCACCTTACTGACAAGGAAAGAAAAACAATCGAAAAAAAGTTTTACCAGCACATGTGCGACATGTTCTTGGAAATGATAAAAACCATGACTATTTCTCCAGAAGAAATGCGTAAACGTTTTGTTCTTACTAATGTAGACCTTGTAAAAGAATATGAAAAAAAGGGGAAGAGTGTTGTTTTATTTGCATCTCATTATGCAAGCTGGGAATGGCTACTAACTTTAAATGCTCAAACTGATTTTAGAGGTATTGGAGTTTATAAAAAAATTGTAAATCCTTATTTTGACAAATTAGTTCGAAAAATTCGTTCTAAATATGATGCTGAATTAGTCGAAACTAAAAAAATAATTCCACTCATGGCACAGAATCAAAGAGACGGTATTTTGAGTATGTATGGCTTAGCTAGTGACCAATCACCTAAACTTGACAGAGCTTTTCACTGGGATTCGTTTATGGGAATTGAAGTTCCTGTTCATACTGGTGCAGAAATGCTTGCTAGAAAATACAATTTGAGTGTTTTATTTGTGAAAGTAAAAAAAGTAAAACGCGGGTATTACGAAGCTACTTTTATTCCTATTTGTGATACGCCTAAAAAAGCTGATGGTTTTGAAATTACTCATACTTACCTGCGAGAAGTTGAAAAACAAATCCTGGAAGCTCCTGAGTATTATTTATGGACGCATAAAAGATGGAAACATAGAAGATAATTACATTAAAACAAAAATGCCCGGAAATAATTTCGGGCATTTTTCATTCAATTTTATCGCATAAAATTAAATTCCTGCGATTGCTTTTATTTCATCTATAATTCTCAAAGCAAGAACATCTGCTTTTTCTTGAGAAGGTGCTTCGGTATAAATACGGATAATTGGTTCTGTATTCGATTTTCTTAAATGAACCCACTCTGTAGCAAAATCAATTTTCACTCCGTCTATGGTTGTGATATCTTCATTTTTATATTTCTCTGTCATTGCAATCAAAATCGCGTCAACATCAATTTGAGGCGTTAATTCGATTTTGTTTTTGCTCATATAATATTCTGGATATGAAGCACGCAAAGCCGAAACTGTCATTTTTTTATTTGCTAAATGCGTTAAGAATAACGCAACCCCTACCAAGCTATCACGCCCGTAATGAGATTCTGGATAAATAATCCCTCCATTTCCTTCACCTCCAATAATAGCATTATTTTTTTTCATCAACTCTACTACATTCACTTCTCCTACTGCACTGGCTTCGTATTTTCCACCATGAGAAACGGTAACATCTCTTAAGGCACGAGATGATGACATATTCGAAACTGTGTTTCCTGGCGTTTTACTTAAAACATAATCAGCACAAGCAACCAATGTATATTCTTCACCAAACATTTCTCCGTCTTCACAAATAAAAGCCAAACGATCTACATCTGGATCTACTACTACTCCTAAATGCGCTTTTTCTTTCACCACTAATTCAGAGATATCTGTAAGATGCTCTTTTAATGGTTCTGGATTATGAGGGAAATGTCCATTTGGTTCGCAGTATAATTTTACTACTTCAACTCCCATTAATTCTAATAATTTTGGAATAATTATTCCTCCCGAAGAATTCACTCCATCTACAACAACCTTAAATTTTGCTGCTTTTACCGCTTCAACATCTACCAAAGGTAAATTTAAAACTTCATCGATATGAATATCCATATAAGCATCATTAATCGTGATTTCTCCTAAACTATCTACATCCGAAAAATCGAAAGCCTCAGCTTCTGCAATTTCTAAAATTTTTGCACCTTCTGCTCCATTAAGGAATTCTCCCTTTTCATTCAATAATTTTAATGCATTCCACTGTTTTGGATTATGAGATGCTGTAAGTATTATTCCTCCATCTGCTTTTTCTAAAGGAACAGCAACTTCTACAGTTGGCGTTGTTGAGAGTCCTAAATCTATAACATTTATCCCTAAACCAATTAATGTATTTACAACCAAGTTATGAATCATAGGACCCGAAATTCTCGCGTCACGCCCAATTACAACCGTTAGTTTTTCTTTTTTAATATTGTTTTTAAGGAATGTTCCATAAGCCGAAGCAAATTTCACTGCATCAACTGGGGTTAGATTGTCCCCTACTTTACCACCAATTGTTCCTCTTATCCCTGATATCGATTTTATTAAAGTCATTTTAATGAGTTATGGTTATTGCTACAAATATAAAAAAGTTGTGGAGTAACTAAGAGAATAAGAAGCCAAGATTTTGAAAAAGTATCTAAACCGCTCTATTTTTAAGCAAATGAGTTCAAAAGTTTTTATTACATTTACAAGAGTAAACTTAACGCCTTAACTTTTTAGAACGTTAGTAACTCCAAAAAAATGAATTTCCTAGCTCATATATATCTTTCTGGCGATAATGATTTAATCAAAATTGGCAATTTCATGGCCGATGGAATTCGAGGAAAACAATTTGAAAATTTTCCTACCGAAGTTCAAAAAGGGATCATTTTACATCGCGCCATAGATACTTATACCGATGCTCATCCTGTGTTTAGAAAAAGTACCAAAAAACTTCATAAAAAATACCATCATTATGCTGGTGTTATTATTGATATATTTTACGATCATTTTTTAGCCAAAAACTGGAAAACTTATTCAGATGAAAATCTCAATGATTTTGTTGATCGATTTTATAATTCTTTGACTGAAAATCATAGTATTTTAAGCGAAAAAACACAACGTATAATGCCTATTATGTTTCATGAAAACTGGCTGGTAAGCTACCAAACCATCGAGGGGATTAATCATATCCTGACTCAGATGGATCGCAGAACAAAAAACACTTCAAAAATGCAATTCGCTACAGCGGAATTAAAAGAATTCTACACTGAATTTGAGGCTGAATTTACCGAATTTTTTGAAGATTTAAAACAACACGTTAATCACAAATTACTTTCATTATGAAGAAGATTACCTTTTTATGCTATTTTATCTCGCTTACCTCTTTTGCCCAAAACACGACTAATCAACCAACAGGATTAGTTACAAACAAAGCAATGGTTGTTTCGGCACGTGAAGAAGCTTCGAAAATTGGTGCCGATATCATGAAAAAAGGAGGAAATGCATTTGATGCCATGGTTGCAACCGAATTGGCTTTGGCAGTAGCTTTTCCTTATGCAGGAAATATAGGTGGCGGTGGCTTTATGGTATATCGAAAAGCAAATGGAGAAGTTGGTTCTCTTGATTACAGAGAAAGAGCTCCCCTGGCAGCTACTAAAGATATGTTTCTTGATAAAAACGGGAACGTTATTAAAGGAAAAAGCACCGAAACTGCACTAGCTATTGGAATACCCGGAACTGTTGCCGGAGTTTTTGCAGTACACAAAAAATTTGGTTCTTTGCCAATGTCTACAATTTTAGAACCTGTTATTGCTCTGGCTGAAAGAGGCGTAATTGTAACTAAAAAACAAGAGAATCGATTAAACGAATATCGTGATGTAATTATAGAAAGAAACGGCAAAAACACTTTGCTGGCTACCATATATAAAGAAAATGATACTATTAAATATACTGCTCTTGCTGAAACTTTAAAAAGAATTCAGAAAAATGGTCGTGATGAATTTTACAAAGGTAAAACTGCCAAAATATTAGTTGATTATCTTAATAAAAAAGGTGGTATTATCACCATGAAAGATTTAGCGTCATACGAGGCAAAATGGAGAAACCCATTGACTTTTAACTACAAAGATTTAAAAATAACTTCGATGTCTCCACCTAGTAGTGGCGGAATTTGTTTAGCACAAATTTTAAAAATGATTGAGCCTTATGATTTAGAAAAAATGGGACATAATTCAGCTGAGGCTATTCAGGTTATTGTAGAAGCTGAAAGAAGAGCTTATGCTGATAGAAGTTACTTTTTAGGCGATCCTGATTTTGTAAAAATTCCATTAAAAGGATTACTTTCTGATGAGTATTTAAAACAAAGAATGTCTTCTTTTAGTTTTGACAAAGCCACTCTATCATCGGATGTAAAACATGGAGAAATAAAATATAGCGAGAGTACTGAGACAACACATTATTCTATCGTAGATCAATTCGGGAATGCTGTTGCAGCCACAACAACAATTAACGATGCATACGGTTCTAAATATTATTGTGACGAATTAGGTTTTTTCCTAAACAATGAGATGGACGATTTTAGTGTAAAACCTGGTGAGCCAAATATGTTTGGACTTGTTGGAAACGAAGCTAATAGTATTGCTCCTAAAAAAAGAATGTTAAGTTCTATGACTCCTACAATTGTTGAAAAAAATGGCAGCCTATATATGGTTGTGGGAACTCCCGGTGGATCTACAATTATTACATCGGTTTTACAAACTATTTTAAATGTATACGAATACAATTTTAGTATGCAAGAAGCTGTAAATGCTCCCCGTTTTCATCACCAATGGCTACCTGACAATGTGATTTTTGAACCTAATGCATTTGACACAAAAACACTTGATTATTTAAAATCTAAAGATTATATCATCAACGAAAAAAATCCTCCAGTAATAGGTAAAGTAGATGCCATTTTAGTTTTACCGAACAAAAAACTAGAAGGTGGTGCTGATTATCGCGGAGATGATGCAGCTGTTGGATTTTAATTGAATAACATTTAGAATACTATTTTTTAAAGCTGTTAATTTCTTTAAAGAGATTAACAGCTTTAAAATTGTTTAATTTGGGTTCTAAAGGCTAAATTTGCACTATCATATAACTTTTTCAAACCATAATGTTAAAAAAATACTTCAGGAGATTCGAATCAATTATTGCTTTGCTGCAATCCATATTGACGCAAAAGCAATTTATATTCATGTCTAGTGTTTTGGTTGGTATTTCCTGTGCCTTTGCTGTAATTGTCTTAAAAACTTTTGCGCATAGTGTATTTTCGTTTGCCACTTACATTAATGGAATTTTAAAACTAAGTTTCATTAATAGTATCCTACCTATCATTGGTATCTTACTTACCGTTTTTGTTGTAAAAAGAGTTTTAGGTGGAACTATTGAAAAAGGTACTTCACAGATTTTATATACTGTTGCAAAGAAGGCTAGTATTATACCGAAAAAGCAAATGTATGCGCAAATTATCACTAGCTCCCTTACTGTGGGTCTTGGTGGTTCTGCAGGTTTAGAAAGTCCAATTGTCGTTACTGGAGCTGCTTTTGGCTCTAATTATGCCCAAAATTACAAATTGCCTTATAAAGACCGAACATTACTTATAGGTTGCGGTGTTGCTGCTGGTATTGCAGCTGCATTTAACGCTCCTATTGCTGGTGTCCTTTTTGCTATCGAAGTTTTATTAGTTGATGTAAGTATTTCGGCATTTACTCCAATTATGATTTCAGCTGCTACTGGCGCTTTGGTTTCAGCAATTGTTTTAGACGAGAGCATCTTATTGAACTTTAAACAACAACAAACATTTGATTATCACAACATCCCTTTCTATGTACTTCTAGGAGTCTTAACTGGCTTTACAGCGGTATATTATTCCCGAAACTTCCAAAGAGTAGAACATTATTTTTCTAAATTAAAAATGAACGCTTATAAAAAAGCACTATTTGGATCTTCGATGTTAGCAATTCTTATATTCATATTTCCAACTCTTTTTGGCGAGGGATATGAAAGCATAAAAACGTTATCCGAAAGTGATCCTGGGAAATTATTGGACAATACCTTATTTGAAAGCTTCAGAAACAATCAGTGGGTTTTATTACTTTTTGTTGGATGCACTATGATGGTAAAAGTTTTTGCTTCTGGTTTAACAATTGGTAGCGGAGGTAATGGTGGTAACTTTGCTCCTTCTCTATTTTTAGGTTCTTATATAGGTTATTTCTTTTCTAAATTGATTAGCCTTACAGGTCTTACGCAATTGCCAATTAGTAATTTTACCATGGTAGGAATGGCTGGTATTTTAAGTGGATTATTTCATGCTCCTCTTACTGCTATTTTCCTTATTGCCGAAATTACTGGTGGTTATAGCCTAATGATTCCACTTATGATTGTTTCTTCAATTAGTTTTGCTATTTCTAAACGTTTCGAAAAGTATTCTCTTGATGTAAAAGGATTGGCACAAAAAGGACATGCATTTACAAGCAATAAAGATTCAAATATTTTATCGACTCTAGAAATTGATTCTATCATTCAAACCGATTATCTAACGGTTTCTCCAGATGAACATCTTAGTAAATTAGTTGATTATATTTCACACTCTAATCAAGTTGTTTTTGCAGTAATAAATTTAGATTCAGAACTAGTAGGAATAGTACATTTTAATGACATTCGAGAGATTATATTTAATGTTTACAGAGTAAAATATACCTTGATAAAAGATATAATGAAAACTCCTCCTGCAACTATTTCCTCAATAGACAGCATGGAAACTGTCATGAATAAATTTGAAGCATCTAAAGCAGCATTTTTGCCAGTAATAAAAAACGGAAAATATTACGGATTCATTTCCAAATCTATAGCCCTAGAAGCCTATAGAACCAAGTTAAAATCTATGACCATAGAATAAACTAACATCGGATAGAGTTAAAGTTGGAATTATCCGATATTAAGACATATCTTTGTGGTATTATGTGGAACATAGACTTAACATATAGAACAGAATTTCAATCAACATTTGAAAGACTCTACCAGAAAAGACAAGATTTGCAAGCCAGCAGACCATTGCCTAACATTGCTTTGCATAAAATTCGCGAGAGCTTATCGATAGAATGGACATACAACTCTAATAGTATTGAAGGTAATACCATGAGTTTACGAGAAACTCAAATGGTAATTCAAGAAGGGATAACCATAAAAGGAAAGTCGCTTCGAGAACATTTTGAAACTCATAACCACGATAAAGCCATTGATTATTTATATTCGATTGTAAGCGATGATTATAAACTACGAAGTATTGATATTCTTTCACTTCATGGATTAGTCTTACGGTCTATCGAAGATGATTTTGCAGGACGCATCCGTAATGGTGGAGTTCGTATTTCGGGAGCTAATTTTATGCCACCAAATGCTAATAAAGTTTCTGATTATCTAGATGAATTAATTGATTTCGTTAATACAAATCCATTAGATTTAAATGATATTGAGTTGGCGGCAATTTTCCATCATAAATTTGTCTGGATACATCCCTTTTTTGATGGTAATGGTCGTACTGTTCGTTTGAGTATGAATTTACTATTGATGCGCTGTGGTTTTCCTCCTGCTATTATTCTAAAAAATGATAGAAAAAAATATTACGAAGCGCTCAATCAGGCTAATAATGGTAATTATCAAAAACTAATTCTTTTGATGTGCCAAGCACTAGAAAGAACACTTACTATTTACCTAAATGCAATGCCTGGTAATGAAACCGAATACAAAACAATTTCTAATATCGTGAGTGAACCGAGTGTTTCTTATGGTCAGGAATATGTAAGTTTATTGGCTAGAACAGGAAAAATAGACGCCTATAAAGAAGGCAGAAATTGGTACACTACCAAAGAAGCTATCGATGATTATATTTTAACCCGAAAAAGAAAACGCTAACTAATAAAGCTAGCGTTTTTTTTATCTGTTCGCATAATGTAACGCAGATAAAATGTTTTTTTACTAAATTTTAAATCCATGCTCATTTATCAGCGTCTTTACTAAGTAAATCCATTTGATCAGCGTACTATATTAGCACAACGTATATTAAATCAGTATCGCTCAACGTTTTTTGCAATAGCGAATCTATTCAATCTGTGTTAAATCAATACACTATTTTAACACAAACTTCTAGACTGTTATATCAAAAGAACAAATCAAAATGGTAACTTTGCTTTTTTGCAAAATTATGTCGGATACAAATAATACTATTGAAGTTCTTGGCGCAAGAGTTCACAACCTAAAAAACATTGATATCTCTATTCCTCGTGAAAAACTGGTCGTAATTACTGGTTTATCAGGTTCGGGGAAATCCTCTTTGGCATTTGATACTATCTATGCTGAAGGACAACGTCGTTATGTAGAAACTTTTTCGGCCTATGCCAGACAGTTTTTAGGTGGCTTGGAACGTCCTGATGTTGATAAAATCGACGGGCTTTCGCCTGTAATCGCTATTGAACAAAAAACAACTAGTAAAAGTCCGCGTTCTACCGTAGGTACTATTACCGAAATATATGATTTCCTCCGTTTATTATATGCGAGAGGCGCTGATGCCTATAGTTATAATACGGGCGAAAAAATGGTGAGTTATAGCGATGAGCAAATTAAAGATTTGATTATTCATGATTTTAACGGTAAACGTATTAATATTCTTGCTCCTGTAATTAAAGCGCGTAAAGGACATTATGCTGAACTTTTTCAGCAAATAACCAAGCAAGGATTTATAAAAGTTCGTGTTAATGGCGAAGTTCAGGATTTAGTTACGGGTATGAAACTGGATCGTTATAAAACCCACGATATCGAGATTGTTGTTGACAGAATGGTTATTGAAGACACTCCTGACAATCAAAAACGATTATCTGAAAGTATTAATACTGCTATGCATCATGGTGAAAATGTATTAATGATTTTGGATCAAGATACTAACGAGGTGCGTTATTTTAGTCGCAATTTAATGTGCCCCTCTACTGGAATATCATATCAAAATCCGGAGCCGAATTTATTTTCTTTCAACTCACCAAAAGGGGCTTGCTCTCATTGTAACGGATTAGGAACTGTAAATGAAATCAACATAAAAAAAATAATTCCAAATCCTAAATTATCTATTAAAGCTGGTGGATTTGTACCGCTTGGTGAATATAAATCATCATGGATTTTTAAGCAATTAGAAGTTATTGGAGAGAAGTTTGGTTTTAAAATTACCGACCCTATCGAGAAAATTTCTGAAGAAGCCATGAATATGATTTTGCACGGTGGAAAAGATAAATTTACAGTAAACTCCAAAGATCTAGGTGTTGCTCGTGATTATAAAATAGATTTTGAAGGTATATCAAATTTTATCAAAAGCCAGCATGACGAAAGTGCTTCGACTACAATAAAACGTTGGGCGAAAGATTTTATGGACGAAATAAAATGTCCTGAATGTCATGGTTCCAGATTGAAGAAAGAAGCTTTATTTTTCAAAATAAATAAAAAAAATATCACCGAATTATGTGATATGGACATATCTGATTTGACTACATGGTTTTTGGACCTAAACAGTCATTTATCCGACAAACAACTTTTGATTGCATCTGAGGTTGTTAAAGAAATAAAAGACCGCTCAAACTTTTTAATGAATGTAGGTTTAAATTATTTGGCTTTAAGCCGAAGTTCTAAATCGCTATCTGGTGGTGAAGCACAACGTATTCGGTTGGCAACCCAAATTGGGTCACAATTAGTTGGGGTATTATATATTCTTGATGAGCCAAGTATTGGTTTACACCAAAGGGATAATGAAAAACTAATTCACTCTTTGGAGCAATTGCGTGATATAGGAAACTCGGTTATTGTTGTAGAACACGACAAAGACATGATTGAACGTGCTGATTATGTGATTGATATTGGCCCCAAAGCTGGGAAATATGGTGGTGAGATTATTAGCAAAGGAACTCCAAAAGAGATTCTGCAGCACCATACCATAACAGCTAAGTACATGAATGGAGAAATGAAAATCGAAATTCCTGCTAAGCGTCGTGAAGGAAATGGAAAGTTTTTAAAACTTACTGGTGCTACAGGAAATAACCTGAAAAATGTTTCTATTGAATTACCATTAGGAAAAATGATTTGTGTTACGGGAGTTTCTGGAAGCGGAAAATCGACCTTGATAAACGAAACACTTTATCCTATCTTGAATGCTTATTATTTTAATGGCGTAAAGAAACCACAACCATATAAAAAGATAGAAGGTCTGGAACATATTGATAAAGTTATTGATATTGACCAAAGCCCTATTGGGCGAACTCCACGTTCGAATCCAGCTACATATACAGAGGTTTTTACTGAAATTAGAAATCTGTTTACGATGACTTCCGAAAGTATGATTCGTGGATATAAAGCTGGACGTTTTAGTTTTAACGTAAAAGGTGGTCGTTGCGAAACCTGTGAAGGTTCGGGTGTGAGAACTATCGAAATGAATTTCTTACCTGATGTTTATGTTGAATGTGAAACGTGCCAAGGAAAACGTTTTAATCGTGAAACGCTTGAAATACGTTATAAAGGAAAATCTATTTCGGATGTTCTGAATATGACTGTAGATGAAGCTGTTCCGTTTTTTGAAATGATTCCCAAAATTTATAGAAAAGTAAAAACAATTCAGGATGTTGGTTTGGGTTATATCACACTTGGACAACAAAGCACAACGCTTTCTGGTGGTGAAGCGCAACGTATTAAACTTGCTGGAGAATTATCTAAGAAAGATACTGGAAATACGTTTTATATTCTTGACGAGCCTACAACAGGATTACATTTTGAAGATATCCGGGTTCTTATGGATGTGATTAATAAACTAGTTGACAAAGGAAATACGATCTTGATTATAGAGCATAATATGGATGTAATAAAACTTGCCGATTATATTATTGATATTGGTCCTGAAGGTGGAAAAGGTGGCGGGCAGCTTATTGCAAAAGGAACTCCCGAAGAAATAATCAAAAATAAGAAAAGTTATACAGCGCAGTTTTTGAAAAAGGAATTATCTTAGTATATTGCACACTGCTTATAAGATAAGAGACAATTATAAAAAAATATAGCTCTAGCCCTGATAGTAATGAAAATCCTTTATTGTTTTTCTTTAAAACAATAAAGATTACTTCACTTTACTTTTATTATAATAGGAGTTCAGTGAACTTCGTTTGAAATGGGTAGCAGGAAATAGCTCCCTTCGACTTGAGTTTATCCTGAGCGAAGACGAATGGACTCAGGGTGGCAATTTTAAAAATAAATTAATACAAAGAAAATGAGATTAGAAGATTTTGACAATGACGAAGATAAAGTAATCCAAGATAGATTAAAACAAAAAACATGGAACGAAATTAGAACTAATGATAGTTGGGCTATTTTTAAAATCATGGCTGAGTTTGTAAATGGATATGAAAACATGGGACGCATTGGTCCGTGTGTATCTATTTTTGGATCGGCAAGAACAAAACCAGATAGTAAATATTATTTATTGGCTGAGAAAATTGCTTATAAAATCAGTAAAGCTGGCTACGGTGTAATTACTGGTGGTGGTCCTGGAATTATGGAAGCTGGTAATAAAGGTGCTCATTTAGGAGGTGGAACTTCGGTTGGACTGAACATTGAATTGCCTTTTGAACAACATTTTAACCCTTATATTGACCACGATAAAAACTTAAATTTTGACTACTTTTTTGTTCGTAAAGTAATGTTTGTGAAATATTCGCAAGGTTTTGTGGTTATGCCAGGTGGTTTTGGAACTCTTGACGAAATGTTTGAAGCAATCACTTTAATTCAGACTAAGAAAATCGGAAAGTTCCCTATTATTTTGGTTGGAACCGAATTTTGGTCGGGATTAATCGAATGGGTAAAAACGGTATTGGTTGAGAAAGAACATACAGTAAGTCCTGACGATTTGAACTTATTTAAAATCGTTGACTCTGAGGATGAAGTAGTTGAAGCACTAGATAAATTCTACAAAAAATATGATTTAAGTCCTAATTTCTAAAATTTTAAAAGCTGTGTAACAACAGCTTTTTTTATACTTTTTTCTATACATTAGACTCAATTACTCCATAATTAATTAGTATATTTATTTCTTTATTAAATCGTTAAAGATAATCATTGAAGTCTCTTTCTAAATTTACTATTTGTATTCTTGTTTTATTTAGCTCGATAGAACAATACGCACAACATCATTCTAAAATGACTGTGGCGGTAAATCTCGAGTTAAAAACATTAAACATCAGACAAGAAATTACTTTTAATAACGTATCGAATGATACTTTAATTTCTGTTGTTCTTAACGATTGGAACAATTCATATTCGGATAAAAACACTCCCCTTGCCAAGCGTTTTTCGGATGAGTTTTACAGGGGTTTTCATCTTGCAAAACCTGAAGAACGAGGAAACACAACAATCATTAGTTTGACCGATACTCATGATGGAGCACTTGCCTGGGAACGATCATCCAAAAACCCAGACTTTATTGTTGTTAAATTAAACCAGAAACTAGCTCCTAACGAAACCATTTCGTTACACCTTACTTATATCGTTAAAATCCCAAGTGATAAGTTTACTAAATATGGTTTTTCTCAAAACGGTAGCTTAAACCTGAAAAATTGGTTTTTGAGCCCTGCACGATTTGAGAATCATCGTTTTATAAAATATAACAATTATAATCTAGATGATATTGCAAATGCCGCTACTGATTATGAAGTTGAGATAAAAGTTCCTAATAATTACACCGTAACAACCGACTTAAATAAGATTTCTCAAGAACAATTCGAAAAATATAGTAATACCAACTATTCAGGTAAGAAGAGAACCGATTTTAGTATGTTTATTGAGCCTAAAAATAGTTTTACAACTTATAAAATTGGTTCATTAGAGGTTGCTACAAATTTAAAGAACAATAATTTAAACGAAATCCAAAAAGCACTCGCCATAAACAAAATTGTAGATTATACAAATACATATATTGGTAAATACTCGCATGATAAAATTACTGTTTCACAAATAGATTATGAAAGAAATCCGTTTTATGGACTAAATCAATTGCCTTCATTTATAAATCCGTTTCCCGATGCATTTATGTTTGAAATTAAGTTTTTAAAGACTTATTTAAACTCTTACTTAAAGAATAGTTTACGTTTAGACCCAAGAAAAGACAACTGGATTTATGATGGTATACAAATATATGTCATGATGAAATACATTGAAGAAAACTACCCTGAACAGAAAATGATGGGAAGTCTTTCGAAAATGAAAATTTTAAAAAGCTACAAAATAACTAATTTGAGTTTTAACGAACAATACAGCTATTTCTATATGCTTATGGCTCGTAAAAACCTAGACCAGCCATTGGGCGACCCTAAAGACACTCTAATAAAGTTTAACGAACAAATTGCAAGCAAATACCGAGCTGGTCTAAGTCTTAGCTACCTAGACGATTACTTGGGTAACAATAGTGTACAGACAAGCATTCAGGATTTTTATGAACTTAATAAAATTGAGCAAGTAAGTCGTACAAACTTTGAAAGTTTAATGAGCTATAATGCGAAAAAAAATATTAATTGGTTCTTTGATATTATAATAAACTCCAGAAAAATAATAGATTATAAATTCCATAATGTTTCTAAAACAAAAGACAGCATTACATTCTCAATAAGAAATAAAACGGATACTTATCTTCCGATTCCTGTATATGGGGTAAAGAAAAAAGACGTAATTTTTAAACAGTGGATTGATACTAAAAGTACTGACACTACATTTACTATAGAAAGAAAAAATGCTGATAAGATTGTTTTAAATTATGACAATGAGGTTCCTGAATACAATTTGAGAAACAATTGGAAATCATTAAAAGGTTTTTCTCCAACTAATCGTCCTATAAAATTTAATTTTGCTAAAGACCTAGAAGATCCATATTACAATCAGATAATCTATATTCCAACTCTTAACTATAACTATTATGATGGAATTACTCCTGGAATACGTTTTCATAACAAAACGATATTAGACAAACCATTTACATTTGACATTAATCCTGCTTACTCTATAAAAGCTAAGACTATATCGGGTTCATCGGGTTTCACTTATGTTCAAAATTTTAGAAATAGTACATTATATAATATAAGATATTCCTTTTCGGAGTCTTATTTTCACTACGCTCCAGATGCAACTTATTTAAGGTTAACCCCATCAGTACAGTTACGAATTAGAGAAGAAAACTTTCGTGACAACAGAAAACAAACTATCATGATGCGTCAGGTAATTGTAAATCGAGAAAAAAGCAATTATATTACAGACAATTCCAGTCCAAATTATTCGGTGTTTAATGCCCGTTATTTTAATACAAAAACCGAAATTACAAATCATTTTAATTTCATGTCGGAAGTACAATTTGCAAGTGAATTTGGGAAAATTGTCAGTGAGATAGAATTTAGAAAACTTTTTGAAAACAATCGACAAATTAATCTAAGAATGTATGCTGGAGCTTTTTTATATAACACTACCAATTCTGATTATTTTAGTTTCGGAATTGATCGTCCAACTGATTATTTATTTGACTATAATTATTATGGCAGATCAGAAAGTACAGGTGTTTTCAGTCAGCAATTTATAATGGCCGAAGGAGGTTTTAAATCAAAACTAACTCCTCAATTTGCCAACCAATGGATTACTACCTTAAATGCGAGTTATTCTCTTTGGAATTGGATAGAAGCTTATGGTGACGTAGGTATTATTAAAAGCAAAGGCCTTTCTGAAAAATTTATCTACGACAGTGGTATCCGATTAAATTTTGTCCCAGATTACTTTGAATTGTATTTTCCAGTATATTCTAATAATGGATGGGAAATTTCTCAAGATAAATATGGCGAAAAAATACGTTTTGTAGTCACTTTATCTCCTAAAACATTAACCAATCTTTTTACAAGAAAGTGGTTTTAATCAAATAAAAACTAAACAAAACATAAACTATTATCACAAAATTACACAAAATTATAAAAAAACAATAAAAAAAACATCCTGTAAGACCCATTTAAATACAGATAATTAAATTATATTTTTTTTAACGAATTATGATAATTGCTAGTTTTTAAGTAATTTTGTGATCTAACATGACCATTTCCAGATTATGATAAAAGAAAAAAACAATACTACACTTACTTTCGAAGATTTCAAAACTGAAGTTTTGAACGACTACAGAATTGCTGTTATTAGCCGGGAATGTAGCTTAATAGGTCGTAAGGAAGTATTGACAGGAAAAGCCAAATTTGGAATTTTTGGCGATGGAAAAGAAGTCCCTCAATTAGCTATGGCTAAAGCTTTCAAGAATGGTGATTTCAGATCAGGATATTACCGTGATCAAACTTTCATGATGGCAATTGGTGAATTAACTCCAAAACAATTTTTTGCTGGTTTATACGGACATACTGATTTAGAATTTGATCCAATGTCTGCAGGAAGACAAATGGGCGGGCATTTTGTTACTCATAGTTTAAATGAAGATGGTTCATGGAAAAACCTAACCAAACAAAAAAATTCAAGTGCTGATATCTCTCCTACTGCTGGGCAAATGCCAAGATTATTAGGTCTTGCACAGGCTTCTAAAATTTATAGAAATGTTGATGGCATAAAAACTAAAGATAATTTCTCTGTTAATGGCAACGAAATTGCATGGGGAACTATTGGAAACGCCAGTACATCTGAAGGGTTATTTTTTGAAACTATAAATGCTGCCGGAGTACTGCAAGTGCCAATGGTAATGAGTGTTTGGGATGATGAATACGGAATTTCAGTTCATGCGAAACATCAGACTACTAAAGAAAATATCTCTGAAATTTTAAAAGGATACCAACGTGATGAAAACTCAAACGGGTATGAAATATTTAGAGTAAAAGGCTGGGATTATGCCGAACTAATAGCAACTTACGAAGAAGCGGCAGCTATTGCCCGCGAAAAACATATTCCTGTATTAATTCATGTAAACGAATTAACACAACCACAAGGACACTCTACTTCTGGTTCTCACGAGCGTTATAAAAATGCTGCAAGACTGGCTTGGGAAAAAGATTTTGACTGTATTCGTCAAATGAGATTATGGATGATTGCTATTAACATTGCTTCTCCTGAAGAATTGTCTGATATGGAACTTGAACTTAAAAAAGAAGTTCTCGATGCCAAAAAAGAAGCATGGAATTCATTTATAGATCCTGTTATTCAAGATCAAAAAAAATTACTCTCTTTATTAGAAAATATTGCTCCTAGAAGTGCTAGTAAGGAACAAATCTTAAAACTTACAAGCGAATTAAGGAATATTAAAACTCCTCTAAAAAAGGAAATGTTAATCATTGCTCGTAAAGTATTACGTTTAATTGTAAATGAAGATTGCAAAGCTGAATTAGCAAACTGGATTACATCTTATATAGCTACAACACAAGAAACATTTAGCAGTAATTTATACTCAGAGTCAGACTTAAATGTTTTTTCTGCAAAGAAAGTTTTACCAAAATATGATGCCAATAGCTTAGATGTTGATGGAAGAATGATTGTAAGAGATAATTTTGACGCAATCTTTACTAAATATCCTGAAACATTAATTTTTGGAGAAGACGTAGGAAACATTGGTGACGTTAACCAAGGACTGGAAGGAATGCAGGAAAAATATGGAGAACTTCGTGTTGCCGATGTAGGTATTCGTGAAGCTACTATAATTGGTCAAGGAATTGGAATGGCTTTAAGAGGATTACGTCCTATTGCCGAAATTCAATATTTAGATTATTTACTATACGCAATACAAATCATGAGTGATGATTTGGCTACGTTACAATATAGAACTGTAGGGAAGCAAAAAGCACCTTTAATCGTTAGAACACGTGGACACCGTTTAGAAGGAATCTGGCATTCGGGTTCTCCTATGGGAATGATTATTAATGCAATTCGCGGAATACATGTACTAGTACCTAGAAACATGACACAAGCTGCTGGTTTTTATAACACTTTATTAGAATGTGACGAACCTGCTCTTGTAATCGAATGTTTAAATGGATACAGATTAAAAGAAAAAGCTCCTACCAACTACGGAGAGTTTAAAACCCCAATTGGTGTTATTGAAACTTTAAAAGAGGGTAAGGATATCACCCTAGTTTCATACGGATCAACATTACGTTTAGTAGAGCAAGCTGCTACTGAATTGTTACAAGTGGGTATTGACTGTGAGGTTATTGATTTACAATCATTGCTCCCTTTTGATATTAATCAAGATATTGTAAAAAGTATTACCAAAACAAATCGTTTATTAGTAATCGATGAAGATCTACCAGGTGGAGCTTCTGCTTTCATCTTACAACAAATTATCGAACAACAAGACGCATACATACATTTAGATAGCAAACCACAAACATTGACTGCAAAAGCTCACCGACCTGCTTATGGAACCGATGGTGATTACTTTTCTAAACCTTCTGCCGAAGATATTTATGAAAAAGTTTACAGCATGATGAATGAGGTAAATCCAACTAAATTTCCTAATTTATATTAAGAATTTAATCTCAATATTAAACATAAAAAAAGCTCCAAATTTGGAGCTTTTTTTTGTTTTATGACAACTCATATTGTTAGGTTTTCATTTTTCAAAATGATAAAAAATTAATTGCCTATATATTATTTAAAAACCTACTTTGAATTCAATAGTTCTTTTGCTCTTTCTAAATCCTCTGGTGTATCTATTCCTATTCCTACATGAGTTGTTTCAACCATTTTAATGCGTTTACCAAACTCTAAATAACGTAATTGTTCTAACTTCTCTGAAGCTTCAAGAGACTTCATCGGAAGGCTATAAAAATCTAATAATGCCTGTTTCCTAAAAGCGTAAATTCCAATATGCTGAAAATAACGCACTCCAACATCTTTGTCTCTTGGATACGGAATCACTGAACGAGAAAAATACAAAGCAAATCCACTTTGATCTACCACAACTTTTACATTATTAGGATTATTTATTTCAGATTCCTCTTTTATTTCACGCATTAAAGAGGCCAAATCCACTTTTTTGTCGTAATCATTTCTAAAAACTTCAATAACTTTTGCTAATGGCTCCTCATCTATAAAAGGCTCATCTCCTTGAACATTTACCACAATATCAACTTCTAAATCTTGAATAGCCTCTGCAATTCGGTCACTTCCCGATTCATGCTCTTTGATACTCATAATCGCTTTTCCGTCATTAGAAACTATTTCGTCGAATATAATATCAGAATCAGTTACAACAAATACATCATCAAACAAGTTGGTTTGTATTGCAGCTTGATATGTTCTTAAAATTACTGTTTTTCCTCCCAAATCTTGCATAAGTTTCGCCGGAAACCTTGTAGAAGCATAACGCGCGGGAATAACTGCTATTATTTTCATTTTTGATAGTATTAATGTTCAATCTTAGAAACAAATATACCTATTCACAATCAGGTTTTAAAAAATTATTTATAACATATTTCTTAAATAATTAAATTTTAATGTATTACAAAATATTTATTTTTATACTAAAAATAAAACCAAGAAAAACTCATTAGTACTTCTCCTACTCTATTTCTTTTTAGTTATACATAATTCATTTACACAAAATAACAAAACTTCCATCATAAACCCGTACCAAAATCAAGTATTCCCAGATAAAAGATATTTATCATTAAGAAACATAAAAAATGGAAACTGAAACTAGAAACTGAAACTAGAAAAAATTACACAATCTTAACCGAAGTCATGCTCAACGACCCAGCCAATAGTTTATCATTAAATAAGCTTAATTCTTCTGATTTATTCTTTAAACCCAATGTATAAAGCAATGGTAAATAGTGATCTGGTGTTGGAATTGCTAATTGAATTGCTTTATCCATTTTTTCGTAATTAATAAGTGGCTGAAAATTTCCGTCCTTTAAATAGTTGTTAATTGTTTGTTGTGCTTCTATTGCCCAATCGTAACCATAATTATCTCTATCATAGTTATGAAAATCTACTAATCTTAAATTGTGAACGATATTACCACTACCAATAATCAAAACTCCCTTATTGCGTAGCGATTGTAGTTTTTGAGCCAATTCAAGATGATATTGCCCCGATTTAGTATAATCAATACTTAACTGAATCACCGGAACATTAGCCTCTGGATATAAATGTTTAATTACACTCCACGCGCCGTGATCTAAACCCCAGGTTTCATCTAACTCTATTTCGAAAGGACTTACTATTCTTTTAGTTTCAATAGCTAATTCTGGACTTCCTTTGGCTGGATATTGCACATCAAATAAAGCTTGTGGAAAACCTCCAAAATCATGAATCGTTTTAGGCATTTCCATAGCTGTAACTTTTGTCCCTTTGGTATACCAATGTGCCGAAATACACAAAATAGCATTGGGCTGAGGCAATGTTTTGGCCAAGTTTCTAAATCCAGCGACAAACTCATTTTCTTCTATAGCATTCATCGGACTTCCATGCCCAAGAAATAAAACAGGCATTTTATCAGTATTCGAAAAAGTTTGTGAAATTGTATGTAAATCGTTTAGTGTATTCATAATCCAAATTAGATTTTTCTCATTGATTACTCAACAAAATGTTCATCTTTAAAGCCTATCAAATATAATTTATTTTTCGCTCTAGTCATAGCAGTGTACAACCAGCGAATATAATCCCTGTCGATTCCGTTTGGCAAATAAGGTTGCTCAATAAATACTGTATCCCATTGCCCTCCTTGCGATTTATGACAAGTTATTGCATAAGAAAACTTTACCTGTAAACCATTAAAATATTCGTTTGCTTTTACTTTCTGGAATTTCTTATACTTGGTTGTTTCATTTTCATAATCTTTCATTACCTCCTCATACAATCTATTTGATTCTTCGTAAGTTAATGATGGAGATTCACTTTTAATAGTATCCAATAACAAAACGGTCTCGAAAGGTTTCTGATTTGGATAATCGACCATTCGTATTTTTACTTTAGCAAATTTAAATCCGTATAACTCCTGAATACTGAAGATTTCAAGGATTTCGATAATATCTCCATTAGCAATAAAACCAGCTTCGTCTGAATCTTTTAACCAGAAGTAATTATTCTTGACCACCATCAAGAAATCACCTGTAGAAAGATCACTTTCTTTAAATAAAATCTTGGTTCTAATTTGTTCATTGTACTGATTGGCTCTTTTATTAGAGCGTACTATAAATGCTGTATCTTCAATACTATAATTACTGTAAGCGGAGTTAATAGCATCCTGAATATCATATCCATCTGTTAATCGCACGATGTCTTTAAATTTCTTTACATCAAATCTAAATTCGGTTATAAAACTCTCTTTTAACAATTCCCGTAATTCTGTAGCATTAAATAAAATTCCTGAATTTTCTTCCTGACGCATTACTTCATCAAGTTCGATGTGTTCAATTTCTTTATTATAATTTACACTTAATGTATGAATATCAAGTGCTGGGCTAATATCAAGGTTTACTGGAGGCAACTGAGCCGTATCTCCCAAAAGAATCATTTTACAATTAGTTCCCGAATAAACATACGAAATTAAGTCATCTAGCAATGAACCGTTTTCATATAATTTTGAATCTGAGTTGCTATCAGAAATCATCGAAGCTTCATCGACGATAAAAATGGTGTTTTTATGCTTGTTTTGCTGAATGGTAAACGAAACGCCTCCTCCTGAAGATTTTTTAGGGAAGTATATTTTTTTATGAATAGTAAAAGCTGGTTTATTCGAATAATTTGATATTACTTTGGCTGCACGACCTGTTGGTGCAAGCAAGACATATTTCTTATCAATATCTATTAAATTATTTACAATAGTCGAAATTACTGTAGTTTTTCCTGTTCCAGCATATCCTTTAAGCACAAAAATTGTCTCATTAGCTGTATCGGTTAAAAATATAGCAATCTTTTGAAAAAAAATATCCTGTTTATATGTAGGCGAAAAAGGAAACTTTTTTTGTAAAAGACTATAAAACAAGGAAGAACTCATAACAATTATTTTAATGTGAAATTATCATCAAATATAGGTATCAAACGCGAGGGAACCACATAAAATCCCAAATGAATAAAAAAAATTGTAAGTTTGTCATCACGTATAATTCTATTTTTATTCTTAACAAGAATTGAATTCTAAAACCATTTATGCAATTACAAAATATAAATATAGCATCAAAAAAATACAAAAAACTTTCCATTCAGGTTTCACTGACTGGCCTTTCGTTTTGTTGTTTTGATACTTTAAACAATACCATCCTGTCTTTAAACGAAGTTACTTTTGACACGTTTCATAAAACTACAAAAATTGAAGATTTATTTGCTGATGCTTTTAGTAAACATCCAGAACTTAAAGACACATATGATGAGATAACAGTTATTCACAACAACAATTTATCAACATTTGTTCCTACTGCTCTTTTTGATGAAAGCTTCCTTGGGAGTTATTTACAATATAACACCAAGGTTTTTGAAACCGATTTTTTTGCTTTCGATGTAATTTCTAATTACCAAATGAATGCTGTTTACATTCCTTATGTAAATATCAATAACTTTTTTATTGACCAGTTTGGTTCATTCGAATACAAACATGCTAATAGTATTCTTGTCGAAAAACTTTTGGATGTATCCAAAAACAATGATGAGAAAACAATGATTGTGAATTTTAATTTTGGACATTTTGAAATCATTGTAGTACAAAATAAAAAACTACTATTATTTAATTCTTTTGAATATCAAACTCCTGAGGATTTTATTTATTATTTACTGTTTACAGCAGAACAACTTAATATGAATCCAGAGATTTTTAAACTTGAATTATTAGGGACGATTTCTGAAAAAGATGATTTTTTTGCAATCGCTTATAAGTATATCCGAAATGTATCCTTGTTTGACGTATCTAATTTAAAAAGAAAAAATTCTTTTTCAACAGCTCAAAATCAACAACATTTTATACTTTTTCAATCATGAGAATCATTTCAGGAAAACACAAAGGAAGACGTATTTCTCCACCAAAAAACCTTCCCGTAAGACCTACAACCGACATGTCTAAAGAAGCTTTATTTAATGTTTTGAACAACCATTTCAGTTTTGAAGGTTTAAAGATATTAGATTTATTTGCAGGAACCGGAAATATAAGCTATGAATTTGCTTCTCGCGGCTGCACTCCAATTACATCTGTAGATGGAGATTTTGGTTGTGTAAAATTCATCAAACAGATTGCTGCAGAATATGACTTTAATATTGCTGCTACAAAAAGTGATGTTTTTAAATTCTTAGAAAGCTGCAAAACATCTTACGATATTATTTTTGCTGATCCTCCTTATGCAATGGATCAAGCTACATTTGAAAAAATTGTCATGCTGGTTTTTGAAAGAGACCTATTGCAAGAAGACGGAATGATGATTATCGAACATTCTAAATACACTAAACTGGATCATTTGAGTAATTTTTCATTCAAGAAAAGTTATGGAGGTTCGTTTTTTAGTTTCTTCGAATTTGATTCAGCTGAAGAGGAAGAGGTAAACAACGAAACATCTACAAAAAATACCGAAGACGACGAAAGTTAATTAAAACCTGATTCACAATATAAAGCCCCGTTGAAAAATTCAATGGGGCTTGTTTTATAACAACTACCCTTTTTTCTTTTTCAATCCTAAATAAAAATTAATCCCAAATCCAATAACATCCTTAGTACTGTAATTATAACTATCGGGATTCGTCTTTAATTTATTGAGGGCATTTCCCAAATCAACTCCGTTATAATACAAATTAAATCCTATAGAATTCTGATATTCTCCCGGGAAATTATAAATATAACCAACACCAATTCCTAATGAATGTTGTGTATCCGACGCATTTTTTCTTTCTTTAATAGGTTTTGAAAGATCCGCAGGATTCCTTGAAGTTAATTCTTTTTTAGCTTCAATTCTAGAAAACGTATATCTCGGAAGTATTTGTATATAACCCGAATCCTCCTCATAATCTCCAATAACTATTTTTGGACAAAAACTATAATTCATAGCTGAGGCTGATTTTTCTGAAACACTCATAGTAATCCCTTTTTCATCCCGACTCACAGCATCTTCTAATCTCCCAAACATATAACTTACTTCGATTTCAGCTCTAAAAAATTTAACCACCTTAATTTCTGAACCTAATGAAAAGTTGCCAAAAGTAGATTTTTCAAAATCACCATGTAAATAAACGATACCACCAATAAAAGGACGTACCCTTTGCGCAAGTATACTCACTGAAAACATAAAAACAAAAATATAAACAATGTATTTCATCCTATATTATTTTCCAATTATCAAACCTATCATGTGACTTACTTATAGTAATAGACAAATTTTGTTTTATTAATCTAGGGTTTTATGGAGCAAATGGTGGATTACGATTTAGATACGTTTGGAAGTGGAACATACATTCCCGCCACCGCCTCAATCATCAATAGGGTCAGTTATAAAACACATTATCCTAATCCTAATCACAACCTCTACCAGTTTTCTCCTAAATTTACTACTCTCTTTCGATGTAATCGAACTAACTTTCCTAGCAGTTTGTAATTTTCCTGCAGGAGGATTATTCGAATAATCGTATAATTTCTACTTATCCTTTGCGTCGAAAAATGAAATCTATTTTACCAAAAATAACTTTTTTTTTATAATATATAAGATTTTAAATACAAATATTTCAGGAAAAACAAAAATAAACACATATTACAATCAAATAAAATGTAATAAATCTAATAAAAATAAGCTGAGTAATTTCTCATTCAAGAAAAGTTATGGTGATTCATTTTTTAGTTTCTTCAAATTTGATTCTTCCGAAGAGAAGAAAATGAGCAACGAATCATCTACAAAAAACACCGAAGACGACGAAGGTTAATTAAAACCTGATTCACATAAGCATAAAGCCTCCTTGATTATTCAAGGAGGCTTGTTTTTATATATTCATATCTAAATAAACATTACCGAATTCTATCTGAATCATTTATATTTTTGCCTTTAAATTCAGTGTCTTTCATTTTACCAAAGGAATATTTTAAAGTAATCGAAACTTATAGATAGGTTTTTATTTATTTGACACCAAACGTTTGTGTTTAAAAAAAGACAATATAACACAACAGCTTACTGAAAAAGAAGCTGCTCTTATTCATTTCTTTTACAGACATAAAAATCAAATGCTAAAAAGAGAACAAATCCTGAAATCGATTTGGAAAAATGACGACTTTTTTTCAGGAAGAAGCATGGATGTTTACATCAGTAAAATTCGAAAATACTTTAAAGACGATTCCCGAATTAGCATCGATAGTATTCGTAATATCGGACTGGTGTTTAAAATAATAGATTAAAATCACACAATCTTAAACTTATTAACACATAGAAACATAGATTTTATATATCACAAAGGAAACAAAAAGAAATACATTTCTTTCGCATAGCATAACTCTGTGTTTTTTTAATAAGTGAAGCGTGTTTTTTGAGGAAGTAAAACCTATGTATCTATGTGTTGAAGATTATACCCAATACATATTAATTACCTTTCGTATTTATCTAATTTATCTAAAATCATCTGATAGGTTGGCGTTTCGATTTCGTATTTTAAACCTTCATTTACTACAAATTCAGTAAGCGACGAAAGCTCTATTTTTTTTCCTGCCAACAAATCACGGTGCATAGATGAAGTTGCATCACGAGGTGATTTCTCGAGTTTCAGTATCGTTTGCATTACAATATCATTAGGCAGATTTAGTCCTTTTACAGCTGCAATCATAGTGATTTCATTTAATAACGAAACATATAAATTACGACTAGAGGCATTTTCCATGATTTCACCAATATTCTGATTTAAATAAGAAGTAGCCGAAGCCAATGAAGAAATAAAAACAAACTTTTCCCAAACTGTATCTTCAATTGTATCTACCAAATAGCTTTCGATTTTAGCATTTTGAAAAATAGTTTGCAATGCTTTCATTCTATAAACAGAAGCACTATCTGAACCAAAAAATAACTTTTCGTAAATACCTGTTTTTTTAATCACACCAGGTGCGGCAATCATTGAAACAATATAAACACAACCTTGTAAAACTTCATTATCTGGAAAAAGTGTACTAATACGTTCCGAAGCATCAACACCATTATACAAAGGAAGGAAAACCGTATTCTTAGTAATACATTTTTTTATGGCATCAAGACTTTCTTCGATATCATAGGTTTTAGTAGCGCAAATAAGATAGTCTAGCTTTCCGATTACATCAGGATCATTAGATACTACAGTTGGAAAAACAGTCGTTTCTCCTTCATCTGTACTAATTTTTAAACCCGATTCGGCAATAACTTCCATCGCTTTTCCTCTAGCAATAAAAACTACTTCTATAGCATCCTTTTCGGCATAGGCTTTTGCCAAAAGTCCACCAAAATAACCGCCTACTCCACCCAATCCTAAAATTCCAATTCTTGTTTTCATTTCAATAAGTTTTTTTGTCACTCCCGATAGCTATTGGGATAAAAAGATTTACACAAATTTAAAAAAGTAAATAGCTACAATCTACGTGTCCTTTTTTTATTTCCCATAAGTAATAAGAAATTGAATCTTATTTTGGTTTTTCAGAAATAACTAATGAAGATAGTTTCATGAAAATAAATTTGATACTCTCACAAATATAAAAAAATGCAGACCTGTAAGCCGGATTCTGTTCTTGTTATTACTAACAATACCTTATCATTTATCTAGACTTACAATTACTCATAAGTTCAAGCTATCTACCCTTCAGCAACGAACGAGAAGCTCTTAAATGCTGATATACTTGATATTTCACCGCATAGAGTTTACCTGTTTTCACTACAGCATTACCTGTACATACTTTCTGCTGCACTTGTCCTAATCCCGATAGCTATCGGGACCGACGGGTGTTACCCGCTATGCTTCTCTGTGGTGTCCGGACTTTCCTCCCTTTTGATTTCTCAAAACGACGATAAGGCGGTCTGCGTGGCAAATTTAGCGTTTTTATAGGTTACTTTCGAGCATTACAAAATTTACTTTAACACTCTTTTACAACCACTTAATTTTAAAATAGTTATCTTTAATCGTTAACCTCTAAAATTTCATTTATTATGATTAAAATGTATCATTACGCAACTGTTTCCAAAGCTTTGGATCAATTAAACGAAAAAGGATTTACATATGATTTTAATCTAAATGAAGATGTAATTAAGAAAAATCCAGAAAAATTTGAAATCGTACATGTGTATCGATACGAAGGCAACTCCGATCCTGGAGATGAAGCTGTGGTTTATGGAATAAAATCTACCTCGGGCAAAAAAGGAGTTTATGTTGCAGGATTTTCGGCCAATTCTGATTCTGAAACGGCAAAAATTTTAAGTGATTTAAGCATCAAAGGAAGATGATTTTATTAAGGAACAATCTTGGTTGCTATTGGGCAATGCCATTAAATTAAGTAAACACATACAATGCTTTATCGAATAAATCTCTCGTAAAGACGCCCAAGTAGCAAAAAAATCATGTAAAAACTTGGAGACTTGGGCGTCTTTGCAAGATAAATTATAGTTCAAAAAGCTTAACTTAATGACATTGTACTCTGACTAGCTTAAGACATCAACTTAAATATTTAGTCATTTTCTTTTCTCTTTGCTTTTAGACTCTCAAGGTATTTATTCGAATCGAAATTTTCAGCTCGTCCGATATTAATCCCTTACTGAACCGCATTTTTTTAAAATGATTAACCGATTTTTCTCTTCTTCTAAAAGACGTAAACCTGTTCTGACAATTTCACTAGTATTTTTAAATCTTCCTTCAGAAAGACTATGCTCGATAAAACTCTTGAAATGGCTCCCCAACGGTATAGATGTATTTCTTCCCATGATATCTTATAGATTTACGAAAAGTTACCAATTTTAGGTAATTCAGCAAACTGCAATAGATTTTTCAATGAATTTTATATCCAACTTTATTCATGTTGCGATAAATCATTATACTGTCAAAGTACATTTATTATTTTCCATTCGTCATTAGTTTTTACAACATCCATATAATCTATCCAAGTATCAGCTATTAATTTGACAGATGCAGTTCTTGTAGAAACATCTAATAGTTTGACTCCTTTTACATTAATAGGTCTTCGCGAGAATAACCATATTTTCTGCAAAGTATTCAGATACATAATCTTTTTGAGTTGCCTTATTTCTAAGCAACTATCTTAAATCAAAAAACCACGAATTATGTAAATGAAATAAACAATTATAGAACACATTTACAATATGTTGCGACTACATTAGCATCTAACAATTTAAATATTTTAAAATGAAAAACAAAAGCATATTACTCGCAATATTATTAAGTATCGGATTATTTACAACTTCATGTAGTAGTGATGACAATGAAGGAGAAACACTGATACCTCTTTCTGGAAAATGGGATCTTAGTAAAGTAGGTACTGTTGTTAGCGGAACAGAAACTTTGGTCGATGCTCCTCAAAATCAAACTGGCTGTAGCAAAGATTATCTTGAACTTAAAATCGATAACACTGCAACAGAAGGAGATTACGATTCTACAATTAGTGCTTGTGCATTAACTACAAGTGCTGGAATCTATTCCAGATCACATAATAACCTGACAACCGTTATTGATGGTGAAACTAAAACTCAGGATATCGTAAATCTAACTCTTAGCGAATTAAAACTAAAAGATGCAGCAGGAATAATTACAGTATATACTAGATAAAACTAATTATTTTTTTGGTATTAACCTATTTTTTTTGGGTTGAAAATGAAACAGAAATGACTATAAAAAGTCATTTCTGTTTTTTGCTCTAAGCCTTAATTAGTTTTGCGTATTCGGCAATTTTAGCCTCACTTACTTGCTTTGTTATTTCTAATAAACGTTTTACTTTGGGCAACAATGCGTCGATATCTTCTTTTGTTACTATAAACTTTGGATTATAACGTGCTTCGATATAGGCACTTTTTAAGAGTTCGAATAATCGTTTTTCTTCGATGGTATCATTAGGAAAAACAGATGGCAAATCTGATGAATATTTTCTTGTAAAAGAAAATAATTTGGACAAATTATGTTGTTTTGGATTGGTTAATGTATGCACCAATCGAATCGTCTGAAAATAATTTTCGCAGGCTTGATGAAGAAGAAAGGATGCTTTTTTATATAATTCTTTTTCATAACTATATAAAGCAATCTCAAAAAACTCATTGGCACTTTCATATTTATCTTTAAAATATTCTTCTGCTTGTTGTTTTATTTCGTCAAAACGAAGTGGGCGCTGTTCTGCAAGAGTAAACTTTTCACTATCATAAAGTACAATCCCTTCTTCTTTTATCTGCGTATAAAAATATCTGCCTGTATCGATATATTCATTTAATCGTTTTATATTTTCATGAATAAACTCAACTGGAGTTTGCAAATCTGGATCTCGATAATACATATCATCAACCGCATCAAGCATTCGGGTTGCTCTTTGGTCGGCTACTCCATCTGTTACTACGAGTATATCATAATCGCTCCTATATGAAGTAGGAATGCCAAATTCTACTTTTTCGTCACAATCTACATATTCATTTCTTGCATAACTTCCGTAAAGAATAATCATTTGAGTTTTTGGAAGTCTTGCAGTTATTTGTTCTACAAAACGAAGAAGATCTCTTTGTTTCTTTTGTGGCAGATAGGCGATGGATTTCTTCATTAAAAAGTGGTTATTATGAAGCAAAGATAATTATATTCTTACTCTATTAGAAATGAAAATTTTGCTTTGCTATAAGTTGCTAAAAAACAAGGTCATTTATAAAAATGATTTCGGTATTAATTAATATAAATGCACATTTACATTAATTAAATTATGGATGTTTTTCACTTAATTAACCTCTACCTCAAAAGATTCTGTATAAGTAAGAGAAGTTTTTTCTTTATCATTGAATTTATAATTAACAACTGTTTCTATTGTATTAATTCCCTTTTTAATTAATATTTCTTTTACTTCAATGCCTGTCTGAGATGTTTTTTTTAATGTTCGTTTAGCTTTTGTATTACCTACATTTTCAATCTTTAAAGTACGTTTAGCATTAGGTATATTTGCTATTAAATAGTGATGTTTTAAGGTGTCTCCAACTCTCAAATATTGATTAACATTTTCTTTAAGTCTCCTTTTGCTTGCTATTTTATTTTGATAGGTTTCTATTAATGGATGTCCTTTAAAGTTTTCGACGTTCCCTTTTTCATCAAAAAGAATAGTAAAAGCTTGCATACCTGAATCATCGTATGATGTATAACGCATAATTTTTCCTGATGGAAAATTATCAATCCTTTCTTCAACGACCTCATTTCCTTTCTCGTTATTATACACTAATTTGTCATCAATAACGGACTCTCCATTTTTAATAACATATTCAGACATCTCTTTTTTTTGTTTTATATCATATAAATAAAAACCAAAGGCGATAAAACAAAGTATCACAGAGAACACTATTATTATATATTTCTTTTTCATTATTTCATTTTTGTTGAGATTTAAAGGCGCTTCTTCTAATCGATACTAATTAAGCAATATTGATTAGTTCACATTTACTTCGAAAGTAATTGTATCTTTAAAGACAGGAGTGATTTTATCCTCAAAATTATATTCTACAATTGCACTAATTTTATTTATACCTTTTTTAATAAGAACTTCTTCTACATTAACCTTTGTTGGTGGGCGATGCTTTGTAGTTCTTTTGATATCACTATCATCGATACTCCTGTTTTTTACTTTAAAACTACGTTTGGTATTTGGTAAATTAGCTAATAAATATTGATATTTTAAGGTATCTCCAACTCTTAACATTTGCTCAGTTTTAATATTATTTTGATACACTTCTAATAATGGAAATCCTGAATATTTCCTTACTCCTTTTTCATCATAGCTAATAATAAAGCATGATTTTCCAGAATCAGTATACATAACATATTTATTTATCAATCCAGTTGTGTCATAAAAAGTACTTTCTAAAGTGATTTTGCTGTTTTCTCTATAGTGAGTAGATTCTAGATTACCATTATCATAGTAGTAAGAACAAATACCATTTATATGTCCATTTACAAAATTACCCTCAGCTACTTTAATACCTTGTTCATTGTATTGTGTGAACTTACCTTCGAAAATAGTATCCCCATTTCTAATAATATATTCTGATATATCTGTTATTTTTGTATCTGGAAAATATTGTTTTAAAGTATAAACTTTTTCATCTTTAAAATAAAAATGAAGTAGTAATATTGCAAAAAGTGTGACAGAAATTACAACTAGTATTATTTTATTTCTTTTTTTCATTTATTTTTTTTTGTTGTGATTCATAAATATCTCTTCTCACAAATTCATTTTTATTTGGGTCACTAGGATTATTAACTATTTGAATATATTCTGTTTTTTGAGAAGAGGCTGGAGTTGGTTTTTCTTTATTTGCCTCTTCTTTTACAGATTTCCCAGCTTTTATGGCATTCGCCCCATGATCGGTTGCTGTCACAAAATCATCGACTTTGTTTTCCCTTGTTGGTTTTCCCCCATTAGTTCCTTTTCCTTTACGAGTGCTACCTCTTCTTTCAAATCCCATTATAATAGTAAGAGCTTCTAAAGCACCTCTAAAATCAATCCATGTAGCATCTCTTGTACCTCTGCGCAATGAGCTTGGGTCTTGATTGTTTCCTCCGTCAGAAAATGCAATTCCTCCAAAACGGAATGGTTTTGGGATTCCTATAAAATGAAATGATTTTTTACTAAAATCATGAATAACTTCTCCGTTATAAGTTATTAGTTTGGTGTCTCCATCTAATAATATTCGATTACCATTAGCAAAGGTCTTCCCCCAGGTATGCCCTAAATTAGAATAGTAGTCAATTTCAGCACGTCCGTCAAGCCAAATTATTTGACCCGTTTTTTTATTTCTGTACCAATCAAATGGTGTTTGTCCATAAAAATCAACTAATTGTAATAGATCGCTATTATAGGCAGCATATGAAATATACTGTCCAAGCCCTTCATCATTCCTAAAGTTTTCAAACATAGCAAATAATATATTATTGTAAGTTATTACTTATTTTTATACAATAATACATATAAATTATCTTATTTACAACAAATATTCATTTTATCTGATTAACAAAAACTTAACTTCTTTGCTTAGGTATACTCAATACTAGTATAAGAATTCTTATAGCATCCGTCCTAATTTAAGATATAAAAGCATTTATCCTATTCTTAATTGCTTTTATAATCCCAAATTTAAAATTCAACAAAAAAGAGACTTATTAACCTCTTTTCATTAATCTCTAGTTTATCATTTCAAAGAATAAACCTAAACGTATATCTACACAAATAGCTTTAGATCTAAACTCTTAGCATCCCTCTAAATCCTCTAGCAGCATAATACGAATCTGCACCGTTGTGATACACAAAAACAGTATTATAACGAAAATCTGCAAAAAGGGCACCTCCTAGCTTTCTGATATCTACTGGCGTTACTATCCAGCTTGATGTTTTGGTGTCAAATTTACCAAGTAGTTGTAATTCACGATATTGTTTTTCATTCAAAATCTCAATACCCATATTGGTTGCTATATTCACAGCACTATCTTTTGGTTTATTTTCTTTTCTTTTTTCCAGCGCTTCCTGATCATAACAGATACTTCTGCGCCCTTTGGGGCTTTCGGGAGAACAATCATAAAATATATATTCATCAGTAATCTTATCATAACCTACAACGTCTGGCTCGCCTTGGGTTATTTCCATTTCATTTAGCGACCACATTTTTTCGGCATTTGCTTCAAGTTTAATTTGTACTTTAAACCATTCAATAGCCTGATGACGGTTGCTGTTTTGCTCAAAACGAGTTTTTAAGATATCAAGTATGGTCGAAGTTTGTTCTGCTGATAATTGCCTTTTATTATTTTTCATCTTACCTATATTTATAAAAATTACTATTAAAAAGAGTCTTCTAAATAATAGAATAAATTCATTTTACACCAATTAAACAATAATATATAATTTTATTTCTAGCTAAAATAATTATTTTTTTCATTAATAATTAACATTATAAAAATGAATAACTAAATACATAAATCTAATCATTACTAAAAAACTAAGTCTATTATTTAATAGTAATTAATTAAAATTCAATACGCATATAAACGTACAAAATCTTTCAATATTTAAATTTTTAAATCTTTAAATTATACTCTATCTTTGCTATTCAATAAACATTCTATGGAACAATTTGTAGTATCGGCTCGTAAATATCGCCCGCAGACATTTAAAGATGTTGTGGGACAAAAAGCCATTACCAACACTTTACTTAACGCCATAGATAGCAATCATCTAGCTTCGGCTTTATTATTTACAGGACCTCGTGGAGTTGGTAAAACAACTTGTGCACGTATTCTTGCTCGTAAAATAAACCAACCTGGCTATGATGATCCAAACGAAGATTTTGCATTTAACGTTTTTGAACTTGATGCAGCTTCAAACAACTCTGTAGATGATATTCGTAACTTGATTGATCAGGTTCGAATCCCACCACAAACAGGACAATATAAAGTATATATTATTGACGAGGTACATATGCTGTCATCAGCAGCTTTTAATGCTTTTTTGAAAACATTAGAAGAACCACCTAAACATGCCATCTTTATATTGGCAACAACTGAGAAACATAAAATCATTCCAACGATTTTATCTCGCTGTCAAATTTTTGATTTCAAAAGAATTACGGTAAAAGATGCTAAAGAACATCTAGCTGAAGTTGCAACAAGTCAAGGTGTCGTTTATGAAGATGATGCACTACATATTATTGCACAAAAAGCTGATGGAGCTATGCGTGATGCTTTGTCTATTTTTGACCGAGTTGTTTCTTATTGTGGTACCAATTTAACGCGTCAGGCTGTTACCGAAAACTTAAACGTTTTAGATTACGAAACCTACATTTCTATCACTGATTTTATCCTTGAAAATAAAATCCCTGAATTGTTAATGGCGTACAATGATATCCTTGCTAAAGGCTTTGACGGACATCATTTTATTGCTGGCTTAGCATCGCATTTTAGAGATTTATTGGTAAGTAAAACTCCTGCAACCTTGTCGCTTCTGGAAGTTGGTGAACAAGCGCAACAAATGTATGGAGTACAGTCTCAAAAAGCTTCTCAGGAATTTTTATTAAAAGGAATTGAAATTGCCAATGATTGCGATTTAAAATATAAACTAAGTCAAAATCAGCGACTTTTGGTTGAACTTAGTTTGATGCAATTGGCCTCTATCAACTTTGATGGAGAAAAAAAAAAGTTGAGCAATACATAATTCCACCTACTTATTATAGAAATCCTACTTTCTCTATCTCAGAAGTTAAAGCTCCTGCCAATAAGAAAGAAGATTCTATTACTCCTGTAGCAACTCCAAATTCTGCTCCAGAACCTGTAAAATCTGAACCTGTAGTTTCCGAAAAAGCTCCTGTAGTTAATCCTCCTATTATTCAGGGTGCAGCAAAGCCAGGTATTTCGGCATTCTCTTTATCTAGTATTCGTAAGAAAAAAGAATTAGAGGCAAGTAGCAAATCTTATGTAAAACCTACTACTCATTTACCTACTGAGGAATTTACTGAAACAGAAATGTTATTGCAGTGGAATAGATATGCACAACGTTTAGGAGAGAAAGGTTTTAAGATAATGGAGTCTTTATTACTTATTAATGATCCTGTTTTAAACGGAACTTCAATTTCTATCGAATTGCCTAATGAAGGTTCTAAACTAGATTTTGAGAAAGAGTTACATGGTTTATTAGGTCATTTAAAAGGTCATTTACACAATCATGACATCACTATTGACATAATTGTAAATGAAGCTTATGAAAGTAAAAGAAGTTACAATGATCAAGATCGTTATAATCGTTTATTAGAAATAAACCCAAACATTGAACTTTTAAGAACAACATTTGGATTAGATTTACATACTTAAGTAAGTCGAAGGTTTAAAAGTCTATTCTAATAGTTATTGAACCAAAAAGTAATTCAATACCTTAACTACTTATTCTTTAGTCCGAAATTATAAACTTTTGTCAACCATTTTTCTTTTTGATTGCTATCGGATGTTTTTACTACTCCTATATAACTAACTTTGACTGGCTTTACTCCACAAAACTCTAGGGTAGATTTACGTAATTGATTAACACTTGGTCTCCCAAAAAACATTCTGTAATACCAACCTGGCTGATCTAGAGTTGTAATAATATGAGCTGTTTTACCTTTTAAGAATTTATCCCACCAAATAGAGTTTTCACGGTATTGGAAAGCCATTCCTGGCAAAAAAAGTCGATCAATAAACCCTTTAGTAATTGCTGGCAAACCTCCCCACCAAACAGGGTGAATCCAAACCAAGTGATCTGCTCGTTTTATTTTCTCCCAAGATTCTAATAAATCTGGTTCTAATTCGGTTCTTTTTTGATAACCAAATTGCAAATTGGGATTAAACTTTAGGTCGGCTATTGTAATTGTTTCTACTTTTGAATCAGATTTCAAAGCTCCTTTTTTATAGGCTTCTGCTAAGGCAAAATTAAAACTTGCCGAATTAGGATGTCCATTAATAATGAGAATATTTTTCATATCTAATTAGCTTATTTTTAGATTAATGGTACTATAACTATTTAACGCTTCGTAAATTTTTTGCGACGAATGTATTTGATGACTAAAATAAACTCCTCTCTCTAAAGCATCATTTAACACCTTTTCAATATGTAAAACAGTAGAAAATGCGGTTAATTCGGCTTGACCTTTTACACTTTGCAAACTAACACTTTTTGTTTCATCCTGAGTTTTAATAATGATGTCAAAAACTGTTTGATCTCCGTTTCCGCTTGAACCAAACATCAATTGTCTTTCTTTTAAAGACATGATATTAAAAATCTTAAGCGATTGAAAATATCCCATTAAACTAGTTATAAATTTAGAATTATAGGTCATTTTAACTGAAACGGTTGGTATCTTTTCGATCTGATTTAAAATAAATAAATCTGGAACATCAAGATTATAAACTTGACGCTTTCCTATCTCAAATGAGAAGTTATGTTTTTTAGAATTCAAAAAATGCTTAACATTTTGTGGTTTATTATTTTTATAGACAATAAAGGGCTTACACACATTTTCTGCCAAAAAATTTGCTGAACTTTTCCCCGCCAAATCCTTTATAGAATAATAGATATAAAGACTTGTTTCTTGAATTTCACGCTTATCTGGTTCCATAAAATCTACCAAGTTCCCTACAATTCCACCCATCCAGCCTGAACCAAAAATGATACAACTATTTATACTTTGCTTATTTACTATTGCTAGATCGTATGCAATTGTTAAATCTGGAGTAGGTTTTGTAATATCAATATAGTCTAGCTTGTTTTGTATAGCAAACTTTAGGATTTCATTGTTACTGTCTTTTGTACACAATACAATTAGATCAATTTTATTATTTATAATACTATCAAAAGTTTTAGGATTAGTCACATCAATAACTAGATTATTAGCTGTATTTCCTAATTGTCTACTCCCTATAAATAAGTTATAATTAGGATTTCTTTCTTTAAGTATCCGTAAAATAACCTTGCCAACTAATCCTGTTCCTCCAATTACTAAAATATTTTTTCGCATCATTACATATTATTTTTAGCAAACATAATGACTAAACATCTCTCGGTTACTAGACAAATGTCCTATAAAATAGCTTTCCGGATTCGGCTTAAGTGCCTTGGTGTAACTCCTAAAAAAGAAGCTAAATACTGTAACGGAATCAACTGAATATAATTGGGATGATTTTTAAAAAGTGTTTCATATCGTTCTTTTCCTGTCAGTTTCTGAAAAGATAAAATGCGTTGCTCCAAGTTTATATATTGCATTTCGGCTATTATTCGTCCTACTTTTTGCCAATGGATACTATTCTCATAAAGATGCTCTATATCAGTATGACTTATAACTTCGAGCTCCGTATCAAATAACGCCTGAATATTTTCTTCTGTTGGTTTCTGGGTAATAAAGCTGGCAAAAGCTGCCATAAATTCATTCTCGAATGTAATACAGTTTGTAATTTCTTCTCCTTCACTATTAATATAAAAAGAGCGTAAGGCACCTAATTTTATCAAAACAATTTCTTTGGATATTTGCGTTACCTGAATTAAGAAATCTCCTTTTTTTAATTTCTTCTTTATAATTAAACCATCTAGTTTATTTAATTCATCAAAAGGTAAAACTTGAAGAGACTGGAATATTTGTTTCATTATTTTTATTGTAAATACATAGAATACTTAAAATTACAGCTTCTTATAAATCAATCTTTTTTTCCAGCAGAAATAAAAAGTTTTTCGATTCTTTTATCAGGAACCAACCACATCAATGCTACGATTAGATAACAAGCTCCCGAAATCCATTCGTTATAAAACGAAAAAATAATTCCTAAAATATATAAAACTGTTGAAGCTTTTCCTCTTCGATCTTTCCCTATTGCTTTTGCTAAAACTGAATCCTTTCCTTCGTTTTTGATTATAATTTGTTGTAAAATAAAATATGCTACTGCAGATAATAATAAAATTAATCCATATAAAGCCATGGCTGCTTTTGAAAAAGAGTGTTCTCCCATCCAACCTGTTGAAACTGGAATTAGCGAAAGCCAAAAAAGCAAATGCAAATTGGCCCAAAGAATTTTTCCATCGACTTTGGTAAGTCCATGAAGTAAATAATGATGATTGTTCCAATAAATACCTACGTAAATAAAACTCAAAACATAACTTATAAATTTTGGAAATAGTGGTATTAAATCGGTGAAATTATTTCCTTCTGGAACTTTTATTTCAAGAATCATTATGGTAATTATAATTGCCAAAACGCCATCACTAAATGCCTCTAATCTCGCTTTATTCATAAATTATAAAGTTTAACAACGTAAAATATAGTTACTAAAAATATTTTAAAACACATAAAAAAACAGATCTTAAGTATAAAAAAGGGCTCAAAATAAATAAAACACCTTTTTATAGAATATAAATTCCATGTTTCTATATGTCAAAATTAATTATATATAACCCGTTAATTTTAACTTGCTATATTTTTCCGTAATACATCGCTTTTACGATACCATCTGAAAGTCCAATCTTAGGAACATAAATCTGTCTTGCTCCACTCCATTTCATTGCATTAAGATATATTCTTGTTGCAGGTATGATAACATCGGCACGATCGGGATTAAGTCCTAATTCTGCAATTCTTTGATCGTATGTTAAGGAATTTAAAAAAGCATACTGCGAATTCACATAAATGTATGACAATGGCTTATCTTGATGTTTTCCCGACATTTTAAATAATTTATTAATGTTTCCTCCTGATCCGATAAGCGTCACTTCTTCGTATTCTTCTGTGTTTGCTCTAATCCATTTTTCAATTTCATTCCACACTACATCGCAAACCATACCGTTTAATAACCGCACTGTTCCCGCTTTAAAAGATCTTGAAGTAACCAATTTTCCATTAGAGAATAATGTGAATTCTGTACTTCCGCCGCCAACATCTACAAAAAGATAAGTTTGATCTGTTTTTAGCAAATGATGTAAATCTGTTGATGCAATTATAGCTGCTTCTTTTTTTCCGTCAATAATTTCAATCTTTATATCTGCTTTTTTCTTGATTATCGCTACTACTTCTTTACCATTATAGGCTTCCCTCATTGCTGAAGTTGCAAATGCCATATAACGTTCTACTTTATGTACTTTCATCAAAAGATTAAATGCTTTCATTGCATCACACATTCTTTCGATATTTTCTTCTGATATTTCTCCAACTGTAAATGCATCTTGTCCTAAACGAATCGGTACACGTACTAGTGAACTTTTATTAAATTGAGGTTCCTTACCTTCTTGTTCTACAACATTGGAAATTAACAATCGCATGGCATTTGATCCAATATCGATTGCCCCATATTTTTTTATTTTAATCATTCTTAATTATGATTTGAAATTAAGTATCTTGATACATAAAGTTGCTCTTTTAGATTTTATACAACTTCTTCTATATCATTTACTTTGTTTTGATAATATTTGTATGTTTCTAATTGTGCTCTAAACACAGCATGATGATTTCTCGCTTTGTATTTATTATCCAGTCTATATGAATGAAAACGCACTTTTACATTTCCTTTCCAGGCAATATTAAAGTTATCTATTAAATCATTTTTAATTGCCATATCATAAATAGGACAAGTTACCTCGACTCTTCCATCAAGGTTTCTGGTCATAAAATCGGCTGATGATATATATACTTCGCTTAATCCTGCATTTCCAAAAATATAAACTCTTGAATGTTCCAGATAGTTATCGACAATACTTATTGCTTCTATATTTTCGCTCATTCCTGGTATACCTGGGATCAATGAGCAAATTCCTCTTACTTGCAACTGTACTTTCACTCCTGCATTACTAGCTTCATATAATTTATCTATCATTTTAAAATCGGATAAACTATTCATTTTAAGCTTTATATATGTTTTACGACCTGCCAACGCATGTAAAATTTCTCTATCTATTAACTTTACAAATTTGGATCTTGTATAATGTGGTGATACAATTAAATGCTTGTATCGATGCACTCTATAATTAATATCGAAAAATTCAAATATCTTGGATATATCTTTTAGAATTTGTTGGTGACTGGTAAATAATGTAACATCAGTATAAATTTTTGCCGTTGATTCATTGAAATTTCCTGTCGAAATAAATCCATATCTTTTAGTTTTCCCTTCATCTATTCTTTCGATCACACATATTTTACTATGTACTTTTAACCCTTTAATTCCAAAAATAAGTTCTATTCCTTCTGTTTGCATTTGCTCAGCATACGAAATATTAGAAGCTTCATCAAATCGAGCCTGTAACTCTATTTGCACTGTTACCTTTTTTCCATTTTTAGCAGCATTTATTAATGAACTGATAATTTGAGAATTCTTAGCTAAACGATATAATGTAATCTTAATCGTTGTGACTTTTGGATCTAAAGCGGCTTCACGCAAAAACTTTGTTACATATGAAAACGACTGATATGGTGCATTTAGCAAATAATCTTTTTTTCCAATTTTTTCTAATATACTTCCTTCCATACCCAATCCAGGAATTGGCAATGGTACATTTGTTTTATATAATAAATCATATCTCCCTAGGTTAGGAAAATTCATGTAATCACGTCGGTTATGATATCTTCCTCCTGGGATAATACTATCTGTCGAAATAATTTTCATTTTTTCAAGGAAAAACTGCAACGTATCTGGCTCTATTAATTGGTCATAAATAAAGCGAACTGGCTCTCCTATTCGTCTATCCTTAACTGATGTTGCTATTTTTTCTAGCATACTTTTACTCAAATCACTATCGATGTCTAATTGTGCATCACGAGTGATTTTTATCATATGTGCTGAAACACTTTTATAATCAAAAATGGTGAAAATACTACTCAAATTATGCCTAATGACATCATCTATCAAAATAATATAATTTTTATCATCATGTGATGGTAAAACTACAAATCGATTGATGGTTTTAGGAATTTCTATTACTGCATATCGAACTTCTCCGGTATGATTCATCTCTAATCGAACTGCCAAATACCCCAGTGTATCCTTTAAAACCGGAAATTCGGCTAAATCATTTAATATAATGGTAACTAACTCTGGACTTAGTTTCTCAATAAAGAAATTTTTTAAATATTCTTCCTGATCTTTTGTAATCTCATTTTCGGTAATAATAAAAATATTCTCTGTTTCGAGTTCTTTTTCGATATTACTTAATATTCTTAAACTCTCAGATTGCTGCTGAATTACTATTTCAGTAATATCTTTAACTAATTGTTGAGCTGATATTCCTCCTAAATATTTTTCGCCTGAAATCCCAGAAAGGCTTAATCTTCGAATTGCTGCATAACGAACTCTAAAAAATTCATCTAAATTATTTGAAAAAATTCCTAAAAATCGTAATCTGTCTAATAATGGTACTGAAATATCTGCTGCTTCCTGTAATACTCTTGCATTAAATGCCAACCAACTTTTTTCTCTATCTATATATTTTTGTTCGTACACTGTATTCATTTTAAATCTTTAGGGAAAATTGTTTTTTGAGTTCTGCCTTTATCTATTTTGTCCCATCTTTCTGTATCAAATTGTAGTGATACAAAACCTGATGTAGGTACATTATCTATGAAAACATCCCCAAATTTATTAACAAAATTTGTAATAGCCTCATTATGTCCGAAAAGAATAACACTTTCGAAAACATTATCACACGATTTGATAACCTTTTCTAATTGTTTCTCATCAAACGTATAAAGATCGTCTTTGTAAATGATGCTTTCTATTGGATATGAAATGTTTTGCGCAAAAATAAGTGCCGTTTCTACAGCTCTTGCTGCTGTACTGCTCCATATCAAAAAGGTCTTAGGTAGAAATTTTGAAATACTGGCTGAAACGTCATGCGCATCATGGATTCCTTTTTTTACCAAAGGTCTGTCAAAATCTTTTAAAGGTGCTTCCCAACTTGATTTTGCATGTCTGATCAATATTAAATTTTTCATATTACGGATACTATTTGTTTTTATAAGGAATATGCTTTTATTTTTTGGACTTATACGTGGTGCTTTTTTTGATCTCTATAGTTCCAAAAAAGGAAACTTATATGATTAAATCGTAAAAACAACCTTAAAATTTAGCTACAATTTACAAAAGAATTTCATAAAGGCATCTCTTTTGTTGATTTTTTATATTTCTAATTTAATGTGATGAGCTATACATAACAAAAAATAGTAACAATAAATTTTTAAAAAAATCACTTCAATTTTAACATCTCTTTTTGTCAATCACAAATATTCTAAAGATTTAACTTTTTTAAAAATACCCTCTTCTTTTTTATAAGGAAAAATATGTACTTAATCTATGATAAATGTATTTCGTCGATGTTTGAAACAAAAAACAAAAATACATAATAGCTTCATTATCACCTATTTAGATATTTTTGAAAAATATTTTACAGCTAATTTTTCACAAAAACTACTTCTAAAAAAAACGTAAAACGCAAAATAAAAATATCTTTTTTTGATTTTTTTGGGTCAAAATTGTCTTTTCAACGAGTATTTAAGTCATTTACAGGAAAAAAAAATCAATTAAAAAGAGAGTATATAACTTTGATTATGTTAAAAAAATAAAAAAATCACAAACTATAAAGTTAAATATATGAAGGCAATAAAAAGGAAAAATCAAACAGAAAAAATCTATTCGAAGGATCTTAATTACTAAACACCCCAAAATTATATTTAAATAAAATTACACTAGGATATCACTTTAGAGAAACTATTAATTTTTGAAATTAAAGATTATGAAAAAAAATACTTTATTAACTATTTTAGGATTATTCTTTTTTTCTTTTGGTTTATACGCTCAAGAAAAAAACATTCCGATTAGAATTGGGAATACACCTTACCAAAGTAAATCTACTGCCAAAAAAACTGCTTTTGCAGGTGCAACTGCTGTACAAGCATTAGCAGCAGCAGGATCTATTGATGTTGCTAATCCTGCTGCTGGAAACAATGGATATACTGCTGATGGGTTAGTAAGAAATATATTAACTTCTGGCTGCTTAGTTGTAAGTAATGTTCGGTTTGGTTATTATCAAAGAAGTGGAAACACTTGGACCTGGAATAATCATATCTGGTCTGCAACTGCTGGCGATAGACAATTAGGGTATTATAATAAAGCAACTTCTACTTTTCCTATTGATGAAGGGCTTTTGATATCAACAGGAAAAATAAATTCTGCCATGGGTCCTAATACCTTTACAAATAAATCAGACGAAATGGTTGATTTAGCAAGTGATCCTGACTTAACAAACATTTCTGGACAAACAATGCATGATGCTGCCATTCTTGAATTTAATTTTATTCCAGACGGAAATCTTGTTGAATTTCAATTTGTATTTGCATCAGAAGAATATCTCGAATATGTTGATACTGAATTTAACGATGCTTTCGGTTTTTTCTTAAGCGGTCCTGGGATTACAGGTACTTATACTAATAATGCAGTAAATCTTGCTCAATTACCCAACAATGATGCCGTTACCATAAACAATATCCATTCTGCTGGGACTAATATAAATAATACTCCTTTTGTAGCTAAAAATGGGACTTATTATGTAAATAATGCCCCTGGAGTAACAACTATGGAATTTGATGGTTCAACTACTGTTCTTACTGCTACTTATGCAGTTACTCCCGGACAATCTTATAAAATTAAAATGGCAATTGCCGATGCATCTGATCAAAAGTATGATTCAGGTGTATTTTTAAAAGCAAGAAGTTTTGCTACGAATACTTTAGTAATTACAAATCCTGCTCCAGTTTGTTCTCCTAATACGGTTAATCTTACTGCTCCTGCTGTTACTGCGGGTAGTACTGCTGGATTAACTTACACTTATTGGCAAGATGCAGCTGCTACTATTCCTTATAATACTCCTACTGCAGCAACTGCGGGTACTTATTACATAAAAGGAAAAAATCTTACATCTGGTTGTTCAGATACTAAACCTGTTGTTGTAACAGTTAGCAATGTTATTGTAACAGAGGCTACTGCATCACATCTTAATGTAAAATGTTTTGGAGCTGCAACTGGGGCAATTACAGTTAACAATGCTACAGGTGGTGTTGCACCATATACCTATTCATGGAAAAAAAATGGAAGTGCTTTTGCAACTAATCAAAACCTAACTGGTTTAACAGTTGGATCTTATGAGGTTACTGCAACTGATGCAAATGGTTGTAAAGGAATTAGCACTATTGCTATTACACAACCCACAACTGCTTTGAATGTAACGTTAACATCAAAAACCAATGTATTATGTAACAATGATGCTACAGGTGCAATAGATATAACTGTAACTGGTGGCACAGGTACTTATACTTACAGTTGGACAAAAGATGGAAGTGCATTTGCTCCGACAACACAAGATTTAACAAATATCGTTTCTGGAGTTTACAATGTGACCGTAACTGATGCTAATAGCTGTCAACAACAACTCTCTGTGACTATTACTGCCGGAGATTCAACTAAACCTATAGTTAACCCATTACCTGCAACTTCAACTATTAACTGTCCGCAGACACCTGTTTTTGCTGTCGCTACTGCTACTGATAATAGCGGTACGGTAACATCTCTAACTTTTGTTGACGTAAATACTCCTGGATCATGTCCTGGAACATATTCGATAACCAGAACATGGACTGCAAAAGATGCATGTAATAATGTTTCTCTTCCTGTAAGTCAAACAATAAATGTTATAGATACC
>NZ_JADNRC010000021.1 GCF_015594725.1 Flavobacterium sp. ALJ2 | reverse complement strand
TTTGTAAGTGGAGAAATACTCAATACTTTCTTTGCAGGACTAGTTACATCATTAATAATAATTGTAGCTACATTGTCGCCTCCCCAGGTAAATCCTTCTGTATCGCCTCCTGTTATAACTACTGTTTCGTCTAGTTCTATCAAATTATCTGTTAGAGCAGCTATTTCTATCGTTGCATAACTGGAACCCGCAGGAATCGTTACCGAACCTGTTAAAGCGGTATAGTCCGTACCATTTATTGCTGTTCCTGATACCGTATAGTTTACAATCTGTGGATACACCAGAGTAACTCCTGCTGGCAAACTCACTCTCATACTAATACTTGATCCTTCTGCAACAGCTGCGTTAGTTGGAGAAAAGTTCAATACTTTATTTTCCGCAACAGTTACATCCGCAATGGTAACTGTAGCCATATTGGCTGTGTCATCCCATGTAAATCCAGTTAATGGACCTGCTGCTATAGTACCTATTCCGTCTATGATTACAGTTTCGTCAAACTCTATAATAGTATCTGTTAATGCATCTATAACAATGGCTGCAAAGTTTTCACCTGCTTTTATCGTTCCTGTTCCACTCAATGCTACATAGTCTTTACCACTAATTGCTGTACCACTAACTCTATAGCTGAATGTAATATCATTCACCGCTGTAATCCCCTCTGACAAACTTACTTTTAACGTTGTCGAGCTGCCCTCTGCTACATTTTCTGTTGTTGGACTAAAACACAATACCCTATCCGATAACGGATTGGAATCTGTTATCGTTACCATGGCTATCTTCTTGCCTTTACCAGTAGACCATGTTGCACCACTTGCAGATGTAACGGATGTCCCTGTTAATATAACAGTCTCATCTGTTTCTATAATAAAATCCGATAGTGCTTGTATATTAATAGTTACTGAATTTTGACCTGCCGGAATCATTACAGAATTCTCAATAGTCGTATAATCTGTACCATTTATGGCTGTTCCTGTTATAGAAAAATTAGCAACCGTATCAGTATCCAAAGTAACACCTGGAGGAAATCCTACTGTAACCATTTGTTCTTTTCCCTCTGCCACTTTTGTTACTGTGCTATCATCAGGAGTAAAACTCAAAGCAATCGACTCCGGATTGTCATCAACAGCCAATGTAAAATAATCTTTGTCGTTGAAATCTACATCGCAGGCCCAATAAGTCGTTGTACCCGAAGTAAACTTCTTCAGAGGGATATATTCATCTGATTTATCAAAAGTCTCATCAGTAGAGCGTACCAAAAAGAATCTACTTGTTTCTTTTCCTATTGCAAAAGGAACAGCAAATTTTACAGTGCCAACTTTACCTGTTTCCTGAATTTTCCAAACTCTTGCAAAACGCATGCTTGGAGTATGACCAGATATGAGCCGCGTAAAATCAGTCTCACCATTGTTATCTGCCCAAAACATAAAACTCTTATCTTGCTCAAAAGCAGCAAAATTTTCTGAATTGGTTGGCTCTATTGTTTTTAATCCTATTGTTATCTGAAAATTATCTTCAACAGATTGGCTCTGTTTCTGATTCAAAGCGCTCGAATCATCCCTGCCAATAGCAGCTACATTATAATAGTATCTACTACCACCATTACTAGCAGTAGCGGCCCATGTCCATATTTTATTAGATCCTGAATCCAAAAGATAACTTATCCTTCCATCATTAATAGCATTACCACTAATCCCGTATTTAATCATTAAATAAGAATCTATTCGCAACATTTCCGCTAATGATAGCTGTTTTTGATAAGCAATAACTTCCTGTATATAACCTTTATATGAACCATTTGGTTTTTTTTGTAAACCTAATATCGCACCATCAGCACCACCAAAAGTAGATAGCCTACCCGGGTAATTTGCCTCACTATATAGTCCGCTATTATTAAATCGGATCTTTGTAGCGCCCTCTTCATTAGACCAAGCAGTACCTTGTATAAAGGATTTTCTTACAGGGGCTGTAAAACGACTATCAGAACGCATCACCAAACTTTCAGCTTTAAGCGATAAAATATATGACCCCTCCATCCCTATAAGAGGTCTCGTTGCACTATAACCTGGATCAATCCCCATTGGAGCATCACCAAGACCAAATACTGGTGTCGTTAGAGAAGTTCCTGCATCAGATCTCCAATTGTGTACCACATACAAAGTTCCATTTCCAACGTCTTTAGTAAAAGGAGCTGCTTCTGCTACCTTACTACGCATAAAATTACTACCATTAAAATTAACAGCAGGATGAAAATTATACATCACTTCTGCCGGAGCAATAGTAGGCTGTACCGAAGCATTTGTTTGATCAAAATCATTCGGAATTGCTACTCCGGATTGATCTGCCCAACTGATTACATTACTACCCGAAGTCGTAATTCCTATTTCGGGTCTTAACCAAATACGCAGCCCATCAGTCACTCCTCCAGGACCCGTTTGAGTAAATCCTGAAATACTAAAGAGCAATAAAAATAGATGAATTAATAGTAGTTTTTGTTTCATTATTATTATTTTAAATTAAATAAACACATGTGCTTTAGCATTACTTTGGGAAAACAACATGTCCTTTTATAGCAAATTATTATAATACAAAATAAAACATATAAAAAGCTATAATACGGTAAAAAAATAACACGATAAGCTTTTTAATAACCATATTTATATTACAAAAGATATATAAGTTAAAAAACAAAAAAATAGTAACAAAACAGTACTATTGGCAAGGTTAAACCTAACAGCTTAATATATCTCTCTTGAAAATGAGAAACCGTAATTAAACAAGATCAACAAACAACAAATCCCTTCTTTAATTGAACCAAGTCAGTTCAATTAAAAAAGACAAAAATTGTTTTTATTTTTAGAAAAAGTAAAAACAAAATTAGCCTCTCCGTTTTAAGATTTTGAAGATAATATGCCGTTGGAGATTTGCTAATTTGCACGTCATAGACGAATTAAAATCTACGAAAATGAGTTTTTTAAACAACTTCTTCAAAAGACTATAGTATTTCTCAAAACAATTACCTTTTACGAATATATATTGCAAGGATTTTGTTCTATAAATGGAGTTTTACATTCTTTAAATTGTACAAAATTAGAAGTTCATGACATTCATTTAAAAAAATACTATATATTTAATCATAAACTACTTACTGATATGGGTTGCTTATCTCAAAGCATTCAATTAGATTTGTTTAAAACAGTAAACATCAAATTAGGAATACAAAAAAAACGATAAACCAGAGCCTTATATATTTAGAAAATTAAGAAAAAGAATTGAAATGTTATTTTCACAATTACACAACCAGTTCAGAATTAGAAACAATTATGCTAAAACTTTTGAAGGTTTTAAAACAAGGATTTTAGCAAAAACAACAGCATTAGCATTAGTTCAATATAGCATTAAGTTCATCTTTGACAGACTAACAAACGATATAAAAAATCAAATGATTTAATTATACCCAACGAATTAAACATACTAAATTCTATCTTTTCTACCTTTTTTTAAACCTAAATTATTAATCGAGTTCAGGTCTTTATTAATTGTCTTACTTTTATATTTTTAAATCTATACAAAACAAAAGCACTATAAAACGTATTATAATGTCTAAAAAAACATCTAGTCCCACAGAAGCATTAAAAGTTCCTCGATTTATTATTACAACGGGTAAACTTCTTTCTTTTATTTCACCTAAACTAGCTACTTCATATGCAACCAAACTTTTTACAACTCCAATAAAACATAAAGTTCCTAAAAGAGAACTCGAGATGGACAAAAAAAGCATACAAAACACTATAAAAATACCTGCGATTAACAGCGAAATTGTTGTTTATAAATTTGGAAAAAGCGATAAAAAAGTCCTATTGGTTCATGGTTGGTCAGGGCGTGGCACACAATTATTTAAGATTGCCGACGAACTATTAAAACACGGTTATGAAACCATTAGTTTTGATGCTCCTGCACACGGAAAATCTCCAGGTAAGACTACGCATATGGTTGATTTTATTGCTTCAATTTTAGAAATTGAAAAACAATATGGCCCTTTTGAAGCGGCTATCGGACATTCATTAGGAGGTATGTCTGTATTAAATGCTATTAAACAAGGTTTAAATATTAATCACGCAGTTATTATAGGTAGTGGCGATATTGTTCAGGATATTATTGATGATTTTGTTTCTAAACTAGAATTAAAACCAGCTATTAGTATTCGTTTACGTAAGTATTTTGAAAACAAACACAACGTAAAAATGAATGACTTTTCAGCCTATGTAGCTGCCGCAGATGTAACTATTCCCGTTTTAGTCATCCACGATAAAGACGACCCAGAAGTTGCCGTAAAAGCAGGAATTCACATTAATGACCATTTAAAGAATGGCACATTAGTATTAACTGAAGGATTAGGACATCGTAAAATTTTGGGCAATGCAAATGTTATTAATAAAACGGTGCAATTTATTGAACATAAGTAATTAATTTTGTTAGTCTTACTTTTTTACAAAAAAATAAAAAACAATGAAATATCCAATCGAAAAAACAGAACAAGAATGGAGAGAACAACTTGGTAATGAACGTTATCAAGTACTTCGCCAAAAAGGAACAGAACGCCCTCATACTGGAGCATACAATCTTCATTTTGAAAAAGGTGTTTATTGCTGTGGAGCTTGTAACGAACCATTATTTGAAAGCAATTCAAAATTTGATGCTCATTGTGGCTGGCCTTCATTTGACGAATCGATTCCTGGGAAAGTTGAATATATTACTGATACGAGTCATGGCATGAAACGAACAGAAATTTTATGTGCCAATTGTGGGAGTCACTTAGGTCATGTATTTGATGATGGCCCAACTGAAACAAAACAGCGTTATTGTGTAAACTCTTTATCGATAGATTTTAAAGACAAATAGTCATGAATTTATTTGGTGAATCTCCAGATTGGAAAGTAATTCTAGAACCAATTCTAACAAAGTACAAAGGCAGAAAACATCCGTTAGAATATCAAAACACCTATCAATTACTAGTAATGGTAGTACTATCAGCTCAGGATTCTGATGCAAATATCAATTCGATTGCCCCTACTTTCTTTGCTAAATATCCAAACATAGAAAGCCTTGTTGCAACTAATACTGAAGAACTGTTTACCTATATTAGTAGTGTTAGAAACTACAGAACTAAAGCCGAATGGCTAATCGAAATTGCAAATACAATTAAAAAGGATAAAAATATCCCGATGACCATGAAAGATTTGGTAGCTTTAAAAGGTATTGGCAGAAAATCGGCGAATGTAATCCTAAAGGAATCAAATAAACCAGCAGAAGGGATTATTGCAGATTTACATGTTATACGTGTCGCTCCAAGAATCGGACTCATAAAAGAGTCTAAAGATGGTAATAAAGTAGAAAAAGAATTGATACTGGTGCTGCCAAAAGACATTTGGGGTGAAATAGGAATGGCTATTTCTTTTTTAGGAAGAGAAACTTGCCGACCTAAACCAAAATGCAATGAATGCTTAATTAATCTGTATTGTAATTATTATTTAAATATTTAAAGAGTATTATTTACTCTGTTTACATTTAAAAAACTTATAATTGCTTAAATAACAGACTTCTTTTAATCTAAATACAAAGCATAAAAAAACCGAGATTTTGATCTCGGTTTTTTTATGCTTGCAAAATAATTTTACATTTTTGCTTTTAATGCTTTGTATTCAGCAGTCATTTCAAGTGCGCTGTAAACATTTAAAAGAGTCTTAGAAATATCCTCATTTTTAGGATCTAACTCAGAAGCTTTTTTAAGGTATGGAATTGTACTTTTAAAAAGATTATTTCTTTTCGCTTTCAATTCATCATAACGCTTCATTTCTTTTGCAGATGTTCCAAGCTTGTTCATCTCATCAATTATAGGTTTTTCGTCCTCTAATTTTAATGCAGCTAGGTTAATATAAGCATTAGTATAATCTGGTTTGATTTCGATTACTTTAGTGTAATATTTCTCAGCATCAGCAGTGTTTTTAGCATTTCCGCTAAGTACTCCTAGATTAAAAAGCAAATCAGGATCGTTTGGATTATTTTTCAAAACTTCACCGATTAGTTTTTTATAAGTTTCATAATCTTTAGTTTCCAAATATAAATTTGCTTCTGTTAAAATCAAAGAAGAATCTTCTGGATTTGCAGCTCTAGCATCTGCTATAGCTTTTTTAGCTTCTTCTGTTTTGCCATTTTGAACTAAGATAAGAGAGATGTTTTTATAAATCTCACCTCTTTTAGAAGGAGAAACTTCTGCTCTAGGTTTTTCATGAGTTCCAATCTTAACCGCTAAATCTCTTTCATTTGCAGTAGCAAAAGCATTATCTTCTCCTGAAAGTTTATTTGTAGCTAAGTAAGCAGTCCCTTTTCCTGAATAGTTAAGTCTTTTTAATTCTTCATAAAGAGGCAAAGCAGCAGTAAAATCTCCAGCATTTACATAAGTCGAAGCTGCATAATACAAGTTAATAGTATCTTTTTTATCTAGCAAATAAGCATCGTAGATCTTTTTTGCACCATCAGCATGTTTACTAACTTTTGAATCAGCAATAGCCCCATTAATCAATCTTCCTTTTATATCAGTGATTGAAGCAGCAGCCTGTGTTGAATATTTAGTTTTTCCTGATGTTTTTTCAGTTTCAATTAACTTTTTATAAGCCTCTGCAGCAAGTGAAAGGTTTTTACCTTCTTCTTCTCCTTTTTTTGCTATATCTAAATAAGCATTTCCTTTTACAAAGTAATATTGAGATTGCTCAGTATCTTTTGCATTTGTAATCAGATAATCTGCTGCATCAAGAATAGAAATAGCCGATTTAGCATCGCCATTTTTCAATGCTTTTTCAGCATTTTTAATTTGATCTTTTTGAGCAAAAGTAGCTACTGATATCAATAATGCTGACGCTAGTATTACATATTTACTTTTCATAATGTTCTATTTGTTTGTTTAAATTGTTTGTACGATTTCTATTAATTATTCTTCAGATTCCTCTTCTTCTTCCGAATCATCTTCTACATCTTCGTCTTCAACATCATCATCCTCGTCCTCGTCTTCAATAACACCATCATCTTCTAGAACTTCTAAGTCTGGTTTTACTCTTTCGATAACGCTTTCGATAACATTTCCGTCCTCATCAACAACAACTTCTGCAACATCATCTTTCATTACTTTAGTAACAGCAGCAATAGAATCTTTACCTTTTAGATTAATTAATCTAACTCCCTGAGTCGCACGACCCATTACACGTAAATCTTCAATAGCCATTCTAATTGTCAGTCCAGACTTATTGATAATCATTAAATCATCAGCATCTGTTACTGCACTAATCGAAATAAGTTTTCCGGTTTTTTCAGTAATATTTAGAGTTTTCACTCCTTTTCCTCCACGATTGGTAATTCTATAAACATCTTCACCATCATCATCGACTAATTTGGTACGTTTTCCGTATCCATTTTCAGTTACAACTAAAATTTGTGAATCGTTAACATTCTCTTTATCAACCGTAACCATACCAATTACTTCATCAGTATCATCTTTTAAAGTAATTCCACGAACTCCTGAAGCTGTTCTTCCCATCGGACGGGTTTTAGTTTCTTCAAAACGAACTAATTTACCCGATTTAACAGCCAAAATAATCTGACTTTCACCATTAGTTAATTTAGCTTCTAATAATTCGTCTCCTTCTTTAATAGTAATTGCAGCAACACCATTTACTCTAGGTTTAGAATATTTCTCTAAAGAAGTTTTCTTAACCTGACCTTTTTTGGTTACCATAACTAAGTTATGACTGTTGATGTAGTCTTTGTCTTTTAAATCCTGAGTACAGATAAACGCTTTAACTTTATCGTCGCTTTCTATATTAACTAAGTTTTGGATAGCTCTACCTTTGGCAGTTTTACTTCCTTCAGGAATTTCGTACACACGCATCCAGAAACATTTCCCTTTTTGGGTAAAGAACATCATATATTGGTGATTGGTTGCAACGAACATATGCTCAAGGAAATCCTGATCTCTTGTTCCTGCACTTTTTTGCCCAACTCCTCCTCTATTTTGTGTTTTGTACTCCGTAAGATTTGTACGCTTGATATAACCTGCATGCGAAATTGTAATAACTACATTCTCATCTGCAATTAAATCTTCGATACTTACGTCTCCACCTGAATATTCAATTAAAGAACGACGCGCATCACCATATTTATCACGGATCTCGATAAGTTCTTCTTTAATTAAATTAGTTCTTAAATCTACATCTGCTAATAACGCTTTCAAATGTTCGATTAATTTCATCAATTCTTCATACTCGTCTCTTAACTTGTCTTGTTCCAGTCCTGTTAATTGACGCAAACGCATCTCGACAATAGCACGTGCTTGAATATCTGATAATTTAAATCTTTCGATTAATTTTTCGCGAGCTTCCTCCGTATTTTTCGAACCTCTTATTAAAGCAATTACTTCATCAATATTATCTGATGCAATAATTAAACCCTCTAAGATATGGGCTCTTTCTTCGGCTTTACGTAATTCAAATCTAGTTCTACGAACTACAACATCATGACGGTGCTCAATAAAATAATGAATCATATCTTTTAGATTCAACATTTGTGGGCGGCCTTTTACTAATGCAATATTATTTACACTAAATGATGATTGTAATTGTGTATACTTATATAATGTATTTAAAACTACGTTTGGAGTTGCATCACGCTTAAGGATATAAACGATACGCATACCATTTCTATCAGACTCATCGCGGATGTTTGCAATTCCATCAATTTTTTTATCATTTACCAAATCAGCAGTACGCTTGATCATTTCTGCCTTATTGACCTGATATGGAATTTCGGTTACAATGATACATTCTCTACCATCTATTTCTTCAAAACCAACTTTGGCACGCATTACAATACGCCCTCTTCCCGTTTTAAATGCTTCACGAACACCTTCATAACCATATATTATACCTCCTGTTGGAAAATCGGGAGCTTTGATATACGTTATTAATTCGTCTATTTCAATATCGTTATTATCAAGATAAGCTAACGTACCGTTGATAACTTCTGTAAGGTTATGAGGTGGCATATTAGTTGCCATACCTACTGCAATACCAGTTGCTCCATTTATTAATAAGGTAGGAACTCTCGTAGGCATTACCTTAGGCTCATATAACGTATCATCAAAGTTCAATTGAAAATCAACTGTTTCTTTTTCGATATCAGCCATTATTTCTTCCGAAATCTTACGCATTCTAGCCTCCGTATAACGCATTGCTGCTGGGCTATCTCCATCTACAGAACCAAAGTTACCTTGGCCATCCACTAATAAATAACGCAAACTCCATTCTTGAGCCATACGTACCATGGCATCGTAAACTGAAGTATCTCCGTGTGGGTGATACTTACCTAAAACTTCCCCGACAATTCTTGCGGATTTTTTATGGGCAGATTTTGAAGTTACACCTAAATCATACATTCCGTAAAGAACTCTTCGATGCACTGGTTTCAAGCCATCTCTAACATCAGGAAGCGCTCTCGATACAATTACTGACATCGAGTAATCGATGTAAGCTGATTTCATTTCATCCTCTATGTTAATAGGAATTAACTTTTCTCCTTCAGACATAAGTTGTTATATTAAAAAATTATATTAGTTTCAAAACGTGCCAATATACGCCTTTTTGAAATTTTTGAAGGCATTTTACGCTACTTATTTCAATGATTTATTAACAACTTTATTTAGCACTATAGTTAATAATTTAAATCGTATTTAACTCATTTATTATTATTATTTTCGTCTCTTAGCTGACATGACATTTCTAATGGGTATGGTTTTTGTTTTTAACACACTAATTCACTAAATTTACAATACTAATTAAATATTATGGATGATAATTTTTCACCAAGAGTAAAAGATGTTATTACCTACAGTAAAGAAGAAGCCTTAAGACTAGGCCATGACTTTATTGGTACTGAACATTTGATGCTAGGCATTTTAAGGGATGGAAACGGAAAAGCCATTCATATATTGAATAACCTAGCTGTCGATTTAGAACATTTACGTAGGAAGGTCGAAATACTGAGCCCTGCCAATCCTAGTGCCGAAATCAATGTAGAAAAAAAGAATCTGCACCTCACCCGTCAGGCTGAGAGAGCATTAAAAACTACATTCCTAGAGGCCAAAGTATTCCAGAGTTCATCTATTAGCACTGCACACTTGCTTTTATGTATCTTACGAAACGAAAACGATCCAACAACCAAGCTATTAAATAAACTAAAAATAGATTATGATATAGCTAAAGAACAATACTTAAATATGACTCCAAACGAAGAAGAATTTTTAGAAAACTTGCCAAGAAACGAATCATATAATGATGATTCAGGACAAGATGACAGTCTTAAAGAAGGAAGTTTTAATAATCCAGCCAATAAGTCCAATAAAAAATCTAAAACACCAGTTTTGGATAATTTTGGGAGAGATTTAACAGAAATGGCCGAAGAAGGAAAATTAGACCCTGTTGTAGGACGTGAGAAAGAAATTGAACGCGTTTCACAAATTTTAAGCCGTAGAAAAAAGAACAACCCTTTATTAATTGGTGAACCTGGAGTAGGAAAATCTGCTATTGCCGAAGGACTTGCCTTACGTATTGTTCAGAAAAAAGTATCCCGTATCTTATTTCACAAACGTGTGGTAACCTTAGACTTAGCAAGCCTTGTAGCAGGAACAAAATATCGTGGTCAGTTTGAAGAACGCATGAAAGCAGTAATGAATGAATTAGAAAAAAATGATGATATCATCCTTTTTATCGATGAAATTCATACCATTGTTGGTGCTGGAGGTGCAACTGGATCTCTAGATGCTTCTAATATGTTTAAACCTGCCTTATCAAGAGGAGAAATCCAATGTATTGGAGCCACTACACTTGACGAGTACAGACAATATATAGAAAAAGATGGTGCGCTAGAAAGACGTTTCCAGAAAGTAATTGTAGAACCAACTTCGATTGAAGAAACAATTGAGATCCTGAATAACATTAAAGACAAATACGAAGATCACCACAATGTAACTTATACGCCAGAAGCAATTGAAGCTTGTGTAAAATTAACAAGCCGATATATGTCAGAGCGTTTCTTGCCAGACAAAGCTATTGATGCTCTTGATGAGGCTGGATCTCGTGTACACATCACCAATATTGATGTTCCAAAACAAATTTTGGATTTAGAACGTCAACTAGAAGAAGTACGTGAAAACAAAAATGTGGTTGTCAAAAAACAAAAATATGAGGAAGCAGCCAAACTTCGCGATGACGAAAAACGCATTGAAAAAGAACTTGCTGTTGCTCAAGAACAATGGGAAGAAGATTCAAAAAGCAATAGAATCCTTGTAACCGAAGATAACGTTGCCGATGTAGTATCGATGATGACAGGAATTCCTGTAAACAGAATTGCACAAACAGAAAGCAACAAATTGGCTAAATTACCTGAACTGATTCAGAATAAAGTAATAGGTCAAAACGAAGCAGTTTTAAAAATTGCCCGCTCTATACAACGTAACAGAGCAGGTCTTAAAGACCCAAACAGACCTATTGGATCATTCATTTTCTTAGGACAAACTGGTGTTGGTAAAACACAACTAGCAAAAGTTCTGGCAAAAGAATTATTCGATTCTGAAGATGCCTTGGTTCGTATTGACATGAGTGAATACATGGAAAAATTTGCTATTTCTCGCTTAGTTGGAGCACCTCCGGGATATGTTGGCTACGAAGAAGGTGGACAATTAACCGAAAAAGTTCGTAGAAAACCTTACTGCGTAGTACTTTTAGATGAAATCGAAAAAGCACATCCAGATGTATTCAATATGATGCTTCAGGTATTAGATGATGGATATTTAACAGATAGTTTAGGTCGAAAAATTGACTTTAAAAACACTATAATTATCATGACTTCAAATGTTGGAGCAAGACAATTAAAAGATTTTGGTCAAGGAGTTGGATTTGGAACTGCTGCTAAAATTGCCCAAGCCGATGATAATTCGAAAAGCATTATCGAAAATGCATTGAAAAAAACATTTGCACCAGAATTCTTAAACAGAATTGATGATGTTATTGTATTCAACAGCTTAGAGAAAAGCGATATTGATTTAATTATCGAAATTGAACTTAAGAAACTATACTTACGAGTAGAAGAATTAGGATACAAACTAAACCTTACTGATAAAGCAAAAGCATTTATTGCAGATAAAGGTTTCGATAAGCAATTTGGAGCAAGACCATTAAAAAGAGCCATTCAAAAATACGTTGAAGATATATTAGCAGAAGAAATAATTACTTCTAAAATTGCTTCAGGCGATGAAATTTTGATTGATTTAAATGAAGAATCACAAGAGCTTACTGTTGATGTACATAAAGCCGAAGAGCCAAAAAATCAATAATATAGTTTCTTTTTTATAACAAAAATAAACCCGTTACGTTTTTTATAACATAACGGGTTTATTCTTTATATCAAATCAGTTAATTATTAAAAACAAATATTTACTTTTGATAAGTCAAATAAATCAAATTATGCTTCAAAATAAAGTCATCTTAGGTAGCGAAGAATGGTGTTCTTTTCCCGAATTAGGGATCCCTACAATTAAAGCACGTGTCGATTCAGGTGCAAAAACCTCGGCAATGCATGCCATAAACATAGCTCCTTTTATAAAAAATGATGCCAGTTGGGTTAAATTTGATATTAATCCGATACAAAACAACACCAAAACTATAATACACTGCGAAGCTCCTTTGGTAGATAAAAGGGTTGTAAAAAGTTCTAGTGGTTTTAGAGAACAACGCTATGTTATACAAACAAGCCTAAAAATTGGCGATGCAAAATGGCCTATAGAAATGACTTTAACCAATCGAGATTCGATGGGTTTCAGAATGCTTTTAGGTCGCGAAGCCATGAGCGGCAGAGTACTTGTAGATCCAGAAGAAAAATACCTTTTAGGTCAACCTACTTCTGACACATTAAAAGAACTATATCAAAATTCTGAAAAAGCAAGTTCTGGATTACGAATTGGGGTTTTAGCCAGTAATCCTGAGTTATACAGCAATAAAAGAATCATGGAAGCTGGTGAAATGCGAGGTCATGACATGCAATTTTTGAATATCAAAGAATGCTATATGAAGCTTGACGCCAAAACGCCTGAAATTCATTATCGTGGAGGAAAAATTTTAAATGAATTTGACGCTATTATTCCGCGCATACGCCCTAGTATTACTTTTTACGGTTGTGCACTAACACGCCAGTTTGAAGCTATGAAGGTTTTTTGTTTAAATTCTGCTTCTGCAATAACCCAATCACGTGATAAACTGTATTCTTTACAATTATTATTACATAGCGGAATAGATATTCCGACAACTGGTTTTGCCAATTCACCATTAGATACCGATGATTTAATAAAAATGGTTGGAGGTTCACCTTTAATCGTAAAGCTACTAGAAGGAACTCAAGGAAAAGGCGTTGTACTAGCAGAGACCAAAAAGGCTGCTGAGAGTGTGATAAACGCTTTTAAAAGCTTAAATGCCAACATTCTGGTACAAGAGTTCATTAAAGAAGCAAACGGTAAAGACATCCGTTGTTTTGTAATCGACGGAAAAGTAGTTGCTGCCATACAGCGCGAAGCTATGCCGGGTGAATTTAGAGCAAATATTCATTTAGGTGGAACTGCATCGATACTAAAAATTACTAGCGAAGAAAAAAGAATCGCCATAAAAGCAGCCAAAGCAATGGATTTAAAAGTTGCAGGGGTTGATATTATCCGTTCATCCAAAGGTCCTTTATTACTAGAAGTAAACTCATCTCCAGGATTAGAAGGAATTGAAGGCGCGACTAATAAAGATGTTGCGGGAGAAATGATAAAAGCTATTGAGAAGAATTTTAAACTTAAATAACCCGCTAGATGTAATTATTTCAACACATAGAAACATAGAGTTACAAAGCCTAGAAAAGATGTTTCACTTAAAATAAATCACATAAGACTATGTGAAAAATATATTTTTATTGAATCCTCTTTGATTATCAATTCTATTCTGATACCAATCAGGACTATGTTTCTATGTTTTGAATACCATTTTTACAAAGCAAACAGACACAGTAATAGCACTTAACGAGTTAAAATAATGCTCTATTAATCGTATATTCGATTAAATCATTAAACAAAAAAATATGAATCCATATCTTGATATTGTTATCAGAAGTGCTTCGGTTTACTTTTTTATGGTGATTGCATTACGGGTTTTTGGTAAAAAAGAATTATCCCAGCTTAATACTGCCGATGTAATCCTGATTTTATTAATTAGTAATGCCGTTCAGAACGCCATGGTTGGTAGCGACACGAGCCTCTTGGGCGGAATTGCAGCTGCTGCTGTATTGTTTATTATTAATTACGTCCTGAAAAAACTCACATACAGATTTAAAGGATTACATAATCTTTTATTAGAAAAACCAGAAGTACTGATTCATAACGGACATATCGATTTTAAATCAATTGGCAAACTAAATATCTCTTCGGATGAACTTGAAGAAGCTATGCGCGAACATGGCGTAGAATACTATAAAGACGTAAAATTAGCCATGTTAGAAATAGATGGCACAATTAGTATTATTTCGCAAAATAACGAGCATTTAAAGCAAACGATTTACAAACGAAAACACAATCACAAAAATTTTCAGAAGTAGTTATTTGACAAGTCGAAAGTTTAAAAGTTAAAAAATCTTAAAACCAAAAGGATTAACATTCATTAAAACAACTAAAAATCAACATATTGCTCATTTTAGTTATACGATTCCCCTCCCCTTTTTCATCCTCCTCATTTTTTACATTTAAGTATAAAAAAGACATTTGTAACGCTGTATAAAACATCCAAAAATTGTATTTTGCAGTGCAGATTCTGTTTTTTACAAGTATTTTGCTATCTTTAGCTCATTAGATTATATTAATTTTGAAACCATGACACACACCAATAGCAACCAAAAAATACACCAAGGCAGAAATATAAAACGTTTCCGTGAAATGTTAGGAATAAAGCAAGAAGTACTTGCATTTGAACTTGGCGAAGACTGGAACCAAAAGAAAATATCTCTACTAGAACAAAAAGAAGCTATAGAAACCAATATATTACAACAAGTATCTCAAATACTTAAAATACCTATAGAAGCTATTGAAAACTTTGATGAAGAACAAGCAGTAAATATTATTTCCAATACTTTTAATGAGGGAGCTTTTTTAAATACAGGACATACTCCAGTTTTCAACGTAAACCCAATCGACAAAATCATCGAACTTCATGAAGAGAAAATCGTCCTTTATGAGCGCATGCTTAAAGAAAAAGACGAAATGATGTTGAGGCTAGAGAAATTGATTCAAAACAAATAGACAACATTACAAATAGTATATAAAAGCTTAACCCTTGGTTAGGCTTTTTTTGTGGGCTAAAGTTATTGTTGTTATTGATGAGTTATAGCTTATCCTTTGTTACTTCTATTTCTGTTAATAAATAAAACCATTCTCCAAAAATATTATTGCGTTTACGGAATCCCGTATTCACATCAACAAAGTTTCCAATATGTTTGTAAACCTATTTTTACGAAATATTCCTGCCGTTTTTTTTATGTGATAAGAAGTGTGAAAAAGTTTTGTAGAAAAGAAGTTAGCAGTTATTTTAAAAGAATGAATAAACATGGAAATAGAAATAAGAAAATTCAATAGATTTACAACTCTTCCTTTTTTAATCGATATGTTAAACAGTAAAACACTTACATTGTTAAATCCAAATTATTGGGAAGATTACAATGATAGAGAAACTATGGAGACATATCGTAAAAAAACAAAGGCAAAAAGCATTTACGCTTTGTGCCTCACGTGTGAGAATGAAACAATTCATCATTGGAATGCTTTTGCAAATGGCACTAGTGGTTGTTGTATTGAATTTAGCCCAAACAAACTGATTGCAATTCTTGAAAAAGAAAACATATCTCACAAAAAAACAGAATATATTCGAATTAAAGATTTAATAAAATTAAAAATATCTACTGAACAGCTACCATATATAAAGCGTCATCCATTCAAAGCAGAAAACGAATACCGAATTATTGTAACTTCTGAAAAAGAACAAAAGTCAATTTTTGAAATAGATATAGATCTTGAAATAATTAGACATATAACTTTAAGCAATAAAATGCCAAAAAAAGTATATGAAAGCAATAAAATTATGTTACTAAAAATTGCTCCACAATTAAAAGGTAAAATAAATCATTCCACCCTTTACGAAAATAGCAATTGGATTTCGCACTTTCAAAAATAACAAACAGACAGGTAACAAGGTTTTTTTACAGAAAGTGGGTAAATGTTCAAAATTTAACTGTAGTAATTCTATCAACCCTTAATAATATTTTTTTGTGCTTCAATTTTCCGTCAGAACACTGATACTTAAAACGTTATTAGCTATTTTATCAACAGTAATCAAAATATAAAACAAGAAAAAAATGGATATAATTACATTAGCAACAACTGCATTAGCATTAACACAACCATTTTTAAACAAAATTGGCGAAGGTGTATCACGAAAAGTTGGTGAAGACATTTGGAATTTAATAAAGAAGCCATTTATAAAAGATGTAGATGAATCAAAATTAATTGAAAATCAAGAGGATTTTAAAACTGAATTAGTTACCAAATTGAACGAAGATTTAGGTTTTAAAAATGAGCTATTTACATTAATTGAGAAATCTCAAAAAGAATTATCAAATTATACACAACAAAATATCTATAATAATGGAAATATAGAAAAACAAGTTAATATTGGAAACATAACTGGTAATATAAATTTGTAGAATGATAGACCAAAATGTGAATAATAATGGAAATATAGAAAGGCAGGTTAATACTACAGGTAATGTTTATTTTAATAATCAAACTCGTTGGGCATCTAAATTTCAAAAACTTAAAGAAGAAATTGAAAACGACATACGATTTGATACATTTATTGACGACTTTAAACTCTATAACACTTTACTAGATGGCAAAAGTATGCCTGAAAAACTAAAAGATGGAGGATTTAATGATACCGAAATTTTACATGCAACAATAAGAAAAGAGAAATATGCGAAAAAATTAGTTTCAAGGCAATTGTATGAGACAGAACAAAAAATTGATGTTGAATTATTCGCTTTTATAAGATTAAATTTTGAAACATATATTGAACCTTTAGTAGAAAGTAATACCCAAAAAAGTCAAATAAAAACTGAACTAAATGAAAAGGTTATAAAACCAATTTTACAAATTTTAAATGAAGAGGGAAAAGATGATGTATTTTTAAATTATTCTGCTGATGATATTTTAGGTATGGTTTATTTTTTAACAGGTAAATGTCACTTAAATTGGAAAAATTATGATAATATATAATCAAGCTTTTGACCTATACCACGCTGTCTATCGTATGTTGCAGCTTTTGACAAATTTTGATAAAAGCGAGTATGTTGAATTAGACAGATTAAGAATCTGGGATTTCTATTTACTATTCCCAAGTAAAATTTACGATTTAAAGCCCAAACGAAATGAGAAGGATTTTAAAGCTAGACTAAAACAATTCACTGTAAAAAAAGATAATCCATACGAAAAAGTATATAATGATAGAAAAGTATTTGAAAAAATAAAACCATATCAAACATCAGCCTTACATTGCTTAGCTTCTTATGGTATAATTGATAAAGAATTATTATTATTAAATAGGGTTTCAATAATTTCAAGAGAAATTTTAAAAGACTATGCTAATAAATTTGAAGAATTATCACCGAGGGAAAAAAATATTATTACAATACTAATTTCTGACTTTTATAACATAAAAATGCCAGGAAAAGATGGACTAAAGGCAAGAACAAATCTTATAGAGAGTAAATATGATGCATAATAATTTGTTTTTAAATAGGCTTCTCATTTATACAAATGAAGGCAAGATTGCTTATGATGAAACATTTCATAAAGGCGTAAATATCATTAGAGGTGATAATAGTAGCGGTAAATCTACGATAACCCATTTTATCTTTTTTGTTTTAGGTGGTAGCTTTAACGATTTTGTTCCAGAAGCAAGACAGTGCCAAAGTGTTTACGCCGAAGTTGAAATGAATGGAGCTATTTTCACTATAAAAAGAAACATTAAAATTAATATAAAAACGAATAAAATTAATTCTCAAATTGCTCTAAACTTCTTTTGGGGAAATTTAGACGAAAGTTTAAATCCACCAAATGACAAACACTGGCAAAAATTTGAATTTAATACATTACCCAATAAAAAAAGTTTTTCAAATGTAATTTTTGACAATCTAGATATTCCAATTGTAAAAGGAGATAGTAATATTACTTTTCATCAAATTCTAAGATTACTTTATATTGACCAAGATTCACCGACAAGTTCTTTGTTTTATTATGAACAATTTGATAGCCAATTAACAAGAGAAACTGTTTCAGACTTATTGTTAGGAGTTTATAATCAAAAATTATATGATAGTAAAAAAAGATTAGATATTGCTTCAAAAGAGCTTGATAATGTTAAAAGTGAAATAAAAATAACAAAGCAATTCTTCTCAAATGATTTCTTATTAAATACTGAACATTTAAAAAATACAATTAAAGATAAGCAAAAGGATATATTTGATATAGAGGAAAAAATAATAAACATAAGAAATAAGAAAATTGAAATTGAGTATGATGACAAATCAAAACTTGAATTTCAAAAATTATCAGAATTGTCAATTAACCAAAGAAGTAAAGTTTTAAATTTAGAAGAAAGTATTAAAAGTTTAACTTACGAAATTGAAGATTCAACTTATTTTATTGAGACCTTAAAAGATAAGGTAAAGGCTTTAAAAAATTCAATTCAAACACGCTGTTTTTTAGGAACTTTTCCACTTGAATACTGCCCAGAATGTTTGACAAAAATCAGTCTTCAAGAAAATCATTCTAGTTGTAAACTTTGCAAAGAAAATGTTGACGAAAGTTTTGGTGTTGTTCAAGCAAGACGAATGGAACAAGAAATAAGCTTTCAAATAAATGAATCAAATATTTTACTTGAAAGGAACAAAAGAAACCTATTAGAGACTACCACAAAATACCATTCAGAAATAATTAAGCTACAACAATTACAAAACCAAGTTAATATAGCATTAAAAGATGTAAAATCCTTCAATGAAGAAGAATTGGATAAATTGTATACATCGAAAGGCTTCATTGATGGTGAAATTTTACAATATAGAACTTTACTAGAACAAGCTGAATTATATGAAAAACTATTAGAGAAAAAAGGAGAACTTGAAAGCGAAATAAATAAATTATATTCCTTTAAGATATTTACAGAAAATAAACAGAGAAAATTAAAGGAAGAAGTCTTGTTGCAAATTAAAAAGGAAGGCATTTATTTATTAAGCAATGACCTCAAAAGACAAGATGAATTTAAAAATGCTAATGATTTTTATATTGACTTTTCTAATAATCTTGTGTATTTGACAAGTAAAAATTCTAAGCTAGCAAAAGAGTATCATAAGTTTTCAGCAAGTTCAAACTTTTTCTTAAAAGTATCTGGAAGGTTTGCAATTTTTCTTGCTTCGCTATCAGTAAACGGCATGCGATACCCAAGATTTATTTTTGCTGACAATATGGAAGATAAAGGTATCGAGGTAAATCGAGCACAAAATTTACAAAAAATACTAATTGATAGAGTTACACAATTTGACTCAAATTCTTATCAAATGATTTATACAACTTCCTTTATTTCAGACGAATTGAGACATAGCCCTTATTGTGTTGGAGAATTTTATACAATAGAAAAACCTAGCTTAAAAAACATAAAGAAGTAAAAAAGAGAGGATATTTTCAATGAAAATTATCCTCTCTTTTTTTTATAAAATTATTTTAAGCATCTAGAGCCAAATCTTTAATCGTTGTATTTGACAATCCAAATGGCTTAAGTCTGTGATTTAAATTCACCAAAATATAATCTTCTTCTACAGGAAATCGTTCTGCAATACTTTTGTAATGTTTCAACAGTCTTTTATCCTCTACTCCATCCAAAGCCTGCAGAGCTGTATGAACAACTCTATTTGCACCATCATTCAAACCAACAATAAAAACATCCAGATAGCTGTTTTTATTACTTAATTGTCCAAGCATATAATATGCGGTAACTCGTATGCTCTGATCCTTATTTTGAGTAAAAGGAACTACAAGATACCCATAATCGATATTCATTTCTTTTAGTAGATACACACAAAAACTAAAAGTTTCGTCATCATTTATCCTGTCTATATTCGACTCAATAATGCCCAACCAATCTGCGCTATTCTTTTTTGCGTACCAAAATACAAATTGAAAAACATGCAATAAACTCTTATCTGCAAAATCTACTAAATAAGGATATGCCCGCTCATAATCAAATTTTGTAAGTATCTGAAGTAACTCTTTTTGAATCTCGTCATTACTACTTTTATATTCTTCTTCAATTACATCTAATGTTTCAGCATCTATCTTTTGCTTGATTAAAATTCCTGTCAAACAATCGCTTTTAACCTCATTATCATCAGTCGAGAAGTACGTTTTTAGAATATCCTGTGTAGTACCTCCTATTCGATACCCAAACCATCCTGCATTATCCTGCATTAAATCACCCGAAATTACTTCGTCAAGCCATCTTTCATACCAATCTAAAAAATTCAACTCAAAAGTAAATTGAGGATTATATCTTTCGCTATTAATATTTACCACTCTTCCTTTAAATTCTCCATTTAAAACTAGCGCATGATAGCTTGAGCAACCTTGTGTACCTATTGGTAATATCCCTCCGTATATTTTTCCTAATTCCTTTTCGTAATCCACATCAGAAATTGTGTCCTCTTCAATCTTTTCAGTAAGATCCTCCCAGTGTTCTTCTGACATTTTGGGATACAATACACAATCTCCTTTTAAGTATTCCTTAGTATTTTCATAGATTAATTCATTTACATTTTCGCCTAACGGATATATTCCATAAAAAGGCCCTGCTGCCGAAGATGAGAATGATATTCCCCCATTTCCAATATTCATTAAAAATGCTTTATAACAATTAGGGAGTGCTACCTTGTATTCGCTTTCAAATTTTAAAATAACTTCGCTACTTGCCACTTCTCCCAAAACATACTCATGATCCGATGCGCCAAATACTTTTAAATCTTTATCTATGGCTTTAGCTTCAACTAGCTTGCTCTTAATTCTTTCTATTTGCTCTGCTGCGAACTTATTATTCGATTCTTCCATTTTAATCCTTATTCTTTCTTGCTTTTTTAGAATAGAATAAATGTACTCTATTTTATTTTTAACGCAAATTCATTACAACAAACAAAAAAGCTAGTTTCAATAAAGAAACTAGCTTTTTATATGATTTTAAAATGTGATTTTAAATCTCACATTTTATAAATGTCTTTTTAGTTTTATAGAAAAATACTAAGTGTATAGTATATTATTGCTGCCAAAAGAGCCGAAACCGGAATTGTTAATACCCAAGCCCACAATAAACTTACTGTTACTCCCCAACGAACTGCTGATACACGTTTTGTTAATCCAACACCGATGATAGAACCTGTAATGGTATGTGTTGTACTTACTGGTACTTTAAAATGTTCTGTAAAATACAATGTTAATGCTCCTGCAGTTTCTGCAGCTACACCTTCAAATGAGGTTACTTTAGTAATTTTAGATCCCATTGTTTTCACAATTTTCCAACCTCCGCTTAATGTTCCTGCAGCAATTGCAGAATAACAAGCTAAAGGAATCCAAGCTGGCATTTTGAACGCTCCATCATCTGACGGAAGAACAACATCTAACCATTCATCCATATGAATACCTGGATTTGTATGAATATAAACTGCAACTGCTGCTGCAATAATACCCATTACTTTTTGTGAATCGTTACCACCATGACCTAAACTAAAAGCCGCAGATGATAGCAATTGCATTTTTTTCAATGCGCTATCTGCCTGGTGAAGGTTTAAGCTACTAAATATCAAAGCAAATGCTGAGATTGAGTAGATAATAAACCCTACTAAAAACCATTTTATATTATGCGATTCTAATACTACGCTCCAAAAAACAGAAGATTCAAAACGTGGTTGTCCTCCATTTGCTACAATCGTATCATAAGGTATCATTTGATAGTATATGAAAACACCTGTAAAGATCATTAAAGCAATTGTAAATAACTTTGGTAAAATACTTTTCTTAGAAGCATTTAATAACCAAATAGAAATCAAATACGAAGCCAATGCACCTAATAGCGGTGCCAAAACAATAAAAGCAACAATGATAAGGACTCCCGAGGGCATTCCTCCATCTTTTCCTGCCTTATACCAACTGACAATTTGATACCAATATTGTGTAGTACCATCTTCTCCTACATAACCTGAGAAACCATGTACAGCAATTGCATGCGCAATAGCAGCACCAGCAAAACCTCCAATTAATGTATGTGATGAACTTGAAGGGATCCCGAACCACCATGTCAATAAGTTCCAACAAATAGCAGCGATAACCCCTGCTAGAATAACAACAAGATCAATTTGCATGGTATTTGCCGTTTTGGCAACAGTATCTGCTACACCAAAACCAAAAACCCAATAGGCCAAAAAATTAAAAAATGCTGCCCAAAGAACGGCCTGAAAAGGCGTTAACACCTTTGTAGCAACAACTGTCGCTATAGCATTTGCTGCATCATGAAAACCGTTGATGTAATCAAAAATTAAAGCTAATACTATAATAATTATAAGTAGCGTCATAAAATTATAACTTCAGAATGAAATTGAATTGAATTTAAGAATGTTTTACAGAAATAGATTCCAGTATGTTTGCCACACTCTTACATTTATCTGTAGCAGATTCTAAAACAGATAACACTTCTTTATATTTAATAATATTTTTAGCGTCTGTTTCATTTTCAAAAATTTCAAAAACTGCCTTGTTATAAACATTATCCGACTTGTTCTCTAGTTTATTAATTCTAGCACATGCGTCTTTAATGATTTTGAAATTATTCAAATTTCTCAATTCTTTTACTGCACTATCAATATTCTGGCATGCTTCAAGATTGATTTCGGTCATTTTTCTGATCGATTTTGTAATCTTATCAACTTGATACAATCTCATTCTGCTTGCGGCGCCATGCAAATAATCAGCTACGTTATCAATAGACGTAATCAATGTATGAATATCCTCTCTATCGAATGGAGTAATGAAGTTTCTGCTCAACTCAAGATTTGTCTGACGAGTGATGTCCTCGCCTTTTTGTTCCAATTCATCTATCTTCTGAAAAAGCACTTCTCTCTCTTTCAAAGGAAGATTTACTGCTTCGTGTAAGTTAGAAGCTAATTCAATTAGATTGCTTGATGCTTCTTCAAAAAGTGGAAAGAATTTCTTGTCTTTCGGCACTAAAAATTGGAAAATACTGTTTATTGACATTTTTATATTTTTAATACTGCAAAATTACTTCATTATTCTTTCGTTATGTTAAGCCATTGTTAACAAATCATTTTCAATTTGGAAACTATTCAAAAATGAAATTGTTTTTTCGATATCATAATGTAGGATTCTATCCTCAGTAACCAATGGTACTACCTCACGGTAGCTACTTAAAAACATCTCTATAAAATCACTAGATTTCAATGGTTTTCTATAAGCAATTGCCTGTGAAGCATTTAATAATTCGATAGCCAAAATACGCTCTAAATTATCCATAACACGCAATGCCTTTGTAGCTGCATTAGCTCCCATACTAACATGATCTTCTTGCCCATTACTTGAAACAATACTATCTACACTAGCTGGCGTTGCCAATTGCTTGTTTTGACTTGCAATACTTGCTGCAGTATATTGAGGAATCATTAATCCTGAATTTAATCCTGGATTATCTACCAAAAATGCAGGAAGATTACGTAATCCCGAAATTAACTGATAGGTTCTTCTTTCAGAAATACTTCCTAGTTCTGCCAAAGCGATTGCCATAAAATCTAAGGCTAATGCCAAAGGCTGTCCGTGGAAATTTCCTCCTGAAATAATCTGATCGCTTTCTATAAATATATTCGGATTATCTGTAACAGAATTTATTTCGGTTTTAAAAACCTTTCTCACATAATCTATTGCATCCTTTGAAGCTCCATGAACTTGTGGCATACAACGGAATGAATATGGATCCTGAACATGTGTTTTTACCTGATCTATGATTTCACTTCCTTCTAACAAATCCTTAATACGTTGTGCAGTAACAATTTGTCCTTTATGAGGACGTATAAAATGAATTAGCTCGTTAAAAGGTTCGATTCTTCCATCAAATCCTTCCAGAGAAATAGCTCCTATCAAATCGGCTAAATAAGAAAACTTATACGCTTTCATTAAAATATGGGCTCCATAAGCACTCATAAACTGTGTTCCGTTTAATAATGCAAGTCCTTCTTTTGATTTTAAAATAATTGGCTCCCAGCTAAAATGCTTTAAAACTTCGCTTGAATGCACTTTTTTTCCTTCAAAATACACTTCACCTTCTCCTAATAAAGGCAATGACAAGTGCGCTAATGGTGCTAAATCTCCAGATGCTCCAAGTGATCCTTGTGTATATACAACTGGCAAAACATCATTGTTATAAAATGAAACTAAACGCTCTAATGTTATCAATTGTATAGCCGAATGTCCGTAGCTTAATGATTGTATTTTAAGCAATAACATTAATTTTACAATTTCTTGTGGCACCTCATCACCTGTTCCGCAAGCATGCGATTTTACAAGGTTCTCCTGAAGTTTAGATAAGTTTTCGTTGGATATTTTGACATTACAAAGCGATCCAAATCCAGTATTAATACCGTAAATTGGTTCTGAATGTGATGCCATTTTTTTATCTAAATAATCTCTGCATTTCTGAACATTAACTTTAGCCTCTTCAGACAGTTCTAATGTTTTTTGCTCTACAATAATTTCTTGTAATTGCTCTAAATTCAGTAACTCCGTACTGATATAATGGATGTTGCTCATTTTGTGTAGTATTAGAAGGACAAAATTGAACAAATCAATATTAAAAAGCAACCTTTTTAGCTAATAATTAAAAATAAGATCTAAATATGCTGCTTTGAGCACAAATTTGATATTCAAAAATCAATATCCATCACTCAAATATGCTATCTAATAGTAGTAACAGATGAGGATAATTATATTTAACGTCGAAAAGGCAACCTCTAGAACATAAAAAACAATTCATCTAAAGTTTGTTCGAAAAATCATCATTAATAACAAGTCAGTGCAATTTATCTCTCAATTATATAAAAACCTATTCTTATTTTAGGAAAACAACTCTCTTAATCTGAGACAAACATATGAATAACCCATTTTGAGGCTTTAAATTTTATTAAATAATCAGAAATTGAATATTGTCATACAGAATATTCAAATATTCGTAAAAATCCGATTAAATTTTTTGCTCATTATAAAAACCTGTACATTTGGAAAATCAAAAATGAAAGGTAACAGTATAAAATATCACTCTTCGATAACAACTCAAAACTGGGTTGCAATTACTGCTACAACAACTTCTACAATTACAACTACCCCTTAGGGGTATACATTTTTACATATAATCCAGGTTATCCATACTTTTTTTCTTGAAAGAAGAGAGGCATTGAATACATATAAACACTTGCTTGCATTTATAAAATAAAATACACACAATGAAAATATTAAAATTTGGTGGAAGTTCGGTCGCCAATGCAGAAAATATAAAACGAGTTTTAGAAATTGTAAACCAAAAATCAGAACAAGGTCAATTAGTAGTTGTCGTTTCGGCTTTAAGTAAAGTAACTGATTTACTTCAGGCTGCTGCCGCAAAAGCCGCCTCTAATGACGAAAGTTATAAAGACATAGTTGCCGAAATAGAGAAAAAACATTTAGATACTTTAAAAGCACTGATTCCAGTTAGCGAACAAAGTAGTTTATTAAGCCACGTAAAAAGAATCATAAACCATCTTGAGACGTTACTTGATGGTTGTTTCTTATTGGGTGAATTATCTAATAGAACTGCTGATACTATTCTTAGTTTTGGAGAATTGCTTTCGTCATATATTATTGCCGAAGCTTTAAAGCAAACTAATAAAAATAGTGGTTATAAAGACAGCCGTGAACTTATAAAAACCAATAACCATTTCGGGAAAGCTGCTGTAAACTTTGAAGTTACGAATCAATTAATCCGTGATTATTTTGCTACAAATGAATCTCAGATAGTAATCATGCCAGGTTTTATTGCTTCATCTTTAGATGGAATCATTACAACATTAGGTCGTGGTGGATCTGATTATACTGCTGCAATTCTGGCTGGCGCGCTTGATGCCAAAGCACTGGAAATATGGACTGACGTAAACGGAATGTACACTGCCAATCCTAAAATTGTAAAACAAGCGCATCCTATTGCAACTATTTCTTATCAGGAAGCGATGGAATTATCTCATTTTGGTGCCAAGGTCTTATATCCGCCAACGATTCAGCCTGTATTAAGAAAAAATATCCCTATTGTAATCAAGAATACTTTTGAACCAGAATCGGAAGGAACTTATATTTCGAATCATGTTTCATCAAAAGATACTATTGTAAAAGGAATTAGCCATATCGATAATATTACATTAATAACTCTTGAAGGTTCAGGAATGATTGGCGTTTCGGGTTCATCAAAACGTCTTTTTGAAGTTTTATCTAATGAAAGTATCAATGTTATTTTTATAACTCAAGCCTCATCTGAGCATTCTATTTGTATTGGTATTTTAAATTCCGATGCCGAGAATGCCGAGCAAGCAATTAACGGCGCTTTTGAAGTAGAAATCACTCAAAACAAAGTTGATCCTTGTATCGTTGAGAAAAATCTTTGCATTATTGCTTTGGTTGGCGAAAACATGAAAAATCACCAAGGTTTAAGCGGAAGAATGTTTAGCACTCTAGGTAAAAACAACGTAAACATTCGCGCTATCGCTCAAGGTGCATCCGAGAGAAATATCTCGGTTGTAATTAATGAGCGTGATGTAAAAAAAGCATTGAATACATTGCACGAAAACTTCTTTGAAGAGAATACCAAACAACTTAACTTATTTGTAATGGGAGTTGGTAACGTAGGCGAAAAATTCATCGAGCAAATTCACAACCAAAGAAAGTTCCTTAAAGAAAATCTAAAGATAAATGTTCGCGTTATTGCTTTATCCAATTCTAGAAAAATGATTTTCGACGAAGATGGCATTTCACTTAAAGAGTGGCAATCGGCTCTTAAAAATGGAGAAACTGCTAATAAAGATACTTTTATAGCACGTGCAAAAGAACTGAATTTACGTAACAGTATTTTTGTTGATATTACTGCAAATGCAAGTGTTTCTGAAACTTACGAAGAGTTCTTGAAACAAAGTATTGCTGTGGTTACTTGTAATAAAATTGCTTGTTCGTCTGAATATGACAATTATAAAAAACTGAAAAATTTATCACGTCAGTTTAACGCTCCGTTTTTATTCGAAACTAATGTTGGTGCTGGATTACCAATTATAGATACTGTAAAAAACTTAATTGCTTCTGGTGATAAAGTACACAAAATTCAAGCTGTTTTATCTGGAAGTTTAAATTTTATCTTTAATAATTTTGATGAGAACAACTCTTTCCACGATGTGGTAAAAGAAGCCGGAGTTCAAGGATTTACTGAGCCTGACCCTAAAATTGACTTAAGTGGAATAGATGTTGCCCGAAAAATTTTAATCCTAATCAGAGAAAGTGGTTATGAAATGGATATTGATGCTATTGCAAATGAATCTTTCATGCCTGCCGAATCGCTGGAAACAACTAACAATGAAGACTTTTTTGCTTCGCTAACAAAACATGCGCCTCATTTTAAAGCGATTTATGATGAAGCATTGAGTAAAGACTCCAGATTAAAATATGTAGCGCAATTTGAAAACGGAAAAGCTAGTGTAGGATTACAATTTATTCCAAAAGACCATCCGTTCTATAATCTGGAAGGAAAAGATAATATCGTATTGTTTTACACCGATCGCTACGTAGATCAACCTTTGCTTATAAAAGGTGCCGGAGCAGGTGCAGCTGTTACTGCTTCAGGAATTTTTGCAGATGTAATTCGAATTGGAAACGTGTAAAATTTTGTTTCAAGTTTCAAGTTTTTGTAGCACATCCTATAAAACTTGAAACCCGAAACTAGAAATAAAAAAAAATGAAAGAAATAAAACTATTTTGTCCGGCAACAATTGCCAATCTCTCGTGTGGATTTGATGTTCTCGGGCTTTGTTTAGAAACTGCGGGCGATGAAATGATTGTTCGTAAATCAGATCAGAAAGGTGTTCGCATCACAAAAATTGTTGGTGCCGATTTGCCTCTAGAAACAGAAAAAAATGTTGCTGGAGTTGCTGCATTGGCAATGCTCGAAACTATAGAAACTGACTTCGGCTTTGAAATCGAAATTTACAAAAACATCAAAGCCGGAAGCGGAATCGGTAGTAGTGCCGCAAGTTCTGCAGGTGCCGTATTTGGTATAAACGAATTATTAGGAAGGCCTTTTACAAGAAAAGAATTGGTACAATTTGCCATGCAAGGCGAAAAATTAGCTAGCGGAAATGCCCATGCCGACAACGTTGCTCCTGCCCTTTTGGGAGGTTTTACTTTGGTAAGAAGCTACAATCCGCTGGATATTATAAAAATTGACAGTCCCGAAGAATTATATGCTACGGTAGTTCATCCTCAAATTGAATTAAAAACATCAGATGCTCGCTCGGTATTAAAACAAAATGTTTCTCTTAAAAGCGCTATTATGCAATGGGGTAATGTGGGTGGTTTAATCGCAGGTTTATATACCAAAGATTACGATTTAATCGGAAGATCTCTTCATGACGAAATTGTAGAACCTTTACGAAGTGTCTTGATTCCTGGTTTTGATTTAATCAAACAAACAGCTCTCGAAAATGGTGCATTGGGTTCGGGAATTTCGGGTTCTGGCCCTTCTATTTTTGCTTTAAGCAGAGGAAAAGAAACTGCCGGAAAAATAGCCAAAGCTATGAGTGAAGTTTATGATACTATGGGTTTACCATACGAAATTCATATCTCACAGATTAATCCTGAGGGAGTAAGAATTATATAAAATGTGAAATGTTGTTTGTGAAATGTGAGATGCATTAAATAAGAATAATCAAGCATTAAGACATAGATTGTCAGGCTGAGCGGAGTCGAAGTCCACGCAAAGTAAAGACACAAAGTACAACATGCCCAGTTTGTCATTTCGGCTTAAAGGAGAAATCACACAAGTAAGGACGCATTGTTATCGCGTTTCAAGTGCGATTTCTCGTTCCTCGAAATGACAAAAATTGAAGATAATTATTGAAATAAAAAATAGTACCACAAAGCTTTGCGAACATAACGTTTTCAAAAGAAACAATTTCCTTGCACTCTTTGCGGTTAAATAAAAACAACCAATGAAATACTATAGTTTAAACCATAATGCCCCAAAAGTTTCTTTTCAGGAAGCTGTAATACAAGGATTAGCAAGTGATAAAGGATTATATTTTCCAGAAACAATCACGCCATTAAATGCTTCCTTTTTTGAGTTAATCGAAAATCTAAGCAACGAAGAAATTGCTTTTGAAGCTATCAAACAATTTGTTGGCGATGAAATTCCAGAAACCGTTTTAAAAGAAATCATTGCAGAAACTTTATGTTTTGATTTCCCTGTTGTCGAAGTCGAAAAAGGAATTTATTCATTAGAATTATTCCATGGCCCTACAATGGCTTTTAAAGATGTTGGCGCGCGATTTATGTCACGTTGTCTGGCGTATTTTAATAAAGACAAAGCAGAAAGTAAAAATACCGTTCTTGTAGCAACATCGGGTGATACCGGTGGTGCTGTTGCAAGCGGTTTTCTTGGTGTTGACGGAGTAGAAGTTGTGATTTTATATCCATCAGGAAAAGTAAGTGACATTCAGGAAAAACAACTGACAACATTAGGTCAAAATATCAAAGCACTGGAAGTCGATGGTGTTTTTGATGATTGTCAGGATATGGTAAAAAAAGCCTTTCTGGATGCTTCTCTAACACATAAAAACCTTACCTCAGCAAATTCTATCAATATTGCACGTTGGTTACCGCAAATGTTCTATTTCTTTTTTGCTTACAAAACCTTGAAAAGTCAAAACAAACCTTTGGTTTTTTCTTGTCCTAGTGGGAATTTTGGAAATATATGCGCTGGAATCATGGCAAAGAAATTAGGTTTACCTATTGAACATTTTGTTGCGTCTACAAACGTAAACGACACGGTACCAAGGTTCTTAGAAAACGGAAAATACGATCCTAAACCATCTAAAGCGACTATCTCTAACGCAATGGATGTTGGGAATCCGAGTAATTTTATTAGAATTCAGGAAATGTACCAAAATGATTTAAAAGCGTTCGAAAAAGACTTTTCATCCTACAGTTATACTGATGAAGAAACATTGGAAGCAATGAAACATATTTATAAAGCTAACGGTTATATTGCTGAACCGCATGGCGCTGTTGGCTACTTAGGTTTGAAGAAAGAATTACAAAAACACGAAAACGCGATTGGTATTTTCTTAGAAACGGCTCATCCTATTAAATTCCTAGATGTTGTTGAACCTGCTTTAGGGATTACACTTCCGATTCCTGCTCAAATTGAAAGCGTTATTAATGAGGTGAAAGTGAGTGTTAAGATTAAGACTTATGAGGAGTTGAAAAGTTTCTTGGGGTAAATCGCCATACATATAAAATTTTAAAACCATAGATTACGGGATTAATTTCTTGCAATTTGTGGTTTTATATTTAAAATTCTTAATTAATCTTTTTAAATTTATATTCTCGTTTATTGCTTTTAGGATTAAGATCGACAAATTGATAATCTTTATAATCTTCAAAATTATTTTTAAAAAAAATATCTGCTTTTTCTAAAGACCATGATTTAGGGTAATAAAAACCATTGAACGCAATATTTTGAACTTTAAGAACAAAATCATGATTGAATTTATCATCTCCCAAATAACTTAATGCAATTTTCCCAGACCATTCAATATCATAATTATTCTCCGTATTAAGGCTAATTTCTAATTTATGATCTGCACAAGTGTCATGTCCTAACAAAAATATTTCGAAGGCAAGTCTATCATATTCAAAATCATCATTAAAGGGTAACGAATCAACAATTAAAGTCTGATTAATAAAATCATTAAAAACTGCTTTTTGTGATGATTTATTTATTTTAATCCCATCGGAACCCCAGTAAGTAGATGAAATAATGCAATTCTGATAGTTTTCCCATACAACTTTTGAGTTCCAGTCGCTTCTCTCTTCTTCCTGTTCATTTTTATTGTCATCTGCATAATAGCTGTCAGTTTTTAGATGAAAATCAAACCATAAAGACTCATCTTCTTCAACTCGTCCACTCCATACAAACTCAATTAATTTATGACCGTTTGGATAAGGATTTCCTAAAAAACATATTTCACCTGATATTCCCATAACAATACATTGCATTTAAAATCTTACAAAGATAACTTTTAAAGACTTAATAAAACAATGCAAAAAAATGAGCATGAGGAGACGCTTGCGCTAGCAGAAGAGTACTAAGATTGCTACTTATAAAGAATTGAAGATGTATTTTGAGATGATTTTCTTCTGATTATACAATTTTAAATCCACCGCTTATAGGATTTATTCTTGTTATTTGTGACTTAATTTATAGATGAAAATTATTATATTTAGATAAAAGTTATCAATCTATTTAATTACAATTTAACCTAAAGTAAAACATGGCAGTTTGGCAATATCTTTTAATGGTTGTTCCTGAAAACTCAATTCAAAGCAATTATCAATGTATTTTTAAAAATAACGGATCAGATTTTTTGCCTGATACAAATTCTTTTTGGGAAAATTTTGATGGCGATATTTCCTTGATAATTTCTGAAATGGACCAAATTACTCCGAAAGCTGATTGGGGAAATGAAACATATTTGAATTGGAAAGGAAATGGAGATAATGAGGAAGATAATGATGCTTATATTTATTTAAATGATGATAAAAAAAAGATTAAAGAATTTCAGTTTCGAATTGATTTAAGAAAAACATCAAATATTACAAATGTTCTTCAATCGATTTTAAATCTCTGCAAAAAAAATCAATTTGTTTTGATTGATTTAAAAGGACAAATCTTTAAACCTGAAATGAAAATTATTATCGAGAGTTTGAAAAGTTCAAATTCAATGAAATTTATTACTGATCCAATACATTTTTTTGAGAATTTAAAAAATAACGAGAATTAATTCAAATGAAAAAAGAACCATAATTAAGATCAATTGACAAATTCGGCTTTAGCCAAAAAACAAAGATTAGGCTAAAGCCATTTTCTAATGTAATTTTGTTTCTCCAGCTAAAGCTGTAGGCAATTCATATTTTTATCCAATTAAAACTAGATAACATTTATTTTACAATATAATTAGATTACCATGATTACAAAAGCAACATTACAAGATATCCCAGCATTAAACATATTAATAAATTCTGCTTACCGCGGTGAATCTTCAAAAAAAGGCTGGACTACCGAAGCTCATTTATTAGAAGGAAAAAGAACAACCGAAGAAGAATTAACCGAAACTATTGAAGACAAGAAAAACACTATCTTAAAATTCACAGAAAACAATCAAATTATTGGCTGTGTTTTGTTGGTAGAAAAAGAGGATAAACTATATTTAGGAATGCTTACTGTTTCGCCTGTGTTGCAAAATAGCGGTATTGGTAAAAAATTATTACATCAAGCCGAAATTCACGCTAAAGAATTAGGATTGCCTAGAATTGTAATGACCGTAATATCTGTTAGAGAAGAACTCGTTGCTTGGTACAAACGTAATGGTTATGTAGATACGGGCGTAAGAGAACCTTTTCCTGCAAGTGATGTTCATGTTACTGTTGTAGAAGAGCCCTTGGAGTTTATTGTATTGGAGAAAAAAATTTAATTATTTAACCACGAATTTTTAAGAAACTCAAAAAATTAACCGCAAAGGTCACAAAGAGATACGCGAAGTTCGCTAAGATATTGGTGTTATCTCGCTAAAAAAACTTTGTTTCTTTGAACCTTAGAAAATCACATTTGATTTCTTATTAAAAACAATAAAAATGAATATAAGCCTTTTTCCTAAAAAAGATAGTGCAGTCTCTATTTGGAGTGGTGGATTGACTTATGAATATATAATATATCCGGAAACAGCAAATTATGCTGATAGAGATTTTATATTCAGAATAAGCAGTGCTACAATAGAGCAAGAACCTTCTGAGTTTACCAAATTTAAAGGCTATCACCGATACTTGGTTATGCTGGATAGCAGCCTGCATGTTGAGGTTAACAAAGAAAAAAAACTGTATGAGAAGTATCAAATCATGGAATTTAATTCGGATGATGAAGTAACTTCTTATACGAAAGGCATTGATTTTAATTGGATGATTTCTGAAAAAGCATCCCATCACAAACTAGAAATAACGAATAGCGATCAAAATTGTAATGCTCAAATAATATTTTTATTTTCTTTGCATGCAACCGTTATTAAAATTAATGAGAAACCATACGATCTAAATCCTTATGATTTATTAGTCATTGAAAATCAAAAAAGGGAAAATATAATACTTTCTTTTTCTAATGAATGCCTCTTCGGAATATTGGATTTTTAATCCACCGTTAATCCTTTAATCTATCGCATAAAATTTAACCGCAAAGTTCACAATCCCAATAGCTATCGGGATATGCAAAGAACGCAATAGCATTTCTCGCAAATACGCTAAGTCGCTAAGAAAAAAACTACAGTTTTATTTACCTTTGTTCCTTTGTTCCGATAGCTATCGGAACTCTGCACCTTTGAACCTTTATTTACAGAACCAATTCCTCAAACAATCTCTGAATGGTTTTATCCAAGTCCTGACATAATCCCGGATGTGGCCTTGAGGTTTGAATTGCCGAACTGCGTATGGCTGTTAACCAACGAAAACGCTCCGGAATTTCCATTTGCCCAATTGGCCCGCCATCTTTGGCTCCATTGACAATTTTCTCTAATGAGGTTAAATTACAATGCAATTGTTCGACATCAAAATCGGCTGAAAATGCTTGAACTTTGGCATCGTTTATATGGTACAATACTTTTATAAATTTGGCTCTTTTACAAAATAACATGATACCTATATTTAGGAATTCTTCGCGCTCGACTCTTGGTACAACACGAATTACGGCATATTCATATAAGTGACTATCTTGCATTTTCGGCTTGTTTTACAAAAATTTCGGAATGATCTAATCGTGTTTGCAAAAACTGCAAATATACATTTCGCAATCCTTCGGGCGTTTCATCAGTATCTTCCCAATTAAGCCATTCGTCAGGAATAAGCGCTACGATTTCCTGCAATAATTCGGGAGTTAAAATGGTTTTATATTCAGAATCGACTTCTTTTAAAAGTGATGCTTGTGGCAACAATACGTGATCTTTTATTAATGCAAATGGGCTTTTGGCATGTTGTTGCCAGTTGTTCCATGAATGATGAAAATACAAACAAGCTCCGTGATCTATTAACCAGAGTTCTTTATGCCATATAAGCATATTGGTATTTCTAAATGTACGGTCTACATTGGTAATAAAAGCATCTAACCAAACAATTTGCGAAGCCAGTTTAGGCTCCACCACAGTTACAACTGGATCAAAAGTAATTGCTCCTGATAAAAAATGTAATGCCAAATTAAGTCCTTGGCTTCCTTGTAGTAAATCCTGTATTTCTTCATCGCCTTCGGTTCTGCCAAAAACTTCATCCAGATTAGCAAATACCAATTCGGGGATTTGAAGTTTTAATGCATTAGCAATTGCACCTCCTACCAATTCGGCAATTAATGCTTTTACACCATGCCCGGCTCCTTTAAATTTTAAGACGTATTTAAAATCGTCATCTGCTTCGGCCAAAGCGGGTAACGAACCACCTTCACGCAGCGGACTTATATATCGCGTTACGTTTACCGTTCTTAGATTGAGTTTGTTTTTCATAGTCAGCTTTTACTGGAATACAAACTTACTAATTTAGATTTTTAGAATTCTTGGATTGCTTAGATTTTTAGAATTCTTGTTTTTTTTAATAGGAAAGAGTATAGAGACAAGACTTGGAGAAGTTGTTTGCTATGTTTTGAAAAATCTAGACGCATTCATAATTAAACCATATCTGTCAAGAAGCACCGCAATGCGGCTTCCACAATATATTAGAACGTTGTGCTAATTTTGGTTCACACAGATTTTTTCTCTGCATTGATTTTAAGGTTTTGTTTGTTTTTTATCATAGAATGCTCAGGAGGACGAACTGAGTAATCTAAAAAATCTTCTTATTTAAATCTTATTTCAGCGTTACGTTAATTTTGGTTCACGCAGATTTTGCAGATTCGGCAGATTTTTTTCTCTGCATTGATTTTAAGATTTTGTTTGTTTTTATCATAGAATGCTCAGGAGGACGAACTCAGTAATCTAAAAAATCTTCTTCTTTAAATCTTATTTCAGCGTTACGTTAATTTTGGTTCACACAGATTTTGCAGATTTAACAGATTTTTTCTCTGTTTGCGGTGCAATCTACTGCTGTGCGTCTCTACAAAACAGCTGTCCTTCGGCTCCGCTCAGAAGGACGAACTGAGTAATCTAAAATAAAAAACATCTTTAAATCTTACTTCTCTGAGTCTTGCTTCTATACTCTTGCTTCTTTACTCTTGCTTCTTTACTCTTGAATCTATACTCTTGAATCTCTAAGTCTTGTTTCTCTAACTAATCTAATGACAAAAATGCTTTACCAAGATTCTCAATAATGCTGGATGCAATGAATGACTGATATCCTGTTTCGGGCAGAGCAATATCAGCGGTTAATCCATGTAGATATACTCCTAATTGCGCTGCTTGAATTGCTGAATATCCTTGAGCTAGTAAACTTGTAATTATTCCTGTTAGCACATCACCACTTCCTGCAGTTGCCAATGCTGCGTTACCCGTGGTATTTTGATAAATAGCTGCGCCATTTATTATGTGTGTTGGAGCTCCTTTCATAACTATGATTACTCGATATTTTTTGGAGAATTCTATGACTTTTTCGAATTTTTCGTTGTCTGAATTCCAATTTCCTATTAAGCGTTCTAATTCTTTAGGATGTGGTGTAAGCACAGTATCTGCTTGTAACAAAGTAAACCATGATTTATTTTGTGATAGGATATTTAGTGCATCGGCATCGATAACCACTGGTGTTTTATTTGTTTTTAAAAACTCATAAAATGCTTTTTGTGTATTAGGCTCCTGCCCTATTCCAGGGCCAATTCCTATAGCTTGTGGCTTAATCTCAAAAAAGATTTCAGAGATGTATTCTTCATGGGTTGAGGTTACAACCATTACTTCGGGAATTGTAGATTGGAGAATTTCATAGCCACATTTTGGAATAAGGGTAGTTACGAGTCCGCAACCTGATTTTATACAGGCCTTGGATGCTAAAACTGCTGCTCCTATCTTTCCATAACTTCCTGCAATGATTGTTGCATGTCCTTGTATTCCTTTGTGAGTATATGGATTTATAGGCTTGTAGATCTTTTTAATTTCGGCTTGGGTTATTGTGACTGGCATTTTCATGAAGTGGGTATTTTTAATAAAATTACAAAAAACCATGATTCTAAATTAACTTAATGTTACCTGATATGCCGTAGCCCTGATAATAGCGGCATCCTTTATGTTTTTCCTTTAAAAACATAAAGATATAGCGAATAGCAGGAAACAGCTCCTGATTTTTACGATTTTTATAATTATGAGTACTTGTTTACAACATTTTTTGAATAAATTTGCGATTAACTTTTATAAACACACACACAATGAAAAATACTGCACTAACGCACATACATGAAGGTTTGGGAGCAAAAATGCTGCCTTTTGCTGGTTATAATATGCCTATTTTATACGAAGGTGTAAATGCTGAACACGAAATAGTTCGTACTGGCGTGGGCGTTTTTGATGTTTCGCATATGGGGGAGTTTTTATTAACTGGTCCAAATGCTTTGACTTTAATTCAGAAAGTAACTTCGAACGATGCATCGACTCTAACTATTGGTAGAGCTCAATATTCTTGCTTACCTAATAATGATGGCGGAATTGTAGATGATTTGATTATTTATAAAATGAAAGAAGAAGAGTATTTACTTGTTGTAAATGCTTCGAATATTGATAAGGATTGGAATTGGATTTCTTCTCACAATGATGTAGGTGCTGAAATGAAAAATCTTTCGGATGATTACTCTTTGTTAGCCATTCAAGGTCCTAAAGCTGTTGAAGCAATGCAAAGTTTAACCTCTGTAGCTTTATCGGCTATTCCATATTACCATTTTGAAGTTGGTTCTTTTGCTGGAGTTGAAAATGTAATTATTTCAGCTACTGGATATACAGGTTCTGGTGGTTTTGAGGTTTATTGCAAAAATGATGAGGTTGAACATATCTGGAATAAAGTGTTTGAAGCTGGTGCCTCTTTTGGTATTAAACCAATCGGACTGGCAGCTCGTGATACGTTGCGTCTAGAAATGGGCTTCTGCTTATACGGAAATGATATTGATGATACTATTTCTCCTCTTGAGGCTGGACTGGGTTGGATTACAAAATTTACTAAGGATTTTACGAACTCTGAAAATCTAAAAAAACAAAAAGAAGCTGGTGTTACCAAAAAGCTTGTTGGTTTTGAAATGCAGGAACGTGCTGTACCAAGACAGGGTTATGAAATTGTAGATGCTTCTGGAAATGTAATTGGAATTGTAACTTCTGGAACTATGTCTCCATCTATGAGCATTGGTATTGGTTTAGGATACGTTACTATTGCAAACAGTACTGTAGACAGCAATATCTTTATTAGAATTAGAAAAAATGATGTTCCTGCTAAAGTGGTGAAATTACCTTTCTACAAAAAATAATTTATTTTTTAAAACACGATACTGAAATCCTGCTTATGTAGCACAGCCTAAAATGATTAGCTTCGTTTTATCTTTGCAATCAATTAAATCTGTAGTTATATTCTGTTTCGATATCAATATTTTAGTGAGACTATACGGGTTTTATCAAAAAAATTAGCGTAATTTTAGTTTAAATGTTGATACTCTATTTATGAAAAAGATTTCATTGGTTTTTCTGCTTGCTAGTTTCTCTCTTTTGGGTCAAAATAGTGATTCTACATGCGAAATAGTAACTAAAATAAATGTGCTTATTCAAAGCGAACATATTCAACCTAAACCGGTAGATGATAGTCTATCGGTTTTTGTTTTTGATAACTTGATTGATGACCTTGACCCTTCTAGAAATATCTTTCTGAAATCAGAATATGATGCTCTTGCTAAAAAATATCGTTTGAATATTGACGATCTTATTTTAAAAAAAGATTGTACTTTCTTGAATGATATTATTTCTAAATACCGAAATGGGCTTATGCGTAATAAAATCGCTTTAGAAAAAATACTAATTGAGCCTATCGATTATTCTGTAAAAGACACCATTCGGTTTTATAAAAAATCTTTTCCTGTATATATGAAGGAAAATGAAGTTGAGAAAATATGGCGCAAAAAAATGCGCTACCAAATCCTGGATGAAATAGCGGAGGTAAGCTCTAATATGGATTCACTTAAAGCAAATTTTAAATCTCTTGAAGCTACTCATAAAAGGGCCGTTTTTGATAATGAAATATGCCGAGTTAATACACTTTTGCAAACGGAAAAAAAACCTCAAGAAAAACTATATGATTATTTCTGTACGTACTTTGATCCTCATACAGCCTATTTTAGCAATGACTCTAAATCTAGTTTTGTTGCTTCTTTATCTAAAGAGCACTTATCATTGGGACTAAGTGTTAATCTGAATGAGAAAAACGAAATTATTGTTACTAAATTAGATCCAAATGGACCTGCATTTCAAACAGGTCAAATAAAAAAAGGAGATCAAATTATCTCTATATCTAACCAAAAAGAAATATTAAAAGTTTCGTGTGCTACTCTTGAATCTATTTCGACCATGCTTTTATCCGAATCGAACAAAAGCATCACGTTTACTCTTAAAAGAAATTCAGGAAAAAGTTTTGATGTTAATATCGAAAAACAAATCATGAAAGATGAAGAAAACTCTGTTTTTAGTTTTATAATAGGCAAGAAAAGTAAGATTGGTTATATAAAAATTCCTAGTTTTTATGCCGATTTAGAAGGCAATAGCGGGAAAGGCTGTGCGGATGATACTGCGAAAGAAATTATTAAGTTACAGAAAGACAACATTAAAGGACTCGTTATTGACTTAATCGATAATGGTGGAGGATCTATGGAAGAGGCTATAAAACTAGCCGGAATGTTTATCGATAGTGGCCCTATCTCGATTGTTGTAGATAATAAAAATGAACAGTCGGTTATTAATGATCCTTACAAAGGGATGCTTTACAAAGGAATCGTTGTTGTTCTGGTTAATGGTAACACGGCATCAGCAAGTGAGTTTTTTGCATCGATTATGCAAGATTACAATCGCGCTTTACTATTAGGAAGCAATACATTAGGAAAAGCAACTATGCAAACCATACAATCATTGGATGAAAATAAAAATACAGATTTCATAAAAATAACAATTAATAAATTTTATCGAATAACAGGAAAAAGTCATCAATATATAGGCATAACTCCTGATGTAATTCTTCCTGAATTTTATGAAAATATTATCGCAAAAGAAAAAAACTTTCCAACTGCTATCAAAAATGATTCTATTATTCCTGTCCTAAAATTTAGACCTTACGTAAAAAGAAGTTTAATAAACAGTCTTGCCAATGATAGTAGTATCAGAGTGGCTGCTAGTGATTATTTTAATAATATAATTACAATAAACCAGAAAATAGATCAACTGGTTAACACTCCTCGAACTGAGATTCCGATGACTTTGGATGCGGTCTTTAAGCAGAAAAAAACAAGAAATGGTTTGTGGGAAGAAATTAATTCTTATAACGCTAAAAATGACCCGCTAGATATATACAACTCGACAGTAAACCGATTTCTTTTAGGGATTCATCCTACTGAAAAAAACATGAATCAATATCAAATTGATAATCTTAAAACTAATCCTTACTTAAATGAAGCTGTAAATATTATTAATGGTTTTAATGCTGCTAGGTAATGATCAGTCTCAGTTTGCAGTATTCAGTCTCAGTTTAAACTTTGTGATTAGATTTTGGAAGTATACTTTCTTTTTTACTGAAATTACGTACTGACTACTGACCTATAAACTGGTGCTAGTTTCTGAGTCTATAAACTACTTAGTATGTAGTATATAATCTCAATTTACAGTTTACTGTCATTGATTTACATTTCACCAAAAAAAACATAGTGTTTGTTTTTATAAAATAACTAATAACTGTATTTTTGCAACTCAAAATAAAAAATCAGCAATGGGAAGAGCGTTTGAATTTAGAAAAGGTCGAAAAATGAAGCGTTGGTCAGCAATGGCCAAAACATTTACCCGAATTGGTAAAGATATTGTAATGGCTGTTAAAGAAGGTGGCCCTAATCCAGATGCCAATTCTAGACTTAGAGCTGTTATACAAAATGCAAAAGCTGCTAACATGCCGAAAGATAACGTTGAGCGTGCAATAAAAAATGCCAGCAATAAAGATACTGCCAACTATAAAGAAATTTTATTTGAAGGTTATGCTCCTCACGGAATTGCTATATTAATAGAAACTGCATCAGATAATAATAATCGTACAGTAGCCAACATTCGTAGCTATTTTAATAAATGCAACGGAACTATGGGCACACAAGGTTCTGTTGATTTTATGTTTGACCATACTTGTAATTTCCGAATTCCTAAAGGTGATCTTGATCCTGAGGAATTGGAATTAGAGCTAATTGATTTTGGTGCTGAAGAGGTTTTTGAAGATGAAGATGGCATCTTAATCTATGCTCCTTTTGGAAGCTTTGGTGCACTACAAAAAGAACTTGAGAACAGAGGTATTGAAATTTTATCTTCTGGATTTGAGCGTATTCCACAAATGTCAAAAGAACTTACTGAAGCTCAAATTGCCGATGTAGAAAAACTTATCGAAAAAATTGAGGAAGATGATGACGTAATGAATGTATATCATACCATGAAAGAACATTAACTTTTTTCTTTATATTATAAACTAAACTCCAGAGCAATCTGGAGTTTTTTTGCTATAATGATCCGCTAAAATTGAAAAGTTCATCTGGATAAATTATTCTTCATAAAATAACTTCCCCAAATACACAGCTATAGCAGTTACTTTTTTTTAATCTTTTCCTTAAAAAGTAGCTTTTTATACGCAAATCATATATTGAAATCTAACAATTACATAAATAGAATACTAAGTGTTTTATCATGAGATTTTTATTATATTTTTGCAAATTATTAAATTATAATCCTTATGAAAAAAATTTTATGCTTGTTTAGTGCTATAAGTTTAGTACTAGCTTCTTGTTCATGTTCTGATTATGACAATCCAATTATTGAAAATGTCGAAAATGTTGAGGATACTGAGGATACTGTTTTAATTTTACCTCAAACCGAGAAATACACTTCTGAATCTGAACCAGAAAAAAACAGGACTGCCACTTATACTTACGATGGAAATAAAATTGTAAGCCTTGATTATGATAGGGGTAATAAAACAACATTTATATACACCGGAAATGTAATTACCAAAGCAGAATATTATAACAATGGGGTACTAAAATCAACTACGACTTTCACATATGAAAACAATAAATTAAAATCATATCTTAAAACTGGAACGTCAGAGTACTCTGACAGTATAAGGAAAAGCTATACTTATAATACAGATGGAACAATTTCAACCGTTACAGTTTCAATTAATCCTACTACGCAAAAAGAAACAATACTGATATCAACTGTACTTACTCCAGATACTAAAGGTAATTACATTCAAGTTGCATTTAAAGACAAGGTCAATTCAGTTGAATACGACACAAAAAACAATCCTTTTAAAAATATTTTAGGATATACTTTGTTACTAGAATCAGGAATTTTTCATGAAGATGCCATCACTACAAATAACAATTTAACTAAAACAGTAGAAATGGAAAAAGGAGTTACCACAAGAATAACAACTTTTATGAATACTTATAATGACAATGACTTTTTAATAAAGCAAGAAAGCAGTGACAAAACTTTTGAATACACTTATTAACCTAAAAGATATTTAACACAACCTTATAAAAGAAGCTGACCGAAAATTACTTTTCAGTCAGCTTTTTATTTTTTAAAACTATTTTTTAGATTCCTCTACAGAAACTTTTCTAAACTCTTTCAAAAGTTTTTCAATTTCTAAAGTTGATTTACGAGCTCTTGGCCCAGCAGCTTTAATCCCTTTCTCGATTAATGATTCAGCTTCAGTTTTAAACGTTTCGATTTCTGTGTTGATTTTTTCTATTAAATCTCTCATAATATTTTATATTAAATTAAAGTCGCAAAACTAATGGTTTCTTTAATAAAAGGAAAAATTTTATGAATAAATTACAAAAAGAATCAATGAACAAAATGCTTCTTTCGAATATAAAACCACTTATTACATCATAACAGACATTATTAAAATAAATAATGAAATTATATAATCGTGAATTAAACAAAATAATCATAAAATTAATCATTACGCATCTCTATTATTACTCAAAATTTAGATTACGAGAAACTAGATAAAAAAATCACTAAAATCGGATATTACAAAGAGCTAAAAAGTTGCATACATTCATGTGATTATTTTTACATAAACAGAAATCCAATTTATTGAAATTTTAGAATCGAAAAGTCAATTAAATAATCAACTTAGCTAACCCCCCCCCCTTAAATAGAGTTTTTTAACCTAAAAATAGTATTAATTAAATATTAAAAAGCTAGTTTTGTAGCTTTTTAAATAAATTCATAGAATGTTGAAGATAAAATTACTTTTTTCACTAATTATGTTGTGTTCGTTAGGTTATAGCCAAAACAAACAAGCTACTGTGATGGTCAATGCCAGGGCTCAAAAAGATAAGATTTTGATCCGTTGGGCTATTAATTCCCCAATAGAATGGCAAAAAGCAAACAAAAAAGGGTTTGTAATTACCAGAACTACAATACTTCGAGATGGGAATATTTTACGTAAACCCGAAAAAATGGTACTTACACCAAAACCACTTCTTCCTGAACCTTTGGATTCATGGCTTGACTTAGCACAAAAAGACAATAATGCAGCTATAATTGCACAGTCTATCTACGGAGAAAGTTTTGAAGTAACTAGTGCCAAAGAAGGGGAACTTGCTAAAATAGTAAGTATGGCTGATGAACTGGATCAACGCTATACTTTTGCTTTATATGCAGCCGATATGAGTTTTACCGGTGCAGTAAAAGCGGGTTGGGGATTTGTAGATACCAACGTTAAAGCCAATGAAGTCTATGCTTATCAGGTAAGTGTTTTTGAAAGCCCAAAAGTTAAAGAATCCTCTTACATGATCGGTTTAAAAGACTTTAGTATTTTGCCCGCACCAACAGATTTTATTGCGATTCCGGATGATAAAAAAGTACTGCTTTCCTGGGATTACGAAACCTTTAAAAGAATTTACACCTCGTTTATGGTCGAAAAATCAGAAGACGGAATCAATTTTAATCCAATAGCAACTACACCTTTAGTTAACCTGAATGATAAAGACGAACATCCATCTAAAACCATGTATTATATTGATACGCTTAGTGTAAACGATAAAATGTATCACTATAGATTATACGGTATAACTTCATTTGGCGAAAAAGGAGAAATAACAAAACCTATTACCGCAAAAGGACTTTCGGGAGTAGTAACAGCCGCAAGATTATCGAATTATAACATCTTCAATTCCAACGACGTCAATCTAGAATGGGAATACCCAAAAGAATCGGAAGATTTTATACAAGGTTACGAAATCAATCTGGCCGAAAATGATAGAGGTCCCTATAAAACCGTTACCAAAATTATTCCAGCAAGTGACCGTAAACTCAATTACAAAGACAATTTATATCCTTCCAATTATTTTACGATAACTACAGTTGGTAAAAATAACCAACGCATGACCTCGCAAAGTATGTTGGTACAGCCCGTCGATTCTATTCCACCAGCAAAGCCAATCGGGCTTGAAGGTGTAATTGATAGTCTTGGAGTGGTTCGATTAAAATGGAAACCAAATCAGGAAAAAGATTTACGCGGTTACCGAATTTTGAAAGCCAATGCAAAGGGCGAAGAATTTGTAGATATTTACCATAAATCATACGTTGGGAATGAATACCAAGACAGCGTGAGTTTAAAAATGACCAACAGCAAAGTCTATTATAGAATTGCTGCCGAAGACATGCGCTATAATATATCAGATCCATCAGAAATATTAGTTTTAGACAAACCCGATAAAATTCCGCCAGCGGCTCCTATTTTCAAAGATTATGACAACAATGATGGCAAAGTACACCTAAAATGGATTCGCAGTTATAGCGAAGACGTCGTGGGTTACAGCCTTAGAAGAAGAGAAAAAGGACAAAACAAATGGCAAGAAATCAAACAAATAAACGACACCATTGAGGAATTTACAGACGATAGAGTCGAAAACAAAAAAATCTATCAATATGCTATTCTGGCAAGAGACAAAAATAATCTTTGGTCGTCAATAGAAAACGCTACTATTACAGTTCAAGTATTAGATTTTACACCCTTAAAAGTAATTACCTACTCAGAAGCTGTACCCGATAGAGCAAGTAAAAAAGTCACCCTTACTTGGGATTATACAAAAAGCAAAGGTAAAATTACAGGTTTGAGTATTTACAAAAGTATAAAAGGAACACCGCCTACTTTGTGGAAACAACTCAACGGAGATATACTAACCATAGAAGACAAAACCTTAAAAATTAATACCCAATACGAGTATCATTTAATACCAAATTTAGAGAGTAACAATCCCGTAAAAGAAGAAGTTTTAACCGTTGTTTATTAAGCGTATGAAGAAGATTTACTTATTTGTTTTTTTGTTGATTTCAGGATTTGGATTTGCTCAGATTGGCAATTATGAGGTAAAAACTGTATTAAACATAAAACCCGGCTCTGGAAATTATAGTAGTAGTTGCCGAAATGATGTTAAGGTCAACTTAATTTATAATGACGGTACTATAACAGTTATTAATGAAGACATAGGTGGAATACCCTCTGATCGATATACAGCATATGAAAAAATAATTAAAGTATTGGCAACCAGAAAACCCGTTAAAGTACAGGTTTCTTCTTCAAGAAACTGGAAAAGAAAAATTGGTGGTTGTGGAGGTAATGGTTCTTTTAATGGCGATGAAAGAGAAAGTACACAATTTTTTTCATGTCTAAATAATTATACTGATATCGTAAGATGGTGGGATGATGAATTGATCATAACTAATATTCCTAAACTTGTAGTTATAAACCCTGGTGTAGACAATGATTTACCAACCAGTAGTAATATTACTATAAAATCGAATACAGGTTTTTTGCGTTCAGAATACAATTGGCAATATTCATTAAAATCAATTCCGAATAGTGATGTAAATTCCCCAGATTGGATAGATTTACCCCAATTTCAAGGTCAATCAAGCATTACAACCAACGCTACAGCAATTTTAGGTGCTAATGCTGTTAATTACCACGGACAGCAAATTCATTTTAGACAAAAAGCTTGTGGGACCACCTCAGAGTCTGTTTATTATATTATCAGAATTGATATACCTAAAATACTCCCTTCAACAACTACAACAAATGTTAGTTGTTATGATTCAGAAAGTGCAGATGGAAAAGTAAAAATACAATTCGATAGAGCTTTGTTTTCAGGAGAGACTTTAAATGTAACTTTAGCAAAACCAATTGAAGGAGGAGCTCCAGTAAATTATCATGAGATTGTTTTAAATTCAGATAATAGCTACACTATTGAAAAGCTATCTAGAGGCGACTATCATATCACCATAAATGGGTTTTATAATGGCAGTCCAACCCATTCACCTTATACAGAATTAGGAGGAGTTCCTTATCAGTTTAAAATAGGCGCTCCATCCCCCGTAGATTTTTCTTTATCATCTACAAATGTAAATTGTTATGGTGGTCAAGATGGAACTATAACTATAAGCCTAACTGGCGGTACACGCGATGTAGCAGGCAATGATTACTATTCGCTAGACGATGGAACAACTTGGGTGCCGTTCTCTAATCAAGCACTGCATACCATTATCAATTTGGCACCAAACACTTACAACATCATCGTCAAAGACATGAATGGTTGTATAGCCCGTGTGCAAAAAATAGTCGACGGAAATATCGAATTAGGTGAAGCAAAAGTACTACCCAAAGTCATTACACAGCCAGCTACACCAGTATCGTTGTCGCACAGTTCAATACAAGAACCAACTTTTCATGGTGGTTCTAACGGAAAAATCATAGCCTCGATAACAGGCGGAACACCTATAGAAGGAAATTCTTATGAGTACAAATGGAGAAATAGTAATAATGAGGTTATAAGCAACGACAAAACGACTACAGAATTTGTATCGGGTGTATATGCCATTACCTTGCAAGATATTCCTGCCGACACCTATACCTTACAAATAAGAGACGCTAATTATAGTGTAACCACAGACAATTTGGGTTGTACCATAATACCCGTTATCAGTATCGAACTCACCCAGCCAGATCCAATTGTCGTAATTTTTGAGGTAAAACAAACCATTTCATGTAATGTAAGTAACGAATTTGGCGATGAAACGGACCAAAATCCTATTGATGGACAAAGAGACGAATCGCAAGACGGAATTTTAACAGCACATGTAACAGGTGGAGTTCCCTTTAATGGTTTTGAAAACAACGGATTACCATATAAGTATTTTTGGAAAAAGCAAATAGCCAATGGCAATTGGATTACTTTGAACGATGAGGATGCAACAGCAAAGAATTTATCTGATGGAAATTATGCCTTAAATGTCGAAGATGCCAACGGAATTAGATTAGGAACGTATGTTAATAACATCTTGACCAAAGAAATAGACGTAACCCGATTTATGGCAGAACCTCCAAAATTAGAATTAACCTTTACCAAAGAAGACATTTTGTGTACCCAAGGCAACAACGGCTTGGCAACTGCCCATGTAACAGGCGGAACACCTCCTTATACCTATGAGTGGAGCAACGGTGAAACCACGCAAACCATTACTGAACTTACCACAAACAACTATTTTGTAAAAATAACCGATACCAAAGGCTGTAGCGTACAAGGAAGCATACTAATTCAGCAACCCAACGGAGTCGAAGTAAACGAAACCATCACGAATCCAATTTGTTTTGAGGCAAATGATGGTTCAATAACTCTTGCCCCAACAGGCGGAGTTACCCCGTACCAATACCTTTGGAACACAGGAGAAACTACCCAAAACTTAAGCACGCTAGCGGCAGGAACCTATACCTTAACCCTTACTGATGCCAATAGTTGTATTACCATTAGAACTTTTGAATTAAAAAACCCTGACCCTATTGTAATCAATCTAGGAAAAGACAGAACCTTATGTAACGATCAGGTTTTAGATTTAGACGCTTCAATAGCCGACAATAACGCACAATACAACTGGACCTCGACAAATGGATTTACCTCAAGCGAGCCAAAAGTAACTTTGAATGAGGCTGGAACGTACCTAGTAAAAGTAACCTCTTCTTTAGGCTGTATAGGCGAAGACGAAATAGAAATAAAAACAAATGAAGTAGTCATTAATTCAGAATATTTATTAAGCTCACAAGCCTATATAGACGAAGAAGTAATACTAGTGAATACCAGTAAACCCTTTGGCGAAAGTACGCAATGGATACTACCAAACGATGTAACGGTAGTAGACAAGCAAGATAAACACGTGACCGTAAAATTTAAAGAAACAGGCGTTTATACCATAGGATTACAACAAACACAAGGCGAATGTTTTGCGGTGTACAATAAAAACATCACAGCCGAGAAAAGAAGCACATTACCTAATGCCGGAAGTACGCCAAAATTTATAATAGATTTTATCGTAACACCAAACCCAAATGACGGTAATTTTCAAGCAATCATCAATTTAGAAAACATCAGTGCAGTCAATTTAAGATTATTCTCTGCTGCCGGACACTTTACCACGATCAATAAAAAAGATTCAGGTAAGAAAAATTATCAAGTCGATTTTAATACAAATCTTCCAGCAGGAATATACATTTTGGCGTTAGAAACAGAGCAGCAAACCCTTGTTAAAAAAATCATCATCTATTAAAAAATGAAAAACCTTTATAAAAACATTCTGCTTTTCATATTGTTCCCGCTTTGGGGGCTAGGCGGATTTGGTTCGGGGGCTTACGCC
>NZ_JADNRC010000020.1 GCF_015594725.1 Flavobacterium sp. ALJ2 | reverse complement strand
CTTTCAGCCTCATCATGAATTTGAGGAGGATTTTTTTTTGACCCCTTTTGAGGATCTCAAGATTTTATTAATTATACTAAATATTAAAATATTTTTTATAAATAAAGCTCTCCACACATTGTTATAGCTGAAAAACCACCAACTAAAATATCATTTTCTCTGCACATTACTTCAATGAGAGAGGGCTGGTTTAATTTTACGCCCTGTAGAATTTGATATTCTTTATTAGGCTCTGTATACTTCATCTTTGTTAAAAAACCAATTAAAGGTCCTGCAGCTGACCCTGTTGCTGCATCTTCATGTATTCCTATTATGGGATTAAAAAACCTAGCTTCGACAATATTGTCTTCACTTTCGTCAGTGATAGTAAAACAATAAAATCCTTCAAATTGGTATTCTTTTGAAATTTCGGTTAATAGTTTGCTGTCAGGTATACAGCCGTTAAGTAGTTGGGTAGTTCTGACTGGAACCATTACATGAGCAACTTCAGTTTGAACAACTGTTGGAACAAGCATATTAACTTCTAAATCCTCTATTTTTAGACCAAGTGCTATTGCTATTCTGTAAGTAGGAATTTGATACTTAATGACAGCTTGTTTTTGATGCATTTGTACAATAGGATATTGTGTAACTGAATCTAAACTTGTTGTTAATCGTATTGGTGAATGCTTCATAATTACAAAACGATTGTCTTGATTTTGTTCGTCGAATATGGGTAGTTTCTTTAATAATGCACCACTAACCGCCCCTAATAAATTATGTCCAGCTCCATCTATTTCAAAACCCATAGGTGTAAAGGAACGTACATTAAGTGCTTTTTGTTTTGTAGAGTAATAAACAAAGGATGTTTCGGAGTACCCAAATTCCTTTGCAATATTTTGATAAACTTCTAACTTTAAGTCACCATCAGTAAAAACAACAGATAAAGGGTTTCCTTTGTAACTCGTATTGGAAAACACATCCAAAACATAGTATTTTAATGTTATTCTTTGTTTCATAATCTATCTTTTTTATGATTTTTGTCAAATAATTTATTGACTTTCATATTTGTCTAATTTTTTTAAAATATATTCAATTTCTCGTTGAATTTGTTTTTCTAATTTTGGAAGTTTATCTATAATTAAAAATTGACTTTCTTTAGAGTAGTATTTATTTTCATTAAGCTTAAAATTGATTGCTCCTATAATTAATGAAATTAGTTCATTAACTTTAGATGTCCTTTTGTGAAATTTTGGTCTGTTAAATATTTTAAATTTCAGGTACGTAATATAAAATACAACTTATTATTTGAAAATAGAAATAAAAAACTATTTGTATTAGAACTACATTGAATCTTAATTGAGTTTAGAAATCAAAATTTATGTTTGTAAATTGGTGTTTTCTGAATTTAATTCTTTAGTAATTTTTACGTTTTCTTTGCATTTGAGACTTTGCCCTGGATAGCCCGACCTGAAGTTTACGAAGGGATTTCCCCGAAGAAATATTAGCATTGAGTTTCTTATATTTGTAAACGCAAATTAAAGAAAAGTAAATCATGGGAAAAGGACCTGAAAAAAACACTAAAAACAAGGCTTTACATACTAAATTGCTAAATCGGAAAAAGACTAAAATTCAAGAAGAGAAAAAAGAAAAAGCATTAAGGTTAAAAGCTTTAGTTACGAAAATGAATGAAAAAAAGAGAAGTGACGAATCTGATGTCATATAAATCATATTGTATTTTTTTTCTGTTTTAATTTAACTGAAATTTGCAAAACAAAATCTAAACATAAAATAAGATGGAATTCGGTAGAATAATAGTTTCTCAAACGGCAATGAATAGTGAAAATATTCAAGATGTGATTCACTCAAATATTTCGGTAATTAACTTAATGCGTGAAGAAAAAGTAGATGATGACCTGATTCATGAAGATGCTTTAATGAGTTATTATTTAGATTATTATACTGCACAATATACAGAAGGAAATTTCGCTCAATTTGTATATAATTCGAGTTGGAATGCTGAATTAAATGAATTAATAGAAGAAGGTTTGGCGCTACTTGGCGCTGAAAAGCATTTGGAGTTATTTCAACAGCAAAGTAAGAAAGTAAAATTAATGAGTAGTGTAAAACTCAATAAATTCTTGAAAGGTAAATTAGAGGGTGTAAATCCAATAAGAGATTTGCTTAACAATGATACTTTTTACGAAATAGATGAAAATCTCATTACGCTGAATGCTAATTTTTTAAAATCACATCCAGATTTAGAAGTTCTTTCAGTAGATGAAATGTTTGTTGCTTTGGAGGAGTTTGTGGGACATGAGATTAAGAGGGATTAAGAAAAGTTCTGAGAGGCAAAGCGTCAAAAGTTGGTTCTGAGAAGGGAAATAATGAAGTCGAAAATTGATTGGACTATGTGGCTGCGATATGTCAGACTGGATGGGGGTCGAAGTTTCGAAATGGCTTAACTCCTCCATTTAATTAAATTCTATCGTCTCTTTGTGAAATAATTTCCACTTATAAGTAAGAAATTATGTTTAGCGACAAACTTTGTCCAATTCTTAGCAAACATTTCCTTAAATTTGCTTCCTTAATATATAAAAATACAATAGTTACAAAATTTAAGCTATGTTACAAATCGCATTTATTAGAGAGAATCAGGAAAAAGTAATCACAGCTTTGGCAAAACGAAATATCGATGCCAAAAGTGTTGTTGAAGAAGTGGTACAACTAGATGAAAAACGTCGTTCAACTCAAGTTGAGTTAGATAATATTTTATCTGAATCTAATAAATTATCCAAAGATATTGGCGAATTGATGAAAGCAGGCGAAAAATCTAAAGCCGCAATCTTAAAAGAGAAAACAGTTGTATTAAAAGAGAAAAGTAAAGAGTTAGCTGATAAAGCTGAAGTTTTGGCACATGAACTAACCCAAAAGCTATATACATTACCAAACCTTCCAGCTGATATTGTACCAGTAGGAAAAACTCCCGAAGAGAATTTGAATGTTTTCGAAGAGGGTGAAATTCCAGTGTTGCATGAAGGTGCGCAACCGCATTGGGATTTGGTAAAGAAATATGATATTATCGATTTTGAGCTAGGTGTAAAAATTGCTGGAGCTGGATTTCCTGTTTACAAAGGAAAAGGAGCCAGATTACAACGTGCCTTAATCAATTATTTTTTAGATAAAAATACTGCTGCAGGATATAATGAAGTGCAAGTACCACATTTGGTAAATGAAGCTTCAGGTTATGGAACAGGTCAATTGCCAGACAAAGAAGGGCAAATGTATCACTCGACTATTGATGATTTATATTTGATTCCAACAGCCGAAGTCCCTGTGACGAATTTGTTTCGTGATGTTATTTTAAGCGAAAGTGAATTGCCAGTTTTACATACTGCCTATACCCCTTGTTTCCGTCGTGAAGCAGGTTCTTATGGGGCGCATGTACGTGGATTAAACCGTTTGCACCAATTTGATAAAGTCGAAATTGTACGTGTTGAGCATCCAGATAATTCATATAAAGCGCTTGACGGAATGGTGGAACATGTGAAAAACATTCTGCAGGAATTAAAATTACCATACCGAATTTTACGTTTGTGTGGTGGTGATATGGGTTTTACAGCAGCATTAACATATGATTTTGAAGTTTTTTCTACGGCGCAAGATCGCTGGTTAGAAATTAGTTCAGTATCTAATTTTGAAACTTTCCAAGCAAATCGTTTGAAATTACGTTTTAAAGATAAAGAGGGAAAGAATCAATTGGCTCATACGTTAAACGGAAGTTCATTGGCATTGCCAAGAGTTCTTGCTGGAATTCTTGAAAACTACCAAACGCCAGAAGGAATCGTAATTCCAGAAGTATTACGTCCATACTGTGGATTTGACATTATAGATTAATTAGTATTTGGTTTTCAGTCGCAGTTTTCAGAGCTGCGACTGCTTACCAAGACTACAACTTAAAAACTGAATATGAAAAATATTTTTATCTATATCGTTTTGTTGTGGTCTACTTTTGCGTTAGCCCAGAATGAGCAATTAGCGCAATATTATTATGATAAAGGTGATTTTGAAAAAGCAAAAATCAGTTATCAGGAGTTGTTGGATAATAATCCTTCGAATACACAATATTTTTATAGAGCAATTGACTGCTATCAGCAATTACAGCAGTTTGATGTGGCTGATAAAATTATCCAAAACCGCTTTAATAAGTACAAACAAGGTACTATTTTAATAGAATTAGGATATAATTTTCAATTACAAAAAAATGATGCTAAAGCAAAAATTTACTACGATCAGGCTTTAGATAAGATTTTGACCAATCCTAATGAAGTGTTTGGAATTGCTAATTCTTTTGAGAAAAAAGTATTACTAGAATATGCTCTAAAAGCATATCAGCAGGCAACCAAAATTCAGCCTAGTTTTAATTTTAATTTTCAGATCGGTTTGTTGTATGGGCAAATGGGTAAGACTGATATGATGATTGAAACATTGTTAACAGAGTCGTATACCAATCAGCAAAACACACCTCTTATTCAGAGTCAGTTATCGAGATTTATGGCTGATGAAGCCGATACAACATTTAATGACGCATTGCGAAAGTCTCTTATTTTAAGGACTCAAAAAGAACAAGATGTTTTTTGGAATCGCTATTTGAGTTGGTTTTATGTGCAACAAAAAGAATTTGGAAAAGCTTTTATACAGGAAAAAGCCATTTATAAGCGCGATCCCGAATCACTTTCGAGCATTGTTAATCTGGCCCAGTTTGCTATTGATGATGATGATCCAGAAGCTGCGCAAGAGATTTTAGCTTTCGTTTTAGAGAATACAAAAGACTTGGGTTTGCTTGTACAGGCAAATACCTATTTGTATAAAATAAAAATCGATAAGGCTACTGAAAAAGAATATTCAATAATTAACACAGAGCTTCAAGGACTGCTAACAGCTTATGGGATAAGTCCTTTTACTTTATCTTTGCAATTAATTCAAGCTCATTTTTTGGCTTTTGATTTAAAAAAATCGGAGGAGGCTAAAATGGTTGTGAAAAAAGCACTCGAATTGCAACTTAATGACTATCAACGAGCGCAAGTTAAAATGGAATTAGCGGATATTTTGCTTTTTGAAGAAAAATTTAATCAGGCATTATTGTATTACTCACAAATAGAATTAGACTTGAAAAATGATGTAATGGCACACGAAGCAAGTTTAAAAGCGGCCAAAACAAGCTATTTTAAAACCGATTTCGCTTGGGCTTTAAAGCAGTTTAAAGAGCTTAAATCGGCTAGTGCACAGTTGATTGCAAACGATGCATTAGAATATTTTTTATTGATAAATGACAATACCGTTGCCGATTCTACGCAAACAGCTTTGAAGCAATTTGCCAAGGCAGATTACCTTATGTTTCAAAATAGAAATCAAGATGCAATAGTACAATTTCAAAATATATTAAAAACTTTCAAAGGACAAGAAATAGAAGCCGTAACTTTGTTGCGATTAGGACAGATTTACGAAGATTTAGGCGATTATAATTCGGCTATAAGCCAATATCAATTGATTATTGATCAGCACGGTGACGGAATTTATATTGATGAAGCTTTGTTCTTTTCGGCAGAGATTTATAATAAGAAATTACAGGATTTGGAAAAGGCTAAAGCCTTATACGAGAAAGTAATTTTTAATCATCAGGACAGTATTTATTTTGTAGATGCCAGAAAGAGATATAGGGAATTAAGAGGCGATACCAATTTATAGCTAGGTTTAATTGGTTATTTGTTTAACCAATTAACCGAAAAAACGATTAAATAGATAAAAATGATTATTTATAATATTACTACAAACATACACGAAAGTGTGCATGATCAATGGTTAAATTGGATGCAACAAAAACATATTCCTGAAATTTTAGCAACAGGGAAATTTTCATCTGCAAGAATTGTAAAAGTTTTAGTAGATGAAGAAATGGGGGGAACTACATACTCTGTTCAATATGTAACCGATAGTAAGGAAACCTTAGAAAAATATTACCTTGAAGATGAACCCGCTTTTAATCAAGAAGCATTGCAGTTATTTGCTGATAAGATGCTTTCTTTTAGAACTGAATTAGAGTTAATCTCAGATCATTAATATGCTATTCAATTTTAAGATGGAATGTTCTGTCTTTAGGAAATTTGATTACAAGTAAAATTAAAGCCAATAGAGCTAAGTATTTACTAGATATTGAGTATCTTCTAGAAATTAATAAAAAAATAGATTATTTGATATTTGGGTGGATTGATATTTCGAAAAACACAATAATCTAACAATCTGATAATCTACAATAAATGGAAAAAGTAAAAGCCAAAAAACATCTCGGACAGCATTTCTTGAAAGACGAAAGCATTGCTAAGGCAATCGCAGATACGTTGAGTTTAAAAGGATATGACGAGGTTCTGGAAATTGGGCCAGGAATGGGTGTGTTAACTAAATATTTGTTAGAAAAACCAATCAATACCTATGTTATCGAAATTGATACAGAATCGGTAACTTATCTAGACGAAAATTACCCGAAATTAAAAGATAAAATCATTTCAAAAGATTTTTTGAAATATGATATAAATGAAGTTTTTGAAAAGAAACAATTTGCTATAATTGGTAATTTCCCATATAATATTTCGACTCAAATTGTTTTTAAAACATTAGAATATCGTGATCAGATTCCGGAGTTTTCAGGAATGTTTCAAAGAGAGGTTGCACAACGTATTTGTGAAAAGAAAGGGTCAAAAGCTTACGGAATACTTTCGGTTTTAGCACAGGCTTTTTATGATACTGAATACTTGTTTACAGTAGATGAGAATGTGTTTATTCCGCCCCCCAAAGTAAAATCGGGTGTTATGAAAATGACACGAAAAGAAGATTACAGTTTGCCTTGCGGTGAAAAATTATTCTTTACAGTTGTGAAAACAGCTTTCCAACAGCGTAGAAAAACGTTACGTAACAGTTTGAAAACATTAAATTTATCAGATAAGTTAAGAGAAGATACTATCTTTGATTTGCGTCCGGAACAGCTAAACGTGGCAGAATTTATAGCATTAACTCAGAAAATAGAAGCCGATGGAGTTTAAAATCAGCAAAGGTCTAATACAAGAATTAGAAGGTCTCATTCAAAGTAAAAACGACAAGCAATTGGAAGTTTTATTGAATGATATTCACCATGCTGATATTGCCGAAATCCTAGATGAATTGGATTTTGAAAAAGCAACGTACATATTTAAAGTATTAGATAGCGAAAAAACCGCCGAAATTCTTCTAGAATTAGAAGATGATTTGCGTGAGAATATATTAAGCAGGCTTTCGCCAAAAGAGATTGCAGAGGAGCTTGACGAATTAGAAACAAATGATGCAGCCGATATTATTGGTGAATTATCGAAAGATAGAAAAGCCGAAGTAATATCTGAGCTTCAGGACGTAGAACATGCCAAGGGCATTGTCGATTTATTACGTTACGCCGAGAATACTGCAGGAGGAATCATGCACAAGGAGTTGGTAAAAGTCAATGAAAATTGGAACGTACTTACTTGTGTGAAAGAAATGCGAATTCAGGCAGAGAATATTTCAAGAGTACATTCTATTTATGTAGTTGATGATGAAGATAGATTAAAAGGACGTTTGTCGCTTAAGGATTTATTAACTACTTCTACAAGAACTCCTGTTAGCGAGGTTTATATTAAAAAATTGCATTACGTAGATGTAGAAACTCCCGATGTAGAGGTAGGGCGTATCATGGAAAAATACGACTTAGAAGCAATTCCTGTTGTAGATGAGCTGGGACGCTTGGTAGGGCGCATTACGATTGATGACGTTATTGATGTCATAAGAGATGAAATAGAAAAAAGAGATACGGAAGATATACAAAAATTTGGGGGTTTGGAAGCGCTTGAATTACCATATATAGAAACGACTCTTTTTGAAATGGTCAAAAAAAGAGCTACCTGGTTGGTGGTTTTGTTTATTGGAGAAATGTTTACTGCATCTGCAATGGGTTTTTTTGAAGGAGAAATAGAGAAAGCTGTAGTTTTAGCGCTATTTGTTCCGTTGATTATTTCTAGTGGAGGTAATTCAGGTTCACAAGCAGCAACACTTATTATTCGTGCTATGGCGCTAAAAGAATTAACGCTAAAAGACTGGTGGTATGTAATGAAAAAAGAAATCGCATCAGGATTTTTATTAGGGTCTATATTAGGAATAGTAGGCTTTGTAAGAATTATGATATGGCAAAAAACAGGATTGTATGAATATGGAATCCATTGGTTTTTTGTTGCACTAACTGTTTCTTTTTCTTTATTATTTATTGTGTTATGGGGAACGCTTTCGGGCTCCATGATACCATTTATGTTAAAGAAACTTAAGCTTGACCCAGCAACTTCATCGGCACCATTTGTAGCAACATTAGTCGATGTAACAGGATTGGTTATTTATTTTACAATTGCATCCATATTATTAAAAGGCAGATTGTTATAAATAATAAGACATAAAACTAAATGTAATTAACCACTATATTTTGTGCTTTTAAAGACTTTTTTTAGGGTTCAAACTATTAAACCAAAAACAACCAAAAAACTATAAATTATAACCAGAATGAAAGTACACATAATAGGAGGAGGAAACCTCGGGGTTTCTATAGCCTTAGGAATCGCAAAATTTTCAAAGAACAATCAAGTCACGATTACTAGAAGAAATATAGCTAGTATTTTGTATTTACAAGAATTAGATATTACAGTTTCATCTGATAATAAATACAAAATACAAGAAGCAGATCTTATTATTTTGACTATAAAGCCATATCAGGTTGACACGGTTTTGGATGAAATTTTACCTGTAATTTCTAATAAAACAATAGCTTCAGCAGTAAGCGGTTTAGCGATAGATGTGCTTCAGAATAAAACAAGCCAAGAGCATCACGTAGTTCGGATTATGCCCAATATTGCAGCGCAATTTGGAGAATCGGCTACATGTATTTCATTTAGCGAAAAAGACAGAGTACAGGTATTACCAGTGGTATCTTTATTTGAAGATTTAGGTACAGCTCCAATTATTGACGAAAAATTAATGGATGCCGCAACTGTTTTAGGTGCTTGTGGTACAGCGTATGCATTACGATACATTCGTGCTTCGATGCAAGCAGGTATCGAAATAGGATTTGATTCTCAAACTGCATTAGCAATAGCAGCGCAAACTGTAAAAGGGGCTGCCAAAATGTTGCTAGAAGAAAAAGTACATCCAGAACAGTTAATCGATAGAGTGACAACACCACAGGGTTGTACAATCGTTGGTTTGAACGAAATGGAACACAACGGCTTTAGTTCATCATTAATAAAAGGAATTAAAACTTCTTTAAAACAAATTAAAGGGTAGTTTTAAAAATAAGATTTATGAAAAAAGGACTTTCAGTTTAAACCGAAAGTCCTTTTTTGTTTTTAAATATGTTTGACTTTTTTCTTTGAAAGAGAAAATTTCAAGTAGATAAAACCTAATAATCCAGCGATAAAAGAGGCAAGTAAAATAGCTATTTTAGAAAAAGTAATTACTTCAGGCTCATTAAAAGCAAGTAAGGTTATAAAAATAGACATTGTAAATCCAATTCCTCCTAGCATTCCTGCACCTATAATATAAGACCATTTAAGCTCTTTTGGTAATGTACAAATTCCTAATGCAACACCTAAGAAAGCGAATAGAGCTATTCCTAATGGTTTTCCAACTACCAGACCTAGAATAATTCCCAAGGCATTGGGATGGCTTAATCCTTCATGCCAGTCCGTGTTGATGGCAATACAGGTATTGGCCAAAGCAAATAGGGGCAAGATAAAAAAGGCAACTGGTTTGTGTAAAAAGTGCTGTAGTTTATAAGAAGAAGTTTTCTTGCTACCATCTCCAAACGGAATCACAAATGCCAATAAAACACCAGTTATAGTTGCGTGAACACCAGAGTTAAGCATAAAATACCACATGATAACTCCACCAATCAAATAAATAAAGAGATTGTGAATTTTCATTCGGTTAAAAACAAATAACACTCCTAAAACAGCAAAAGCAAGAGCTAGATATAGAAAAGATATACTTGTAGTATAAAACAATGCAATAACTATAATAGCGCCTAAATCGTCGATTACAGCAAGAGCAGTAAGAAAGACTTTAAGGGAAGTGGGCACTTTATTTCCTAAAAGTGATAAAATTCCAATTGCAAAAGCAATGTCAGTAGCCATAGGGATTCCTGCTCCGTTTTGGGTAGCAGTTCCAAAATTAAATAGTAAAAATATTCCAGCAGGAATTAACATTCCACCTAAAGCACCAAAAATGGGTAAAGAAGCATTTTTTATACTGGTTAATTCACCTTGATAAATTTCACGTTCTAATTCTAATCCTATTAAAAGAAAAAATATGGTCATCAAACCATCATTTATCCAATGAGTTATTGAATGATGTCCAATATTGGTTTCCCAAAAAGCGATATAATCAGATTGGAATATTGAGTTGGCTAAAAAAAGAGATAGGATCGTTACGAAAAGTAAGATGAGCCCTCCTGATTTTTCACTTTGAAAAAAGGCCTTAAATGTTTTTGTTAATTTCATTTTTTGGAATAAGGTTGAAAATGCATTATTTTCAAAGTTAGAAAAAATATAACTAATAAAATAGTAAATATTAGTTTTTAGAGGGGTTTTAGCATTGGCAATTTAATGAAGAAAGAGTAAAACCCATATTTTTTTTGTTACTTTGTTAGTCTAATTTAAGTTATAATTTCATGCCAATTAAAGTTTTACATATCGATAGCAACCATCCAATTCTTTGGGAACAATTGCAAGAAGCCGGATTTGAAAACCATGCTGATTTTACTTCTACAAAAGAAGAGATTGAAGCTAAAATTCAAGATTATCAAGGAATTGTGATTAGAAGTCGTTTTAAAATCGATAAACAATTTATAGATAAAGCAATAAATTTAAAGTTTATAGCACGAGTTGGAGCAGGACTAGAGAGTATAGATTGTGATTATGCACTCTCTAAAGGCATTGAACTCATTGCTGCGCCTGAAGGCAACCGTAATGCAGTTGCTGAACATACATTGGGAATGATTCTTTCTCTTTTTAATAAACTGAATCTTGCTGATAGCGAAATACGTTCGGGACAATGGAATAGAGAAAGTAATCGTGGTCATGAGCTTGATGGGAAAACGGTAGGGATTATTGGATACGGGAATATGGGCAAAGCATTCGCAAAAAAACTAAGAGGTTTTGATGTAACTGTTTTGTGTTATGATATTAAGGATAATGTTGGGGATGAAAATGCCAAACAAGTTTCGCTAAAAGAACTTCAAGAGAAGACAGATGTGCTGAGTTTACATATTCCGTGGACTCCAGAAACAGATAAAATGGTTGATGCAAAATTTATCAACGCATTCAAAAAACCGATATGGATTATTAATACCTCAAGAGGTAAAAATATTGTTACTGCCGATTTGGTTGCTGCAATGGAGTCGGGGAAAGTACTTGGAGCAGGTTTGGATGTTTTGGAATATGAAAAATTATCTTTTGAAACACTTTTTCAGGATAAGAATACCCCGGAAGCTTTTCAGTATCTATTAGATGGAAGAAAAGTGATTTTAACCCCACATATTGCAGGTTGGACATTTGAGAGTCATGAGCGCTTAGCGCAAGTAATTGTCGACAAAATTAAAGCGGTTTATTTATAGTTGTAAATTTTAAGAAATATTTGTTGATTTTTACAATAAAACATCTATTTTTATTCATTATAAACTATTAATTTGAGGATAAAAATGGAAAATAGTAAACAAGAAGAGTGGAATAATCCACAGATTACAAGACCTGAAAATAAGAAAGTAGTTGCGGGTATTTTTGCAATTTTATTGGGAGCACTAGGAATTCATAAGTTTTATTTAGGCTATGTTAAAGAAGGTGTTATTCAGCTTATTTTAGGTTTTATGTTCGGAATAGGTGGTGTAATTGGTATCATAGAAGGAATAATTTATTTAACTAAGACTGATGAAGAGTTCTATCAAACGTATCAGGTAGGAAAGAAAGGCTGGTTTTAAGATATTAAATCTCGATATTTCGAGATTTTTTTTTGTTTCATTTTTAGATCTTAAATTACTAGGATTAAAATTAATTAAAGGAAGTTATTTCTTATAATTTTATATATTTGCAAAAAAAATGGAGTAGCCGAAAATCCATAAACAGAGTAGGGACCAATCAAAACCTAAATTTTATAATGGATACACAAAAAGTTGATATGTTTATGATGATGAATGCAAAATATTTTGAAGGACATCATTTAAACGCAATCAGAGAAAAACTTTTAAGTTTAGACGAAAGTCAATGGCAAAGATTACAATTAACACAATACAAAGACCCAACAACAACTTTGTTGATTTCTATTTTTGCAGGAGCATATGGGATTGACCGTTTTTACATTGGCGATACAGGAATGGGAATAGGCAAACTTCTTACTTGTGGAGGTCTTGGAATTTGGGCTATTGTAGATTGGTTTATAATACAAGGAGCTACCAAAGAAAAAAATGTAATGGCATTTAATAATACATTTTTGTAAAATATGACAAAAAACAAGCTTTATACGTTAACTTTAATTGCTTGTTTTTTTGGGTATAGTTGGTTGCTCTTTTTTGATTTTATATCACATTCACATTCAGATTATGATTTTACGGTGTGTGTGTTTAAGAGAATAACCACTATTCCTTGTCCTTCTTGTGGAACCTCACGAGCGGTCAACAGTTTTTTTAAAGGAAATATACTTACTTCTTTATACCTAAATCCATTCGGAATTATTGTAGCAGGAATAATGCTTATTGCTCCAGGCTGGATTGCGTTTGATTACTTCACAAAGAGACAGTCTTTTTACGATTTCTACATTAAGACAGAAAAAATAATTAGAACAAAAAAAGTTGCGATCCTGTTGGTTATTTTGGTAATCATTAATTGGATATGGAATATAAACAAACAAATATGACTGCATTGAATAAGTTCAATTACAAGCCTTATGATAGTGAGTTAGAAAGAGCATCAAATAGTTATTTGATGTCACTTGTTGCTGTGCTAGGAGGTTTGCCGTTGCCAATTATGAATTTATTGGCATCCGTTTTTTTCTATTTAGGAAACAGAAAAAGTACAGCTTTTGTTAAATGGCATTGTACACAAGCATTATTGGCACAACTAGGAATGTTTTTCTTTAACACAGTAGGTTTTTGGTGGACGATTTCAATTATTTTTAAGGATGGACAATTTACCAATACATATATCGCGTATATGTTAACGATAATAGGATTCAATCTTGTTGAGTTTATTTTTACTTTGTATTTGGCAAGTCAAACTCGAAAAGGGAATCATATTGAAATATACTTTTTTGCCGATATTACTAATTTAATTTGCAAGACCAATGAAAACACTATTTAGAGGATTAACTATAGTAGGAGCTTTTTTTGGGATATGGTTTTTATTGGCTCAAATAAATTATATCACCTTATTTAAAATTGATAAAGCCAAAAGTGCTACCGAAAAAGGAGTTGGGGATATGATTTGGGATCAAATAAAAAAGACAGAAGATATAATCGTAAATGATTCTATTACTAAAACATTAGATAAATTGCTAAAACCATTATGTAAAGAAAATGGAATAGTACGCGATAGTCTTAAAGTACATATTATTCAAAAAGATGAGGTAAATGCATTTGCTTTACCAGACGGTCATTTGGTAGTATATTCAGGTTTAATCGAAGCTTCAAAAAATGAACAAGCACTGATAGGTGTGTTAGGTCATGAAATTGCTCATATTGAGAATGATCATGTCATGAAAAAACTATCCAAAGAAATTGGTTTTTCAGTGCTTATGTCTATTACAACAGGAAATAATAACGGGAGTATAATAAGAGAAATAATGCATACATTGTCTTCTACAGCTTACGATCGTTCACTCGAGAAAGAAGCAGATATTACTAGTGTAGAATATATGCTTAAAGCAAAAATTGATCCAGCACCATTTGCAGACTTTCTTTATGATATGTCATTTGATAAAAGCTTTGGAGGTGCTTTATCGTGGATAAGTACGCATCCAGAATCTGAGGCTAGAGCCAAATATATTTTGGAATATATAAAAGGTAAAAAGCTAGAGAAGAAAATGATATTGTCTCAAAAAGAATGGAAAGGTTTTAAAAAGGCGGTAGATGATTATGAGAATTAATAAATAGTTCTTATTAGTTTTAAATTAAACAAAAATCCCGTTTCATAAATTTGAAACGGGATTTTTGTTTTGATATATAATCTAAGGTTTAATCGTCTTTCTCAGCTAGTTTTCTTTCCAGTTCTATCTGGAATTCTTCGATAACCGGCTTCATAGTACTTTCTGGAATATCGGCAATACGAATGTACATTAAACCGTCGATAGCATTGTTGAATAATGGATCAACATTAAAGGCAACAACACGTGCATTTTGCTTGATGTATTTTTTAATTAGAACAGGCAAGCGTAAGTTTCCAGGTTCTAATTCGTCGATAATTTTATCAAACTTATTTAAATCTGATTCGGCTTCATCAAAAATAAAGTCTTTATCAGCATCTTTCAGTTTTACTTTATATGCTTTTTTTGGATGAATATATTGAGCAATATAAGGATCATAATAATTTGATTTCATAAACTCAATCATCAACGATTTAGAGAAATCAGAGAATTGATTGCTTATGCTTACGCCACCAAGTAAATATTTGTGCTCCGGATAACGTAATGTTGTATGAATGATTCCTTTCCATAATAAGAAAAGAGGCATTGGTTTTTGTTGGTATTCTTTAATGATAAATGCACGCCCCATTTCGATAGATTTATGCATCATATCATGAAGTTCTGGTTCGAATCTAAAAAGATCATTTAGGTAAAAACCATCCATTCCGTATTTAGGATAAATCTCAGAACCTAATCCCATGCGGTAAGCTCCGGATATTTTTTTGGCATCATCATCCCATAAAAACATATGGTGGTAATATTGATCGTATTTGTCAATATCGATAGGCTCATTTGTTCCCTCGCCAACTTCACGGAAAGTAATTTCGCGTAAGCGGCCAATTTCATGTAGAATATTCGGAATGTTTTTGGCAGAAGCAAAAAACACTTCATAGTTTTTACTTTGTAATAATCTGCAATCAGTACTTCTTAAAGTTTCAATTTCGGCGTTTATCTTGTTCTCATTTGCAGGAGTAACAATCTCCTTAGGGCTTCTAGGAATTCTTAAGTTAGCAGTATCTAGCAATTTATGTTCCTTTTCAAAAGGATTTGCTAACATATATGTTTTCTTTCTTAAAAATTCAGAGTATTCTTCAAAAGATTCAATTTCGTTTTGTTCGTTAACTGAAATAGGTTTTCCAATACGTACCTTGATAACACGATCTTTTTGAGTAAGTAACTCTGATGGTAATTTTGCCGTACGCAACGTGTCATCTATCTTAGAAAGCCAATAGAATAATTTACTATTTTTGGCATGAAAATAAATAGGAACAACTGGAACTTTGGCTTTTCGGATTAATTTAATCGCACCTTCTTCCCAAGGTTTATCCACTACTAGTTTTCCATCTTTATAAGTAGAAACTTCACCTGCAGGAAAAATCCCCAAAGGTTTTCCATCACTTAAATGACGGAATGTTTCTTTTATTCCAATTACACTAGATTTAGCATCCTTATGGTTTTCAAAAGGATTTACAGGCATGATATACTTTTTAAGGGGAACTATGCGGTGCAATAGGAAATTGGCAATGATTTTAAAATTAGGCTCTCTTTCAAGCATTAATTTTAGTAATAACACGCCATCAATACCACCTAGTGGATGGTTTGAAATAGTAATATAAGCCCCCTCTTTAGGTAATCGTTTCAAATCTTCTTCCGGAATCTCGAATTTGATTTGTAAATCATCCAAAACCCCGTTCAAGAAAGCTACATCTTCTAGATGTTTGTTTCTATCATAAACCTTATTCAAGGTAGATATCTTTAGTACCTTCATCAGGACCCAACCAGAGAAAGTACCTAGAACCCCGTACTTATCAACATTTATTGCCTTGGCAACTTCTTTCGCGGTAACTAAACCCATGTACAATTTATTTTTTTAGAGCAGGTAACAAAGATAACAAAAAACTCTACTTTTTCTTATTTCTTATTCAAACTTTACGCTTTTTTATTACATTTGAAATACATAAAATAAAATTGTAATGAAAATTATTTCTTATAACGTAAACGGAATTCGTGCTGCAATTTCAAAAGGATTTATCGATTGGTTGCAACATGCAAACCCGGATGTTATTTGTCTTCAAGAGATTAAAGCCACAGAAGATCAAATTCCTGTAGGCGATATCACCAAAGCAGGTTACCCATATCAGTATTATTATCCAGCTACAAAAAAGGGATATAGTGGTGTAGCGATTCTTTCAAAAACAAAACCAAATAACGTAGTATACGGCACTGGAATTGAGCATATGGATTTTGAGGGAAGAAACCTTCGTGCAGATTTTGATAACTGCTCTGTAATGAGTTTGTATCTTCCATCGGGAACAAATATTCAGCGATTGGACCATAAATTTATGTTTATGGATGACTTTCAGACTTATACCAATGAGCTTAGAAAAATAATACCCAATCTTATCATTTGTGGAGACTATAATATTTGTCACGAAGCAATAGATATTCATGATCCAGTTCGTAATAAAACCGTTTCAGGATTTTTACCAGCTGAGCGAGCTTGGCTAGATGGTTTTATGAAAACGGGATTTATAGATAGTTTCCGCCATTTTAACAAAGAACCTCATAATTATTCTTGGTGGAGTTACCGCGCAGGAGCAAGAGGGAACAATAAAGGATGGAGAATTGATTATAATTTAGTTAGCGATACTTTGCAGCACAAACTAAAACGAGCAGTTATATTACCAGATGCTGTACATTCTGATCATTGTCCAGTTTTAGTCGAAATTGAAGATTAATGGTATCATTATTGTTAGCTAAGTATAGGTTTTAAACTTATATTGCTATCCTGAATAGGATTTGCTTAGTTGGATTGCACGTGCCGTGCTTTGTACTAAGAATAGTAATTAGAAAAAAATAAGAATATCTCAAATAATAAACACTACATTAAAAATGATTAAAAAAGTCTCAATCGGATTATTGATATTAGCACTTACAACATCGTGTGTATCCAAAAAAATATACAATGACTTAGAAACTAAATTTACCGATTTAAAAAAAGAAAACCGTTCAATCTCTGATGAAAATGCTGAATTGCTTAAAGCAAAAAATCAATTGGAGTTAGATCGCGACGGATTAAATAAAAGCCTTAGTGCTACCAAAACAGAATTAGAAAAACAAAAAGCTGATTATGCTGCTGCACAAAACAAATTAAAAGTTTTACAAGACTCCTATAATGCACTAGAGAAAAATAGTGACGAAGCCTTAAAAAACAACATGAATAAAAATCGTGAGTTGCTTGAGCAGTTAGAAGCTAAAGGAAAAGCATTGGCTGCAGAACAAGCACGTTTAGATAAAACAGCAAAACGATTAGATGAACTTGAAGGTATGATAGCTGCTAAAGAAGCTGCTATGAAAAAGCTAAAAGAAACGCTTTCGAAAGCATTGAATGGTTTTGAAGGAAAAGGATTGACTGTAGAGCAAAAGAACGGGAAAGTATATGTTTCGATGGAAAACAAATTACTTTTTAATTCAGGAAGCTGGTCTGTAGGTACCGAAGGTAAAAAAGCAGTTGTAGAACTAGGAAAAGTATTAGGAGATAATCCAGATCTTTCGGTACTTATTGAAGGACATACTGATGATGATCCATATATAAGTTCTGGAGTAATTACTAATAACTGGGATTTATCAACCAAAAGAGCGACAGCAATTGTAGCTATTTTGAGTGAAAATAGTAAAATCAACAAACAAAAACTAACGGCAGCAGGTCGTGGAGAGTTTTCTCCATTGGCAAGTAATGCAACTCCTGATGGTAAAGCTAAAAACCGTAGAATCGAAATCATCTTAACGCCAAGATTAGATGAAATCGCAGATATGTTGAATAGCATTAATTAAGTTGCTAAGGAACTGAGGTTCTAAGGTAGATAAACAAAAAGGTTCAGAGTTTATACTCTGGACCTTTTTGTTTATGGGCTTTCCTGCAAGATATTTATAGAGTATTTACTCAATATTGTCGTAAATTGACAAGTTTACAGTAATTCGGATATGTTTAAACAGATTTCAAAAATCTATCTAATCATTTTATCCCGATAGCTATCGGGAGTGGTAATAAATAAAATAAACTTTTTTCTTTTGAAATATTGCTTTGTACCTTTGAAGCTTATTCGTAAAAGCTACAATCTTAGCAACACAGCATCATAGAAATTAAAGACAAATGAAATACACAACAATTCCCAATACAGATATTAAAGTAAGTAAAATAAACCTTGGTACGATGACTTTTGGTCAACAAAACACTGAAGCCGAAGGACATGCTCAAATGGATTATGCACTTGAACGAGGTGTTAATTTTTTTGATACTGCCGAGATGTATTCTATTCCTGCAAGTAAAGAAACTTATGGAAGCACTGAGAAAATTATAGGAACTTGGTTTAAAAAATCAGGAAAAAGAGAAGACGTTGTTTTAGCAACTAAAATCGCTGGACCAAATGATAATTTTGGTTATATGCGAGAGAAAATAGATTTCTCGCCAGCAAGTTTAAAATATGCTTTAGACAATAGTTTACAAAGATTACAAACAGATTATGTAGATATATACCAATTGCATTGGCCGGAACGTAAAACCAATTGTTTTGGACAACGCGGACTTAAAATTCAGGACGATGCTTGGGAAGATAACATTCACGAAGTTTTACAAACATTGGATGGTTTTATAAAAGAAGGGAAAATTAAACATGTAGGACTTTCTAATGAAAATCCTTGGGGAATTATGCGTTTTCTAGAAGAGAACAAATACAATAATTTGCCTCGTATTAAAACAATTCAGAATCCATATTCACTATTAAATCGTCTTTTCGAAAATGCTTCTGTTGAGGTTTGTATGCAGGAAAATGTGGGCTTATTGGCATATTCACCAATGGCCTTTGGAGTATTGTCAGGTAAATTTTTATCTGGAGAAAAACACCCAAATTCACGACTAAACTTATTTCCACAATATACAAGATATAGTAGCGAACAAAGCACTAAAGCAGCGCGTATGTATCAGGAAATCGCGAATAAACACGGTCTAAATTTTGCCCAAATGTCTTTAGCTTTTGTTAATCAGCAACCATTTGTAACGAGTACTATTATCGGAGCAACTACAATGGAACAATTAAAAGAAAATATAGATTCTATTAATCTTATATTATCAGACGAAGTTATTGCCGAAATTAATGCAGTTCATGCTGTAATTCCAGATCCGGCACCGTAATTTGGTTTCAGTTTGCAGTTTCAGTAGCCATTGCGGTTAATTTTTCTGCACAGATTAAATTATATAAAAAATAAATCCCGATACACGTTAATCATGTATCGGGATTTATTTTTAAAAGGTTTTTATAAGTTTAATATTTGATCTTTAGGATGTTTTACTTTATAACTAATTCTGAATTTCTTGATTTCATTAGGTTTCATTTGCAATTGCCAAGTCAAGATTCCAGTTTCAGAATTTACTTTAGCGCTATCACTTTGCAATAACTCAACTTCAATCTCTTTATTGGTACTCAGAGGATATTGATCTTTTAACAAAAGTTCAATAGCTTCTTTTTTGTTGTTTCTTACCGTGATATCATAAGTAAAAGTTTGTTCTTTTTTAGTTGATAAAAACTTAGTCCCAGATTTATCTGCTACTTTTTCACGTTTTATAGACACTTTTTTATCACGTCCCATACTCAAGTTTAGTGTATCACTAGTTTGGTTAGGCTCGATAAATGTTTTACCTACGTACATGCTTTCAAAGATAATATTGGCTTCACCTCTTAATAAATTGTATTTGCTATAATCGGCAATTTCAGCAAGAAGGAAAGCTTCGTTTTCGACTCTTGGCGCAGCATAATATTTATATGATGCTGGTAATTTTATTTCTTTAAGAGATACACTATGTACTTTACCGTTAGATAAAATGTCATAAGGAATATCAATATCAAAAGAAACATTAAGCTGGTTTTCCTCTACTGTTGTGTAATTAGAAACAGATGATTTTACCATTCTGTTTGCTATTGGAGCTGCGACAACAACTTCTTGTAATGTATTATCCTGAGCAATTCTTCCCTGTAATTGATTCATTTTGTTTCTTTGAGAAGCATAACCTGTTGAAACCACTTCATTATTGTTTCTCAAAAACCAAGAACTTAATATTGGCGCTTGATTGTTTTGGTTAGGATAGCCACTTGATAGAGTAAGTTTTACTTTTTTCCAATCGATACCTGTATTTTGGATTACCTGAGCTTTATACGTCATATTAATAGGCGCGGTAACACTTTCGGCACGAAGGTCATAAAACGGAGTCCATGTGGCATTATTGGTTAAGTACGAAATATCTAATGGTACCGCTCCAGCAACTTCATTCATAACTTGAACAATTAGTTTTCCTGATGAGGTTTTTTCTTCCTTACTAGTGTCAACCTCAAGTTTGTTGTTTAGTTTTTGAAGTGTTTCATTAAGCTTTTGTTGTTTCTCAGAAAGGGCATTAATAGTATTGGCAATTTCTAGTTGTTTTGTTTTATAATATTCTACCATTTTCATTAATTCAGTTACATTTAAACCTGAATTCACACCCGAAATTTGCTGGTTTTTATCTAAAAGCTGAATCGTTTTTGTTTCAGAATTAATAGTATTGTTGACTTTTTGGAGTTCTTTCTGAACCAAAACGATACTGTCTCGTACTCTTTTTAATGCTGGAGATTTAGTGTCTACTTCATATTCTGAGATATAATTATTAGTAAACTGAACTGAAAGAACGGTTACTGTCGATGGAGTTCCTATTTGAATGGAACTTTCATTCAAGTTTACGGCTACGTTTTTAATTACAATTTCACTTGTTCCTAAAGGTAGAGTAGCGCTTGCAGTTTGCGAAATTTCGGCAGCATTAAAATATACTGTTGCAGCTTTTACTTTTGCTGTTGTAAAGATTGGTTTTTGCGCAAATGCAATGGTGCCAATCAATAATAAAGCGGATGTTACTATTTTTTTTATCATGAGATTATAATTTTAAAATATTTATTTAGTCTAATATGGATTACAAATAACGAAAATTTGAATGGGTTTTAATAGTAGATAACAAGAATGATTTTCTTTTTAGAGTTGTCAATTATTTTTTCAAGTACACCATAAAATTTTTCATTAACCATTGGGCATCCTTGACTGTTGCAAATAGGACTTTCTTGCTCTTCAAATGGGACGTCCGAATATTTATGTAAAACAATATTTCGATTAAAGGCATTACTATTGGATTTGTCCAAGCCATATAATTTGTAAGCTTTACCAAACGTACCATTATAAGAATTACCAATTGCATATTTTCCTAGTGAAGTTCTATAGGAATTCTCTATGTTACTAAACTTTAGCTTTCCAGGGATTCCAGTTTCTGAACCAGAACCATGACCAACTAAACCCTTATCAAGAAGTTTGTTATTTTTTAAATCATATATAAAAAAACGATTTTTACCAGATGCAATTCTCATATCGATAAAAAAGCCAACTTCGGTATTGTATTTCGAAGACGCATTTACAAAGCTTTTAATCTCTATTATCTGGTTTTTTAGTTTTTCTTTTGAAGATTGTATTGGTTCAGATGTTTTAGTTGGCTTTAGGATGTCTTCTTTATGTATGCATTTAAAATTAACAGAAAAAACGCCTATAAAAATCATAAAGAGGATACTCTTTTTCATGTTCTTAACTAATTTATTCTTCACACTTTGTTTATTTCTCAACAGTATATCCTTTAACTTTTGCAAAAGCAACAATCGATGTATTAATGGCATTACCCAAATCGTCTTGTTTCTTTGTTTTTTTCGCTTCGGTATCTATATATTCTTGACGTTTTTTGGCAAGTTCGCCAATTTCCTTTTGAATATTTTCTCTCTCTTTGGTTTTTTGTGCAACAATTACCTTTAGTTCAGCATTAGATTTATTACGGAGTTCTACAGGTAATTCTTCTTTTTTTATTTTCGAAATAGCCGTAGCATCATCTTTTACTTTATCGACTAAGTCCCAGCTGTCGTTTTTATAAACGGCCTTTGATTTACTCACAGCACGTTCGGTATAATTTGATGCAGAAACTTTCTGAGCGTTTTTATCTTGCATTTCCTGATTCATTTTTTTTTCAGAACCTTTTGAACCATAGCTTATGTACGTTTTGTTGATTTTTACGTTGCATTTTGTAATTTCAACATCATATGGAGTTACTATATAACGTACTGTTTGATTAGAATCGATATTAAAATATTTACCTTTTCCATAATCGGCACCATCTTTCCATAGTTCATTTATGCCTTGAGTTTTATCTCCGCAATAAATAGTATTTACATAAATATCATTCTTTAAGGCATTGCTAATAGCTTCCTTATAATTAATTCCACCCTGATTAAATTCTTCGTTTCCTGCAATATAAATAAGCTTCATATTGTTGTTGTCTCTTGCCCATTTTAATTGTTTGGTTGCATCCTGAATCACAGCTCCACAATATTCGTTACCACCATTAGTACTTAGAGAGAATAGTTTTTCCGAAATCAAATCCAAATCTGTAGAAAGTGGTGCTATTTGTCGGATATAATTAGATTGTTTAGACAAACCGTCATTGCCATATTCGTACAAAGCAATTTCGATATCGGGTGTTTTTCCGTCGTATTTTAAAGTCGTTAAAGTATTTACAATATTCCATAATCTGGATTTCGCCTGATCAATTAACCCGTCCATACTACTAGAGGTGTCTAGTAATAATGCAACCTGTATTTTGGTCTTTTCCGCTGTTATCGGTTTTTCAATTTTAGTATTTTTTCTTGGATTTGAGTTAGTATAATTACTATTTGCAAAAGAGAATGTAGTTGCTAAAAGAGCTGAGATAAAGATTGATGTTTTCATGATTTCTTATGTTTAAGATTGTGATTATAGACCAAACTTATAAACTTAAAGAGTTCGTTTTTTGCAGAAATGGTGAAACGGTATTTTCACTTGGTGAAACGAGTTGTAAACAGAATATAAAATACTTTACTTTACAGTATTGTTTTTAAAGGTTCTGAGTAACCTAGAAATTAAGGCGCTGAGATTTAAAAGGATATAATATATGAGATATTTATTAGCTATTTTTTCTTTATTTCTAATGTTGTTACTTCCTGTTGGAGTAATAGCACAGGATTCTCTTGCTAAGAAAAAAGCAATGCCAGTTTCTAAAATGAGTAAAGTATCCAAAGAATTACAAAAATCGTTAGATATAAATGACGAGGCACAAATAGGCCAGAATTATGAACGATTGGCCAATGAATTCCTTAGTAAAGGAGATAATGCAAAAGCGGAAGAATATTATAAAAAAGCATTAACCAGTTATACCAAACAAAATCTTGCTGAAGATAAAATACGAGTAACAAGAAGTATTGCCAAAGTACAAGAGAATCAGAAAAAGTTTGTATCGGCAATTAAAAATTATGAAGCCGCAGGAGCTATTGCAGCAGATAAAAATGAAGAAAAAATAAATCAGAATGATGCTAATCGTCTGCGAACACAAGCAAGCCCCGTTACGCAAGCAGAATATGTAAATTCGAATATAGAGTTACTCAAAAGAGATAATAAAATTGATGAGGTTGCGGCAGCTTACGTTCAAAAAGCAGAAAACTCCTTACAGCAAAAAAACAAAGAAGTAGCAATCGAGAGTTATAATAAAGCGCTCGCTTACGCAAAAGATAAACCGGAAGAGGTCATCAAAATTAAAAATGAAATTGCCAAAGTATATGCTTCGGATAGTCAGTTTGAGAAAGCAATTGGTATTAACGAAAGACTTTTGGCAGAAGCCAAAACCAAGCAAGATTATACTACCCAAATAAAGCAATTACAATCCTTGGCAAAGCTTTATTTTAAAAAAGAAGAACCTAAAAAAGCAGTTGTATCACTTAAGGAAGCGTATGAGCTAGCATCCAAAAACGGAAATTCTACCGAGGCCAAAAAAAGTTTATCGGCTTTAATTCAGTATTACAAAACCAAAGGAGATGACAAAGAAAGTATTGCCTTATATGAGCAGTTCTTTACCAATTTTGATAAGTTAATTGAATCTGATACAACGCTTATCGACGCTAAAACATTTCAAGTTACCGAGGATAAAATACGGCAGTTAGAAAAAGAAAAGACATTGAAGGACGAATTGATTACAAAGAAAAACACGTTTAATTACTTTCTTCTAGGGTCAATAGTACTGCTGTTATTGTTGTTCTTGTTTATTGTGAAAGCATTATATTCGATAAAAACCAAAAACAAAGAAATTGCTTTACAGTCTTTGCGAAGAGAAATGAATCCGCATTTTATCTTTAACAGTTTGAATAGTGTGAATCAATTTATTTCGGAAAATAAAGAATTAGAAGCCAACAAATACCTGACTTCTTATTCTAACCTGATGCGAAATATGATGGAAAACTCTAATAAAGATTTCATCACATTAGATAAAGAAATTGAACAACTCAAAAAATATTTAGATTTAGAGCATCTGAGGTTTCAAGATAAATTCGATTTTAAAATTAGTGTTGATGATGCTTTAGATACAGAAACAGTTCTAATTCCTAATATGATTATACAACCACATCTGGAAAATGCGATTTGGCATGGATTGCGTTACCTCGATAAAAAGGGATTTCTGAATCTTAATTTTGAGTTTGTAGCAGAGAAAGTTGTTGTGATTATTGAAGACGATGGGATTGGTTTAACTAAAAGCCGTGAACTAAAAACAAACAATCAAAAAGCACATGAATCCCGAGGATTAAGCAATACTAAGGAGCGAATAGGTTTACTGAACGAATTGTATAAAAAGAATATTTCTTTCGAAATTATCGAAAAAAGCATGCCCAAGACAGGTACTATTGTTCGAATTGTTTTTCCGTTAATAGATAAAATATGATGACTTTCCAGAAGATAAAAAGTGTAATTGTCGAAGATGAGCTTGCGGCTCGAGAAGTACTCAAGAATTATTTGAGTAAATATTGTCCGCAGGTAGAAGTTATTGGCGAAGCACAGAATATAAAAGAAGCTGTTCCGTTACTGCATGAGCTACAGCCGCAATTAGTCTTTCTGGATGTCGAAATGCCTTTTGGAAATGCTTTTGATGTTTTGGAGGCTTGTAAGGATTTACATTTTGAAACTATTTTTGTTACTGCTTTTTCCGAATATTCATTGAAGGCTTTAAACCAAAGCGCAGCTTATTATTTGCTAAAACCAATAAGTATCGAAGAGTTGATTGTTGCAGTAAACAAAGTACAACATCAGATTATGAACCATGAAATTTTTAATAGAAACAAAATTATTGTTGAAAATTTCCATGAAACAAAACCAGAGAAGCAACAAGTTATTTTGCCAACATTAGAAGGATTTGAGGTGGTGAAAATGGAAAAAATTGTCCGATTAAAAGGCAATGGAAACTTTACTGATTTATATTTGAATGACGGAAGTAAAAAAATGGTTTGTCGGTTCTTAAAGCACTTTTCTGAGATTTTGCCTTTGCCATTTATACGAGTTCATAAATCGCATATTATTAATATGAATTGTGTAAAATCATACAATAAAGGTGGAATCATAACACTAAATGACGGAGCTGAAATTGAAGTTTCTCCAACTTATAAAGAGGACTTTCTGAAGAACTTTAAGTGATTTTTTTTGCCGCGTATTGCTTTTGCTGACGCGAGCGTCTCGCTCGTGAACACAATCAAAATTAAGTGCAAATATTTGTAGGTTTTTTTGACTTTGTAGGCATGATAATTTAAGTGAACTAATACCTAACAGGTTTTTTGAACCTGTTAGGATAGCAATATTATGAATACTAAAAAGATTTAAAGGTCAAACTCATCATCTATAGCCATAGAATCTATAGGAACCGCTGTAGAATCGGGAGCTTTTATTCGTAATAATGAACGAGCATGACCTGAAATATAAACAGGTAGTCTGTTAATAGTATCTTCAGGTGTTATAACACCGCGGCGCAACATAAGATTGCTAAGAAATTTTTGATTTCTGATAGCATAATCTTTTAAATTACCCTGATCGTTAAATTGGTAGGTAAATTTTCTTGGGCTTGGAATAATTGTAGCTAAAAACAAACATTCATCTAAGCTTAAATCGGCTGGGCTTTTTTGGAAATAAAAACGACTCGCTTCACCAATTCCATATACATTTGGTCCCCATTCGATAATATTGAAATATACTTCGAGCATACGTTGTTTGCTTGCAACGCGATTATTTTCGAGGATATAAACTAATAAAATTTCTTCGAGTTTGCGTGATAAAGTTTTTTCTCTAGTTAAGAAAATATTTTTTACCAGTTGCATGCTAATTGTACTTGCGCCACGAGAAAATTTCTTGGTTCGAATATTTTTTAAAATCGATTGCTTGAAAGCTTCATTAATAAAACCGCGATGTGAGAAGAACGATGGATCCTCTGTAGTTAATACGCTTTTTTGAAGATACGGAGAAATTTGCTCAATAGGAGTGTAATTTGGGTTTTCAGAACCTACTAAAATGGGTCTCTGTAATACATTTTTTATAATGGCACGATATACAAATTCACTATTTAATTTGTTGAGGTTTGCTTGTCCATACTTAGTAATTACAAGATTTTCTTTGTTTAGGTTACTATCAAAAACTAAACTGTTTGGTTTGTTTTTGTTGAACTTGAAATCGAGTTTGTAATCGAAATTACCTGTGGCTTCCATACCTTGAAAATTAGTAAATAAACCATCTGGTAACGAGACAATAAAATCTTGTGCTTTCATTTTAGGAATAGCAACTTTTAAGGTATAAATAGTATCCGATTTGGTATTATAAGATACGTAAGGGTGGAGTTTTATTTTGTTTAATTGAACTGTTGAGGTGCTATCTATTGAGATAAAATCAGAGCCTAATAAGAAACGATAATCAAAACGAGCATTTTTTATAACAACGTCTTTGCTAGCAATTCTTGCATGGTTAATTTTCAGATTGGTTATAGAAGAGTATCCATCGATGTGAAGTTCACTTCCACTTTTTTTAATATTTTCAATATTCAATCGGATAGAGTCGAAGCTTGCCAACATATTAAAACGATCATCTATGTAGGGTACTCGAATTGCCCCCGTGTCTAGATTAAAAAATCGAATGTCTGCTTTTTTGTTTCTTGGATCAGCAAAGCCTTTTATGTTCCAACGCTGGTCGAATGTTTTAGTTTGAACGTGAAGATTGGTTTCAAGTTCTTTATCGACCAAGACTAGCTTGTTTATTGCGATTTGTGCTTTTTTACCATTGTCATCAACCCTAAAGGTTAAATTTTCCAACTTCATATCAGTTGGAACAAGATTTAATAGTTTTGATATAATTCGGTATGCATACGTTGCGTATTCTCTTTTTTCATTTTTAGATGTACTGGTACTGTCTTTCTTTAAGAAAGCATCGAAGTTCTTGATGTTTCCTTTTTTTACCAATTGTATATATCCTTTGTCGATTTTTAAAGTTCCAATTTGGATATCTCCCACCAATAAATGCGATAAACTAATACTGGTTTCTATATTATGAATGTTACAAAGCGTATCTGCATTTTTAGGAACTAAGATTACATTGGTTAGTTTTATTCCTGAAAGACCATCAAAAGAGGCGGTTTTTACCGAAAACGTACTGTTGTATTCGTTGTTCATTTTATCTGATACTTTTGCAATGGCTTTATGCAAAAGAGCATCTCGAAAGAAATAAGCACCAACTAGTATTACAATAAATAGTAAGACTACAATTTTGAGAGCCAATACTATTTTTTGTTTTTTTGTTTTCATATAAATTCTTTGATGCATTTAAGTTTACCCAAAAAGAATACTGGCTACGTCTTCGATTTTGGCAACAAGTTCAATTTTGATTCCTGTATTCTTTAACGCAATTTTATTGTATTTAGATACAAAAATAGTCGAAAACCCTAATTTTTCTGCTTCTTGTATGCGTTGATCAACACGATTTACAGGACGAATTTCGCCAGATAAACCAACTTCTCCAGCAAAACAAAAGCCTTTAGTTACAGGAATATCTTCATTTGATGATAAAATAGCTGCAACTACAGCAAGATCTATTGCAGGATCATCTACAGAAATCCCTCCGGTAACGTTTAAGAAAACATCTTTTGCTCCCAAGCGAAATCCTGCTCTTTTTTCTAATACGGCCAAGATCATATTTAATCTTTTGGCATTATATCCTGTTGTACTTCGTTGAGGTGTTCCGTAAACGGCTGTACTTACCAAGGATTGTATTTCGATCATTAATGGACGCATTCCTTCAAGTGTTGAAGCAATTGCAGTTCCAGATAATTCTTCGTCTTTGTGTGAAATTAATATTTCGGAGGGATTAGAAACTTCTCTTAAACCGCTACCTAGCATTTCGTAAATACCTAGTTCAGCAGTCGATCCAAAACGATTTTTTAGAGATCGTAAAATACGATAGACGTGATTTCTGTCTCCTTCAAATTGTAAAACAGTATCAACCATGTGCTCCAGTATCTTCGGACCTGCAATGTTTCCGTCTTTGGTAATATGACCAATTAGGATTACAGGGATATTGGTTTCTTTGGCGAATTTGATTAACTCGGCTGTAGTTTCTCGAATTTGCGAAATACTTCCAGCAGTTGATTCGATATAATCGGTATGAAGCGTTTGTATAGAATCAATGATTACAATCTCTGGCTGGATGGCTTCAATTTGTTTAAAGATATTTTGGGTTTTAGTTTCAGTAAGGATATAGCAATTGTCGCCATTTGGCGTAATTCTTTCAGCACGCATTTTTATTTGTTTCTGGCTTTCTTCACCCGAAACATATAGGGTTTTATATGGTAATTGTAATGAAACCTGAAGCAAAAGTGTGCTTTTTCCAATTCCAGGTTCTCCCCCTAAAAGGGTTAGGGATCCAGGTACAATACCTCCCCCAAGAACTCTATTTAATTCGCCATCAGTAGTGTCCATGCGAACCTCTTGCGTAGAATCGATTTCGTTTATTCTTAAAGGGCGAGGTGCTTTGCCAGTTGGAGTAGGTTCACTTTTCCAAGCAACTTTTTCTTGTTTTTGGATAATTTCCTCGGCTATGGTGTTCCATTCTTTGCAAGAATTACATTGTCCTTGCCATTTAGAATATTGAGCGCCACAATTTTGGCAAAAAAAGGTTGTTTTAACTTTTGACATTATTTCTTTTTGATAAGATCATTCATTTCATCTATTTTGTCGTACATCAAATCTTTGTTTAATCTACCAATAGGCTCCATTTGCGAGGCATTTTGGTATTTTTTGGAAGCTCTTTTCGCATCTCCCATTTTTTCGTACATCAATCCAAGTTCGTATTCGCCTAACATCGCTTTAGGGTAACTGGTATTGGCAATTTCAGCTAATATGCCTAATTCATCGAAAGCATTATTTTTTAAAATAGCAGTTTCTATAGCTATGTAGTCATTCATTCGAACAGGCATTTCAACACGTAACGTTTTTGTAATGATATCGTATTTGTTTCTTAAATAATCAACATATCCAGATTTAAGAGTAGCAATTTTCTCATTGTACTCATTTAAATTTATAGGTTTGTAGGCTTCGTAAATTTGATTTAAAGCATTAGGTATTGCATATAAAACAGCAGAATAATAGGTAGTGTTTTTAAATAAATCGTATTTGTAATTAATTAAAGGGTTATTCGCTATTTTAATGTTTTGATCTAATTTTTGGATTGGTTCTTTCGTTTTGTTGACATCTCCATCTGCAGCAGATAAATAATAAAATAAAGGTGTTTTTAACTTAGCAAATTTTTCAGGGATACGAACTTCCATTTGAGTTGCCAGTTCTGGACTCATAGATATGTATGCATTAAATAATGGTACTTCTTTATATAAGAAAAAATTTAAATAGCCCGCAGTTACTCCATGACCAGCAATAATTCGGAATGGTGCAGTGCGGTAATTTTTTTCAATTTTAGGAATTACTTCACCCGCAACAAATTCAAAGAACTTAGCTCCTTTTTCAAATGGTAAGCCATTAATTCCGTCAAATGTTGAATCATCTTCACGCTCATCATTTTTGTTTTGATGAATAGCTACAATAATAGTTTCTGGTAAATCATCCCAATAAGCACCATATTTTAAGGCACCACTAAATGGGTCAAGAAGATACTCTCCGTCAAATAAATAAAGTACTGGGTATTTTTGAGTTTTATTAGTTTCATAAGAAGCAGGTAATTCGATAGTTATTGTTCTTGCTTCTCCGAGAGGTATTGAGTTAATTGTTTCTGTTTTTCTTTGAGAAAAAGCTGTAATAGAAATGAATAATAATAGGAGGTAAACTTTTCTCATAATTTGGGATTTCTGAAATTTTAAGATTATCAAAATAGAGTAGCAATATAGTACTTTATTTTTTTTTATTTAATTACAAATTTATAATGCTATAGCAATTTGGTTGGCTTATAGATGCAAAACTGCCCTTTTTACAAAAATTCACTTTGAAAAAGGGCAGTTTTTATGTTTTTATAAACAGATTTATGTCAATGAATTATCATTTTCATTTGGGAAAATGATCCATGGTTTGAAGGTTTTGGCTTCTTCAAATTCTAATGTTGCATAAGAAATAATGATGATGATGTCATCTTTTTGTACTTTTCTTGCTGCAGGTCCATTAAGGGTTATTTCGCCTGAATTTCGTTCTCCTTTAATGGCATACGTTTCAAAACGTTCTCCATTATTAATGTTAACAATTGCTACTTTTTCGCCTTCAATTATGTTCGAGGCATCTAGTAATGCTTCGTCAATAGTAATGCTACCAATATAATTAAGATCGGCTCCAGTTACTTTAACGCGGTGTATTTTTGATTTTACTACTTGAATTTGCATGTTACAAAAGTAAATTAATTTAATGAAATAGTATCAATCAATCTAATAGAATTAACAAAAACTGCTATAAATGCACGGTAGTTTTTGTCTTTACTTTTGTGATTTATAGGTAATAATGTAGATTCATCAGCAATTACGAAATATTCTAGTTCAAATTTAGTGTTGCTTTTGAAAGAGTTTTCTACAAATTCAATTGTTTCTTCAGGGGTTTTTGTATGAAATATTTCTTTTGCCTCAGTTAGAATTTTATAAATCATAGCTGCTTCTTGACGTTCATCAGGAGTTAGGCGTTCATTTCTAGAGCTCATAGCCAATTGGTTTGGTTCTCTAAAAATTGGACAGCCAATAACGTTTACAGGGAGATGGTTTTTTTCGACCATTTTTTTCACAATCTGTAGTTGTTGAAAATCTTTTTCTCCAAAATAGGCATTTGTGGGAGTAATGATTTCAAACAAACGCTTTACAATTGTACCTACGCCATTAAAATGTCCTGGTCTAAATTTCCCTTCCATTTGATTTTCTAGTCCGTCAAAATCAAATGATTGAGAAACGGTATGACCTTCGTAAATGTCTTCGACAGTCGGAGCGTATAAGATTATTTTATCACTTAAAGCGCTCATTTTTCTTACATCTTCTTCTAGAGTTCGGGGGTATTTTGCTAAATCTTCTTGGTTATTAAACTGCGTTGGATTTACAAAAATACTTACAACAGTATCATCATTTTCGTTTAATGATCGTTGCATTAAAGCCAGGTGACCTTGGTGTAAAGCGCCCATGGTTGGTACGAAACCAACACTCGAATTTTCGGTTTTAATAGTTTTCAAATAAGCTATTAAAGCAACTTTACCGTAGAAAATATGCATGGTGGTATTATTAAAATTTAGTGCAAACATAATATATTAGTTAATAACTGCATAAATTTTTGTAATTTTGCATCGTTTTTATTACCAAAAATTAAGCAAATTACTATTATGAAAGATAAGAGGATATTGTATGTATCATCTGAAGTTGTGCCTTATTTAGCTGAAAATGAGGTTTCTTTAATGTCTTATGATGTGCCCAAGATGATTAATGATCAGGGCGGACAAATAAGAATTTTCATGCCAAGATATGGAAATATCAATGAAAGAAGACACCAGTTACACGAAGTTATTAGGCTTTCTGGAATGAATTTGGTAGTGAATGACTTAGATATGCCATTGATTATTAAGGTAGCATCTATCCCTAAGGAGAGAATTCAGGTTTATTTTATAGACAACGATGAGTATTTTAAAAGAAAAGCTACTTTTACTGACGAGGAAGGTGTAATGTATTCAGATAATGACGAAAGAGCAATTTTTTTTGCTAAAGGTGTTGTGGAGACAGTTAAGAAATTAAACTGGGTTCCTGATATAATACATGTACATGGATGGATGGCTGCTATGTTGCCAATCTACATGAAACATTATTATAAAAATGAAGCGTTATTTTCAGATACAAAAATTGTTACTTCCGTTTATACGCAATCGTTTGATGAAACACTGGATCTAGAAATGATTAAGAAGGTAAAATTTGATGGAGTCCCACATGAAGCTATTTCAGATTTAGAAACTCCAAATTATGAAAACATCTTAAAAGCGAGTATTCTTCATTCAGATGCGGTAATAATAGCCTCAAATAATCTGTCTTCAAGTTTAACAAAATTTATAGAATCTTCAGGAAAACCTTTTTTACCTTTCGTCCCAAAAGATGCATTCGCAGAGGCGTATACAAATTTTTATAAAAATGAGGTTCTTTAAAATTTAACTTTTTTATTACACATGCATAATACTTCTTTTTTTAGGAAAATACTTTTAGTAGCAAGCGTTGTTTTTTTATATTCTTGTGACAAGGATTTTAATGTTATTGGCGATGATTTAATTGGTGATAATCATTTTGATTTGGCCACATACAGTTCAGATATATTGGCTTATAATCAGCAAATTACTTCGATACAATCAAACAATTTAACTTCAAATCATTTGGGGATTTACGTTAATCCTGCATTTGGTACAACAGTTGCTAATTTTGCTACACAGGTAACATTGGCAGCACCTAATCCGACGATTGGAGAAAGTCCTACTATTCAAAGTGTTGAACTTGAGATTCCGTATTATAGTCATATAGATAAGGTTGAAAATGGGAAAAATATATACATACTAGATTCAATATATGGTCCTGTAGATGGTAAAATGAATCTTAGTATTTATGAGTCAGGGTATTATATGCCTAATTTGGATCCAGATGATAACTTTGTAAGTTCAAAGCTTTTTTTTACTGATGATAATTCTCTTTTTGATATTGCAAAAGTAGGTGCGCGCTTAAACAATGGCCCTGATGAAGAAAATATTAATTTTAGATTCAGTCCAGAAGAAATTACCGAAAAGACTAAAGATGATGCAGGTAAAGAAACAGTGACCAAAAGAGCACCAGCAATGAAGCTTAAGTTGAGCGGTCCTACATTTCAAAAAATGTTAAATAGTTCAACGAAGTTGGCAACAAATGATGTTTTTAAAGAATATTTTAGAGGCTTGTACTTTAAGGTAGAAAGTAATGGTGGTGCAAGCAGAATGGCTACTATGGATTTTAAAAAAGGAAAGATCACTATTAAATATAGAGCTAAAACGGAAATAACGACAGACGCTGATGAAACAATGGAGGATAAAACTTTAGTCCTTAATTTAAGTGATAATACTGTAAATTTACTACAAGAAACTAATCTTAATCCAAGTTATAATACAGCAATAACAACTCCAAAAGCTACTGGTGATGAGAAGTTGTATTTAAAAGGAGGAGAGGGTTCAATGGCTATATTAGAACTTTTTAAGCCTGGAGAATTAGAAGAAATAAGAAGTAAAGGCTGGTTGATTAACGAAGCCAATTTGATTTTTAATATTGATTCGGATGCTATGAAAAACAGCCCAGAGCCAAACAGAATTTATTTGTATGATTTTAATAATAATCGACCAATTGTTGATTATTATAACGATGGCACGTCAAGCGCTACGACCGATGCGAAGAAAATAAAGCAGGTTTTTAGTGGTATTTTAAATGTTGATCCAGTTACTAAAAAAGGTAGTACTTATAAAATCAGAATTACAAATCATGTTAGGAATTTGATTAAATACAAAGATTCAACTAATGTAAAGATGGGTATTGCAGTTACTGAGGATATAAATATTGTTGCTCCTAATAAATTAAAAGGGACAGATAAAAAAACGGCAAAAGGGGAACCTTTTACTAAAGCGCCAAGAGCATCAGTAATGAATCCTTTAGGAACAATTCTTCATGGAGGAAATTCACCTGATGAGAGTAAGAGATTAAAACTTCAGATTTACTACACGAAACCAAATTAATTAAATATATATGTGCGGAATTGTTGGATATATTGGATATAGAGAGGCGTATCCTATAATAATAAAAGGACTAAAACGACTCGAATACAGAGGGTATGATAGTGCTGGAGTTATGTTATATGACGGAGAAGCAATTAAACTCTGTAAAACAAAAGGTAAAGTTTCAGATCTTGAAGCTAAAGCTAAAGAGGGTTTTACTACAAATGGAACTATAGGAATAGGACATACGCGTTGGGCATCACATGGTGTTCCTAATGATGTGAATTCGCATCCCCATTTATCTAATTCTGGAGATTTAGCAATAATACATAATGGTATTATTGAAAACTATGCTCCGCTTAAAGAAGAATTAATAAAAAGAGGATATGTTTTTCATTCGGATACTGATACTGAAGTATTGGTAAATTTGATTGAAGAAGTTCAGAAAAAAGAAAACCTTAAATTAGGTAAGGCAGTGCAAGTTGCATTAAATCAAGTTGTAGGAGCTTATGCTATTGCAGTATTTGATAGAAAAAATCCAAATGAAATTGTAGCTGCTCGATTGGGTAGCCCATTGGCAATTGGAGTAGGTGAAGGAGAGTATTTTATTGCATCTGATGCTTCGCCTTTTATTGAATATACTTCAAATGCAGTTTATCTAGAAGATGGAGAAATGGCAAACATTAGATTGCATAAGCCTATCAAAATCAGAAAAATTAAAGACGATTCATTAGTTGATCCTTATATTCAGGAACTTCAAATGAATTTAGAGCAAATTGAAAAAGGTGGTTATGACCATTTCATGCTTAAAGAAATATATGAGCAGCCTAGTGTTATAAAAGACACCTATAGAGGAAGACTTCATGCTAATGAAGGCATTGTTCAGTTAGCTGGTGTTGAAGATAATTTAGAAAAATTTCTTAATGCCGACAGAATAATTATCGTTGCTTGTGGTACTTCATGGCATGCAGGTTTAGTTGCAGAATATATCTTTGAGGAATTTGCCAGAATTCCAGTAGAGGTTGAATATGCTTCAGAATTTAGATACCGTAATCCTATTATCAATAAAACAGATGTAGTTATAGCAATTTCTCAATCAGGAGAGACCGCTGATACTATGGCTGCTATTAAATTGGCAAAAGAGCATGGAGCATTTGTGTTTGGTGTATGTAATGTTGTAGGTTCTTCTATTTCTAGAGAGACTCATGCAGGTGCTTATACGCATGCAGGTCCAGAGATTGGAGTTGCTTCTACAAAAGCATTTACAACTCAAATTACTGTATTAACAATGATTGCTTTGCGTTTAGCAAAAGCAAAAGGAACATTGTCTAGTCCAGATTTCCATAGATATTTGCAAGAGCTTGAACTTATCCCAGATAAGGTAAAAGAAGCTTTGGAAACAAATGATGTTGCCAAAGAAATTGCAGGAGTGTTCAAGGATTCTCCAAACTGTTTGTACTTAGGAAGAGGGTATAATTTTCCTGTAGCACTTGAAGGAGCTTTGAAGCTTAAAGAAATCTCATACATTCATGCTGAAGGGTATCCTGCGGCAGAAATGAAGCACGGGCCAATTGCTTTAATAGATGAGCATATGCCAGTAATAGTAATTGCGCCTAAGCAAGGACATTACGATAAAATTGTAAGTAATATTCAGGAAATAAAATCCAGAAGTGGAAAAATTATTGCAGTAGTAACTAAGGGAGATACACAAGTGCGTGAATTAGCGGATTACGTGATTGAAATACCTGAAACTTCAGATGCATTATCACCATTAATTACTACGATTCCATTACAGCTTTTATCTTATCATATAGCAGTTATGAGAGGTTGTAATGTCGATCAACCAAGAAACTTGGCGAAGTCAGTTACTGTAGAATAAAAAGCAAATAAAAACATAAGTATTTGAAAAAGCGAGATTTATATCTCGCTTTTTTTATAACAAAAAATTAAGGAATTCATTTTTGTAGAATATTCATTTTTTTCTTCAAAATAAGATGTATGCATAGTATATTTCAATGAGTTATGGAGAGATAGTTGTTAAAAGTTTAAAAAAACACCAATGTGTAATATGTATTTTTGTTGCTTAAAAGTTAAGGAAAATTAATTTTTTTTAACATTTTTTTAGTAATATCAAAAATATTTGTACTTTGGTAACATAAACCATCTAAAACTAACCAAATGAGAATGTATTTACTTATTCTATCATTGTTCTTTTGCGGGGTATCCTTTGCGCAGAGTACAATTTCAGGTTCCGTTACCGATAATAAAAAAGAAGCAATTCCCGGAGCTAATATTAATGTTGTCGGGGAGGCCAGCAGTAGCTCTACTGATTTTGACGGTTCATTTATTTTAAAGTCATCCAAAAATCTACCGTTAACGATTAGGATTACGGCAGTTGGGTATGAGACTAAAACTGTCAATGTGACTTCGGCAAACCAAAAAGTCAATGTGATGTTAGTTGAGGAAAGAACTATGTTGAATGAGATTGTGGTTTCGGCTTCGAGAACTCCAGAAAGAGTAATTGAATCACCGGTTACAATTGAAAGAATGGGTATTCAGGAAATAAGAAATACTACGGCTCCGTCTTTTTATGAAGGTTTGGAGAATCTAAAAGAAGTTATTTTTAATACCAGTAGTATTTCGTTTAAATCGGTAAATACGAGAGGTTTTGCAACTGTTGCTAATACGCGTTTTATGCAATTGGTAGATGGTATGGATAATTCCTCTCCAGCATTGAACTTTGTGCTAGGAAACTTAATTGGACTGAATGATTTAGATGTGGCAAGTGTAGAGCTTTTGCCTGGGGCGTCATCTGCACTTTATGGAGCCAATGCCTTCAATGGTATCTTGTTTATGAACAGTAAAAGTCCATTTACAAATCAAGGAGTTAGTACTTATTTTAAATACGGACAAACTTCACAAGATGTGGCAGGTACAAATGATTATGTAGATTTTGGTTTTAGGGCAGCTACTGCATTTAGTAAACATTTTGCAATAAAAGCAAATTTTAATTTCATCAGAGCAACTGAGTGGATTGCAGATGATCAAAGAAGTTTGACAGGAGGTTCTATCGGACATGCTAATAATCAAAATTATGATGGGTTAAATATTTATGGAGATGAGGTTACTACTTTTCTTCCAAATGTAGGACAGGTAAGTAGAACGGGTTATCATGAAAAAGATCTAAATAATAATAAATCAGAAAGTGTAAAAGCAGATTTCGCAATGCATCTTAAGCCTTGGGAAAGTGAAACTGAAATTATATTTCAATATAAATTAGGTATCGGTAGTACTATTTATCAAGGAGCAAACAGGTATTCTTTGAAGAACTTTTTTATGGGACAAACCAAATTAGAGGTAAAAGGGAAAAACTTTTTTGCAAGGGTTTATATGACAAATGAAGATGCGGGAGATTCTTATGATATGCGTTTTGCTGGTTGGAACGTAAATAGAGCTGCTAAATCAGATACGAACTGGTTTACAGATTATGCTAGATCTTTTCAATTGTCTTCTGCAGTATTAGGGCTTAATGCAAATGATGCAGCGAAGTATGCCAGGACTTTTGCAGATTATAATGTTTCGCCAGGTTTAGGCTTGACACCAAATATTGATCCAGCCAATCCTAGTGCTCCGAGATCGGCAAGATTTGAGCCAGGCTCTCCGCAATTTGCAACTGCATTTGCAACTGTAATAGATAATCCAAATCTAAAAGAGGGAGCAAAGTTTATAGATAACTCTAAATTGTACCATTCCGATGTAAATTACAACTTTAAAGACCTTATTGATTTTGCTGAAATTCAAGTTGGAGGTTCTTGGAGAGAGTATGTAATGAACTCTGAAGGAACCATCTTTACAGATTACGATGGTCCGTTAAACTATAAAGAATATGGAGCGTATACGCAACTTGCTAAAAAATGGATGGACGATAGACTGAAATTCACAGGATCTATCCGTTATGACAAAAGCCAAAATTTTAAAGGAAATGTATCACCAAGAATAGCATTTGTTTATTCCGCAGGAGCGACCAGAGTACATAATTTTAGAGTATCGTACCAAACTGGTTTTAGAAATCCAACAACACAGGATCAATATATTGGTTTGGATTTAGGTCCGTTTGCATTAATTGGTTCAGCAGCAGAAAATTTAGATCGTTTTACAGAAGTAAGAGAGGTGAGTTTAGCAGGTCAGGCAGCTGGTAATCCGGCTACAGTGACAATGAATGGTCATAAAGCTTATGAAAATGCATATACAGTAGCTTCTGTGCAAGCATTTGGGGCTTCTGGAAATCCGGCAAGTCTTGAAGTGGCTAAAATTGGATTGGTAAAGCCAGAAGAAGTACAGGCTTTTGAAGTTGGATATCGTTCAGTAGTAAGAGATTTTTCAATTGATGTTAATGCATATTATAATATTTATGATAATTTTATGAATACAGCCCGAGTGATTAGTCCGTATTATGGAACAGCAGGAACAGATGTTACTAATCCAGCAGTACAACAAAGTTATCAGGCATTAGCATTTGGTGACAGAAGAGTTTATCAAGTCTATACGAATACAACTGCTCAAATCACCTCTTTTGGAGTTGGAGTTGGGTTGTCTAAAAAGGTATATAAAGATTTTGAAGTAGGGGTAAATTATAATTATTCACAATTTAATTTTGATCAGTCAAAAGATCCAGGATTTGTTGCTGGATTTAATACTCCAAAACATAGAATTAAAGGTTCGTTAGGGAATTCTAAATTATTTAAAAATTTTGGATTTAATATGAACATAAGATGGAATACCGAGTATTTATGGGAGGCATCTTTTGCTGACGGAATGGTTCCGGAGAATACAGTATTTGATGCTCAGGTAAATTATGGAATACCTAAGTTAAAATCGGTTATCAAGGTTGGAGCTACAAATATTTTTGGAAAAGATTATATTCAGGTAATAGGGGCAGGTTTAATAGGGCAACAATGGTTTGCTTCATGGACAATTAACCCGTAATTATAGCTATATAATTAGATGCTTCTTATTAAAGTGAGAAGCTTGGGAAAATGAATATTAATGTATAAAATAACAAATCATGATAAAAAATTTTAGATGGCTATTATTGGTTTCATTAGCCTTTGTAGCATGTAATAACGATGACGAAGATACAACACCAGCAGAAGTTCCAGTAACACCAGGTTCAGCAGTTTTTACAAAGTATGTAGCTTTGGGGGATTCATTTGCAGCAGGATATAGTGATGGAGCTTTATTTATAAAAGGACAAGGAGGCTCTTATGCTAATATATTATCTCAACAGTTTACGGCTGCTGGGGGTGGAGAGTTTAAGACGCCATTGACTTCGGATAATGTTGGGGGTTTGTTATTTGGCGGTGCTCCAAATCCAAAATTTGGGGCAAGACTTGCAATATTAGGATTTAATCTAGATGGTACTCCAAAGATTGCACCCGTGCCATTTGCTTCCACAACTGAGGTTATGACACATATAACAGGGCCTTTTAATAATCTGGGTCTTCCTGGTGCAAAAAGCTATCATTTAATAGCGCCAGGATATGGTAATCCTGCTGGGTTATCTTTGGGTACTGCAAATCCGTATTTTGTTCGGTTTGCTACTGCGCCAGGAACTACTGTTTTAAAAGACGCTACAGATCAAAATCCAACGTTCTTTTCCTTGTGGATAGGAGGTAATGACGTTTTGGGTTACGCAACAACTGGTGGAGATGGAACGGATCCTATAACACCAACAGCGACATTTAATTTTGCTTACGAAAAACTTGTTACTGATTTAACTGCAAAAGGAGCAAAAGGAGTTGTTGCTAATATTCCTTATGTCAGTGCGCTCCCGTTTTTTACAACCGTAGGATTTAATCCATTAACTCTTGTTGCGGCACAAGTAACTGCTTTAAACAATGCTTATGCAAGTTACAATGGTGGTTTAGTGGCTGCGAAAAACGCAGGACTAATTACTGAGGCCGAAAGAGTACAAAGAACTATTAATTTTGTAGTTGGAAAAAATGGAGCAGTGATGATTGATGAATACCTTACAGACATTACCGGGGTAAATCCTGGACTAATAAAATTAAGACAAACGACTAATAAGGACTATATTGTTTTGAGTTCTCAAGGAACGGCTGCTAAGGATCATTTATCAGCAGGAAACGGAACGGCTGTGCCTTTACAAGATAGATGGGTATTGTCAGAAAGTGAAGTAAAAGAACTAAAAGCAGCTACAGATGCTTATAATATTACGATAGAAGCTACTGCTACTGCTAAAGGGTTGGCTTTTGTAGATACAAGAGCTACCATGACGCAAGTATCTACGACAGGTATTAATTTCGGAAATTTTAATATGACATCTGCTTATGTAACTGGAGGGGCTTTTTCGTTAGATGGGGTACATCCAAGTGCAAGAGGATATGCATTAATAGCTAATATTTTTGTAGATGCTATTAATGTAAAATATAATTCTACATTGCGACATGTTGATTTGAGAATTTATCCAATTCAATATCCAGCAAATTTACAATAAATCCAATTTTTTTAGTAGGAAACCACCTGTTTTTGTGATGAGGTGGTTTTTTTTAATTGGGCTAAAAAGATGGTCTTTTGTGCGATCAAAGTGTTTATTTTTATTAAGTGTAAAAATTATAGTATTTTTCCAAAAAAAGTTATTGATTTTGTATTTTAAAAATTATCTTTGCGCACTGAAAAAAGAGGTGTTTTCGTTAAACCTAAATAGCTATTTAATAAATACATACAGTAATGTCAAAAGTAATAGGAAAAGTTGCCCAAATCATTGGACCAGTAGTTGATGTCGTTTTCAACGGTAAAGATGTTGAACTTCCAAAAATTTATGATTCATTAGAAATCACTAAAAAAGACGGAACATTGTTAGTTCTTGAAGTACAATCTCATATCGGAGAAAATACAGTTCGTACAATATCAATGGACTCAACAGATGGTTTGAGTCGTGGATATGAAGTAGTTGGAACTGGAAATCCAATCCAAATGCCAATCGGTCCAGACGTATATGGTCGATTGTTTAATGTAATTGGAGATGCAATTGATGGTTTAGGGAACTTGCCAAAAACGGGAGAGAATGGATTGTCTATTCACAGACAAGCACCAAGATTCGAAGATTTATCAACTTCATCTGAAGTATTGTTCACAGGTATTAAAGTAATCGATTTGATCGAGCCTTACTCAAAAGGGGGTAAAATTGGATTGTTTGGTGGTGCTGGTGTTGGAAAAACAGTATTAATTCAGGAGTTGATTAACAATATTGCAAAAGGTCACGGTGGACTTTCAGTATTCGCAGGAGTAGGAGAAAGAACACGTGAAGGAAATGACTTACTTCGTGAGATGTTAGAGTCAGGAATTATAAAATATGGTGATGATTTCATGCACTCTATGGAAAATGGAGGATGGGATTTATCTAAAGTAGATATGCCAGGAATGAGAGAGTCTAAAGCTACTTTCGTTTTCGGACAAATGAATGAGCCTCCTGGAGCTCGTGCACGTGTGGCACTTTCAGGATTATCTATCGCTGAGTATTTCCGTGATGGAGCAGGAACAGATCAAGGTAAAGACGTATTGTTTTTCGTTGATAACATCTTCCGTTTTACACAAGCAGGTTCAGAGGTTTCGGCACTTTTAGGTCGTATGCCATCTGCGGTAGGATACCAACCAACATTAGCAACAGAAATGGGTGCGATGCAGGAACGTATTACATCTACAAACAAAGGTTCGATTACATCTGTACAAGCGGTTTACGTACCTGCGGATGATTTAACTGACCCGGCGCCAGCAACAACTTTTGCCCACTTAGATGCAACAACAGTATTGTCTCGTAAAATTGCTGAGTTAGGTATTTATCCAGCAGTAGATCCATTGGATTCTACTTCTAGAATTTTGACTCCTCAAATTTTAGGTGATGAGCACTATGACTGTGCACAAAGAGTAAAAGAAATTCTTCAAAAATACAAACAATTACAAGATATCATCGCGATTCTAGGTATGGAAGAGTTATCAGAAGAAGATAAATTATCTGTATCAAGAGCACGTCGTGTACAACGTTTCTTATCTCAACCGTTCCACGTAGCGGAGCAATTTACAGGTATTCCTGGAGTATTGGTTGATATTAAAGATACTATCAAAGGATTTAACATGATTATCGATGGTGAGTTAGATCATCTTCCAGAAGCAGCTTTCAACCTTAAAGGGTCTATTCAAGATGCAATCGAAGCTGGAGAGAAAATGTTAGCAGAAGCTTAATCTAGTTTTCAGTATTGGGTCGCAGCATTTTGCTGAGACTATTAACTGAAACTGTAAACTAAAAGAAAATGACTTTAGAAATAGTATCACCAGAAGCAAAATTATTTTCAGGAAATGTGACTTCAGTTACATTGCCAGGAGTTGATGGAAGCTTTCAAATATTGAATCATCACGCTCCTATTGTTTCTATTTTAGAAAAAGGAACTATTAAAATTGTAGCACCAAGCTTCAGTTTTTTTAAAGAAGTAGCGGGTAAATTCACGAAAGTAAATGACCAAACTTATACTTTAGATATTGTGTCAGGTACTATCGAGATGAAAGACAATAAGATAATTGTTTTAGCAGACTAAGACAATTTAAAATAAAGTTAAAAAAGCCAGACATTTGTCTGGCTTTTTTTATGGTTTTAGTTTTAATCTCAGCTTTTCAGTTAATGACAATTCAATTGGGCTAAAATATAATAAATCTGGCTATCGTTTGAATTTACTTTTAGTGGCTATAAAATGAAATCCTGATAACTAAAGCGGCAGCGCTAAAAAAATAGAATGGGTAATAAATTCAGGCTTAATTTTATAACTTTGTATTTATGAAATTACCAGAAAGTCTTATTCAAAAATTAGTTATAAGAAAGCAAAACAATGCACTTAGACAATTGCCAGATGTTAATGCATCAATTGATTTTACTTCTAATGATTATATTGGATTTTCAAAATCTGGAATAATTTTTAATAAAACACATCAATATTTACTTGATACCAGAAATATACAAAATGGAGCTACAGGTTCAAGATTAATTTCAGGGAATCATTCTTTGTATAAAATTACAGAAACTCTTATAGCGCAGTTTCACGAGTCAGAATCGGCTTTAATTTTTAATTCGGGTTATGATGCCAATGTTGGTTTTTTTAGCGCTGTGCCGCAGCGCAATGATGTTATTTTGTACGATGAGTTAAGTCATGCTTCTATTCGGGATGGGATTTTAATGTCGAATGCTAAAACGTATAAATTTAACCATAATGATTTTGAAGATTTAGAACGACTTATAGTAAAACACCAAAATTCAATCATTTATATTGTTACCGAAAGTGTTTTTTCTATGGATGGAGATTGTCCAAATCTAGAGGAATTAGTATTATTATCCGAAAAATATAAGTGTTATCTTGTAATAGATGAAGCTCATGCATTAGGAGTTTTTGGAGAGAAAGGCGAAGGGTTATTGCAGTTTTTAGGATTGCATAATAGAGTTTTTGCCAGAATAATGACTTTTGGTAAAGGTTTAGGATGTCATGGTGCAGCAGTTCTTGGTAGTCAAGAATTAAAAGAATACCTCGTTAATTTTGCAAGAAGTTTTATTTATACAACAGGATTGTCTCCACATTCAGTCGCTACTATTTTTATAGCTTATCAGCAGTTGGAGATTGAGAAAGAAACTATCGAAATACTACGCCAGAATATTGTTTACTTCAATCAGCAAAAAAAACTTTTGGGATTGCAGCCTATGTTTGTTAGAAGTAAATCAACAATTCAATCGGCAATTATTCCGGGTAATGAAAATGTAAAGGCTGTTGCTCAAAAACTGCAAGAAAAAGGATTTGATGTAAAAGCAATTTTGTCTCCAACAGTTCCAGAAGGGCAGGAACGATTGCGTTTTTGTATTCATAGTTATAATTCTGAAAAGGAAATAAATCAGGCTTTAGAATTGTTAAGAGATTATGTGTTTTAATATTTTTTAACAATCAATCACAAAGTTGATTTTGTGAATGTCTGTTTTTTTTTCACGCATATCTTTTTGAAATTAAGAATTTAAAAAAAAAACATGCCCCTTAAACTATTGCATTTTCTCACTTTCTTTAAAAAGGGTTGAAAATTTTGTAACGTTTTGATGATTCGATTACTTACGAGTCGTAATCAAAAAACCACAATTATGAAAACCACATCAACTTCAAAAAGCGAAAAAATTTTCAACTTCGTATTTATCTTTTTAACTTCTTTAGGATTGGGATATACTTTAGTAAACCAATTTCTTTTAAATAAGCCTAAAACAGAATTGCTTACCGTAATAATATCCTTGTTTGTTATTTCGATAGCTTCTTGGCAGCGAAGAAAAATGGGAAAATTGTAAATAACGAGTTTCAAGTATCAATCAAAATCATCAATCAAAAATCATCAATCAAAAATCACGAACTTAAATCAATCAACAAAATGAAAAACTTATTTAAATCAATAGTAGTAGCAATCGCAATTCTTTTTTGCACAACAATACAAGCACAGGATAAATCGCCTAAACTTGAGAATTCACTTTTATGGGAAGTTTCAGGAAACGGATTAAGTAAGCCATCTTATTTGTATGGAACAATTCACATGATTTGTGGAGCGGATTATTTTCTTTCTGAAAAAACAAAGAAAGCATTTGAGGCTTCAGACAAATTAGTTTTAGAAGTTAATTTATCTGATCCTAATGAAATAACAGACATGCAACAATTAGCAATGGGTAAAGAACCTCTCGATAAAAAATTGACAGCTTTACAATTATCGACGTTGGAAGAAATTTTGAAAAAAAGCACTGGGATGAATGTTCAACAAGTAAATAATTATAATTTATCTTCTGTGATGAGTTTGATTTTTATGAAAACGTATCCATGTACAGATCTTAAAGTTTATGAGTTTGATTTTATAGAACTGGCAAAAAAACGAAATCTTGGAGTAGTCGGTTTAGAAACTATTAAATCTCAATTTGAAACTCTTGATGATGCTTATACAAATGATGAAATGATTTCAATGTTGGTAGAATCTGTTAAGGATGGTTCTACTCCTTTAGTAGATGATTACAAAACAGAGAATATTGAAGCTATTTATAAGAGAACAACTGGCGATAAGTTTATGAATGAAAAAACAAGGGTTGCAATGTTGGATAAAAGAAATAGTAGTTGGGTAAACCAAATACCTGAATTAATGAAAAAGCAATCTATATTTATGGCAGTTGGAGCTGCACATCTGGATGGAGAACAAGGGGTGATTAACTTGTTGAGAAATGCAGGATATAAAGTAAAACCAGTAATGAAATAGAAATATTTTGAAAGAGAAAGAGCTAGAGTTTTTAAATCGGATCGAAAGGCATAAAGGGATTTTATATAAAGTTTCTAAAATGTACATGGATAATCATGATGATCAACAAGATTTGTTTCAGGAGATTGTTTGTCAACTTTGGAAATCACATGATTCTTTTAGAAATGAAAGTCAGTTTTCAACATGGATGTATCGCGTAGCAGTAAATACGGCTATCATTTTTCTTAAGAAAGAAAAACGAAAAGTAGATAGATACGAAATTGCGTCAGAAAATATTAAAGATGAAGAAACAGATTCGCATATAAAAGAAAGTCAGATTGATCATTTTTATAAAGCAGTTCAGAAACTCGAAAAGATTGATAAAGCGATTATATTTTATCAGTTAGAAGGCTTTTCGCATAAGGAAATAGGAGAAAACCTTGGGATTTCTGAGGGAAATGCAAGAGTGAAATTAAATAGAGCAAAAGAGAAATTAAAAGGAATAATTAAAAATCAAGGATATGGATTTTAAGGATATACAAAACGCATGGAATAATGAAAAGGCTGAAAATATTATTCTTCCAGATAATTTAGAAAAAATTAAATCGGCAAATACGCCTTTAGATAAAATTAGAAAAAACCTTAAAAAGGAACTTCTTTATCAGTCTGTTTCTGTGGCTTTTATAGGATTTATACCTTGTTTATATGCTTTCCCAGAAAAATGGATTGCGCCATTTTATTTGTTTTTCAGCATATTTGTTGCCGTTTGTGTGTATTATTTAGTAAAGCTGTATTTTTTTTATAAAAGATTAAATAAGATTACCTTAAGTACAAAAGACAGTTTGTATGAAACCTATTTTGATATTAGGTTAAATATGGAATTATACAAAACTTTTGGGTTTGCTTTAACTCCGTTTGTAATTTTGTTTTTAATTGGGTTTTTATATGATAAATTTTCAAAACAACCAGGATTTCAGTTAAATGATTTTAGCAACTCTCAATTAATTAGTGTGTTTACGGTAGTAACTTTTTCTATTTTGTCTATGGGATTGGCACTGGAGTGGTGGGTACATCATTTTTATGGCAAATACGCTAAAGAAATCAAAATGGTTATAGATCAATTAAAAGAAGAATAATCAAAAACAATAAACCCATCGTAATGATGGGTTTTGTTTTTATTGGTATTTTTGTACGCAATAAAAACAAGGGAATGAAACTATTTATTACAGGAATTTCAACCGATGTTGGTAAAACAATTGCTTCGGCTATTATCGTAGAAGCATTAGAAGCAGATTATTGGAAACCAATTCAAGCAGGAGATTTAGATAACTCAGATACAGGAAAAGTTCAGTCAAAGATTTCGAATAAAAAATCTCAATTTCATAAAAATTCATATGCATTAAATACGCCTGCAAGTCCTCATTTGGCAGCAGAAATTGATGGAATTACTATTGATTTGAATGAGATAACAGAACCACAAACTGATAATCATTTGGTTATTGAAGGAGCAGGAGGAGTTTTTGTACCATTAAATAATAAAGAATTTGTAATTGATTTAATTCAACCCAATTATAAAGTTATAGTAGTTTCTAGGCATTATTTAGGAAGTATCAACCATACAGTGCTAACAATTGAAGCCTTGAAGAGCCGGAAATTAAATATTGCAGGAATTATTTTTAGCGGAAGCGAAAACAAATCTTCTGAAACCATTATTTTAAATACTACAGGAGTAAAATGTATTGGGCGAATTGATGAAGAACCTTATTTTGACCAAAATGTAATTTGCGAATACGCCGATTTATTTCGAGAGAATCTTTTAGAATTGTAAAATCGTTTGTGGAAAGTAAAATGAATTCCACATCTTGCTGAATACATTTTATAAAAACACAGTTTACTTTTTACAAATAAACATTTCAAAAAATGACATTATCAGAAAAAGACAGCCAATATCTTTGGCATCCTTATACACAACATAAAACAGCTGCGGTTCCAATTGCTATTTCTCGAGGAGAAGGAGCATTACTTTGGGACGAAAATAATAAAGAATATATAGATGCAATTGCCTCTTGGTGGGTTAACCCTTTTGGGCACAGTAATCGGTTTATTGCCGATGCAATTTATAAACAGTTAACTACGCTGGAACACGTTTTGTTTGGGGGATTTACGCATGAACCAGCCATTATTCTTGCTGAAAGATTAATTGAAATTTTACCTAAAAACCAACAAAAAATTTTCTTTTCGGATAATGGTTCTACAGCGGTAGAAGTAGCCATAAAAGTTGCTTTGCAATATTTCTTTAATAAAGGTGAAAAACGTACTACGATTATTGCTTTTGAAAATGCTTTTCATGGAGATACATTTGCTGCAATGGCTGCAAGCGGAATTTCATTTTATACACAGGCTTTTCAAGGAATGTTTATAGATGTAGTTCGAATTCCGGCTCCAGTAAAAGGACAAGAGCAGGAGAGTTTTGATGCATTAAAAACAGTAATAGAAGAGAAGAATTGTGCAGGGTTTATTTTTGAACCATTAGTTCAGGGAGCAGCAGGAATGGTTATGCATGAGCCAGAAGCGCTAGAAACTTTAATTAAGATTTGTGCAGCAAATAATGTTCTTACTATTGCCGATGAAGTGATGACAGGTTTTGGTAAAACTGGTAAAACATTTGCAATGGATTATCTGAATGAAAAACCAGATATGATGTGTCTTTCGAAAGCATTAACAGGAGGGACAATCCCGATGGCAATTACTACTTTTACTCAAGAAGTTTTTGATGCTTTTTATGATGATGATATTAATAAAGCATTGTTTCATGGGCATACTTTTACAGCTAATCCTACAGGATGTGCTGCAGCTTTGGCAAGTATTGATTTGTTGCAAACTCAAGAAATGCAAGGCAATATCGAGCGTGTAAATAAAAGACATCTTAATTTTCAGAATAAAATAAAAAATCACCCAAGAGTTGTTACAACCAGAGTGTTAGGAGTTATTTTTGCATTAGAAATAAAATCTGATTCAGAAGAAAGTTATTATGGATCGATGAGAAATAAACTGTATAATTTCTTTATTGATAAAGGAGTTATTTTAAGACCAGTTGGGAATATAGTTTATATTTTGCCACCATATATTATTAGTGATGAGCAACTCGAAAAAGTATATTCAATTATAGAACAAGCTATAGAAATGGTTTAATTGATTTAGACTTGTTGGATTTAATATAATCTTAAAACACCGGGAATTTAGCGGTTAATAAAATAATAACATTGAATAAAAAAATCGCGATTACTTCATTTTCTTCAATTTCGCCTTTAGGAAACAATCCAAAAGACGTTTGGGAAAATTATTTGAGTAACAAACATTGTTTTACTTTGCAACAATTGGATAAACAAGAAACTCCAGTTGCTGCACTTGATGCCGATTCTAAACAAATTGTAGATCAGGTTCGTAATTCGGATAGTAAATATAAATTTCTTGACAACAGTGTTTTGTTTGCTTTAGCAGCATCACGACAGGCAATAAAAAACTCTGGATGGGATTCTGAGGCTGTTTTCGGAATTAATATTGGTTCTTCTCGTGGAGCTACCGATTTATTCGAAAAACATTATCAGGAATATTTAGAAACTGGAAAAGCACAAACATTGGCTTCTCCAACCACCACATTAGGAAATATATCATCTTGGATAGCGCATGATTTACAGAGTTCTGGCCCAGAAATTTCACATTCTATTACGTGTTCTACTGCGTTACATGCTTTATTAAATGGTGTAGCATGGTTAAGAGCAGGAATGGTCGATAAGTTTTTGGTGGGTGGTAGCGAAGCTCCATTGACCGATTTTACGATTGCACAAATGCGCGCTTTAAAAATTTATTCCCGAGTAGATTTAAATACTGATAAATGGCCCAATCAGGCATTTGATTTAGATAAAACTCAAAACACTATGGTTTTGGGCGAAGGGGCGGCAGTTTGTTGTCTTGAAGCTGGAGAAAAAGAAAATGCCATTGCTTATATTACAGGAGTAGGATATGCTACAGAAGTTTTGGAGCATAATATATCTATTTCGGCAGAAGCAACATGTTTTCAAAAATCAATGAAAATGGCTTTAAAAGAAATAAGTCCAGAAGATGTAGATGTAATTGTAATGCATGCGCCAGGAACAATAAAAGGCGATTTAACAGAATACAGAGCCATTCAAAAAATATTTACTCCGATAGCTGGGACTAAGCTTCCTTTGCTTACTACCAATAAATGGAAGATCGGACATACTTTTGGGGCTTCGGGAATACTGAGTGTAGAAATGGCAATCTTAATGATGCAACACAATACATTTATTGGAGTTCCTTTTGCAGAAGAGCAACTACAAACAAAACCTATAAAAAAGATTTTAATTAATGCAGTAGGTTTTGGAGGAAATGCAGTGAGTATTTTAATAGAAAAAGCATAAACCAAAAGAGAGGTTATCTAAATGATAACCTCTCTTTTTTAATCAATAGTAAAATAGGGATTTAAAATTTCGGCTAATTCATTTAACCAATATAACCCGTGGTCTAATTCTTTTGTATAGCATTCTAATGTTTCATTTCTTCTAATTAAGGTCAATGCGATTACGTAGTTTAAGTTACGAATTATCTTAGCCATAGATTCAGGAGGTACGTCCTTATTAAAAAATTCGATAAGCTTTTCACGGTCGTAACTTGTAGTGGGTGTGTTTTTTGCATTCATAATGTGAGAATTTTAGAATATAAAACCCTTATATGTTAGTGGTTCTAATGCTTCTCACGGCATTCGTCGAGCGTTTCCACTTCGACCCACATAATACAAGGGTAGTCTTTTTTAGTTTCTAATGTGAGAATTTTAGAACTGCAAATATAAGAAAACCCGTGCAATCAGCACGGGTTTTCTTGTCAATAAAAAATAATTAAATAGACTCTTGTTATATTTGTTAAAGAAATGGTTATTTCATTTTAAATATTTCTATTTTACGATTATAGACACGTAAGATTTTTACTTAGTATTTTATTTAAGTACATTGCGACAATCTTTTTTTAGTTTCAAAAAACAACATTTTATGAAAAACCTTTACAAAAACCTTTATAAAAACATTCTACTTTTCATATTGTTCCCGCTTTGGGGGCTAGGCGGATTTGGTTCGGGGGCTTACGCT
>NZ_JADNRC010000019.1 GCF_015594725.1 Flavobacterium sp. ALJ2 | reverse complement strand
GTAATTTTTCTCTAATAGTATAGGTATATTTACTGTGTGGGAAGGAGCCATAGGGGCAAAACCTAAATAACGGCTAAAGGATTTAACCTCTTTGTTTTTTGTTACAACTCGGTTTTCATTATCAAGACCAATTTCAAAAAATGAATCATCTCCATTATGACCTAGCAGCGGAACATCTCTTATGATTATATCTCCATTAACATCCAATGTTGCTTTTGGTGTTGTTGTATTTATACCTGTATTTTGTGCAATACTGAATTGTGATATAAGTAATGATAATAATAAATATGTAATTGAGAATTTCATAAATCGTTTAGAATTGATTTTACATGAATTATTTGGTATTAAAATAATTAATACCTTTCAATATAAAAAATGATTATTAGATTAAGTGTTTATTTTTAATCGGCAAATGTACAATTAAGACCTGCATTAATGAATTTATAAGCACGAATTGCGAATATTTAATTATTTAGTTCCTTTATTTTATAAATCATGATTTTTTTATAAAATAAAAGCTTATTTTACTCAAAGAGTCTCATGTTTTTTGTCTTTATTAGATATTAAATTAGGCTTGCTTACCTTGTTTAATAATACTATTTATAAAATTATATAAAGTATAACTTTTTTTGTTATTTTTACTAAATCGATTTAGTTGTTAATGTTACTTTAAAATTTATGAAAAACATACTTTTTCTCTGCTTTGTTTTTGTTGTTTCATGTGCATTTTTAAATGCACAAGTACTAAAATCTCCCGACAGGAATTTGACTTTAGAATTTCAATTAAATAGCGAGGGAACTCCAACTTATTCGTTAAGTTATAAGCAAAAAGAAGTGATTAAGGAAAGTAAATTAGGCTTTATGATAAAGTCTGATATTATACTTAATAAATATTTTCAGATTGCAGACAGCAAATTTCAGTCAGAAAACAGTACTTGGAAACCAGTTTTGGGAGAACAAAAAGAAATACGTAATATGTACAATGAATTGAAAGTGGACCTTGTTCAAGAGAAAAGTAAGCGTAAAATATCAATTTATTTTCGTTTGTTTAATGATGGTTTGGGATTTAGATATGAATTTCCCGTTCAAGATAATTTACGTCATTTTATTATTCAGGAAGAAACAACAGAGTATAATTTGACAGGAGATCATAAACTTTTTTGGATTCCGGGTGATTACGATACAAACGAATATAGTTATACGACTTCTAAAATATCAGAAATGCAATCTTTGGTGTATAAAGCCGTACATGTTCCTCTGGCCGCACAAGCTCCAATTAAGAATTTGGCAACACAAACACCTTTAATGATAAAGACTACCGATGGACTTTATATCAATATTCATGAAGCAGCTTTAAAAAATTATCCAGCAATGTGTCTTAATGTCGATGATAAAACCTATTCGTTAAGCTCGCATCTTGTTCCAGATGCTGTAGGCAACAAAGGATATATTCAAACAGGAAGTTTCACGCCTTGGCGAACGATTGTTGTAAGCGATGATGCGAGAAATATTTTGGCTTCAAAAATGATATTGAATCTTAATGAGCCGTGCAGTTTTGAAGATACTTCTTGGATTAAACCAGTGAAATATATTGGTGTTTGGTGGGAATATTTTACAGGAGGAGGATCTACTTGGGCATATTCGGATAATCAAGATGTTGTTATTGGTTCTACCGATTTCTCTAAATTAAAACCTAATATTACGCATGGAGCGAATACCAAACATGTAAAAGAATATATAGATTTTGCTTCTGCAAATGGTTTCGATGCCGTTTTGGTTGAAGGTTGGAATGAAGGCTGGGAAGATAATACTGCTTTTAAGAAAGAACGCATTTATAGTTTTACCAAAGCATATCCAGATTTTGATGTAAAAGATTTAAGTGAATATGCGAGTAAAAAGAATGTGAAAATTGTCATGCATCATGAAACTACATCTTCGACTGCCGAATATGAACGACAATTAAATGACGCATTAAATTTCATGGTTGCTAATAATTATAATGCGGTTAAAACAGGATATGTTGGTTCAATTATTCCAAGAGGAGAACACCATGACGGACAACAAATGGTCAATCATTATACGTATGTTGCAAAAGAAGCTGCAAAGCATAAAATAATGGTAAACTCACATGAAGCAGTTCGACCTACAGGATTACATCGTACCTATCCAAACTGGTTTGCACAAGAATCAGCACGAGGAACAGAGTTTGAAGCGATGGAAGGAATTCACCCTGATCACACTACAATCTTGCCTTTTACTCGCCTAATGGGAGGCCCAATGGATTATACACCTGGTATTTTTCAAGGAGATTTATCGGTTTATGGTTCTAAAAAGAATAAACTAAGTACAACACTTGTAAAGCAATTGGCATTGTATGTTACCATGTACAGTCCGTTACAGATGGCTGCTGACTTACCAGAAAATTATATGCGTTTTAAAGATGCATTTCAGTTTATAAAAGATGTTGCCCTAGATTGGGACGAAACTTATATTCTTGAAGCTGAACCAGGAGATTATATCACCATTGCAAGAAAAACCAAAGGAAAGAAAGAATGGTTTATAGGCGGAATTACTGATGAAAAGCCACGTACTGCTATGATTGATTTTAGTTTCTTGCCTGCAGGAAAATCATACACAGCAACGATTTACGAAGACGGAAAAACAGCAGATTATAAAACCAATCCACAATCGTATAACATTCGTAAAGTAACCGTAAATAGTAAAACTAAATTAAAACAAAAATTAGCTGCAAGCGGTGGTGTAGCTATTTCTATAAAATAAACACTGTTTATGAATGGTACGCGGATGATACGGATTTCCTAAAGGAAAGACGCTGATAAAAACGGATTTTTTATTTTATGAATTGATTAAAAAATCTGCTTAATCTGTTTGATCTGCGAGAAAATAAAATCATTTTAATCTGTGGCTAAACTTTTCTCTCGCAGATCAAGCAGATTGAGCAGATTTAAGCTAGAGACAAAACAAAGTATTGTTTTAAAATCCGTGCTTATCCGTGTTTTCGCGATAGCGAATCCGCGTCATCCGCGTTCCCTTTTAGGCAATCCCAAAAAAACAATAATTTAAAAAACATAAAAAATGAGCATAAAAATTTATCCTTTACAATTTGAACCGATCTTAAAAGAAAGAATCTGGGGAGGCGAAAAACTAAAAACTGTTCTTAATAAACCCATCGTTTCTAAAATTACGGGAGAAAGTTGGGAATTATCTACAGTAGAAGGAGATATTAGTATTGTTGCCAATGGCGAATTAAAAGGGAAATCATTAACAGAATTAATAGATGAACAGCCAAACGAAATTTTAGGAACGTCTGTTTATAACCGATTCGGGAAACAATTTCCATTGCTTTTTAAATATCTAGATGCTCGCGAAGATTTATCGATACAAGTACATCCTAATGATCAGTTGGCAAAAGAACGTCATAATTCATTTGGTAAAACCGAAATGTGGTATGTAATGCAAGCTGATGCCGATGCAAGGATTATTGTAGGATTTAAAGAAGATTCTAGTAAAGAAGAATATCTGGAGAATTTAAATAACAATACATTAGTTTCTATTTTGGATGATGTCAAAGTCAAAGCTGGTGATGTGTTTTTTCTTGAAACAGGAACGGTTCACGCAATTGGTGCAGGATTGGTTGTTGCAGAGATACAGCAAACATCGGATATTACGTATCGTTTATATGATTTTGATAGAGTAGATGCTCAGGGAAATAAAAGAGAATTGCATGTTGATTTAGCTTTAGATGCTATCAATTATAATACAGTTGATACGTATAAGAAATACGAAAAGACTGTAAATGAGTCTAATGTAGTTGTGGATTGTACTTGTTTTACAACCAATTTTATTCCGCTAAACGGAGAGATTAAAGTAAGTAAAAAAGGTGATACTTTTACAGTCTATATGTGCATCGATGGAGCTTTTGAAATTAGATATGAGAATATAACCTATCAATATAAAAAAGGTGATACTGTTTTAATTCCTGCTGCCATGACTGTTTATGTATTAAATGGAGAAGCATCTATTTTGGAGGTAACGATTTAATTGTCAATTATTAATTGTTGATTGTGAAATGTCAGGCGTTGATTAAAATTCACACAATAGCACCACAATATTGTCATCCTGAATCTCCACTAGAAACTCGACAAAGATTGGTTTAGGAGTTGAAGAAAGGTTCAAAGAGACAAAGGTTCTGAGACTATCACTGAACACTAAAACTGAAACTGAACACTGAATGCTAATTAATCGGTAAAGACTTATGATAACTGATGAAAACACTAATAATTATGCATAAAATAGCGATATGTTTAAAAAAATAATTACAAAATCGTTTTAGTAATTATTTTTATATATATTTGTGATATAATTAATAATAGCTTATTAAAAAATTAACCTGCTAAATGAAAAAGATTACTATTAAGGATATTGCCACAGAGGCGCAAGTGTCTATATCTACAGTATCTTTTGTCATTAATGATAAAGGCGAAAAAATGGGAATTAGTCCTGCAGTAATTAAGAAAGTGCAAGAAGTTGCCGAAAAACTTAATTATCGACCTAGCATGATTGCAACAAGTCTTAGAACAGGAAAGACCAGATCTATCGGACTTATTGTTGAAGATATTTCGAATCAGTTCTTTGCAGATCTTGCCAGAGTTATAGAAGATGAAGCTAAAAGTATTGATTATAGAGTTTTTTATTGTAGTACAGGTGGAGATGATGAACGTTCTGAAGAGTTAATACATAGTCTCTTGCAGGCAAATGTAGATGGCTTTATAATTACACCAACTGAAAAGTTGGAAAAAAGTATAGACCTACTTTTAAAATTGCAAAAACCAGTAGTATTAATAGATAGATATTTTCCTAACCAAAAAGTGAGCCATGTAGTTATGGATAATTATGAAGGTTCCCATTCCGCAACTAAATATCTATTAAATAAAGGAAGAAAAAATATTGCTGTTGTTAATACTAATTCTGGAATGATCCAGATGAAGCTTAGAGAAGAGGGATATAGAGATGCTTTAAAAGAAGAAGGCATTTATAATGATTCCCTAGTTCTTCATATGGATTACAATAGCAGCGAGGAAAGTAAAATTGCCGATATATTTAGTTTTTTTACAAAGAATCCACAAATAGATGCCGTGTTGTTTTTAGCGAATTACATGGGATTAGCAGGTCTTCAGGCTTTTAGAAGAATGAAGTTTAGGATTCCAGAAGATGTTTCGGTTATAAGTTTTGATGATCATGATAGTTTTCGATTACATACTCCAACCATATCAGTTATTGCACAGCCAATTAAAGAAATAGCTGAAAATGCAATAAAATTATTAATGGATCAAATGACAGGAATTAAACCTTTTGTTATTGAAGGAATACGTAAAAAAGGAAATTTAATAATAAGAGAATCGGTATAATAAGATGCCCTTAAAAAAAGAAGAAAGGGAACTTTGGTTTTTTTTACTCTTTTTACTAAATCGTTTTAGTAGGTTTTAATTTATCAAAAAAGAGGAATTGTTAAATTTTTTTGACCAGTTCACTATATCGATTTAGCAAAATAACAGAAGTGTTAAATAGTTGCTAATCAATGATATTTATGGTTTAGAGACTATGGATGAAATAATTAAATTGAGTTTATATTTTTTATTAATATTTTAAAAACAAACAAGTCAAACACAAACACAAATCAAAACAAATAAACCAAAAACAAACGCTTATGAAACAAATTTTAGCAGTGTTAGCGATGGTAATGTTAAGCAGTTTAGGAGCTGTGGCGCAAAACCGATCACTAACTGGCGTAGTAGCAGATGCAGATAACAAAGGAATTGTTTCTGCCACCATTAAGGTAAAAGGAAAATCAATTAGTTCTATAACGGACTCTGAAGGACGCTTTGCAATGACTATTCCAGTAGGAAAGGTTAGTCTAACAGTATCTTCTATTGGTTATGTTACACGCTATATAGAAGTAGGAGAGAAAGAAAACACTATTAATATCTTATTACTATCTAGCGTAGAAGAATTAAAAGATGTTGTGATTACTTCATTTGGAGTAAAAAAACAAAAGAAAAGCTTAGGATATGCAGTTGGAGAACTCAAAGGAGATGATTTAACAAAAACCAAAGAAATTAACCTAGGAAATGCACTTCAGGGGAAAATAGCTGGGGTAAATGTTTCTGCACCAGTTACAGGACCATCAGGCTCTAGTCGTGTAGTAATTCGTGGAGCCACTTCGGCATCAGGATCTAACCAGCCTTTGTATGTTGTAGATGGTATTCCTATTGATAATAGCCAACAGGGGAATGTAATTATATGGGGTGGAGCAGATAAAGGAGACGGTATGTCTTCGTTTAATCCAGATGATATTGCATCTATGTCTGTATTAAAAGGGAGTGCTGCATCGGCACTTTATGGATATAGAGGTTCAAATGGGGTTATTTTGATTACAACTAAAAAAGGTAAAGGTGGAAAAGGATTAGGAGTTGATTTTAGTACAAATTCTACATTTAATACACCAGTAAATCTTTTAAGATGGCAAGACCAATATGGTAGTGGCCAGCCAGTAGATGGAGTTCCTACAAGATTTACGACTTTACAACAACTTAGAGATAGTTATGTTTTAGCTTGGGGAGATAAATATGACGGAACACCTTCACTTTCTCTTGATGGAATAACCAGACCTTATCAAGCTTATGGTAAAGATAATGTGGGCAATTTTTATAGAACTGGATATTCTTTTAGTAACACTTTGGCAGTGTCTGGAGGAAATGAGAATACAAATTTCAGATTATCATTTGGAAATACAAAAGATGAGGCAATCTTGCCAGGAACAAATTTTAGAAGAAATAACTTTGCTTTAAATTTGAACTCAGTTGTAAATGAAAAGATAAGTATTGAGACTAATGCACAATATATCTCTGAGAAAAGCCATAATAGACCTTATTTGAATGATTCTCCTAGAAATGCATCTTATTCTACAACATTTTTGAATCCAGGGGCAGACATAAGATGGTTAAGTAATGGTTATGATGAAGATGGTGGTGAAGCAGATTATTTTGGAACAAATAATTATCAAACAAATCCTTACTTTGCTACACAAGAAACATTAAATGAAGATCTTAGAAAGCGTTTTATTGGTTCAGCTAAAGTAAATTATAATATCACAAAAAATGTTTATGCTAAGGCAGTAATTGGTATCGATGATATTAATTATGAATATACAGAAATTGAACCTACAGGAATTAACTACCAGCCAGGAGGATCTTATGAAAACAGAATTGAAAGCCGTTCTGAGGTTAATGCATCTGGTTATTTAGGATATAAAGGCGATATAGGTAAAGATTTTTCATTAGATGCATTTGTTGGGGCAAATCGTCAGCATAATAGGTTTAGTGCCAATAAAATGAAAGGAAAAAACTTTATTGTTCCGTTTAAATATTTTTATGGAAATACTACACCTGAGAAAACAGAGAAGTTATATGCAGAAAGCGAAGTAAATTCTCTTTTTTATTCTGCTGATTTAGGATACAAAAATTTATTATATTTAAATGTAACAGGTCGTCAAGATTGGTTTTCTACTTTAGATCCTTCAAATAATAGTACTTTTTATCCATCTGTTAGTACAAGTTTTGTTTATTCTGAGTTATTCAGTTTACCAGAGTGGATTTCATATGGTAAGATTAGAGCAGGTTGGGGTAACGTAGGAGGAGCTTTGCCAGATGCGTATGCACTTGCACTTACTTATATTGGACCAGACGGTCAAACAGATGCGCAAGGTCAACCAATTTTGGGAGTTAACGGAGAAACAGTTCCAAATAAATATTTGAAACCATATAACGTAAGTACAATCGAGTTTGGTTTCGAAAATACATTCTTCAATAACAGAGTGAGTACAGATTTGACTTTTTACGAAAAGAGAACAACAAATGATATTACCGATGCAGATATTTCACAATCTTCTGGATATAGAACTACAAAAATTAATGTAGGAGAAATTGTTAACAAAGGAGTTGAGTTTGCAATCAATGTAAAAGCGATAAAAACGGAGAACTTCAGTTGGAGTGTTGGTTATAACTTTGCTTACAACCACAGTGAAGTAGTTAATTTATCGGATAAGATAACAACCAAAACATTAGAAGGTAACAGAGACTCAAGAGCATCAGTAGTTTTAGAAAAAGGACAACCATTTGGAGTAATCAAAGCATACGACTATTTAAGAGATAAAGATGGAAATATCGTGATTGGAGCAGACGGTAAATTCTTGAGAGGAGATTTAATCGTTGCAGGTCAAGGTGTAGCTCCTACATCAATGGGACTTTCTAATGATTTTACATATAAAAATCTAACACTTTCAGTTTTTGTTGATGCTAAATTTGGAGGAGACATTTATTCAGCTACAAATCAGTTAGGAACGCGTTATGGATTATCAGATAAGACACTTGAAGGTCGTGAAGGAGGAATTGCTGTAACAGGTACTGATCCTAATGGAAATCCTGTAAATAAACAAGTTTCAGCATTTGATTATTGGAGAAGTTATGCTGATGTAACATCAAATTTTGTTTATAGTTCTGATTTTGTTAAGCTAAGAGCCATTTCGTTGAGCTATAACTTACCGAAAGCATATCTTGCACATTCGCCATTTCAATCTGTTAGTTTGGCATTTTCTGCTCATAATTTATGGACAATTTATAGTGTAACACCTAATATTGACCCAGAGTCAAACTTTACTAATAGCAATGCTCAAGGGCTTGAGAGAGCATCTATGCCTTTGACTAGAAATTATGGACTAACTCTTAATGTCAAATTTTAATAATAAAAATTGTAAGATGAAAAATAAATATATAAAAATATTTTGTATCGCAATAGTTGGCGCAATGGTATTGACAGCATGCGATGAAGGATTCGAGGATTTAAACAAGAATCCAAATGCTTTGATAGATCCAGCGCCAAAATCGATGTTTACGCTTGCTGAGATTTATATCGATGGACAAGATTATTCGAATACAAGAGGAAATAATGGATATGCTGCTCAAATAGTGCAACACTTTGCTTCATTAGGAGGACCAGGTTCAAAATATACCTACTCATCAGAGTATTCAGGTTCTTTGTTTGGAGAATCGTATGGTAAAGGATTGAATCAAATTTTCCAGTTGTTATCCGTTTTACCAGATACTCCAGAAAACTCGAATATGATTCAGGCATGTAGAATCATGAAAGTATTTATGTTTCAAAAATTGACAGATACTTACGGAGAAATTCCATATTTTGAAGCAGGTAAAGGATATAATGGAAATGTTTATGCTCCTAAATACGATACACAACAAGCCATTTATAATGATTTATTAAAAGAATTAGACGAGGCTGGTACTGCATTAGATGTGAATAAACCTTTTGTAGGTAATGCTGATTTATTTTACCAAAGCGATGTAACAAAATGGAAAAAATTTGCCAACTCATTGATGTTGAGAGTAGCCATGCGTTTGTCTAAAATAGATCCTGCAAAGTCGAAGGAGTTTGTAGAGAAAGCTGCTACTAAAGGTGTTTTTAATTCTAATAACGATAGTGCGGTATTAAAACATGATCCAAGTCCACAAGGGGTTAAAACAAATCCGATTACATCTTCTTGGGTTATGAATGATTTAAAGGGAGGTAATACAGATATTAAATACAGTAAAACTTTTATAGATTTATTAAAAAATACAAATGATCCACGATTAAGAATTTATGCTAAGTTAGAAGGCTCAGGAGATAATAACCCATCTCATCAGCAAGGGCTTGCAAATGATGCAAAAGAATTCCCGGGTGGAGATAAAAAACTGTTTTCAGATCCTAATACTTCTACTGTATTGCGTTTAGATGCGCCTACATTAATCATGACTTATGCCGAAGTAGAATTTTTATTGGCAGAAGCTGCTGCAAAAGGTTGGAACGTATCAGGAACAGCTCAACAGCATTACGAAGATGGAGTAAAAGGAGCAATGTTTGGTCTATCTATTTTTGGAGACAAAGTACCAGCAGTTACCATTGCAGAGTATAATGATTATATCACAGCTCACCCATTTAAAGCTACTGGAACAGAAGCAGAGAAAATAGAGCAAATTATAACTCAAAAATGGATTGTTTTACTATTTAATGGTTTCGAAGCTTTCTCAGAATGGAGAAGAACCGGATATCCTGTTTTAGTACCAGTTAATGATCCTCTGGGAGAAACAGATGGTACAATTCCAAGAAGATTAATATACGATCAATCGGAGTTAATTACAAATGGAGCAAACTACAAAGAAGCAATACAACGTCAAGGGTTAGATTTAATGACAACTAGAATTTGGTGGGATAAATAAATAATTAATTTGGTTGATTAGTTAGAATAAGTCGGGTAGGATATACCCTCCCGGCTTATTTTTAAGTTTCTATTTTGATTTTTATATAAAAAAAAAACATTTATTATAAAGAGGTTAATACATTGTTTTTTAGTACCTTTTTTTTCGCAATCAGTAAAATACTTTTTGCTGAAAAAGATGGAATTACTTTCAATATAACTTAAAATGAATGATTGATTTTTTTAAGCAATCTAAAATCTAAAGTCACTCCCGAAGCGTCGGGACTAAAATTAATTAAAGTTTGGCAGCCGTAAAAAGGGAAAATAATGTCTAGATATTTTTGTTAGTTACTCTTATTCTAAGATATAAAACCTAAAGAGAGAAGGAATTAATTGTGGAGGGCAATTATCCTTCTCCCACTGCCAACGGCTAAATTATCTTTTGCTATTTGCAAAAAAACTTTTAAGAATTAGACATAAATAATAATTTTATTACTCAGTAAAAATGGAATGTAAAAAAAGCTTTTATTGGTTTGTCGGCATATGTCTTGCAAATTTTTCATTTGCAGTACGTGCACAAAATATAGATATAAAAAAAGATTGGCAATATCGGGAAACAAAAACCACAAAGTGGTATCCAGCAACTGTTCCTGGAGAGATTCATACCGATTTGTTAAACAACAAATTAATACCAGACCCATTTTATCGGGACAACGAAAAAAAGCTGGAATGGATAGAAAAGAAAGATTGGGAGTATAAAACTACCTTTCAGGTTACGCCAACAACGCTTAACAAAAAAAATGCAGAACTAGTATTTGATGGATTAGATACTTATGCAACAGTTTACCTGAACAATCAATTGGTTTTAAAAGCCGATAATATGTTCAGACAATGGAGAGTTGATGTAAAGAAAATAATCAAATCAGGAAATAATGATTTGGTAATCGTATTTAAATCGGCACAAAATGTAGTAGACTCACTAGCTAAGAAAGATTTACCATTTGTAATTCCAGATAATCCTCGTGCTTATGTGCGTAAAGCGCAATACCATTTTGGATGGGATTGGGGACCAAAATTTACTACTTGCGGAATATGGAAAACACCACGATTAGAAGCTTATGACGAAAAAACTCCTGAAAAACCGTATGTACTTAACCGTAAGATAGAGCTAGTACAACAACCAGACAGTTTAGGTAAATCATTCTATTTTAAAATCGACGGAAAGCCTGTCTATATGAAAGGAGCCAATTACATTCCTTCAGATGCATTTCTTTCCCGAATGACCAAGAAAGAATACGAAAAAGTAGTTTTGATGGCCAAAGATGCCAATATGAATATGTTGCGTATTTGGGGTGGAGGAGTTTATGAAGATGATTATTTTTATGACTTATGTGATAAATACGGAATTAATGTTTGGCAAGACTTTATGTTCGCAGGAACAATGGTGCCGGGAGATGATGCCTTTTTTGACAATGTAAAAAAAGAAGTGCAATATCAGGTAAAGCGTTTGCGTCATCATCCGAGTATTGTATTGTGGTGCGGAAATAACGAAGCCGATGAAGCATTTAAAAACTGGGGTTGGCAAAAAAGCATGAATATGTCCAAACAAGATTCAACACGATTGTGGAAAGATTACGTTCGCTTATTTCAGGATAGTATCCCAAAATGGGTAAAAGAAGTCGATAATAAAAGACCATATATTAGTTCATCACCATTATTTCATTGGTCTAAAGAAAAAAGTATTACCGAAGGAGATAGCCATTATTGGGGAACTTGGTGGGGACTAGAAGATGTAGAAGCCGTACAGAAAAAAACAGGACGGTTTGTGAGTGAATACGGAATGCAGGCAATGCCAAATTATTCTTCAGTCGAAAGATTTACTTTGCCAGAAGACCGATATTTATATTCAGATATTTTGCAAGCGCATCAAAAAGCAGGAAAAGGATTCATGAAATTAGATTCTTATTTGAGCAGATATTTCATTGATTCGACTAAAATCAAGAAAATGAATGTCGAGGATTATACGTATCTCACACAGTGTTTACAATATTATTCGCTTAAAAATATTATCGGAATTCACCGTTCTAAAGCACCTTATAATATGGGAACATTGGTTTGGCAACTTAACGATTGCTGGCCAGTAGCAAGCTGGAGTGTAACCGATTATTACGATCGTCAGCCCAAAGCTGCTTGGTATGCTATGAAAGAAGCCTATCGAGATGATATTAAACCAGAAATTGATTTGACACGTCCGATAGATTTAAAACTAGAAGACCCAAAAATCACATGGAAAGTTCAAGGAAATAAGCTGACCCTGAAAGCTTCTAAGTTTGCCAAATATGTAAATGTTTCCATAAAAGGATATACAGGAAAATGGAGCGATAATTACATCGACTTAAAAGAAGGAGAAGAAAGAACAATTACGTTTGAAGGGAAAATTGCAAAACCAGAGGTTAAGGTTTATTCTCTTTATGATGTTTTAAAGAGGTACTAAAAAAAGGTACTAAGGTTCTGAGGTGCAAAGTGACAAAGGTTTTCCGTAGAGGTCCACAGCAGTGCGTCTACTTTGTGAACTTTGCGTATCCCGATAGCTATCGGGACTGTGTACTGTGCGGTTAATTTTTTTATGTTCAAAGATTAAAAAATATCTGCGTAAATCAGTTTAATCCGCGTCATCCGTGTGCCATGACACAAGTAAAATAAAAAACGAATAACATGATTACAAAATATAAACACATTGTTTTCTCCATAATTATACTAATTAATTTACCTGTTATTTCACAGGAAAAGAAAGCAAAACAAACTAGTATAGATTACACCCAATATGTAAATCCACTGATAGGATCTGCAGGACACGGACATGTATTTGTTGGTGCTAATGTTCCCTTTGGAGCAGTACAATTAGGACCAGTAAATGTTTTTGAAGGTTGGGATTGGTGCAGCGGATACAATTATGCCAGTAATACCATTTTAGGATTCACACACACACATTTAAGCGGAACTGGAATTGGGGATTTAAATGACATTCTGTTATTGCCAGTATCAGGAAAAGTGCCACTTACCAAAGGAACAAAAGAAGATATGGTAACTGGTTATGGATCTTATTTCTCTCATAAAAACGAAGTAAGCAAAGCTGGATATTACAGTGTTTTATTGGATAAATACAAAATTAAAGCAGAGTTAACAGCAAGTGAAAGAGTAGGTTTTCATAAATATACATTTAATGCCGCTACAGATAATCACGTTTTACTAGATCTTGCAGACGGAATTGGTTGGGACAAACCAGTAAAAACATTTATAAAAAAGATAAACGAAACAACCCTTGCAGGATATAGATATTCTACAGGTTGGGCTGCTGATCAACGTATATTTTTTACAATGGAATTTTCTGAGCCAATTTCAAATATGGCACTTTATGACGATAAAACTTCTGTTTCAGGAAACGAAGGCGAAGGATTAAAAATGAAGGCCGTTTTGGATTTTACAACTTTAAAAAATAAACAAGTTTTAGTAAAAGTTGGAATATCCCCAGTAAGTTATGAGAACGCTTCCGCGAATATCAAAGCTGAGATTCCAGGTTGGGATTTTAATGCTGTAGCAAAAGAAGCAACTTCAAAATGGAACAAAGAATTAAATAAGATTCAGATAAAAGCAGATGATAAAACAACAAAAGTTTTTTATACTGCCATGTATCATACCATGTTTGCACCATCAATCTTTAATGATGTAAACGGAGATTATAGAGGGACAGATAAAAAAGTATACGAAAAAGCAAATTTCACCAATTATACTACCTTTTCTCTTTGGGATACCTACCGTGCTTTGCATCCTTTATACACGATTACACATCCAGATAAAATTAATGATATTGTTAAATCATTTTTGGCAATCTACGAGCAACAAGGAAGATTACCTGTTTGGCATTTAATGGGGAATGAAACCAATACCATGAACGGGAATCACTCGATTGCAGTTATTGTAGATGCCTATATGAAAGGTTATAGAGATTACGATGTGGCATTAGCTTATGAAGCCATCAAAAAAACAGCTATGCAAACACGCGAGGGAATGGATTATGTTCAGAAATTAGAATATATTCCTGCGGATAAATTGTTAGAATCTGTTGGGAATGCTTTAGAATATGCTATAGATGATTATTGTATTGCACTAATGGCAAAATCATTGGGTAAAACAGATGATTATAATTATTTCACTAAAAGAGCTAATTTGTACAAGCTTTATTTCGATAAAGAAACAACATTCATGCGAGGAAAATTAACCGATGGAAATTGGAGAACACCATTTAATCCGCTTTCATCAGCACATCGTAAAGACGATTATGTAGAGGGAAATGCATGGCAATACACTTGGTTAGTTCCTCAGGATCCTTACGGACTAATTGAATTATTCGGAAGCGAAGATAAATTTCTTGCCAAGTTAGATTCATTGTTCCTGATAACAGATAAAGTCGAAGGCGAAGAAATTTCACCAGATATTAGTGGATTAATTGGTCAATATGCACAAGGAAATGAGCCAAATCACCATATTCCATATTTATATGCATACGCAGGACAACCTTGGAAAACTGCAAAACTTATTCGTGAAATAGATGATAAATTCTACTCTACAAAACCAGACGGTTTATGCGGAAATGAAGATTTAGGACAAATGTCGGCTTGGTATGTATTCTCAGCAATGGGATTCTATTCAGTTAATCCCGCAAACGGAATTTATGTTTTAGGAAGTCCAATAGTAAATACAGCGACAATTCATCATAAAGAAGGAATTTCATTTACATTGAATGCAATAAATAATAGCAAAACAAATATCTATATCCAAAAAGCAGAGTACAACGGAAAACCTTATAGAAAATCATATATCACGCATGATATGATTGTAAAAGGAGGAGAGTTAAAATTGTTTATGGGAAGCAAACCATCGACAACTTTTGGAGTGAAGAAAGAAGATAGGCCACTTTAATTTTAGATTTTAGAGAAGAGATTTTAGATTTAAGAAGTAGGAACGTTGATAAAAACTCAAGTTTAAAGTTGGTCTGCGCAATTTTGCCATTTGAAATGACAAGTTTTGGGATTGTTTTGGGCATATATTAACACAAAGTTTAGAGTATATACTCACAGTTTAAAGCTTATAGCCTACAGCTTAAAGCGTAAAGCATATAATTATGAAAATAAAAAGTTTAATTTTTTTAGGGATATTACATTGCTGCATTTTTGTAAATGCACAAATTAAAACGTTAGATCCTGTAGAATATGTTAACCCGTTAATGGGAACACAATCGTTACACAGTCTTTCAAACGGAAATACCTATCCTGCAATTTGCCGACCATGGGGAATGAATTTCTGGACGCCGCAAACAGGAAAAATGGGCGACGGATGGGCGTATGTTTATACCGCAGAAAAGATTAGAGGATTCAAACAAACGCATCAGCCATCACCTTGGATGAACGATTACGGACAGTTTTCGATCATGCCAGTAACAGGAAAATTAGCTTTTGCAGAAGACGAAAGAGGAAGCTGGTTCAGCCATAAAGCTGAGGTTTCGAAACCCTATTATTACAGCGTTTATCTTGCCGACTACGATGTTACAACCGAAATTACAGCAACCGAAAGAGCGGCACATTTTCAGATTACTTTTCCTGAAAACGAACAATCTTCTATTGTAATTGATGCATTTGATAAAGGATCTTATATTAAAATAATTCCGTCAGAAAATAAAATTATTGGCTACACAACTCGCAATAGTGGCGGAGTTCCGGAGAATTTTAAAAACTATTTTGTATTACAATTTGATAAACCATTTGCAACAAATTATACTTGGCATGGCAAGGTTTTAGAAAAAAACAAACTAGAATTAAAAGACAATCATGTAGGTGCAATAGTTGGTTTTAAAACTAAAAAAGGAGAGAAAGTAAATGTAAAAGTAGCCTCATCATTTATCAGCATAGAACAAGCAGAGCTGAATTTGAATAGCGAGTTAGGAAAAGCAACTTTTGATAAAACAGTAGCCGAATCAAAACAAGAATGGAACAAAATTTTAGGGAAATTAACTGTAGAAGGAGGAAGCGAAGAACAACTTAAAACATTTTATTCCTGTTTGTATCGTACCGTTTGTTTTCCACAAAAACAATATGAAATAGATGCTAAGGGAGAAATTATGCATTACAGCCCTTATAATGGCAAAGTATTGCCGGGTTATATGTTTGCAGGAACAGGATTTTGGGACACATTCCGTGCTTTATATCCATTACTTAATTTAGTTTACCCTTCTATAAACAAAGAAATGCAGGAAGGATTAATTAACGATTATAAAGAAGGCGGATTTTTGCCAGAATGGTCAAGTCCGGGGTTTAGAAATGTAATGGTTGGTAACAATTCGGCATCAGTAGTGTCTGATGCTTACATAAAAGGATTGCGAGGATATGATATTAATAAATTATATGAAGCCTTATTACATGGAGCCAATAATGAAGGGCCAATGGATGCAGTAGGAAGAAGAGGAGTAGAATATTATAACACCTTAGGATATGTTCCTTATGATGTTAAGATTAATGAAAATGCAGCTAGAACACTAGAATATGCATATGATGATTTTACAATTTGGAAATTGGCGAAAGCCTTAAACCGTCCTAAAAATGAAATCAGTTTATTCGAAAAACGAATGATGAATTACAAGAATCTTTATAATCCAGAAATCGGATTGATGAGCGGTAGAAATAAAGACGGAAGTTTTCCTAAAAAATTTAATCCATTTAAATGGGGAGATGCATTTACCGAAGGAAATGCTTGGCATTATAGCTGGAGTGTTTTTCATGACGTAAATGGTTTGATTGATTTAATGGGTGGCGAGAAAAAATTTACAGCCAAATTAGATGCTGTTTTTACAACTCCACCAGTTTTTGATGATAGTTATTACGGAGCTGTTATTCATGAAATCCGTGAAATGCAAATCATGAATATGGGACAATATGCACACGGAAATCAGCCTATCCAACACATGATTTATTTGTATAATTATGCAGGCGAACCTTGGAAAACGCAATATTGGTCCAGAGAAGTAATGGATCGTTTGTACAAACCAACTCCGGATGGATATTGCGGAGATGAGGATAACGGACAAACTTCGGCTTGGTATGTTTTCTCTGCAATGGGATTCTATCCCGTTTGTCCAGGAACAGACGAATATGTTCTGGGAGCGCCATTATTCAAAAAAGTAACATTACAGTTAGAAAACGGAAAGCAATTTATTATAAATGCACCAAATAATTCTGAAACCAATAAATATGTTCAGGATTTAAAATGGAATAATGCAACGCATACCAAAAATTTTATTAACCATTTTGACGTATTAAAAGGTGGTGAGTTAAATTTTGACATGACCAGCAAACCTAATTTACAAAGAGGGACTTCAGCAAGTGCCTATCCATATTCTTATTCAACCTCAAAATAATACTATGCAATCACGTAGAAAATTTATAAAAAACACAGGGATTTTTTCAGCAGGATTATTGGCGCTCCAAACAGACGCTTTCGGAATGCAATCAGATGCTTTTAATTTTGCACTAAAAGATTTTATTACCAAAAGACCACCATTAGCCGAAAGAAAATTCACAAGTAAAGCTATTGAAGCAGCTATTGTAAGAATCAAAAAACAAATAGCAAACCCAGAATTGGCTTGGTTGTTTGAGAACTGTTTCCCAAATACACTAGATACAACTGTTGATTTTGAAATCATCGACGGAAAACCAGATACATATGTAATTACAGGAGATATTGATGCGATGTGGTTACGTGATAGCACAGCACAAATATGGCCTTATATTCCGTTTGTAAAAGAAGATAAAAAATTAGCCGAATTGGTAAAAGGTGTAATCAACCGCCAAACGAAATGTATTTTATTAGATCCTTATGCGAATGCTTTTTACAAAGATTTTAATCAGGTAAGCGAATGGAAAAATGACATGACCAAAATGCAGCCGGGTATTCACGAGCGCAAATGGGAGATTGATAGTTTGTGTTACCCGATACGATTGGCACACGGATATTGGAAAGAAACCGGAGACACAAGTCTGTTTGACAGTAAGTGGAAAGAAGCTATGCTTTTGGTATTGCAAACGTTCAAAGAACAACAACGCTGGACAGATAAAGGACCATATAATTTCCAGAGAGTAACAGCTTGGGCTACAGATGGAGTACCATTAAGCGGTTACGGATATCCTGTAAAGCCATGCGGATTAATTGTTTCGACTTTTAGACCGAGTGACGATAGTACATTATTTGGATATTTAATTCCGAGTAATATGTTTGCTATCGAAGTACTTGGATATCTTCAGGAAATCTTCTCTTTACCAGCATTAAAAGATAATGATTTAGTTGCTAAAGCCAAAGAATTACAAGGGCAAGTTCAGAAAGGATTAGAAGAAAACGGGATCATAGAACATCCAAAATTCGGAAAAATTATTGCTTTTGAAGTAAACGGTTACGGAAGTTTCCATATGATGGATGATGCCAATGTTCCTTCCTTATTATCATTACCGTATTTAGGAGCTATTGAACCAGATAGTCCACTTTATCTGAATACCCGTAAAGTAGTACTTTCAGAAAATAATCCTTTTTTCTACAAAGGAAAAGCAGGAGAAGGTGTTGGAGGTCCACACACAGGAACAGATACCATTTGGCCTATGAGTATTGTATTAAGAGCTATAACTAGTGTCGACGAAAATGAAATAAAACATTGCATTAGTAATTTGATAAAAACAAATGCCGATACAGGATTTATGCATGAGTCATTTCATAAAGATGATGTTACCAAGTTCACCCGAAAATGGTTTGCTTGGGCAAATACATTATTTGGAGAAATGATAGTGCACACAAGTATTCATTATCCACAAATTTTAAAAGACAAAAACATTTAAAAAACTAAAAATATATTTACCATTAAGAGATTAAGTATCCTAATAAGTTTTTAAAACGGGTTAGGAATGAATTGAAAACAAAAGTTAGATTCAGTTAATTGATTAATGGTTCAATTCCAAAAAAAATAAGAATGAATAAAGAATATGCCGTTGGATTAGACATTGGAGGCACACATATTACCGCAGCGGTTATAAATATAACAGACATGAAAGTGATTGATTTTTCATTGCATAAAGAATCTTTTGATTCAAATATACCAGTGGAAGAAGTGATGACTATTTGGGAAAAAGTAATTCGTACTTCTATCGAAAATTCTAAAATAGAAAAAACAATAGGATTAGCAGTGTGTATGCCAGGACCATTTGATTATACGAATGGAGTTTGCTGGATAAAAGGACAATCTAAGTATGAGCATTTTTACGGATTAAATGTTAGAGATTTATTTAAAGATAAATTGAATCTTTCAAGTAATTTTCCAATTCTTTTTGAGAATGATGCTGTTTGTTTTGGTAAAGGAGAAGTTTTTAAAGATGCTGATAATCTTTCTAAAAAAGTTATGGCTATTACGCTTGGTACTGGATTAGGAGCTTGTTTTATAGATAAAGGAAAATCGATAAGTACAGGGAATTTAGTTCCAAATGATGGTGAAATATATGATCTTCCGTATAAAGATGGAATAGCTGAAGATTATGTTTCGGCACGAGGACTTATAGCTGGTTATTTCGCTTTAAGCGGAAAAGAAATAAACAATGGTCTAGAACTTTTTAATCTGGCAAAAACTGGAGATAAATTGGCAATAGAAGTATTTGAACAAATGGGAGAAGATTTGGCTACAATTGTTTTTCCGTGGTTAGGGAATTTCTCTGCCGATAGTTTTATTATAGGAGGAAAGATTGCAAATGCAAGTGAGTTTTTCTTGCCTACTTTCATTAAAAAAATAAAAGAAGCAGGAAGTAAAGTCGATGTTTCTATTTCTACAGATAATGAAAAAGCAGCATTATTAGGTGCTACAAGTATGCTTTATACAGCTTAATTCGTTAAACCATATAAGTTATATAAGTTCATGTAAAAGAATTTCTGATAACTTGGTTTTAATTTTTTAGTAGCTATAAATGTTCTAAATATTACTTATATGATTTAATTTTGAGTTGCTATAAACAGCCCACTTAAATGATCTTATATAACTTATATGGTTTAAAAATATTTAATATGACAAATTCAAATCGTAGAAATTTTATAAAAACAGCTGCAATAGCTTCAGTTGCCGTCATTAAAAAAATAAAAAAAGCAGGAAGTAAAGTCGATGTTTCTATTTCTACAGATAATGAAAAAGCAGCATTATTAGGTGCTACAAGTATGCTTTATACAGCTTAATTCGTTAAACCATATAAGTTATATAAGTTCATGTAAAAGAATTTCTGATAACTTGGTTTTAATTTTTTAGTAGCTATAAATGTTCTAAATATTACTTATATGATTTAATTTTGAGTTGCTATAAACAGCCCACTTAAATGATCTTATATAACTTATATGGTTTAAAAATATTTAATATGACAAATTCAAATCGTAGAAATTTTATAAAAACAGCTGCAATAGCTTCAGTTGCCGTAGCATTGCAATCTTTTAATTCAGATTCGAAAGAAGAAGAAAAAGTTTTGATATCTAAGAAAGGAAAGAAGCCAATTGTACTTTCTACATGGAAGTTTGGAATTCCTGCAAATGAAGCTGCTTGGGAAGTTTTAAAAAGAAAAGGTAGTGCTCTAGATGCTGTCGAAGCTGGAGTAAAAATCCCAGAAGGCGACCCTAAAGAGCGAAGTGTAGGTTACGGCGGACGCCCAGACAGAGACGGTAGGGTAACGCTGGATGCTTGTATCATGGATGAAAATGCCAATATTGGTTCAGTTGCTTGTTTAGAATATATAAAACATCCTATTTCGGTAGCAAGAGCCGTAATGGAAAAAACGCCTCATGTAATGTTAGTTGGTGATGGCGCTTTGCAATTTGCATTGGAGCAAGGTTTTAAAAAAGAAAATCTGCTAACAGAAGAATCGGAAAAAGAATGGAAAGAATGGCTGAAAGACAGCAAGTACAAACCAATTGCGAATATCGAGAATCACGATACTATTGGAATGATTGCTCTGGATGCCAATGGAAATCTCTCGGGCGCGTGTACGACAAGCGGAATGGCTTTTAAAATGCATGGACGCGTTGGAGATTCTCCAATTATAGGAGCAGGTTTATATGTTGATAACGAAATAGGGGCTGCAACAGCTACAGGACATGGAGAAGAAGTAATTCGAATTTCGGGTTGCCATCTTGTTGTAGAGTTAATGCGACAAGGAAAATCTCCTCAAAAAGCCTGTGAAGAAGCAGTAGCAAGAATTGTAAAACTAACCAAGAACAGAAACAAAGATTTAAAAGATATTCAGGTAGGATTCATCGCCTTGAATAAAGCAGGGGAATATGGCTCTTATTGTATTCAAGGAGGTTTTAACTATGCAGTTTACGATGATACAGGAAATAAATTAATCGATGCCGATTATTTTTTGAAGTAAAATAGTAGTTAGCTGATTAAGAGTTAATTATTTTGTAATGCGCAAATGTCTCTAACTTTTGCGCATTTTTTTATGTTTAGTTAATATGAATTAATCGGAGTCAGAATTAGGCAATATTTTCTAATCCACCCGGAAATGGTCTGTAGGCATAATAATGCAAAACTTCTTCAATAGCCATTTTTAGCGCTTCGTTTATAGGAAGTAATTTAATTCCCATTTTAAGGTCAATTTGTGCTAGGCGCATATAATAATCGGTAAAAATAGGTACGTTTTTTCCTTTATTGATTAATTCTTCGGCAGTTTGAAAGTTTTGCTGTTGCTCTTCTTTTATGATTCTGCAGGTTGCTAATCGTAGTTTTCCGTATTTATCAGTGTTTGCAGCATAACCAAAAAGACGGCATATTAATCCGCGATAGCGGTAATTGCTACATTTCCCTTTGTGATGTTCTAAAGTAGAGAGAGGGTGGTATAAATGACAATAATTACTAGTAGAATTATTTAGTTGTGCTAAGGTTTCTTCGGCTTTGCCATTCAAGAACAAATGAAATGCCCAAGGTAAGAATTCTAAAGGAGAAGCATCTATACTTGGGTTTGAGCAGCATTTACCACAACCAGCGTTGCAAAATAGATGAGTCTCCGATTTAAAAGCAGCAATTTCAATCTCAAGGCGGTCAAACAATGCTTCAACGAGCCGAACTTTATGTTCTAATGCCATTTTTTTTTTGTGAAAGGTAGTTTAATTGAAATTGCTCATGCTATACTTTGCTTTTTTTGTGATTAGTTTTTTAAGGGTCTAAGAAGTAGAGGTTCAAAGGCTTGGGTTTTGGATAAAACATTACGGAATAAGGAATACATAGGATAGTTTAGAGTTAAAGAGTTTCCTTAAACTTTTTTTTCTGAGCGCTAGTGAAGAATTTCATCAAGTAGCACGACATCATTTATGGAATTTCTCGATGAGATTCCTTCTGCGTTGGAATGAGAATTATGAGAAAAAGATAAATTTTAGAATAATATCACAATCATTTTTATCTGCAAACTAAACTACCTTTGAAGCTTTGTTCCTTTCTTCAAAATCTCAGTACCTTTCCTTAAAAAAAAATCTTGAATCTTCCATAAAATTTATTAGATTTACGTATCTGTAAATCCTGTAATATGAGAACGTTAGAGCAATGGTTTGAAGAATATGCAGTAAGTCATCAGAACCCTATAAATAAAGCAATACATTATATATGTGTACCAGCCATTTACTTTTCGATTGTGGGGTTGTTAATGAGTATTCCGAGTGGTTTTATTGCCAATACTTTAAAACTGAATGCTCCAATAATCGAAAATTGGGCTACTGTGGTATTGCTTTTTGTACTTGTTTTTTATATTCGATTGTCGGTTACAATGGCTTTTAAGATTGCGATTTTATCGGCGATTTGTTTGGTAGTGAATTATTACATTGGACAATTTTTTCCGTTATGGATTTTCTCGATTGGTATTTTTGTTATTGCATGGGTTGGACAATTTTACGGACATAATATTGAAGGCAAAAAACCTTCTTTCTTAAAAGACCTTCAATTTTTAATGATTGGACCAGCTTGGGTAGTAGAGAATTTATTTTCTAATAAAAAAATATAAAGCGCTAATTTTCTGTAAAGTAAAGGTTTATTACTCTTGTTTTTGTGTGCTAGATGGGTAACAAATAGCCAAATGATGAGAAAGCTGCTGTTAATAAAAAAGCGTAAGTAGATGAATTTATATTAGTAGTAAATCCAGAACGGATATTTCTGTTATAAAAGGACAAAGCAGACTAATTCCTATTTCTTTCGCTTTTGTTAGACCTGAAGCTAGTTGATTAACATGATTCTTAATTTGACTAGGTGGATAACCAAAATATTTACGGAATGCTGTACTAAAATGATTTGGAGTTTTATATCCTAATGATTCGGCTATTTGATATATATTGAGTTCATCTTTTAATAATTTTTGTTTGGCTTCGTTCATTTTTAGTTCATTTAAGTACCCAAAAACGGTTGTGCCAAATAGTTCTTTAAAGTGTTTTTTTAGCTTAAATTCGTTAGTACCCACCTTACGAGCAAGATCAATTAGAGAGCAAGGAGTAATTATGTTTTGCATTACCAATTCTCGGGCATGGTACATTCTTTCTATATCAATTTTTGGAATGTTAATAGATGTATTTTGAGTTTGGATTAACTGTTCTACTTGTAGCAACAATAATTCTGTAACTTTTGTCTCCATATAGATTCTACGAAAATGTCCTGTTCTTTCGCAAGAAACGATATCTCTTACTGTAGCCAGAATTTCTGTTGACATGATTTCGGTATGTTTTATTTGTTTTGCAGGATTTTCATTGGAACAGGTCGAAATAAATTCGAAATTTAAATCTAATGAATCTACAAGCTTTGTGTAGTTGTCCTGAGAAATTAATATCGATAAATATTGTAGTACTGTTGAGGTAGCTGGAAGTTTCGCCAGTTTTATACCTGCTGGTAAATAATGTATTTGATGATGCATCAGATTGGAACAACCTTTCATAAAAAAGAACATTTGTATGACAGGCTCATCTGTATAATATTCAACTTTTATAGGCTTAAGTAAATCTACTTCAATGCAATTTATAAAAAAAGATCCGGCTAAAGTATGACTGTCTTTTATAGTACCATATTCAAGGTCACTATAGGTATTGATTTCTTCGATAAGTTCATAAGATTGGGCATCTTCTCCAAAAAATACCTTATCACAGAGTGTATAGTCTATATCTTTTATTGTAGTTTTAAGTTGCATGGAAAATCTTACTTTAATGTAGCGCAAATATACACTTAATATTCCGTATATGTATTGAGTCTAAATAAAAACAATCCTTTTTGTGTATGTTATAATCCTTAATTGAAACCCTTATCCATAGTGACTAGAGGTAAGTTTGCACGTAAATTAATAATGTCAATTTTACTTTGTAATGGGTTTAAAAAACTACATAGATTGTCTTATAGTAATCAATAATATAATAACATCTTGTTTAACAGGTATATGCAAAATTGTTTTAAGGTTGAATAGGATAGTTCCCTTTTCGGAAAATGGAAATCGATCAGCTTTTAAAAGGAATATTTTTTTAGTACAACCTTTAAAATACAGTATATTTTTTATTTCCATATTTTTTTTACCATCTGGCCTATTCGCACAAAACGGAACTCTTTCGGGAGTTTTAAAACTAGAAAATGGAACCCCAATTACTTACGCAGCTGTTGCTGTTAAAAATACTAAACATCAGGTAATTACTGATGATGAGGGAAAGTTTGAGTTTAGTGGACTTGTATATGGTCAGCACGAAATTGAAGTAAGTTCTATTGAAATTACTCAAAAAAGTATTAAAGTACATTTTAAAGAGAATAATGAAAGGATTTTGTTAATCGTTGAGCCTTCAGAAAGTGTAGGTTTAAAAGAAGTTATAATTAAGGTTAAAACTGAGAAAAAAGAGGTAGAAACAAAGGGTTTTGCAGTAAATGTGATCGAAACTCAAAAAATGGCTTTGCAGTCGATACAAACAAATGAACTACTAGATCGTTCAGCTGGAGTTCGTATTAGACAAGATGGAGGATTGGGATCTAAGATTGATTACAATATTAATGGGTTATCGGGTAATGCTGTTAAGGTTTTTATTGATGGGGTTCCTGCTTCAAATTTTGGTTCATCGTATTCTTTAAATAGTATTCCACCAGCTTTAATTGATCGTATTGAAGTTTATAAAGGGGTAGTTCCTGCTAATCTTTCTGAAGATGCATTGGGTGGAGCGATAAATATTATTTTAAAGAAAAAAACTAGAAATTCTCTTGTAACATCTTATTCCCTAGGTTCATTTAATACACACCAATGGAATATAGCAAGCAATTACCGAAAAGAGAATGGACTCACAATTGATGCTTCGGCTTTTTATAATTATAGTGATAACAATTATGAAGTTTGGGGAAAAAGCATCACTTTCAAGGATTATACAGGAAAAACTACAACTAACCATCGTGCAAAACGTTTTCATGATGCCTATAAATCATACGGAACAAAGGTAGAAGTTGGTTTTACAGATGTAAAATGGGCCGACAGATTTATGATTGGGGGTATTTTATCTAAGGATTATAAAGAAGTTCAGCATGGTATTACAATGGATAATGTATATGGTGACCGTCATACCAGACGTAATTCTAGTATTGCCACATTGACTTATAGTAAGAACGATTTTTTGGCAAAAGGATTATCATTTAAAGCAGATGCTAGTTATTCTTATCTAAAAAGGCAAGCAATAGATACTGTAGGTGTTATGTATGACTGGAGAGGAAAACCATTGATGTATCCTGATGGAACTTATGTAAAATATACTAGTGGAGCTGAGGTTTCTAGTGCTAAAACTTTGGGAATTAATTCTGATAAGACTTTGTTTGTTCGTACAAACTTAGGATATACTATTAATGATAATAACACGATATACGCCAATTATATGTATAATAATTTTATACGTGGCATATCAGATGAATTACAACCTTTAGGATTGCAATTATTAGAGAATACAAGAGATTTACAAAAAAATATCGTTTCGTTTACTTATGAGAATCTTGCTTTTTCTCAAAAACTAAGAACTAATATTTTTTATAAACATTATTTTCAAAAGGCTACTTCAAATGAGCCTTACAGAAATGATATTATTACGGGTGTACCAAATTACGAAAAGAGAAAATTTACTAAAAAATCTGATTTTAGCGGATATGGTATTACTTTATCTTATGAGCTAAATCCTAATTTGTATTTATTGGGATCTGCAGAAAAAGCAATGCGTTTGCCTAGTGCCAACGAATTATTTGGTAATGTTAATGATAATTTACTTGCGCCAGCAGGAGAACTAAAGCCTGAAACGAGTTATAATGTAAACATTGGAGTAAATTGGGCTGTATTAAGGCTCGATAACCACTCTGTTAGATTAAATACCTCTCTTTTTTATAGAGACACAAAAGGAATGATTAGAGAGTCGATAAGAGCAGGGAGCTTTACGTATTCGCAATTTGAAAACTTAGAGAATGTAATGTCTCGAGGCATAGATGCTGAGATAATTTATGACTATGCTAAGAAGTTTAATCTCTCTTTTAATATATCAAAATTTGAGTCTTTGTTTAATACCAGATTTGATGCCAATGGTGCTCCATACCTATTTTATCGTATGCAAATAAGAAACGAGCCTTCGTTTAAATTTAATGTTAATGCAATATATTATCAGGATGATTTATTTGCAAAAAAATCTAAAGCTTCTATTTATTATAACATCAGCTACGTAGATGAATTTCTTAGGAATTGGGCAAATGTAGGAGGGAAAAATCTAGACTATATTCCAACACAATTTTCTAATAGCATAGGGATTGCATATACTTTTCCATCTAATAAATTCACCATTAGTGTGGATGCAAAAAACATATTTGACCAACAAATATTTGACAATTTCGGTTTACAAAAACCAGGTCGGGCATTTTATGCCAAATTAACATATTCACTAACTTCAAAATAATTAATTGCAATGAAAATTAAATTTAGAAATTTAAAAAGTACATTATTCTCAGGGGCTTGTGCAATAGCATTACTAAGCTCATGTAGTAATAATGATAGTAGTGAGGATGCTTCTTCTATATTACCCGTAAAAAATGATTTCCAGATGGTATTTGCTAGTGGTTCTGGGAGTATTTCGGGTACTTATCTTCAGGGTGTTTCAGATCTTTCTAAAGGGGAGGTGTCATTTTCTGGGAAAGGGTATTCGATGACATCATCGCGTACAGCCAGAGTATTTACATCTACAGATGGTTCGATCGTTTACAGTCTTAATTATACAGTGGGTACTATTGATAAGTTAACGTATCATGGCGGACAAAATTATAAAATGGTGACTACTATAGACGCTTCTATTCCATTGGGGATAAAGGCTATTCGTTTTACTAAAATGAATGACAAAGTGGGTTCTGTACACAGTATTGCTGCTTCTCCAGTATATGAAGAAGCTAATAATAAAGAGTATCTAAAACACAAAATGACTGTAGCTATTGGTCTTCTTGATTTAGAGGCAATGTCAATAGGAAACAATTTCAAGAAAGACATTGACTTAGTTCTTCCGGGAACTTTAGCAAGTGAGGGGTATTATATTTCTCGTATAGATTGTCCTGTTATTTCTGGAAACAAATTGTATTATGGTACATCCGTAAGTAAATTTAATACAGCAACTGGTAAAGGAGGAGAAACAGATAAAACTTTTACTCTTGTACTTGATTATCCAAGTTTAACTAATGCTACTGTAATTAGTACTTCACACGTTAAAGGAGCAACAAATGGATATCGTACACCTACGCAACACTTTAATGAAGCTGGAGAAATCATGCAAATGGTAAGCAATGGTAAAGATTTAAATATCGTAAAAATTAAAGACGGGAAATATGATGAATCATATAAGTTTAGTGTAAGCGAATTGTTAGATAAACCAGCTTCTAGTAATGGTTGGTTTTATGCTGGCAACGGAATTGGTTATATTCCTTATGAGAAAATAGGTGGTGATGAAATTCAGATTGGTGTTGATTCAAATAATAAACCAACATATTCAGCTGAATGGGGATTGGCAAGAATCGATTTTAATACTAATACAGCTTTAGATTTAAACGTACCTAAAGGATTATGGTTGCAACAATACCAAAATTCGGTTGTGAAGGACGGAAAATTCTATATTGCATTAACTCCAGTTGGTATAGAAGGTAACATCCATATATTTGACGTGAATTCTAAAGACCCTAATGGTATTTTGGGAGCAAAAATAACTTCAGGTGCTGATCAATATTATATCGGAATATTTTAATAAAGGTTCTGAAAAAGGTACTAAGACACTAAGGTCTTAAATAACAAAGGTTCAAAGATTGTCTGGTTTATATATAAACTTGAGCAATCTTTGAACCTTTGAACTTTTCTACACAATCCTTTTATAGAAAGGTGCTAAGTAAAGTTTACTTATTTTACACATAAGACAATTATACTATTGTTCTCTGAGCGTAGGTATAATTATAAATTAGGAAAGGATAAGACTAAAATAACAATGAGTAAATGTTCAGTCTAGCTTTTCTACTTCAATAGTTAAGGAAAAAATCCTTCTAAAACTCGTAATGAAGATTCCCTAATCTTTGATTTGAATTGCTTTCTTAGCAGTCATTGTAGAACCAGCAGATGCTATTATTACAAAAAATACGGCAAGTATTTCGCTAGAAGCAAGATGTTCTTGTAAAAAGAAAAAGGCGCAAATTGAGGCTGCTGCAGGCTCTAGACTCATTAAAATACTAAAAGTACGTGGAGGTAGTTGCCCAAGTGCTTTCATCTCTAAGGTAAATGGTATTGCACTTGATAGCAATGCAAGTGCGATTCCCATTCCTAAATAAGTTGGAGTTAGGTTGCTTAATCCATTTTCCATGATGCCAAAAGGAACTATCAGTAGCGATGCAAATAACATTCCGGTTGATACTGCATCACCATCTTTCATTACTTTCGAAACTTTTCCACCCAAGACAATATAAGTTGCCCAGAAGACACCAGCTAATAATGCAAAAAATACTCCAATAAGGTCAATACCATTACCAGACCATGGCGCAATAAGGGCAATTCCTATCGCAGCAAGTAATACCCAAAAATAATCTACCATACGTTTTGATCCAAAAACGGCTAGTACCAAAGGACCTATAAACTCTAATGTAACTCCTAAACCAACAGGAATTCGTTCTATTGCGAGGTAAAAGATTAAGTTCATTGAACCTAATGACAATCCATAAGGAATAACAAGTTTCCATTGTTCGGGTGTAATCGTACGCAAGTTTGGTCTGTATGCCAATAATAATATTATTGCAGAAATACCTATTCGTAATGATGCAGTTCCAGCTGCACCGATAGCAGGAAAAAGACTTTTGGCAATTGCCGCTCCAAATTGGACGCTTATAATTGCTAAAAGTATTGCTGGAAGTGGTGGTATATTTATTAATTTATTTTTCATGAATGGGTTCAAATTATGAGGGCGCAAAATTACAAAAAAAATCACTCAGACTTTTTGCCAATAAGTTAAATGAATTATAATGTTTTTAGAAGCTATTTTTAATGAAAAAGAGGCGTTATTGCTTAGCTATTTACTTGTAAGTTCTTAAAATTTTAATAAAGCAATTTTGTTTTAGGTATTTAACTACGTAGTTTTGAATTTTAAATATTTTAAGTTATGAATATAGTAATTGTTCCTATTGAAAATAATCATTCAGAAGCTGTAGTCGATTTAATTTTAAATATCCAGCAAAAGGAATTTAATGTTCCAATAACGCTAGAAGACCAACCAGATCTTCTGCAAATAAATGATTTTTACCACAAAAAGGGAGGTTGCTTTTGGGGTGCCTTTATAGATGGAAAATTAGTTGGAACTATTGCTTTGGTAAAATATGGTGATAAAGAAGGAGCAATAAGAAAGATGTTTGTGAAAAAAGAATATAGAGGTAAAGAGTTATTTATTGCTCAACAACTTTTGGATACATTAATTACTTTTAGCAAGAAAAACGGTCTACTTGATTTATATTTAGGAACAATTTTGATATTAGAAGCAGCTTTACGCTTTTATGAAAGAAATAATTTTGTACGAATTGAGAAAGGAACACTTCCAGATGCATTTCCAATAATGGGTGCAGATAATGTGTTTTGTCATTTAAAATTAAACTAGAAATGATGAATATTATAAATGAATCGGGCATTTTGGCTTTATCGACAAGACTGCAGCGGCTTAGTGAACAATTGCGTAAAGACGGCGCGATGCTCTACAAATCATTTGATATTGAATTTGAACCCAAATGGTTTCCAGTAATTTATACACTTCATAATAAAGGTGTATTAAGCATCGTTGAAATTGCCAATGAGATTGGTTATACACATCCATCTACAATTAGTCTGCTAAAAGAATTAGAGAAGCATAAGCTTATTCGCTCCAAAAAAGATAAGGAAGATGAGCGTAAACGTTTAATTGTACTTACCACAAAAGGACAAGAGCTTATTTTACAAATGAAACCTGTTTGGGATATTATCTCTGAAGTGCTCAATGAAATTACTAACAATGAGAATAATTTGCTAAAAGCTATAAATGAAGCCGAAAGTAAAATTGCCAATCAGAGTTTTCTGCAAAGAGCATTACAATTAAAAGAGAGTAAATTATAGACAGTATAAAAAACGAGATCCTATACAGAAAAGAAGAAAGTAAAATGCAAATTTATTTTGTCTGTTCGACTTTAGTATCGAATCATGAATTGTCACCAATTAGTTTGTTAAATTAATTTTATTCCTCAAACTAAGGTTAATATTTTAGGATTTGTATAAAATTCATCAATTTCAAAAAACAACTAAATAATTAAAATGTATTCTAACATCAATATTAGAAACAAAAGAATTAAACTAGTATCAATTTCCTTCTTCTTTTTAGCATTCATATAAAATTATGGGATTCCCCAGTTGTAATAAACTACAAAATACAATCAATACCTTTTAATGCTCTAATTGATAAAAACGGAATTATTCTAGCCAAGAATATTCATGAAAATAAGTTAGACGAACTAATTAAAGTAGTAACTGCCGATAAATAATCTTCTCTTTTTTTAATTTTTTTTCCCGTCAACTTGTGATTACTAATATTCTCTAATATTTGTAAAGAGTGGGGGGAGATACTTATATCTATAATGTAAAGAATTAAAAATGAAATTAATTACTTTCACAATTCTTGGTATGTAATCTGGCTTTGATGTAAAAGCATAAAATTATAGTGTTGTACTGATCTTTCTTATTTCACAAAAGGATACAATGTGTATATTTTTTACACAATTTGGGTAACACCTATACATCGTAAACTTGTATAAACTATTGTAAACGCCTCATTTTCTACTAAAAACGATAATGGCATGAGGCTTGCTAAATATGATTTGTCCATTCTTCTATACAATTTAATTTGATCGTTGAACAGAGTAATTAACGATAAAAATGAATGAAAAAAGAATAGACATTTTAATTAAGAGCCATAATATAGAAATCGATAGTAATACAACAATACAAGCATGAAAACTGAAACAATTTCAAAACAATTTTACGCTACAAACAATGCTACAAATAGCAATGAACATTCTTTAGCAAGTTCTTTCTTTAGTATTAACAGCAAATCTTTAAAGAAGGCAATAAAAGATAATGCAAGTCCATTAGGTTTTATTGTACTTATAAGTAGTTTTATATTAATGATTACAGGAGCTTTCTTGGTTTATAAATTCCAAGCAGACTTTGATCAATTTCATATAGACAGAATAAACTCAACGTGGGGTTATCCGTTTTTGGTAATAACTACAGTCTTTTTTATGTTTAAGGCCGGAGTTTTTCTATATAATTTATTTCTATATTTTCGTTACAAGCCTATCGAATCAGTTTCTGATGAATTATTGCCTACCTGTACGATAATCGTTCCTGCATATAACGAAGGCAAGCTAGTTTTAGATACCTTAATAAGTTTGGCAGATAGTGATTTTCCTGAACAAAAAATGCAAATACTTGCTATTGACGATGGAAGTAAAGATGATACTTGGTATTGGATGCAACAAGCAAAAATAAAATTAGGAGATAGATTGTCAATTTATCAGCAACCTAAAAATCAAGGAAAACGTCACGCACTTTACCGTGGATTTGAATTAGGTACTGGAGATATTTTTGTTACAGTAGATAGTGATTCAGTTGTGAAAAAAGATACAGTACGAAATTTAGTTAGTCCTTTTATAACTAATGAAAAATGTGGAGCCGTTGCAGGTAATGTTCTCGTCTTAAATAATAAAAAAGCGATACTTCCTAAAATGCTAAATGTAAGTTTTGTAATGAGTTTTGAGTTTGCACGTTCTGCTGAGAGTGTTTTAGGATCTGTTTTTTGTACTCCAGGAGCTTTAGCTGCTTATCGTAGTGAAGCGGTATATGAATGTCTTCCAGAATGGATCAATCAAACTTTTATGGGGCAGCCTTCAGACATTGGTGAAGACCGTGCGATGACTAATATGATTTTAAAACAAGGACGTCAGGTATTGTTTCAAAGAAACTCATATGTATTAACTAATGTACCTGAAGATTATACAGGATTGTATAAAATGTTTATCAGATGGGGCAGAAGTAATGTGCGTGAGAATTTAATGATGGCAAACTATGTTTTTAAAGATTTTAGAAAAGGATCTAAATTTGGAACAAGGCTTTTATATATAGACCAAACATTAAAGATTATTATGGCATATCCATTCGTCTTATTTATGTTATTCTTTATAGCAATGCATCCAATATTATTTTTTGGTTCTACACTTTTAAGTATTATGATTGTATCAAGTTTTTCAGCTTTATTTTATGCTAAAAGACACAGTATTTCTGAATCATTTTGGGCTTATTCGTATAGCATACTTTTTACCTTTGGATTGTTTTGGATTACTCCTTATGCTATTGCTACTGCTAATAAAAGTGGCTGGTTAACGCGTGGTTTAGCTCAAGGTAAATAAAAATATAGACAATGATGTACTTCGGTACATCATTGTTTAATTAAACAAGATAATAATTTTTTATTATCATTTTTATATTGGAAAAGCATAAGAATTATCTAAGTTAGAGCATGCTCTTGAACGAAATGATAAATGTTAGAAAAGCGCTTATATAGAACTAAAAAGGGAAGTTTTGACTATTTGTTAGTTCAGCATACTAAAAATATAAATTATATTATTTGATACCCCGTTGAATTTACTTTTATAATTTTAAAAGATAAAAAAATGGGAATCAAATTAAATCCCATAAGGATATAAAACCTATATAAACTTATGAAACGGAAGATACTTTATCAATCGTATTTAGCTTGCAATTTTTAAGATTGCAGTAAATAGTATTATAATTGCATAAGTAATAAACAGTAAATAGCCAGGTGTGAGTCTCATCCTAATTTTGGCTATTTTTTTTAATTTATTCCGATGTAAGTTCTTTGTCTGTAAGTCTTTTTGTTTTGGAATACTCATAATTAATTTATCTTTTTATTATGTGTGCAAAGACAGTACCTGTATTATATATGTTGTTTAAATTATTGATTATAAAGTAATTGTGTGTTTTATAGTCTTTTGATATAAAATAAGTACTATCAAAATGATATGGTATTTCTCAAAATAAAGTAGTTAATAAAATTTGTGAAGTAATTTTAAATAAATAATGAACTTAAGCTTGGTGTTCCTAATTTCCCTTAATTCTGTTTAAGATTCCTTTCATTAAAGCTTTTCCATCACGTTTCTGTTTTGGAACTTCTTGTGCTTTTAATCTTCCATTTTCAACCTTAAATACATAACTAAATGCAAATTGTGGCTGTTTAGGATCTTTGGTAAGTAAACCAAAACGCAAGTCATTAAAGTGATATTCATTATTTTTTTTAGTTATAATATACCATCCTTCACTTACTTTTTTCAAGGTTTCAAAATCAGAGTTTCCGCTAAGTTGTTCTGAAAAGTTATTGTTTTTTTTATAGCTTTCAAAAGTAATTGGCAGGCTATCAAAGAGCGAATAATCACCTAATAAATAAGCCTCTTTAGTAGCTACATTAGCATTCCATAAAATACAATTAAAGGCAGTAGGTTTCACGATGATACTATCATAAGCAATATGTTGTTGTTGCAATGCATTTTTAAATTGCTGCAAAGCATATAGTTTTAATCCACAAGTTACTAAGAGATAGAATGAGCTAATATATATTCCGCGTAAAACATATTTTTTCCTCATAGAGAAAGTAGGTTTTCGCCAGGCTAAAATTAAACAAATAAGCAGCGGAAGTGTATATAGAGGATCAATTACAAAAATAGTTTTTAAGGCGATACGGTCAGGTAGTGGCCAGAAAATTTGCGTACCCCAAGAAGTAAACATATCCAAAAGAACATGAGTAAGCAAACACCAAAATACCATAAGGCTAGCAGTACGGAAATTAATTTTCCCCCGTTCTATTTTGGCAATAGCCCAGCCTAAAATAGGTGTAAGCAATCCAAAAAATAATAAGGAATGACTTAGTCCCCGATGTATTGCTACACCATCAACAGGATTTAATAACTGTCCAAAAACTACGTCCAGATCAGGAATAGTACCTAGAATAGCACCATATATAAACGTTTTTCGTTGCAGTTTATCGCCTGCACATAATTCGGCAGTTGCAATTCCTAGTATAATCTGAGTAAAAGAATCCATGAGATAATTATTGATTTGTAAATTTAAACAGAAAGAAGTCTTATCCTGTCGAAAAAAACTTTTATTTAATCTTAACTCGTTGCTATAATTATTTTCAACACAGATTCAGTAAATTTAAACAGACTTAATTTTAAAAGTAGTCATAAAAAAATATGCGTTTCATCAGTTTCAACTTTTTAAAATGTGCATAACAAAAAACTTTTACATGCTGAAAATTAGAGTTTTTACCATTTCCAGTTAAAGGCTTGTTATAGAGTAATCTTAGAGTTAAATTAGTCAATAAAAGGAAGGCCTTATTAATAAATTAATTAATAACAGCAAGGAGATTTTTTTTACAAAATAATCACTAAATTAGATTGAAAATAGCGGTTATGAATAAAACTACGTATGTATTTATTGGTCTTTTTACTGTTGTAATTTTATTAATTACGGCACGTATTTATTCAGGCGGAGACGAGCCTGAGCCAGTTGGAACTACAAAGAAGGAGTATCAGCCAGGTATACTCTTATCTTTTGATGATAATTATGTTGAAGACTGGTATAATGCCGAAAAAAGATTGCATCATTTAGGATGGAAAGCAACTTTTTTTATATGTAAATATGATTCTTTGACAGCCAAGCAAAAGAAAAAATTACACTACTTAAAGGATATGGGGCATGATATAGCAGCACATGGTTATAATCATGAAAATGCACTTAAATATTCAGCAGCATACGGAATTAATAAATACATAGATAATGAGATAACACCTCTAAAAGTAGCTATGGATAAAGATGGGTTTAATATTCGCTCATTTGCTTATCCTGATGGGGCACGTGATGCTGCTTTAGATAAGGAATTATTAAAACATTTTGACATTATAAGGGGTACAACTTACGGAATGCTTTCTCCTGAATCGCAGTATTGCTATTATGAAGGAAACAGAGTAATTTACGGTTTGGGTATCGATGATGATTATAAACAGTTTAATGTTGATTATTATAAAAGGTTAATGGATTATGCCAAGAAGCATAACAAAATTGTTGTTTTCTATGGTCATAAAACAGTAGATAATGCTGACGAAAGACTAGAAACGCCACTTGCAGCATTAGAAGAGTTGTGTAAATACGCAATAAATAATAATCTTAAGTTTTATACGGTTGATGATTTGAAAAATTTATAATTCACTACAGCACTATAGATTTAGTATTTAAAAATAGAGTTAAATCGTTTTCTAAAACTGTACCAGCAATGGGATATTAAAAGTGATATTAGAAAAAGTTAGACGACAGAATTACTAATCGACTATTAAATATTTTTTGTCGGTTGGAGAAGCGCTATCGTGGGTAGGTTTTTTAATCTAGGTAGTGTAAATGCTATTTTTGAATAAAAAATTTAACCTATCTCACTACTTAAACCATTTATGTAGCTTTTAATGCCCCTGCCACTTTATGGCTTTATTTTTATCAATGTTAAAAAAGTAAACCTAAAGTTTCTCTTGTTTTTTGTATTGTACTTTTTAGCAGATTGTTATCTGCAAGAGTGTAGCCAACGCTACGTCAGCCTTGAATTTATTGTATTAAAGTTTAGAAAATATTAAGTTTGATTTTAGCTCTTGGAATTGTCTTTTCAGTAAGTAAAAAAGACCGTGAAGAAATTGGATTTACATTTAAAGGTTAATCGATTGCTATAGTGTTAAACAAAAAGAAGAACTTTCTAGCTTATTAGGTATAAAATAAAAAAATAGAAGGCGATAGAAATAATGTATCGCCTTCTATTATTAATTAATCTTTGTACTACGATAACAAGTTAAGTTTAATGGGCTTTGCTGTTTTCGAAACCAAGAATCGTAATTCTATAAGGAGTAGAAGAAACTTTTATTTTCTTTACAATAGTCATAGCAGGTAAGCTTAGTTGTAATAATTCTCCAGTAGTTGGAGAAGTGATATAAGCAAAATTTTCTGTTAGTTCAATTTGAGGTTTCGTTAAAGCAGCTTTTGCCGTTTCTCCAATTACCTTTCCTTCTTTTTCAACTTGCAACGTAGTTAAATTGAATAATTTAAAATTACCGTTATGCAATAAAATGCCTAGTTTACTCTTATTGTAGCTTACTTTACATTGTAGAATATCGGCACTTTGTAAAATTGGCTTAATTGTATTGTTAATAACATCAATTAAGTAAGCACCTTTATCAGCAGTATAACCTATAAATTTCCCTAGTGCTTTTGTTTCTAAAATACTTCCGAACCATGATGTTCCAAAACCTTCAGGATGGGGCATAAGCTTTTGCTTTCCTGTGCTTTCAACTACAAGTATACCGCTTGCTGAACCAAAAACAGCATAAGTTCCGTCAGAAGCATTTCCGTGAATTCCTTTTGTTGAAATTGTAGCTTCAAAAATAGTTTTACCTGTATTAGCTATAATTTTTACTTTTTCAGGAAGTGCTCCTGCAACCGAATTGTCTTTTTGGGTAATGGCATATGTTCCATTAGAAAAAGTTGCCATAGCACCATGATGAGCTAGTAAGCCTGTATTTATTACTTTAAATTTAGCTCCAGCTGTATTAACCTCAGATTCTTTGGCTACAGATAATGTTCCATCACCATCATTAAAAGTTAGTAATTCTCCAATTTTACTTTTAAAATGAGTAGGCAGAGACGCTTGACCCGTTAATGCACCAAACTTTGGAATTCCGTCTACATCAACATGGTCACCATGACCTTCAAAACCACTGTCAAAAGTTTCTACAGTATTGTCTGCTCTATGAATGATTCCTGCATATCTGCCTGATTCAGTAGTGTAAATAGCGGATTTTGCAAATTTCGCATTAAAAAAAGTAGAAGTACCAGCTACTGGATTAACAAGCGTAATCTCAGTTGTTTTTTCATCAGAAAGTAATACTCTCAAAAACTTATATTCAGCCAAAGTTTCCTTTGGAGTTTCATTAGTATTGTTGTCATCGTCATTGCTACAAGAGATTGTAAAAGCGGATAAAGTAAATAATAAAATCAGTTTGAAATAATTGTTTTTCATAGTTAATGTGTGTTTAAAATAATATTTAGATTAGTATTTAATGGTAATAGACATTGATTTATATACAGTGAGATTGTAGGTGGTATTTTTATACAAAACCACCCAATTATATACTCCAGATTCCCAGGCTTTTGCGCCAGTAATTGGGTTTGGGTTCGGCTTGTTTTCATCGTTTAAGGCACCTATAACAATTTTTTCACCACCCCAAACATCATTTGTTTTTTGTATTGTTGTAATTTTTGATCCAGGTCCAAGGCCTTTATGCTCGACTTTTGAAATGATGATTACTTTTTTAAAATCAAGATTATCAATACTCTCAGGATGATAATTAGCACTTTTTTTAATTAGTACAGAATACAATATTCCATCGCCTTTAATTTGGCTTATCTGTGCATGAGCTGTTAGTTCATCATTTTTTTTGAAGATCAGTTCAGGTTCTACCCAAGTTCCCATATGATAAATTAAAGTTTCGTTACGAGAAATCATATCTCTACCAATTAATGGATCGGTAGGTAAATTAGCAGCATCGACAATCGTTATATCTTCTTTAATCTCTAACTTAGAACCATTGCTATCCAATACTATAAAGTAAAAGTCATATTTACCTTCAGGAGCTTCTTTAGGAATATTAAAGTGTTTATGGACAGTTGTGTTTTTAGTACCAACATATTCAGCCCAACTTAGTTCTAATTTCCAATCTTTAGCATATTTCTCTCCTTTTTTAGGAAGTATTTTAAGTTGTACAGCTGCAATTTTATAACCAGCGGTAACATCTGCATTAAAGTGAAAATCACGACCAATGATACCTTGCTTATTATTAGCAGAGCCTATTTCTAGATTCGTCATGGTTGGTTTTGCAGCTTTAGGGGGATTATCGTCGTCATTGTTACACGCAGTAAATGCGCTAACAAATAGTAAGAACAAGGGGAACAAATTTGTTTTTTTCATAAGGGTTTTTGTTTAAAAGAGTTTATATTATTTTTGTTTAAGAATTAAAAAAGGAATTTTAAGGGATACAATAATATTTCTGCTAGCCTCAGGAAGTTCAATTAGCCTGTAAAAGCTGGTGTGATTGAGGTATTTTGTATTAAACAAGTTTTGAACTTGCAAGGAAATAGCTAAATCCTGTTGTCCTGCTCTTACTTTTGTTCCCAATGCTAGGTTGAAAATAGTACTGCTGGCTGTTTTCTTTTCAGGAGGTACAATTAGATTTTGTTTAGCTGTATATCGAAAATCAAGTGAGAAATACGTATCTCTTAGATTTTTGATTTCTGGACTATAAGTTAAACCGAATAAAACTGATGCAGGAGGAGAAAAGGGTAGGGTATAGCCTTTTTTGCTACCCGATAGTTGTTCCGAATAAAGATATTCTACGAGAATTTCACCACTTAAATCTTTTAAGAATTGATAACGAGTTTGTAATTCACCTCCATATCGCATGACTTTACTTTGTGAATATTCAAAAACCTGATTGCCTGCTCCGTAATAAATATCATGTTGCGAAGTAGGGTTGAGATAGATGTAATTCGGAAAATAATTAAAAAAAGGACTTAGTTGTACAGACCATTTATTCTCCTGCCATTCTAATCCAAGATCTAACTGATAGGATTGTTCAGCAGCTAAGCTTGGATTTCCTTTTTCGAATCTAAAATAATGATAATTTACGCCGTTTGAAGCTAGTTCTTTGGCAATTGGCATCCTAAAACTAGTTCCGGCATTGGCTTTCAAAGAAAATTTTTCCAGATTATAATTTACTCCAGCCGACCAGGTAAAGCTTCTAAATGTTCGTGTAAGTTCTTCCGAACGTTGTAAGTATTCAAAATTTGTTTCCCCATTAGTAGTTACTTCACTTTCAAACCAATCTGTATATTGTTTTGTTTTGATTTTGCCACGGTCCAATCGTACTGCTGCATGAAGTAGCCATTTTTCGTTTAGCTGTAATTTATCGTAGGCAAATGCACCCATATTAATTTGTGTAAAAGCAGGAATCAAGAAACTCCAACCACCAATTTTATTTCGTTGTACTTCGGTATTTAATCCCACTGTAAATTTGTGTTCACCTAGTGCAAACTCATCTTTTATAGCTACCGAAAATACTTCTTTGTCGTATTGACGTTCAAGATCCTGAGGGGCATACATATCGTCAGGATATATTGGTGGCATAAAACCATGATTAACATAATGACTTCGCTCGCGACGGAAATTTTTCTGAAAACCCAATTGAGTTTCCAATCGATGTTCGCCTAATTGAAAAGAAGTAGTATTACTTATTTTGGTATGGTTTACTTCCTGATGAGGCATTTGTATGTCTCTGCTTGATTTATCATGAAGCTCAAGATCTACATTTCGAGGTTCAAGACCGTGAGCATTGGCAAAAAAACCAGTTTTATTATATATATTACTGGTATATAAAACAGATTTAAACTTGGAGTTTATATATCCAACGCTAGCATGTAAATCTAGTTCACGTCCTGCAGTATTTCGCAAGTGATTTTTATACAACGGGACAGCATAATTATACACATGAACAACATCAGTAGGAACACGATAGTCTCCGTAATCCATTGTTGTCATTCGGGTATCAAAAAACCAATTGTCATTGCGCCCAAATAAATTGATAGAACTCCCGTATTGTTCGTTATTGGTTTTACCAGTGAGGATAGCACTTCCTCCCAAAACGTGTTTGGCAGGAAATGGTAAAGGTTTTATATTAATAGCACCGCCAATAGCATCTGATCCATAGATAAATGAGGATGGTCCTTTGATTATTTCTACACGATTTACAGCATATTGGTCAATTTCGAGTCCGTGATCAGCACCCCATTGTTGCCCTTCATGTTTAATACCATTTTCTACAACAATAACCTGATTAAAACTTAATCCTCTAATTAGAGGTTTTGACCCGCCAGATCCAATTGAGATGGTTTTTACACCAGGTAATCTTTGTAATGATTGCATCAAGCTGCCACCAAGATTGCGCTGGATAAAACTACTAGTCACTACATCTATGCTAAGCGATTCTTTTTTGTTGAGGCGTGTTGCATAATTATCTTTTATTATAACTTCTTGTAATTCTTTAATTTCTGGATGTAAAAGAATATCTGGTTGTGCATTTGGATTTTTATCCAAAAAAAGTTTAATTTCAGATGGGATATAACCTGAATAACGAATAATAAGCTTCTTTGAGTTTAAAGGAATTTGATTAAAGTAAAAAGCGCCTTCTTTATTCGTGATTGTGGTTGCAAAAGAGGGATAAATCGTTACAGTCGCACCTTCTAATGGTTTATGATTATTAGAAAATATTTTACCAGATATGTTGGTTGTTTGCGCTGATACTTTCGTAAAAATAACTACGCAAAACAACAACAGATAGATAATCCGTAATCGATTTGATTTATATTTGTTCATCAAAATCACTTATTTAATTTTGATGCTTAAACCTTTAATCGTCTGCCAACCTTCTTTATCGGTTAAGCGAATAAGGAAATGATAATCTCCAGGATCTATATCTGTAGGAATGTTGATTTCCTGAGTTGCTTCGTAACTTTTTAATCCTTCTGGAATAGTTACAGAATTGATGTAAAGCAATGGTTTTACTGGTTTTTTTACCGCTTCGGGAGTACAATTATTTACTTCAGTACTATGGTTATGATGGTCGAAATTATGATGTATATCCAAGCTATATGATCCTAATGCCGAATTGTCGGTAAACTTTGCTCTGAATATAAATTTTTGTCCACGAATTGCTTCGCTACATTGAATTGGGAATGCATTTGCAGCCGAAATGTCTATTACTGGATATTCAGTATCAATTTTGTTGTCATCACTATTGCTACAAGCAGTAAATAGACTAGCTATTGCAAATGTTGCCAGCATAAATCTTGCAGTTTTAGTTTTATCTTGTTTTAGTTTTACTCTGTTCATAATATATTAATTTTTGGTTACAGGTTTAGAAATACGCTTTTTGAAATGACTTAGTTGAGCGCATTGCCAACTTAAAAAGGAGTATACAAGAGCATATTCATAGCATAATTTTCTATGAAATAAGCATTGTTTTTTAGGAATAGTAATTAAGTAGTAGTAAAATCTTGAATTTTTAGTAAACGAAATCAAAGTCAGCTTTTATCTTCTTAGTTCTATAAAACTATTTGAAATCTTATAAGACATTTAAGAAAATATAAGTTTTATAAACATTTTGTTTATAGGAACTTATATAACTTATTGAGTTAGTTTTTACAAGAATTTAATAAACGCGAGATCTATAAGCTGGTTGCTTATAGCGACCTATGAGTATGATTGGTTTTGTACTAAATAAGCTCAAATAAGCTTTTTTAAAATTGATAATGCCGAGAGGCAAATTGCTAATAGATTTTACTTTAAATTGTTGGAGGAGCTCGAAGAGCAAATAAGGATCCTTTAAAGAAAGAGGAATAAGATTTTAAATAAAAAGAAACAGATGTGGTTATGCTACACTTTTTATAAAACTCAAAAGATATGAAAGTAAATGTACTTACAGGAGTGAATTTAAAATGACAAATAGCACATTCTTCAGAAGAATGATTGTGTGTTATAAGTTCAGTTTTAGCAGAATTTAAGTGCAGTGTACTTTTATGTCTTACATCATGACTTTGAGTATGTTCATAAGAATGGATTACTGGAAATAGTATTGCGAATACTACTATCAGCGGCATAAGAAGATTAATAATTTTAAATTTCTTTTTCATTCTAATGAATCAATATTGTTAGAGCTTAGATAAAAACAAATAGATTATTTCTAGTTTTAATCTTTTTTCCTTAATGCAATGTTGTTGCAAATATAGAAATCTTATTTACAAATGCAACATTGTTTCATTAAAAATAAATAAGAGCAATCTATTTTTGTTCTTTCATTTTAATTGAGAATTGCAACAGATGTATAAAGGCTATAAATTTTCTGCTCTAAAGATTGATAAAGTGATTTGTCTTCTTTTGTAGCAACAAGAAAATAATCAGTAAAATAACAGCATTTTTCAAAAAATAATTCTTGATATGTATATTACATATACTTATAATTGCTTCAAAAGGTAAAGGAAACTGTTGTTAAATTTGCAGTCAGTAAAATTTTTTAATAAATAAAAGGTACAGTACTTTATAGTGATTTTGGTTTTGAAAACTTCATAAATGACACTCTAAATAAAGTTAAATTAAATATTCAAATAAAAGTATATAATTAGGTGTAAATTAAGTGAATGAATAGTATAAATATTTTTTGTAAAACTAGGAATTTCTAAGTTTATGAATACCCAATTAGCAATAAATAAAAAGGGCAGTTCAACTGAACTACCCTTTTTTTATGAAGGAATTTTTAAAAATATAGTATCTAATTTTAAAAATATAATTTTAGTTTTTTTGCGAAACAGCTAAAATAGCTTCGGTTACATCTTGGTTATATTCCTGCTGCACTATTGTCTACTAAAAACAATAATTCTCCTGAAACAGGTTTAATCAACTGCATTGGGTAGGTATTAGGGTTATAATCTCCGTATAATACTTCTTTCAGAGCATGAGTCTTTTTTTGACCAAATGCAACTACGATTATCTTCTCTGCTTTATTTATTAAAGGAGCAGTTAAAGTAATACGATGCATATTTTGTGATTCTAATCGGTAGGCAGCTACCCATTTTGTTTGCTCTTGAAGTACTGCTTCACCTGGGAAAAGAGAAGCGGTATGACCGTCGTCTCCAAGACCTAGAAAAATAAGATCAAATTTTCCGTTAGTACCTAAAACAGTTCTGATAGATTGCTCATATTCAACAGCATAATCTTCGGGTGAAACCCCATCTTTGTACATTGGGAATACATTGTTCTCAGGGATGGGTACATGACTTAAAAGGGTATCAAAAGACATTTTTGCATTACTGAGATCGTCATCAAGAGGTACCCAGCGCTCATCACCCCAAAAAATATAAACTTTATTCCAGTCTATCTTTGTTTTGTATTCCGGAGAAGCTAATAGTTTGTATATTCCTGCTGGTGACGAACCTCCAGTAAGTACGGCTGTAAACCTCCCTTTTTCGAGTATTGCTTTTTTTGCAGCTGCTACAAAAAGGTCAGCAGCCTTATTATTTATAGCTTCTATAGTATTATATATCTGTATCATTTTAAATTTTTTATTTCACAATATTTTGAGTGTTAGCAACCCAAGCGTGTCCTTGACGAGCAAGTAATTCGTCTGCAGCTTCGGGTCCCCAGCTACCAGCTTTATAATTAGGAAAATCAGTAGGTGCATTATTTTTCCATACTTCCTGAATTGTATCAATTGCATCCCATGCTTGTTCAACCTGATCCCAACGCATAAATAGGGTAGGATCTCCTGCCAACGCATCAGAGAGTAGTGTTTCATAGGCCTCTGGTGACATTGTAGAACATTGAAAATAATCAAAAATCATTTCTGCAGGTTGTAAAGAAAGAGATAAGCCTGGTTTTTTAGTCATAAACTGTAACTTAATATCCATTGCAGGTTGAATATTTATGATAAGCCTGTTAGGAGTCATTCCTTGATTATCATATGAAAAGGAGGAATGGGGTACAGGTTTAAACTGAATGATAATAGAAGATTGCTTTTCTTGCATTCTTTTTCCTGTACGCAAATAAAAAGGAACCCCTTGCCATCTCCAGTTATCAAGATAAATTTTCATTGCCACATAAGTTTCGGTATTCGAATCGGGAGCTATTCCTTTATCATTTCGGTAGGAAGGAACAAGCTTGCCTTTTATTAAACCTTCATCATATTGACCTCTAACGGTGTAATGATTAACTTCATCTGGTTTTATGCGTCGAATCGATTTTAGCACATCAGCCTTACGGTTTCGTATGTCATCAGCTCCTAATGAAGCAGGAGCTTCCATAGCAGTCATACATAAAATTTGTAGCAAATGATTCTGTATCATATCTTTTAAAGCACCCACTCCTTCATAAAAACCACCGCGTTCTTCAACACCCACTTCTTCTGCTACAGTAATCTGAACAAAATCAATGAAGTTGCGGCTCCATAAGGGTTCAAACATAGAATTTCCAAAACGAAACGCAAGGATATTCTGAACAGTTTCTTTGCCTAGATAATGGTCAATACGGTAAATTTGTTCTTCGTTAAAAGTTTGTGATAGCATTTCATTAAGTTCAATCGCAGAGCTTTTATCGTAACCGAAAGGTTTTTCGATAATGATACGATCCTGTTTGGCATTGGCAGCTAGACGCAACTTTTTCATGTTACCAGAGATTGTAGCTATAAATGAAGGAGCTATAGAAAGATAGAAAAGTCTATTGGCACGTACACCAAAAGTCCGATCAATACTATTTAACTTCGAATCTAATTCTTGGTATGATTCTTCTTTATCAATATCATGTCTCAAATAAGTTATATGAGAAATAAATTTTTCAGTTTCTTCGCTAGAAAGTGCTGCTTTTCTCGAAAAACTATTTAAGTTTTCGATTACATAACTGCGAAATTCTTCGTTGCTTTTTTCAGCTCTTCCTAATGCGATAATCTGAAATTTTTCAGGCATGCGACCATCGAGGTATAGATTTTGAAATGCTGGAAAAAGTTTTCTTTTTGCTAAGTCACCAGATGATCCAAAAATAACAATTATAGTTGGATCAGTATTTTTAACATTATTCATTGTTTTCACTTAAAGTTTCTTAATCATTCCATTGGGTATGAAAAGTGCCTGGTAGATCAGTACGTTCGTAGGTATGTGCTCCAAAATAATCGCGCTGTGCCTGAATTAGGTTTGTTGGAAGATTTTCAGATCTGTAAGCATCAAAATAGGCTAACGAGTTCATAAGCCCAGCTACAGGCAATCCTTTTTGAACAGCAAATTGAATAACTTTTCTAATACCAGCTTGAGTTTCATTGAATTTAGCTGCAATATCAGAATCTAAAAGTATATTTGGCAGATTGGCATCTTTAGCAAATGCTTTTCTAAAATCTTCAAGAACATCAGCACGGATGATACAACCTCCACGCCATATTTTTGTAACAGTTTCTAAATTTAGTTCATAGTTATATTCCTTAGAAGCAGTTCTAAGCTGAGCCAGTCCTTGAGCATAAGTAATTAGGATAGAAAAGAATAATGAATCTTTTAGCGCACTAATAGCTTCGGGTACATTTGTAGTTGTTTGTTTGTCGTTCCAAACTAATTTAGTAGCAGCCTCAATTCTTTCAGGTTTACTTTTAGACATATCACGCATTACTACAGCAGCATCAATGGTAGGAACAGGTACTTGCAGATCCATAGCATTTTGAGAAGTCCATTTTCCTGTTCCTTTAGATTTTGCCCAATCAGATATCAGATTGATTAATCTCACTCCATTTGGCTCTTTTACTTTAAGTATAGCAGCTGTAATTTCGATTAAGAATGACTTAAGATCAGTTTTATTCCACTCTTCAAAAGTTTTTTCTATCGTATCTTCATCCAAATTATAACCGCGTTTCATTAGGTCATAAATTTCAGAAATAAGCTGCATTATTCCGTATTCAATTCCGTTGTGAACCATTTTTACATAGTTACCCGCAGATCCATTTCCTAAATATTCTACACATGGTTCACCATCTACTTTAGCAGCTATAGCTTCAAAAATAGGACGGAGTCTCTCGTAAGCTTTTTTATCCCCTCCCGGCATCATACTAGGACCAAATCGAGCTCCTTGTTCTCCTCCAGAAATTCCCATGCCAAAGAAATGAATCCCTTTAGTAGATAATTCAAGGAAGCGTCTATCAGTATCAGTAAAGTAAGTATTGCCGCCATCTATTATAATATCTCCTTCATCCAGATGCGGCAAAAGGCTTTGAATAGCACTATCGACAGGTTTACCAGCTGGTACCAAAAGCATAATTGCTCTTGGACGTTTGATAAGTTCTACAAAATGTTTAACGTCAGTTGTTGCTTCTAATGTATGCTCTGAATCAGCCTCCTGTTGTAAAGAGTTGACTTTTTCTGTATCTAAATCTAAACCTGCTGCTGCAAATTTATGGCTGGCAATGTTTAAAAGTAGGTTACGACCCATTACGCCGAGTCCGACAATGCCAAAATCAAATGTGTTCATAATTTTTAAAATTAACTAAATTATTAGTAAGTTTCTATTCGCAATGCATTGAAATAATGAGTAGTACAGCTTTTTTTTAATGCATTTAAAATCCCGATTTTTATTTTAATAACAGTTTTTTATTGTTTAAAATCGGTAGCGCTAAGTTAAATAAAAAGGTTGGAATACTATATAATAAACTAGCTGATCTATTGTATTGACTCTATCGAATTTAAGAATAGCACTTTTTGTTAGCACTTTTAAAAACTGAAAAAGATGAAGATGTAATAGTATTATTATTTGAGAACCGTTATTTAGATGTTACTTATATAGTTTATATTAATTAAAATTAATTTTTTTTGGTTTCTTAAACCTAGTAGGATTTTAAGTTTATAAACTTATTTTAAACTAAAATTCACTTTTAATTATATAAGATGCTATGAGATTATTAAAATGTTATAGTAGTTGTAAGATATTTAATTTTAGTTATTTATAATTTAATTTGGTACCTAAAAAAGAATTAAAAAAGACAAATAATATTTTGTTTTTTGATTCGCCAGAGGCAAGATTACAAATGGAAATGGAATTAAAACTCTATCTAAATAATGTATGGTAAACATTCTTTATGAAAAAAATAAAAAGAGTATAGTTTTTAGATAGTATATTGCATTACAAGAACGAGCAATTTTTTTGTATTTGATAAAAGAAGATTCGTAATAATTAAATTTGATTAGAATGAGATTGAGATTGAGGAGAAAACCAAAAATGACCTTAAAACGCTATTTTGATGAAAACTTTAAAGACCAAAAGTTATGGGAATATAACAAAGGAAGTGTAGAGTTACTGGTAGAACTGGTAAACTTGGTTCGTCCAAAAAAAATAAAAAAAACTACAGTTGTAGATTTATCAGAATTGATTTATCTGCTTAAGGAAAATCAAAATTATCGTGATGGGCTGACGAACTGTGTTAATGCTCATTTAGAAAAGAAGAAATTTAATAAGATCCTTTCTGATGCGGGTATTCTACAGAATGCAAATTTCTTTTATGAAGTACGTAGGCGACTATTTGCTAAATTAATTCCTGAACAACCTGAAAAAGATACACTGCAATTTATACTAAATCAGGTATTCTTTGTTAAGACTGATCCGCTTTGGATTAAAAAAATACCAGAGGAGCAAATAAGGGAGTTGTACTCTTTATTACAATTTCGCTCTATTTACGAATCCAGTGAAGAGAATTCATCGCTTACCGAATTAGTTTTTGCGATGGAGGTTATTACCTATCGTATATGTGGGTGTGCAATGGAAACGGATGTAATCCAGATGGTACCTGAATATGAAAATTATGAAAGTCCATTTCTTGCCTTCCAGCGAGAGTTATTGCTTATAAGCGAGAAGCTAATCGAATCTAGCAAGAACTTTATGCACCCTGATGATCTAGGTTATAAACAATTGATTATCCTACACAAACAATGTACAGATTATATAGAAACTGCTTTTAAAAACAGTAGTAAATTTGGGATTTCATTACGAGTAAATCAAAGCTTGTTGCGAATCCGTCAGCAACTTTATCGTCTCAAATCATTATTACCACTTTTAATACAGACAGAAGAGAAAGATGCTGATAAGAATACGATTTACCTCTCTTATATACTGATAAAATACAATTGTGATAAAAACAATATTGATAAATTAATCAGTGAGAGTACACAGCTTTTATCTTATGAAATAACACAGCATACAGCCAATACAGGAGAACATTATATTACAAACAGCCGTAAGGAATATTATAAAATGTTCTATTCAGCAGCTGGAGGAGGTTTTATTGTAGGTTTGCTGTGTATCATTAAACTATTATTAGGAAAAGTAGAGGCCAGTGGGTTTGGGCATATTTTCTTATACAGTATGAATTATTCGATAGGATTTATTATAATTTATATCCTTGGATTTACGTTGGCAACAAAACAACCTGCAATGACGGCTTCTGCTTTGGTAAGAGCTTTACAAGAAGGCTTTAAACACAAAGAGCAAGAAAAAAATGAATATAAATATAAAGAGTTCGCCATATTTTTTGCACGAGTATTCCGCTCACAGTTTATTGCATTTGTAGGGAACGTTACTATAGCATTTCCAGTTTCATTACTTGGTGTCTGGATTATTGATAAAGTATTTCATTATAATATTGCTAAAGAAAAATGGCCAGTTTTAATAAATGATCTGAATCCGATTTATTCTGCAGCAATTTTTCATGCTGCTATAGCTGGAGTTTTTCTGTTTTTATCTGGAATTATTGCTGGGAGTATTGCCAATCGAGACAAGCATAACCATATTTATTACCGCATTCAGGAACATCCCTTGCTAAAATTGAGTTTAGGAAAAAGAATGACTAAAAAACTGGCTACTTTATATGAGAAAAAATGGGCAGGAATTATTTCTAACTTTTGGTTTGGTGTTTTTATGGGAAGTACCGTTTTTATTGGAATATTTTTTGGATTGAACATTGATATCAGGCACATCACTTTTGCTAGTGGGAACTTTGCCATGGGGTTATATGGAGCAGACTTTTATGTTACTCATGGGATGTTTTTTTGGTCAGTTTTAGGTATTGGTATTATCGGTTTGGTCAATTTTCTGGTTAGTTTCAGTTTGTCACTTGGGCTTGCATTTCGTTCCCGAAACATTCCGATTTCTGAATTAAAACAGGTAACAGGTGCAGTCTTTAGGTATTTTTTAAGCAAGCCTTCGCATTTCTTTTTTCCACCAAAGAACCATACAATACAATAGTATTGCAATTATTAACCAAATAGTATTCTGATGAAGTTTTATGTATATATAACGCTATTAATAACACTTTCGTTAAACGCACAAAATAAGATAGATTGTTCTAAATGTTTAGTAGAACTTATTGACGATAGTAAATTACAAAATGAGGGTCTTTATTCTTTGAAATTATTAAAGAATGAAATTTATGCAAGGAAAGGGTATGTTTTTTCAAATCCTGAATATGCTAATTTTTTCAAGAAGTATAGTTGGTATAAGCCAGTAAAGGATAATAAAAGTATTGTTTATTCGGATATAGAAATTAAAAATATTGCAATTCTATCGCAGCTCATTAATGGGATCTCAGAGTTTCTTGTGAATGAAAATAACAGTAAATACATAATAATTTCAGAAGAAAAGACCAATGAAATTTTTACGAATGAGAAAAAAAAGGAATTAGGAATAAAATTTGATATCTGGAAGGTTTACAATTATAAAGATAAAACTGGAGAGTATTATTTAGTCTTAACAGAAAATAAAATTAAAGAAGCTGCTAATGGAAATTTTTTAAATAATTCTATTAAAGCATTCAACTTTAAAAAAGAAAACAATCGTTTGGTAAAAACTTTTGAAACCAATGATGCTAAAACTGAAAATGAAGAAAGTATTTGGTTTTGGACGCGGTATATTTATGTGGAAGACTTTGATAATGATGGTATTATAGAACCAATACTAATTTATGGAACTAGTGGTAATAATGGATATGATGATGGAAGAATAAAAATTTTACTGTATTATAAAGGTAAAAAGATCGGAATTCGAATTCAAAATGGAGTTTTAGATGGCGAACGAAACTTTACTGTAGATGCTGCTTTTTATGCTGTTTCAAAAAAAATACAAGAAAAAATTATAGAACAGATGAATTTAATAGAAGGGAACAATCATTCTATTCTGCCTTACGGATGGCAAAAAAAAATGGCAAAAAAAATGACTTTCATTCAAGAATAAAAAACATAATGAAACAGATTTTTCAAAACTAGATGTTGTTCTATTTAATTTATGGGATAAAAATCTAGTTTTGGAAATTGTTGGTTTTACTTTATGTATGTGACTGAACAAAAAAAATAATAAACAGCATATTCTTTAAAAAATATGTTATAAAAGTTTTAAAAATGGAGCTTAATACTTTAGAAACAATTGGAATTGATGCTATAGTTGATGTATTAAATCTGTCATTTTCAGATTATATTGTACCACTACAACTTAATTCAGAACAATTACAGGCTAAGATTGTTGCAGAAAATATAAAATTAGATTTATCAATTGGAGTTTTTTCATCTGGTAAGTTAGTTGGTTTTATGCTTCACGCTGTAAATAAATTAGAGGGGCAATTGATGGCTTATAATGCTGCAACAGGAGTTATTCCTGATTACCGCGGACAAGGCTTAGTTGCAAAAATGTATGATTATTTACTCCCAAAATTAAAAGTATTAGGTGTATCTGAAATGGTATTAGAAGTAATCGTAGGCAATACAGCTGCAATTAGAGCTTATGAAAAAATGAATTATAAAATTCATAGAACGGTTAATTGCTATGGAGGAACTATTGCAATAACTGATAAAAAAAATAGTATAAAAATTAAAGAATGGAGAGATTTTGAATGGGATACTTTTACCTCATTCTGGTCTACAGAACCTACTTGGCAAAATACAATTCAAAGCTTAAATAATAGCAAAGAGCATTGCCACATTTTGAAAGCCTATATCAAGAATGAACCCGTAGGTTATATGGTTTATAATCCTACGTCACGACGAATTTTACAAATTGCCGTTGCCAGTAGTCATAGACGTAAAGGAGTAGGGTCACAATTAGTAAATACGATGTCAGAAGCTGTAAATTCTAAAGAATTATTCATGAATAACGTTGATGACAATTCGCTAGAAACAAATACTTTTTTAAAGAATCTGGGGCTCCTAAATAAAGTGTCACAGTTTGAAATGAAAAGAAAAATATAAGACTCTTCAGTGCAACTCGTGTCGGTTCTTAAATAAATCAAAGAATAAAATTTCAGTTAATAAATAGCTAACAGTTTTAGATAGGATTTGTTGAGGTTTAAAGTGAGAAATGAATAAATTATCTTCTGAAGTAAAATATAATTTGCTTTAAATTATAAACACAATTCTTTTGGTGTTTCATGACCAATCAGGTTTACTTAAACAAGATTGGATTTTTTTTTAAACATATTTACTTTATAATAACTCAAATACTTAGATGTCGAGAGATCTATTAAATCATTAAAAGATGAAATACTTTGTAGAGCTACACTTCTTCAAACAGTGTATTTCTAAAAGGGTATTCAAATAATATTTTTCAAATAGCGTAACCAGTTACGAGTTTTTTTGTATTTTTGCGTAACTAGTTACGTAATTTATGGTACAAAACGATTTTTTAATTGAAATACAATTGGTAGGACTTACTAGCCGATTAAAGAGACTTACTGATAATATACTATATAGTACTAAAGATTTTTATAAAGCAGTAGGAGTTGATATTGAGCCAAACTGGCACCTTATATTCTTGCTTTTAAAAAAACATAAGGAACTCACAGTAACAGAAATTTCAGAACGTTTACAAATGTCACATCCAGCAATTGTTAAGGTTATCAGGAATATGAAACTGAAAGATTATATAGGAACTAAAACAGATACTACCGACTCACGTAAACAATTGTTGTATTTAACAAATAAAGCAGAGTTAGCATTGCCACAATTAGAAAAATGTTGGGAAGCCTGTATTCTAACCATGGAAGAGTTACTAGAAGGGAATGAGCTTTTCTTAAAAAATCTAGAGCTGATTGAGGAAAAAATTGGAAAGAAGAGCTACAAAGAGAGAACTTTAAATAATTTAAAAAAGATTTAAACAAACTATAAGAATGTTTATAGCAAAAACAGCAAGTTATGCTGGCTCAAAACTAATAAAAGGGAATTTTAAGAGATAATATATGGTTAGATATGTTTTGATGGTACTTGTAGGAGCTGCAAGTTTTGGTATTCTTTCGTCATTTGTAAAACTGGCATATAAGCAAGGTTACACAACACCCGAAGTTTCTTTTATCCAGGCACTTTTAGGTGCAATTGTATTATGGGCAATTGTTTTCTTTACAAAAAAGGAAAGTCAAAAGCCTAAAGAAATAGGATGGTTACTATTTACAGGAGCAGCTATTGGTATAACAACTTTTCTGTATTATTTATCGGTAAAGTTTATTCCAGCTTCTATTGCTATTGTGTTGCTTATGCAGTTTACATGGATTGGTATTTTACTAGAATGGCTTTTGTATGGAAAGAAACCGCTTAAAATGGAATTAATAGTTACAGCAGTTGTTATTTTTGGGACGCTACTGGCAAGTGGGATCGATTTTAATCAAAGTAATTCCTTATCGATAAAAGGGGTTGGATTTGTACTATTAGCTTCTCTTATTTACTCCATTTATATTATACTCAATAGCAAGACAGGCAAAGAAGGAAACTGGCAAAACAGAAGCGCATGGATTATGACAGGCTCCGCGCTTTCTATCTTAATTTTAAACTTCAAGCCTTTAGTGTTCTCTACCCACTTAGACTTTCATTTATTAAAATGGGGGCTTTTTCTTTCCGTTTTTGGAACCATTCTGCCTCCAGCTTTGTTCGCCATAAGCATTCCTAAAGTAGGCGTAACAACAAGCGGACTTTTAATGACTGTTGAGTTGCCAGTGGCTGTTCTTACAGCTTATTTGGTATTAGGAGAAAATATTACTTTCGTTCAGATTATTGGAATTTTAATCATGATAGTAGCAATTATAGTCATGAATCTGAAAAAGGAAAAACCACTTTCTGAAAAGAAACAAGAAGGGCCTCTTTTGAAAAGTTAGTGCAGATGCCTAAATGCTCAATCAATAATGGCACTGCTTTCTGTACAATAAAAAATTGATTTATGTACGTACAGTTTGTACTTTTGCCTTTATGAATGATAACTTTATAAATGAATATTTTGGGATAGGGATACAAAATGGTAAAACTCCCGAAAACTTAGGTGTTTTGTGGCGAACGGCTCAAAACTTAGGTGCTACTTTTATATTTACCATTGGCAATCGATATGCCAAACAAGCCTGTGATACTCATGATGCAGTAAAAGCAATTCCGTATTTTCATTATGATACTTTTGAAGCTTTTTTTGAAAACTTACCTAAAGGAGCACGATTAGTTGGTGTTGAATTAGATGAAAAAGCAACTGATTTAGAAGTCTTTGAGCATCCAAGACGATGTGTTTATTTATTAGGAGCAGAAGATCATGGATTATCCAGAAAAGCAATGGATAAATGCCATTATTTAGTGAAGTTTAAATCAGAAAAAAGTTTAAACGTGGCTGTGGCGGGAAGTATTATCATGTACGACAGAAACTTGCCCAAACCGCGTTCTTAAAACAGAACCGAAAAACCCCATAAGCTCCGATGACTGTTTACTTCGGAGCTTTTTCATAATTTGTATTTGCTTACTTTTTAGCTTAGACTGAACTGAAATGAGATGAAAAGGGCAATTCTATTAAATCGGTTGCTCCAGAAGTGCTATTATTACTTACTTTAACATAATAGGCTGAAAATAGTTTAGTACTCTACCAAGTCAAGAATATTACTATAAATTTCCATAATATAAAATTTACATTCTCTGTCATGCCAAGTAAATGCTATATTCTTACATATTTTAATTTTTATATTTAATTTTTTTATAAAAAATCTTACTAATTTGTTTTTTTATTAAGTTTTTATG
>NZ_JADNRC010000018.1 GCF_015594725.1 Flavobacterium sp. ALJ2 | reverse complement strand
CTCTTTTAAATGTAATTTATTAGTTGTAGCTGAAGTTAAAACGCCTTTTAAATCCAAAGCATCACTCGCAACTCCATTCACTTTAGTAGTTAATTTTGAACCATCTAGTGTGTTACTTACACTCGTCGCCTCTCCCACTAATTCCTTTAAATTAAATTCTTTAGAAGGTCCGCTTTCAGCTTTATATGTCAAGGTATTTGTATTCCTGTCATAATCTAAACTCGTTAAGGTTTCATTTGCTTTAACTATATCCTTAATATCTATTGGCACCGAATGACCACTTTCATTTATATAAGAAAATTTATTTGTAATTGGATTAAAAATAACCGTTCCCTTGGATGATGTGATTTCATCTGAAACAACTATTCTGTTCCATTTACGATTAAACCAATAGTAATACCCCGGTTTAACATCGAATGGAGCTACACCATCAACCGCCTCATTAAAAACTAAAAGGCTTGAAGGCAATGATGTACCGCTAGCTACGAAAATAGGTTCCGTACGATCCGTTCTTATAAGCTTTACTCTAGGAATTAAGACCCCTCTGTCCCTGGCCACCACATCTAACTGTGATGATTCGTTGGGCGAAAGAGTCCCTACACCTACCTGCCCATAAGCAGTAAATCCTCCCAAAATAAGAAACAAGGAGAGTAATTGATTTTTCATAAATGTTCATTAAAATTAATAAAAACTAAATGTAATTTGTTAGATTATTTGTGAATACTATCACATGGAAATGCTCAAAAAACAAGCAACTATTACTTAATAATATGCTATCAAAATTCAGATAGACTATTACAACTAACTATAATAATATTCCATATTGCCATAAAATAACACTACACCTTATTGCTATTTTAGAATCCAATTTGTTATTCAAAAATCATATATAAACATGCTTAATACTGAAATTATCTTTTCCAGAATTAAACTATAGACAACTAATAAAACTTAGTAAAAACAATAGACTTGTATATAAATGATTTCCTATGATACTTTAGGATATAAATCATCTATAGCAAGAATAAATAAAACTTCAAGACTGGGGCGTCAGTTTTAAAAATGATTATGTTGATTCAATATTTATAGCTTACCATTATAAATGCAATTTTATTACAAATTTAGATTATGCAAAGAAGGCACTAAAAAGACTTAAAATAAAAAAAACAGCTACGCACATCTACTCAGGCTTAAAAAAAAAACAAATCCCTGTTAAACAATACAGTAAGACAAAAAAAACATTACTAATGAGTGAAAATGAGTAGCCTAAAAAAGGCTATATAAAGAAATAAATAAAAATATCCGATAATTAAATTCAAAATATGACCTCTAAACAAATTAAATGAGACAGCTTTAAAATAATCACCAAAAACAAAGTCAATAATACATTAAGAATATTTATCTTAAAAAAGCACTTTCCTTCATTCCATATGAACTCAATTTACAAGAATTACAATTAAAGATCTTTAATAAAAAAAGAGGGAGTTTTGCATTCGAATAATTAATAAAATCCAAATAAAAACTAATGAGATAGTGATCCTTATCTTTCTTATGATTTTTTTTCAAAAAAAAGAATACTGACAAAATATCCTTAGTAAGATCATACCGAGTTAACACTAAAAGAAATCGTGAATAAAAAAGAAATAAGCCTCCTAAATATATAAGCAAAAACAATAGAGCTATAGGGTATTATCTCAGCCCAAATTGATAGTTAAAATAAAGTTTAGACTTGTAACACTTAAAAAACAAATACGTAAGAACTACGACTGTATATTTAAATAGAAAATGATAGAATTAATCCTTCACTGGACTTTTACCTCAGAGTTAGCTCAGAAACTTGGTATAATTACTCCATAGCTATACAAATAGAAAAAAGGAATACATTAAATTTAGTCTTGTAGGTTGCCCTAGGAATGGCTATGCAAAACAGACTCCTAAACAAAAATAGATTGCTCTTTTAGGAAAAAGACTCAAAGATGCGAAGATAAAACGTGACATATAAAAAAAGAATAGACCTCTTTTCCAAGAACGGTCGTTGATCTATACTTTCATTTTAACCAAAGAAAACATATTTCCGATTGAAAAACATACCCAGGTTCTTGAGATTAGACTCAGTAAATTTATATAAAGAAAGTTCAATTGATATCTGAAAAGAGATATTCATTATCTGTTTTTCTTCAAAGGAATACCAAGGAACCTAAGAACACAACAAATGAACTTGTCACCTTGCTATAAGGATTTAAGTCAAGCTCCAAACTTTAATTTAAAAATAAAACCCCGTTATTTTTAAACCTACGCACTTTTGGAATAGCATCAAAAGAGTAATACTTGAGTAGTATTTGATCGTTTAAATTATCCAAAAAAACATAACAATAATTAAAACTAGGCAATTAGCAAATATAAAACACTTTAAAAGCACCTCATTACTCCTTTATTTTGTTCTAAGTTCTATTTCATTATTTTAAAAACTCAAATAAAACTCTTTATATAGCATTTATTTCAGAGGTTGATCATCCATAAATTCATATCTTCCTCTGGCAATAGATTGATTTTCTTTCTTAACCTATATTTTCGCGACTCTACTGCACGTAACGACATATCCAAAACTTCAGCAATCTCCTTGTTACTAAAATTCATACGAACCAATACCGATAATATAAGTTCTCCCGCACTAGGTTTGGGCAAATAAGTAGAAAGCTTTGTTACAAAATCAGGATATAATAACTTCATCTTACTAGCTAAATCAGCTAAATCATTATCTTTTACAAGTTGTAAAAGACCATCGACATCATATTTTCTTTCTACTAACCGCACTACCAATGATGCCTCTTTTTTATAAAACTTATCCTGTTCTGGTTTATTTTTCTGTTGTTCTTTATAATATTTGAATAATATAAAACCTGCAACTACAGTCAGTATTACTATAGCAATTGATATTCCAAAAGCAAATATCATTTTATTCATTACATACTGTTTTAAATTTCCATCTTTATTCGCCTCTGCTTCTATCACTTTCTTAATCTGCAACGCTTCCTCCTTTTGCAAGGTATTATTAAGAGAGGAATAGTCTACAAAATACTGCTCCTTTTTAGTTTTGGAGTTTTTAAAAAGTACCAGGTTAAAATCTCTTTGTGCTTTTTTATTTCTATATAACAATGACTTAGACAAGCCTTTCTCAAAACAATTAATCGCTTTATCATATTCACTTTCCAATGCATATATATAGCCTAATCCAAGTAATGCTTTAAACTGTGGGCTTTTCCAATCATCAGGATCTACAATATTTACTTTTTTGAAATAATATTTTGCCAAATCATTATTTGCATTATTGTAGTAATAATTTCCGAAATCAGCATAGAAAGCATTCATCAACACCCTTTTAACTCTCCCTTCCTCTTGATGCTTAAGCTCTTCATAGTTTTTATCTAAAAAAAACTTTATCTTATTTGGCTCTGAATAACTATTGGCCAAACCATTATATATCGTTGATTTTAAAGCGTGGATTTCGTTTTTATTATTCTTATTTACAAAGTTCAATCCGTCATAAAAAGCTTTTTTTGCAAGATCATACAAACCCAATTTCACATAAGATTTACCTGAAAAAATACATGACAACGTACTGTTTTTTATAGACTTACTTTTATCTGCTTCTATTTTTGCAATTGTTGCAAAATTCAAAGCTCTTTCATATTCATTACTATCATAGTAGCTTTCTGCTAGCATGATCGCTGTATTAGCTTTTTCTTTTTTTGAAGTACTATTTTCATACAAATCAAGACTTATTCTCAACCTTTCAGAAGGCAAAATAGTTGTTTGCGACATAAGTGTACTTACTTGCCAGACTACTAAAAGCAGAAAAGAGAATCTAAATTTCATGAATCAAAGACAACCGTTACCAACATTACTACTAGCTTAAATTTTCAATTTTCCCTTATTGTACTTCAAGATTTAACTATTTCAATATTACATTGAGACAGTAAAACCATCTGACTCTAACTTTTTTAGATGTTACCCCTATTACTTGTTCTTTGTTCTATCTAATGAATTCATATCTATAAATATGACACTACTGCTGTTTATATTTATGAAATTAAGTTATATGAGATATTTATTTCCAAAAACATAAGTCCATGTAAAAATTTTAATTTTTAAATAAGTTTAAAATCAAAAAAAGAATAGCTTTATACAAATACAAATTCCTAGTTAAAATAGGATAAATCATCAAAATATTCGCTAGAGATTCCCTCGAATTTTAATCTACTTTTTAATAACTCGTTTAATGATGGCATATTATTAATAGCACATGCAGGAAGTTTTTCTCTAAGTATATTTAATTCCTTTGGATTAGCAGTAATACTTAAATGTCTTAATTTTTTCAACTTAGATAAATTATCTATAGTGTTTTTTAACTTCATTGCATTTGTTTCAACTAGATGCAATATGCTTATATTACTTTTTTCGGTAAGGAAATCTAGTTCTGGTAGGTTTTCATTACCTGATATTCCGAGTATACGCAGATTATTTAATTTTTCTACAAACTTAAAATCTAAGAATCCTTTACACTTGTCAAATGATAAGGATTTCATACCTGCGTTCTGCCCAATATTATCTATATGAGTTAATTTAGGCGTATAACTAATATCTAATGCCTCAAATGATTTATTTATAGGTAAAACAATTTTATGCGCCTTTTTTACAGCACATATTTTTACTTTGAGTAGTTTTTTATCAAGTCGTGAAAAATCTAAGATACCACTTGTTGTATCTCCAAAAATAGAGAGACCATTATATATGTCAAAAATCTTATCGTACTTAATATTCGAATTATAACAACAGTCAGATAAACTTACTTCATCTGCACTATCGATATATTTTCTTTGTAAAAGCAATATAAGTGCACTTGTTTCTTTAAAAGACAAATCTCTTTTTAAGAAAACACTCTCGATTTCAGTAAAGCTTTTTATCTCAGGAATATCTTTAAGCCATGCTCTAGTTCTATCAATTCCATGCCCCAAAGGTGCATTACGCAACATAGCTAGTAAATGTTCGTTATTCATATTTTTACTTAATTAAAATACGGTTTATAGCAATCAATCCATTATTTGGCATTATTACCTTTAACTAAAAATTTTTATAAATTCATATTGCCTAAAGAAGGGTATCTAAAGTATACGATAGCTACTATCAAAAACAATAATGGGAGTTCCAAAGAGGCAGCTTTCATATTACTGCCCAATAAGCATTAGGAAGATTACTAAAAGGAACTTAATGGATTAAGCAATTAGTCCAGAAATGTGTAAGGAATTAACAACATAAATAATACACTTAATTACGCCTAACAAGATTCCTTTTATAAAAAAGCTCATTCTTAAAAAGACATTTACCAAGCCACTATCTAAGTGTGTAATGTCAATTAAAAATTCATTTCATGGAAACAAATTGTATTATGGATATAGACATATTTTTTACATCTATTATCTTTCATGATAACTTAATTATGGATATAGACATATCTTTATATATCTATTATCTATCATGATAACCTAAATTAGTATAAATAATGATTTTAAGCAGAGACTGCTCCCATAACAGTCTCTTTAATTTATCAGTTTGTCCCCCAACATTCTGATAAATGCTTAAAAATCGTTCCTAATTCAATATAAATCTCTTCTAAAAATTGATGTTTTTTAAAAAGGAGGGAAGAACAGTTAATCAAAGTCCTCCCCCTTTTTTAGTTATTATTTATTAAATAATAACAACAATCACAGATAATCTAAAAATATTAATCTAAATGCAACATTTTATACTTCCTGTTGCATTCATTATAAAACTATTATTAATGCACGTACAAGAAACAGAATTATGATTTAAAAAATCATAGAACAGTTTGATTAAACATCTTGACTTTAGCAAATTGAAGCATTTTTTTTAAAAAAAGGCACTCACATAGCTACACTTATCTACTCAACGCTTAAAAAAAGTTGTAAAATATTAGTAATTAGGCTTTTATGGATTTTAATTGTATTAAAAAAAGTATAAAAAAGAACACTTTTCACAATAGTAAGTAGTAAACGAGTAGGTAATATTTTTTTTAAAGAGTAAAAAAACAAATTAACAAGAATAAATTATAAAAAAAAAGCAAAAAAAAAGTACCCTTATTAGTTATAACAAGGGTACTACTACAGTAATTTTTTTTTATTAACCTCCTTAAGTAGGAGAGAAAAAAATTTATGCCTTTAGATTCATACTTTATTTATCGAGTTTATTATGTGTTTACAGACTTGCAATCCAAATACTAATATCATTTTTTCCTTCAATATTAGCTTTTTTTCTTATTCTATAAATTCTTGCTTCAACAGATCGAACAGTAACATCTGTATACACAGCAATATCTTTAATAGGGAAACCTAATTTTAAGAAAGCACATACAATTAATTCCGTTTTAGATAGAGATGGAGCCTCTTGAACTATTTTATTATAAAACTCTGAATGAGTAGCTTCAAATTTAGTTAAAAACATTGGATCATTATTTTTTGCTAATTTCAGAACTTCATCTAGACTAGTTCCATTTAGGAGTATTACTTTTTCAAGTATCTCTTTTTTCTTCATTAGTTTTTTCTTTTTTTCAGCAAGTTTTCTTTTTTCTTTTTTCTTTTTTTTATATAAACGTACTGTAAAAAAAAGAAAAATAGCTGTAAACAAACTCCCAACAATAAGAGCAATAGCACCATTATTTCTAATTTTTTCAACTGCCGAGTATTCTTCTCTAATGAGGTCTTTGACTGTTGCTATTAATGCCTTTTGCTGTTTTTTTTGTAAACTATCGTTAAGAGAAAAATATTTATCAGAGTAAATATCTTCCTGTACTTTATCATCTAGTTCATCATATGTTTTTGAAAGGTTAAGGTAAACATCTCGTTGTTTTTCTCTTTTTTTAAGTTTTTTGGCTAGATAAAGTGCTTTTTGGAAATAACTTATTGCTTTATCAAACTGCTTTTTTTCAAGTTCTAGATTACCTAAATCAAGATAAGCATACAATTTAACGGAGTTATAGTTTTCTTTTTCTGCGAGTTTAGCTGCCTTTATCAAATAGACTCTTGCGCTATCGTATTGTTTTAGTGCCAAAAAGCAGGAGCCTACATTAGCGCTTGCCAGCGATAAATTAACATTTTTATTTGTAGCATCTTCTATTTTATTAAATTGATTGTAACTCAACATAAAATATTTTTTCACAGAATCTAATACTTCTCCACTTCTATCATATCCTACTCCAATATCACTGTATAGCAACCCTTTTTGCTTAAAATTGGCATCTATAGTTAGAATTAGCGAGGTTGCTTTTAATCCTTTTTTTAGCTCTACATGTCCTTGTCTATATAGGCCAAGACCTATATAGCTAATTCCTTTTAATCTATATGCTTCTGATAGTAACTCATAATCTTTTATTTCAAAAGCAAACTGTTCTGCTTTTGTAACTTGTTCTAGTGATTTATCATAGTGATTGATATCATAAAAGTTTTTTCCAGCAAGTAATGCACTAATTGCCATTCCTTTTTTATAACCTATAATTTCGGAATAATTATAGGCTTTCAGACTGCTTTCAATGGCTTTATTAGGAATACTATCTCCCATTTTTTTTATGTTACTCAGCAAAACATCGATTTGTTTTTCTGTATATTGCTGGCTGTAACCTTTTACGATTACAAATAGAATTAGTATTTGTAAAAAAAGTCTTTTACTCATAGTTTGTTTTGTAAAATTATATATTTGTCAACCAATCATATAAATCCACTTCGGGAGGTACATCTAGTTTTTTTCGGAGTCTGTATCTTTTTGACTGAACGGCTCTGATAGTACTTTTTGTATAAACTGCTATTTCTTGTGTCGAGAAACCTAGTTTTAACAATGCACAAAAACGCAATTCACTTGAAACTATTGTAGGTGTAATATTAATTATTTTTTCGATGTAATCTGGATGCATTTCTTTGAATTTCGCAAAAAACAGAGGGCTTCCTTCTACTACAAGACGCTTTAAATCTGTTCCTTTTACTTCAACATTTTTTTTCTGATTTGTAAGTTTCTCAATTAACTCAATTTTTCCTTTTAATTGATTATCAATGTCATTACCTTCTTTTTTTACATTTACAAATCTTACCTTATATTTTTTTATATAAACAAAAGTGATTGTAATAATTATAAGAAGCAAAGATAATAATGCAATTATTATCTCAACATTAGTCATCATTTTTTCGTCTTTCTCTTCTAAAAAAATTCTGAGTGAAGTATATATTGCTTCCTTATAAAGTTTACTAAGACTATCATTTAATGTTATGTATTTGTATCTGTAGTATTTGGTACTGTCTTGAATTTTTAAAACATTGTAAGTTTTAGAAAGGTTATAATACAGATCATTTGTATAGAACACTCTTCCATTCTTTTTTGCCAGCAGTAATGCTTCTTGAAAATACTTTTTTGCATCATCATAATTCTCTCTATAAAAATTCACAGACCCCAGACCAGAAATAGCTTCAATTGTAATAAAATCTAATTTTAGTTCTTTAGAAAGTTTTGCTGCTCTTTTTAAATAGGCATCTGCCTTTTCTAAATCCTGTTTTTTAAGATAAAAGGATCCTAAAAAGACATTAGCAAATGCCATACATCTATTTTTATGAGGATTATCTTCGTCTATATTTTCAAAAAACAAATAACATTTTCTGTAATAGTATCCAACAGAATCTTCATCTATCTCATTTTCTTCATGATTTAGAGCAATATTAGAATAAATAAAACCTAAGCTTCTATTTCTGTCATTTTTGTCTTTAATTTTGTTAGCATAAACAATAGATTCCTTTAATATTTTGGAAGCATCATTATAAAAGCCAAGTCTGGCAAGGGTTACACCTCGCAGCCTCAATGTCTTTGATTTTAAATATGGTTCTGAACTTGTTATTCTTTTATCTGCCTGTGTTGCATAATACAAAGCTAGTTTATTGTCTTTGCTCCTTGTATAGCTTTCACTAAGAAAAATCTCTGCTAGTAGAACTCCATTTGTATAATCAAATTCCTTGGCTAAAGAAATAACCTTTATTGCTTCTAATTGGGATTTAAGAGGGGATTCATTTTCTATATTGATTGCATGATGAAGTAGACTATCTATTTTACTGACATTGTTTTGAGAAATAACAATATTATATGTACACAATAAAATGAAAAGTAATATTCTTTTCATAAATTTAATTATTTAAATTAGTTCTTAAGAAAGACACAGGTATGACTTTAAAAGCTGACTTATGTCTCCCTTTAATCATACCTTTCTTCATTTTAAGAGAGATGTTAATATTATTTTATTTCAGTCTATAAACTGAAAATAAAATTTGTAAAATTACAATAGCTTATTTCTCTATTTTATTACAAATTATATTCTAATAAATATAATATCAAAATGAGAGGTTGAGATACTTAAAAAATATTTGTGGCAAATATAATTAATAACATTTCATGTAAGTATTATGTTAGTTCTTTTTTAAGAAAAAAAAGCCTTCTTAAGTTACAGAGTGCTTATCTATGTTTAATTTCTTACAAAGAATAGAAAGGTTGTTTTATATCCTTAATTACAAATCTCTAATTTAAAGCTGGCTGATAAAAACAATGTTTTTACAAAGATAATCTTCTTCACTTTTTTCATAAGAGGACTTTGAGTCTTACAACGATCTCGACCTGATACCCACAAACAGATATAGTAAAAAAAAAAGATATTACTTAATCATACACTTCTTTGTATAATAGTAATATCTTGTAATTTTAGTATTACAGTAAGCTATAGGTCTAAAAAAATTAGAAATATTTTACTATTAAGTAAATCTGGTTACAACAATTGCTCTATGATTAAATAAGTACCAAGTGAATAATCTGATGGAGCTGCAGTAACATATGTCTTTCTATCATTTTTAGGCCCACTAGCTTTTAAACTAATTTCAACCGATGTTGTAGAGGCATCAATAATGGCAATTGGATTCGTAACTCCACCATCATTATAACTCTCTGTAGAAGATTCAACAAACCCCCTTGTTGATAATGCCATTTTATTTGAAGGCTTTGCTAGAAAGGAACTAACGATGTAAGTAGGTGTACTACTATCTGATATCCCAATCATTCCTGTTACTTTAAAGATATAGCCTTTTGGTAAAATTATTTTCGTTTTATCTGAACTAAGTTTTACATTAGAATAATTTAGTCCTTCGATAATTCCCCAACGAATATTTTTGGCATTACTATAAGTTACATCTTCAACACCGTCTTTATTAATTAAAATATAAGTTCTGTTTTCTATAAATTTAGGGGGATTTATATTTTCCCATAGCGCTGTGCGATATGAATACGAATAAATTCCTGGAATTGTTACTTTTTGAGTTTTACCTTCAAGGCCTTGCTGTGTTATTGCTTCAGTAACCTGTACCAATGCGCCATCCTGATCCTGATTATATAAATCATCCATCGCTTTTAATTGGTCTCCAGTTATTTTAGGAAGCAACACCCCACAGGCAATACCATTGTCTATATGTTTTATCTCCATTGTTGCTTTTGGAGCATGGGTATTTATTCCAATTTGTGCATTTATAGTGTTAAATAAAAGTAATAACAAACAAAAAGATAGTCTTTCACACATAATTATTTTGATTTTTTATTAATATTACGATTACGCAATCTATAAAAAATAATTTTAGTAATATTTATAATGTATAATATATTTTTACTATCCGTAATTACTTACAATTAATAAAAGAATTATATTCGATAAAAAAAGCGATGAATTTATTCCGTTTTACAGCAAATTTCAGGAGTGAAGAGTCTTACAGACTTCATTTAAAAGAAGAGAGAGAGATAAAATCGGAGTTCTATATAAATGCGGAAATAAAGAACATTTTTAGATAAAAAGCAGATAGAATTATGAATGTAAAAAATGCAGAAGTAGAATATCATTACGAAGTGGTACAATAATGCAAAACTCTAATTTGTCATTTTTGATTTGCTACAAAACCATGTTCTTATTAACAGCAACTAAAAAAGAATTATCTTCGTCTATATTTTCAAAAAACAAATAACATTTTCTGTAATAGTATCCAACAGAATCAGCATCTATCTCATTTTCTATATTGATTGCATGGTGAAGCAGACTATCTATTTTACTGACATTGTTTTGAGAAATAACAATATTATATGTATTTAATTTCTAACAAAGCATAGCAATGTTATTTTTATATCCTTATTTACAAATCTCTAATTTAAAGTAGGCAGATAAAACAATATTTTTTACAAAAATAATCTTCTTCATTTTTCATAAGGATTTTAAGTCTTACAAAGATTTCGTCCAGCTGCCCACAAACAGATATAGTAAAAAAAAAAGATATTACTTAATCATACACTCCTTTGTATAATAGTAATATCTTGTAATTTTAGTATTACAGTAAGCTTTAAGTCTAAAAAAATTAGAAATCTTTTACTATTAATTAAATCTTGCTACAACAATTGCTCTATGATTAAATAAGTACCAAGTGAATAATCTGTTGGAGCTGCAGTAATAACTGTCTTTCTATTATTACTAGGTCCACTAGCTCTTAAACTAATTTCAACCGATAATGCAGAGGCGTCAATAACGGCAATTGGATTCGTAACTCCACCATCATTATAATTCTCTGTAGAAGATTCAACAAACCCCCTTGTTGATAATGCCATTTTACTTGAAGGATTTGCTATAAAGTAACTAACTATGTAAGTAGGCGAACTACTATCTGATATCCCAATCATTCCTGTTACTTTAAAGATATAGCCTTTTGGTAAAATTATTTTCGTTCTATCTGAACTAATTTTTACATTAGAATAATTTAGTCCTTCAATAGTCCCCCAGCGAATATTTTTGGCATTACTGTAAGTTACATCTTCAACACCGTCTTTATTAATCAAAATATAAGTCCTATTTTCTATCGATGTGGGAGGATTTATATTTTCCCATAACGCTGTGCGATATGAATACGAATAAATTCCTGGAATTGTTACTTTTTGAGTTTTACCTTCAAGACCTTGCTGTGTTATTGCTTTAGTAACCTGTACCAATGCCCCATCCTGATCTTCATTATACAAATGATCCATCGCTTTTAATTGGTCTCCAGTTATTTTAGGAAGCAACAACCCACTGGCAATACCATTATCTATATGTTTTATCTCCATTGTTGCTTTTGGAGCATGGGTATTTACTCCAATTTGTGCACTTATGGTCTGAAATACAGCTAATAACAAAAAAAAAGCGAGCTTTTTATACATAAATTATTCTATTAATATTATTATCACGCAAGCTATAAAAATTATTTTAGCAAAAATTATTTTTTAATTATTTTTTGCTAAAACATTTAATACCCTAATTATAACAGACTTAAACATTTTAATTAATTTTTTATTTTAAAAAACTGTATTAATATAAAATTTCAATTCTGTTCTCATTTCTGATTTTATCTTTGACGAATCAAATAATAAAATATCATCTATTTTTTCCAACTTTAATTTAATGTCGAAACTATTAACGGAACTCCTCTTCTGTATATTCGCAATAAATCAATTAACTCTTGATCTGAATAAACTACAAATAACATAAATGCATACTTGTCTAATTCATCATCAAAATTTTTAAAATTTTTATAGACATCGAATGAAAAATGTTCTTTAAATTCATATTTTAAAAATCTAGAAAAACATTTTTGACTATCATATATCAATCCCATTTTTTTCTTTTCCATAATCCTATTTTATTTTCTATAAAGTTCTTATCCCCTTACAACTATTCTTAATACTTAGCTTATTATAACTAAAAGTAACGTTTAACTTATTTATCATTAAACCTATGCTTTTAATAACCTAAATGAACCCAAAACACAAACTCCTCACAATTACTCTATTGTTGTGAAATTTAACTTCGGGGGGAGTTTTTTAGCTATCAGATTGCTTTATTTCTTCAATCCAAGTTTTTATTTCTTTTAATTCTAGTTGCAACTGTTCTATTTTATCTTTTTGCTGTTTGTTTTCCTCTTCTAATTTATTGTTCTGCTCAGATAGTTCCTGCATACCTTTAATCATCGGTGCAATTAAATCGGTGTAACGCACAGACAGCATTTTGTCTTCGCTACCGTCTTCCTGAACAAGACCAGCATCGTTATAATTTACTGTTTGTAGTGTTTGTTGCAGCTCCTGTGCAATAACTCCCCACTCTTTGGTTTTTAATTCGTTGTTTTTACGAATATACTCTACAGGGCGTATCTTATTAATAAAATCTAGTCCCAAAGGCATTGTTTTTATGTTTTCTTTATAACGCTTATCTGAAGCCACAGTTAAAGCAACCTGAGCTGACAATTTACCAATAGTATAATTCCCAAGTCTTATTTCATTACTTGCACTTACTTTTGCCCCATAACCTATTGCTGTTGTATTTGTAAGCATACTTGAATTGTTAGCCATCATTCCTGAATCATTCCCAATTGCTATATTATTATCACCTGAATAATTATACCTAAGTGCTTTTGCCCCCAAAGCAATATTATTAGATCCTCCTTGGTTATCAAACAAAGCCTGAGTACCAATAGCAATATTATTACCTCCTATTGTATTAGCCCGTAATGCATTGTATCCTGTGGCAATATTAAAAGCTCCTTCGATGTTAGACTGTAATGCTTCATGCCCTGTAGCAATATTAAAAGATCCTGTTTTGTTATAAAATAAGGCATTGAACCCTGTTGCAAAATTAGAAGCCCCTGTTGTGTTAGAATATAATGCCTGAAATCCTGTAGCAATATTATTAGATCCTGTTGTATTACCATTCAAGGCACTGTACCCTGTAGCAATATTGTCATTTCCTGTTGTATTAGATAACAATGCATAGGTTCCAGTAGCATTATTACGAGAGCCTGCTGAGTTATTACTCAATGCATTATCTCCTATTGCCACATTATTTAATCCTGTACTATTATTTGTTAAACTATGTATACCTAATGAGATAACACTAGAACCAAGCTTGCCAACCGGTATGTTATTTCTTTTAAAAACAAGGTCTACATTATTTGTAGTTCCTATAAAATCAGTTAGTTTAGCTGGATTTCCCGTAGTACTCCATCCAGAGCTAGCCACAGGGGAAACATCTACTAATCTTACCCATTGACTACCGTTGTGGTAATACTGGCCAGGAGTTACATTATTAGGAGTAACCCCAGCAGTAGCCGTGTTATACACAGTCATTCCAGCTGTTACTGCACTTAGCGGTGCTATGGCATTGGTTGCTGTAAGAGCAACTCTTGGTAATAACAACCCTTTATTACTACTGGTAATATCTAGTGCTGCTGCCTCATGTGGCGTATTAGTTCCTAAACCTACATTCCCTTTATCGTTTATATTAATGCGCTGGTTACCATCTCCGTCTGCAATGATGATGTTATTAGATAGCGGGATTGCAGCACCTATTCTATTAGCTCTTATATCTACATTTGCGCCAATAATGGTATTTGCATTTCCCCTAGAAATTCCATCGGCCGTTTTATATCCTATAAATGTATTGTTGCTACCCGAATTAATCAAAGTAAAACTAGTTCCTACGTCTGTTCCAAGAACACTATTGCCATTTCCAGTAGTAAAGTTCTTTAGCGAATTATTTCCTATAGCTACATTATCTTTTCCTGTAATATTAGTTACTAATGCATTAGTTCCGATTCCGATATTTTTAGATCCTTCCGTGTTTGCCATCAATGTATTTGACCCTATAGCAATATTAAAATTACCTTTTGTATTAACATAAAGTGCCCCAGCACCTATAGCATTATTTCCTTCACCTGTGCTATTTGATGCTAATGCATATGTTCCAATTGCCACATTTACCATACCTGTAGTGTTTGCTTTAAGGGTCTCTGCTCCAAAAGCAGTATTATAATTATCTCCAGTCATTGCTAATAATGCTTCACTACCAAAAGCTGTAGAAAATGGTTTTATTAGTCCTGCTTGTTTATTATTACTTTTAAAAACAAGGTCCACATCATTTGTAGTTCCTATAAAATCAGTTGGCTTAACATTATTTCCTGTAAGACTCCAAGATATGCTAGGTGAATCAGAATCTAATATTCGAACCCATTTATTAGCGTTCCAGTAGTAATATCCCGGTGTAACATCGCTTGTGGTGGCTGTGTTGTAAACTGTTAATGCATTTGCAGCCAAAGGTATTGTTGTAACATCTGTAGTTCCTGTAAGTGCTACACGCGATAATAAAACTCCTTTGTTAGGGAGTCTAACATCCAAAGCTGATGAACCATCTGGTGTGTGAGTTCCAATACCAATTTGAGCATAGGAACTATAGGTTATAATACCAAAAACAAAGAATAAAATATATTTTTTCATAAATTCAAAAATTAAAAACATTCCTCTGCTAATAAATTGAATTAGCTAAAGACTAGAAATAATGAGAGTTATTATATTATTTTGAAGATGAGCAGTTAAAACTTATACTCAGCGTGCAAACCTAGTGCAATTTTAACAAAAAAACATAATAAGTGCCTACGCACATCTACTCAGATAAAAAATAATTTCTTAATTTATATTTTCTTTAACTCTCAAACAACGAATATTGGGACTCTTTTATAAAATTAAAAAAAAAAAACCTTTACTCATTTTTTCATGATGTAAAGGTCTTTTATGATTGGTACATAATATTTTTTAAACATTATGGTTTTGTTTTAATAGAAATTATCTGAATAGAATTTTAAACTTCTGACTCATTTACTTCTTACTTTCTAACGCTTCAATTCTTCGTTTCAATTCTTTGTTTTCTTCAGACAGTTCCTGCATGGCTTTAATCATAGGAGCTATTAAATCGGTATAACGCACAGAGAGCATTTTATCTTCTGTTCCATCTTCTTGAACAAGGCCAGCATCTTTATAATTTACTGTTTGTAGTGTTTGTTGCAGCTCTTGTGCAATAACTCCCCACTCTTTGGTTTTTAATTCGTTATTTTTACGAATGTACTCTACAGGGCGTATTTTATTAATAAAATCTAACCCCAAAGGCATTGTTTTTATATTTTCTTTATAACGCTTATCTGAAGCCACAGTTAAAGCAACCTGAGCTGACAATTTACCAACTAATGTATTTCCAAGCCTTATTTCATTACTTGCACTTACTTTTGCTCCGTTACCTATTGCTGTTGTATTTGTAAACTCAATTGTATCGTTATCTACCATTCCTGCATCATTCCCTATTGCTGTATTGTTGTCTCCAAAATAATTAAATCGAAGTGCATTCATCCCCAAAGCAACATTATTAGATCCTCTTTGGTTTCTATTCATTGCTGCAAACCCTATTGCTGTATTATAGGATCCATTATCGTTAAGATTCAATGCGCCATGACCGGCTGCTACATTGCCGTTCCCTATTGTATTATAGAACATAGACAAGCCTCCAATCGCTATATTGCTATTTCCTGAGCTATTAGTATACAATCCACTTCTTCCAAAAGCAATATTATCAGCTCCATCTGTGTTAGACAACAATGCGCCGATTCCTATAGCATTATTATAATTTCCGTTTTTATTAGATAACAATGCATTGGGTCCTATAGCAACATTACTGCTCCCTGCTGTGTTAGAGGACAATGCAGAGTATCCATTGGCTATATTATTGTTTCCTGATATATTAGAAAGTAATGCAGAGAAACCAGTAGCAATATTATTACTACCTCCTTCATTATCCCGTAATGCTTCAAACCCTGTGGCAATATTATAAGACCCTGTTTTGTTAGAAAGCAATGTAGACTTTCCGATAGCAATATTACTATTTCCTGATTCATTGGCTTTTAATGCAGAGAATCCATTTGCAATATTATTACTTCCTCCTATGTTATTTCGTAATGCATCGTACCCACTAGCAATATTATCTATTCCTCCTTCATTAAGGAATAATGCATTACTACCAGTAGCTATATTATTACTTCCTGTTTTGTTACTCTTTAACGCATTGCTCCCAGTAGCAATATTACTATTTCCTGATTGATTAGTGTATAATGCATAATACCCAGTAGCAATATTATTCTTTCCTGTTATATTAGAATATAATGCGTTGAGCCCTGTAGCAATATTATAGTTTGCCTCTTTGTTAAAGTACAATGCGTTATTACCTATAGCAATATTACCAACCCCTGTTGTATTAGAATACAATGCCTTGCTTCCTGCAGCAATATTACTAGTTCCTATTGTGTTTGAATACAATGCCTCTGTACCCATTGCAATATTATTACTTCCTGTATTAGTAAATAATGCCTTGCTTCCTGTTGCTATATTATTTTTACCTACTTCATTACTATACAATGCATTATATCCTGTAGCAATATTATCACTTCCCTCTATGTTAGAAAGTAATACCTCTGTCCCAAAAGCAATATTATTACTTCCTGTATTGTTATTGCGCAATGCACTGCTCCCAACAGCGATATTATCTTTTCCCTCTGTGTTATTAAGCAACGCCCAATATCCAGTAGCAATATTATTCACTCCTATTTTATTACTAGCTAATGCCCGATACCCAGTAGCAATATTATAGCTTCCTACTTGGTTTGAGGACAATGCATATGAACCAGTAGCAACATTATATTGTCCTGTTGTATTAGATGACAAAGCATTGTTTCCTATTGCCACATTATACTCTCCAGTGTTATTTGCTAAAGCATTTGCACCAAAAGATGTATTATAAACACCAATCCTACCCGACAGCAAGTTATTTCTTTTAAAAACAAGATCCACATTATTTGTAGTTCCTATAAAATCTGTTGGCTTAACATTATTTCCTGTAAGGCTCCAAAATATGGTAGGTGAATCAGAATCTATTATTCGTACCCATTTTGAGGCTTGCTCATTCCAGTAATAATAACTCGGAATTACATCACTCACAGTTGCTGTATTGTAAACTGTTAATGCGTTTGCAGCCGAGGGTATTGTTGTTACATCTGTAGTTCCTGTAAGTGAAACTCTAGGCATTAGCAGTCCTTTATCGGTACTTGTAACATCTAGCGCTGCTGATGCATCTGGCGTATTAGTTCCTAAACCTACATTTCCTTTTTCGTTTACATTAATGCGTCGGTTACCGTCTCCGTCGGCAATGATAATGTTATTAGATAGCGGTATTGTTTTACTGTTTTTATCTGCTCTTACATTTACATTTGCACCAATAATGGTATTTGCTTTCCCTTTAGAGATTCCTAAAGCCGTTTTGTACCCTATAAATGTATTGTTGCTATCCGAAGTTCTTAACTCAAAATCTTCTCCAATACCAACTCCAAAAGCACTATTGCCACTCCCTGTAGTAAAGGTTAATAGCGATTTATTACCAACAACTACATTTTCATTTCCTGAATTGTTTCCTTGCAATGCACTTAATCCTATAGCAATATTATTACTTCCATCTGCATTATAAAACATTGCCAGATCACCAGTAGCAATATTGCTGCTTCCTTTTTCGTTATGGTACAGCACCAGATTACCAGTCGCAATATTTTTGTTTCCTATTGTGTTAGATCTCAATGCTGCTTTCCCAGTAGCAATATTAAAATCTCCTGTTGTATTAGAGAACAATGCCTCATGTCCTATTGCCACATTATTTTGTGCTGTACTATTTGCTAAAGCATTTACACCAAAGGACGTATTAAGACCAAGTCTGCCCGACAGCACATTATTTCTTTTAAAAACTAAATCGTTATCATCTGTAGTTCCTATAAAATTTGTTCCTGGAATTGTTTGAGAGTTTCCTGTTAAGCTCCAAGCTGTTATTGGCGAGCTACTATCCAGTAGTCGTATCCATTTATTAGCCACTTTGTTCCAGTAGTAATAGCCCGGTGTAACATCACCAGTAGTTGCTGTATTGTAAACTGTTAATGCGTTTGCAGCCAAAAGTATTGTTGTAACATCTGTAGTTCCTGTAAGTGCTACACGCGATAACAGAACCCCTTTGTTTGGGAGTTTAATATCCAAAGCTGATGAAGGTTCTGGTACGGGAGTTCCAATACCAATTTGAGCATAAGAACTATAGGCTATAAAAATAAAGGCAAAAAACAGAATTTTTTTTCTCATAATTTTATTTATTTAAAATTATTACTTAACTAAAAATTAAGCAAATTAGTTAAGAATATATGTGAATGTAATTATTTTAGAAAACCGATATATTACAAAAAATAATCGAGTGCAAAAGTACTTCTATTTCAATAATCACAAAGAATAAAGCCCTACGCATATCTACGCATAGAAGCAAAAATAACCATTTTATAATTTAATTAATAATATAAGTATGAATAATACATTTATTATTGAAATAATAACCCAAAAAAAGCCCTTTGTTCATTTTCACGAAACAAAGGACTCTTTTAATATTAAGACGATTTATACTAAACCTATATTTTATTTTTTAGCTTCTAAAGCTTCAATCCTTTTTAGCATAAGATCATTTTTAACTTTCAATTCTTTATTTTCTTCAGACAGTTCTTGCATGGCTTTAATCATAGGTGCAATTAAATCGGTGTAACGCACAGACAGCATTTTGTCTTCGCTACCGTCTTCCTGAACAAGACCAGCATCGTTATAATTTACTGTTTGTAGTGTTTGTTGCAGCTCCTGTGCAATAACTCCCCACTCTTTGGTTTTAAATTCGTTGCTTTTACGAATATACTCTACAGGGCGTATTTTATTAATAAAATCTAACCCCAAAGGCATTGTTTTTATATTTTCTTTATAACGCTTATCTGAACTCACAGTTAAAGCAACATGAGCAGACATTTTACCAATTGATGAATTTCCAAGCCTTATTTCATTACTTTCATTTAATTTTGCTCCGTTACCTATTGCTGTACTATTAGTATGATGCATATAGCCTGGTTTATATATAAATCCTGTATCATAACCTATTGTTGTATTGTTACTACTATAATAACAATCCTTACACGCTGATGCACCAATACTAACATTATTATTTCCACTAATAATACCAAACAATGCCTGATGCCCAAAAGCAACATTATTGCTTCCACTTGTGTTTTTATTTAATGCCTGATGCCCAGTAGCAACATTATTTTCTCCATATGTGTTTTTCTCTAATGCCTGATGCCCAGTAGCAATATTATAACTTCCCATATTATTCACTAATGCCTCAGTACCAGTAGCAATATTATAACCTCCAGTTGTGTTTTTCTGTAATGCATTGGTTCCCATAGCAATATTACCAGATCCTGTTGTGTTACTAGTCAATGCGGCAAATCCATAAGCCATATTATTAGATCCATCTGTATTATTAGTCAATGCATTACCACCAGTAGCAACGTTATAACCTCCCTTTCTGTTTTTAGACAATGTATAATGTCCTATTGCCACATTATTAATCCCTATATTACCATAATCATTTTCAAAAGCTTTATAACCAAAAGATGTATTATCAGCACTAATCTTACCCGAAATTGAATTGTATCTTTTAAATACAAGATCCATATCATTTGTGGTTCCTATAAAATCAGTTGACTTAACACTATTTCCTGCTAGACCCCAAGCTGCACTAGAATCTAAAATTCGAACCCATTTTGAGCCTGACTTATCCCAGTAGTAATAACCCGGTGTAACATCACTGGCGGTTGCTGTATTGTAAACCGTTAATGAGTTTGCAGCCCCTGTTATTGTTGTAGTATCTGTAGTGTTTTTAAGTGCAACTCTAGGCATTAGCACCCCTTTATTGGTACTTGTAATATCTAGCGCTGCCGATGCATCTGGCGTAGTGGTTCCTAAACCTACATTTCCTTTATCGTTTACATTAATACGCTGGTTACCATCTCCGTCGGCAATGATAATGTTGTTAGATAAATTTTTTGCTAAAGCTACGTCTACGTTTGCACCAATAATAGTATTTGCAGACCCATCTCTGAGCCCCTTAGCCGTTTTATATCCTAAAATTGTATTATTGTCACCACTATTTAAACCACTTCCAGTATAAGATCCAATACCAATATTACCAGAACCAGTTTTGAGAAACATAAATGCCTCATGCCCTGTACCAATATTATAGTCTCCTGTTTCATTAGAAAGCAATGCACCAACACCAGTAGCAATATTTCTATCTCCTGTTGTATTAAAAAACATTGCACCGTTCCCAATAGCAATATTATCAATTCCAGTTGTATTAGCGTCCAATGCCTGAAAACCATTAGCAAGATTTCCACTTCCAGTTGTGTTAGATCTCAATGCGTCATTACCTATAGCTGTATTACCAGATCCTGTTATATTAGAGGTCAATGCCTTAACACCAGTAGCAAGATTATTTGCTCCTGTTGTGTTAACTGTCAATGCGCTAGTTCCTAAAGCAATATTATCACTTCCTTGATTGTTCCTTAATGCATCGTACCCTATTGCCATATTATTCATCCCCTGTGTACTCCACATCAATGTGTTGCTCCCTATGGCTACGTTATTACTTCCTAGTGTGTTTTCACGCAATGCATTGCTCCCAATACCAGTATTACTATTCCCCTTAGTATTGTATAGCAATGCCTTAAAACCAGAAGCAATATTATTCTCTCCTGTAAGATTACTACTCAATGCATTAATACCAGTAGCAATATTATGGCCTCCTGTTGTGTTAGCTGCCAAGGCATTAGATCCTATAGCCACATTATTTATTCCTATAGTATTTTTTGTTAAAGCATTTACACCAAAAGAGGTATTAATAGCACTTAGTTTACCCGCCTGCACACCTTTTCTTTTAAAAACAAGATCCACATCATTTGTAGTTCCTATAAAATCAGTTGACTTAACATCATTTCCTGTTAGATTCCATGGGTTAGATGTATTAGAATCTAGTACTCGTATCCATTTTTGGAACGGCCTATCCCAGTAGTAATAACCTGGTGTAACATCACTAATAGTTGCTGTATTGTAAACCATTAATGAGTTTGCTGCCGATGCGATTACTGGAATAAGCTCTTTAGTTCCTGTAAGCGAAACTCTAGGCATTAGCAACCCTTTATTGGTACTTGTAATATCTAACGCTGCTGATGCATCTGGCTTAGTGGTTCCTATACCTACATTCCCTCTATCGTTTACATTAATACGCTGGTTACCACTTCCGTCGGCAATGATAATATTATTATACAGCGAGATTGCAGCATCTGTTTTATTTGCTCGTACATCTACATTTGCACCAATAATGGTATTTGCCCTCCCCAAGGAGATTCCGTCAGCCGTTTTATATCCTACAAATGTATTGTAATTACTACTACCAGAAGACTCAAAGCTAGCTCCTATACCAGTTCCAAAAGCACTATTACCATTCCCAGTAGCTAAGCTAGATAGCGAGGAGTCTCCTACAACTACATTTTCTTTTCCTTCTGTGTTAGATGTTAATGCTTCAGCTCCGATTCCTATATTTTTAGACCCAATTGTGTTAGATCTTAATGCATCATACCCAGTAGCAATATTATTACTTCCCTCGTTATTATACAATGCATTATTTCCTGTTGCAATATTAAAATCTCCTTTATTATTAATCAATGCCTGCATACCTAAAGCAATATTATTACTTCCTGTTGTATTAGAGCCCAATGCATTTAGACCTATAGCAACATTTGTTCTTCCACTTTGATTGTTCGACAAAGCACTAGTTCCTATAGCCACATTATCTTTTCCTGTACTTTTAGCTGATAAAGCTTGTAAACCAAAGGATACATTATTACTAGCACCTAGCATACCTACCTGCTTATTATTTCTTTTAAAAACAAGATCCACATCATCTGTAGTTCCTATAAAATTTGTACCAGCAATTGTTTGAGAGTTTCCTGTTAAACCCCAAGCTGCTATAGCCGAGCTATCATCTAGTACTCGTATCCATTTCTTAGCAGCTGTACTCCAGTAGTAATAACCTGGCGTAACATCGCTTATGGTTGCTGTATTATAAACTGTTAATGCGTTTGCTGGCTTATCTATTGTTACAGCATCTGTAGTACCTGTAAGTGCTATACGCGATAACAAAACTCCTTTTTTAGGAAGTGTAACATCCAAAGCCGATGAAGCATCTGGTGTGTGAGTTCCGATACCAATTTGAGCATTTGAACTATAGCCTATTAAGGCAAAGGCAAAAAGTAAAAATTTTTTTCTCATAAAATTATATTTATTTAAATTAATACTTAACTGAAAAAAGTAAGTAGATTATTCAAGTATATATGTGAGTGGAATTAATGCAAGTATTTTATAAAACTGCTTAATTACACAAAAAACAGGTGCAAACGTAATCAACTTGCAACAATTACAAACAACAAACACCTACGCACATCTACTCATACATACAAATATTTCGATTTCACAACTTAATTAACATTATCGATAAGAATAAAATTGTTTTTAAGATATTTCTTAACAAAAAAATCTTTATATAATTATTCACTACTAGATGTTTTTTTACATATTCTTCATTTATGACAGCTATTTTTTTGCATATTACATTCTAAACTAGCAAAGTCACAAAGAAACAATAGGAAAACGTAGCCATTTAGAGCACATACAAGAGCCATACACCGTCTAAAAGGCTTCGCGAGCCTGAGCAATACAATAGCACTAAATAGCACGCAGATTGGACAGGTTTTGGAGATTGTTATTAAACTTAAATCTTTTATCTGTTTTTATTTTATTTTACCTTTTTACCTTTAAAACTGATTTTTTTTTTAGCATGCCGATTGTGGAGGTTTTGCAAATTTTTACTGGAGATTAAATACTCAACTGTGTTTTTAACTCTAATACTGTACACTTTTATTAGCACGCAGATTGGGCAGATTTAAATTTATAGCGTACAAAGACGCAATGAAATAAATTTAGTTCAAGCCGGTTCTAATAAAATTCTAATTTTTTTCTAAAACATCTCTAACGGCATTTTGTAGACCTCCACATTAATTTTGCGCCATAGTTACTAAATGCAACAGTTTGCTTAAAAAAAGATATAATGATAACGTCAATTAGAATTGGCAAAATAGTATTTAGTACATAGAAACATTTAATTATAATTTGAGAAGGTTCTCTAAAATTAAAATTCTATGTATAGCCTTACATGATTTGTTTTTGAGTAAATGGTCTTTTAAGACTCTTAAAAACCTGTATCTGTGTACCAAGAACTATTTAAATAGAAAGATTTCTTTCTCAAACATTAATTATACACATGATACGAACTAAAAAAATTCTATTCATACAATACGTTAAGACGCGGTTTATTAAAAGATTTAATCAATAGTTATAATATTAAAAAACATGATACTAAATACTAAAAATAGTTACAGATTTGAGACATCGAAAATCTTTAATCAAAAAAATAAATACAGAAACCTTTTATTAACGCTAATTACCACAACTGTCTTAACCGCTTGCGGTAGCAAAGAAGAAACTGCAGAAAAGCAAGAATACACCTTGCAGAACGATACTATTGTAGTTGCTGCAACAGCTACAATTGCTCCAAAATTAAAACTAGAAGCCGTTACGAATGAACCTTTTCAATTAGAATTAATAACAGCTGGTACTGTAAAAGCAATTCCAAATTTTTATGCCGAAATTGCTCCTCCATTTTCAGGCAGAGTTACCAAAGTATATTTAAAACTAGGAATGAAAACTCAGGCGGGAACACCTCTTTTTGAAATGGTTTCTCCCGATTTTATTGATGCACAAAAAAACTTCTTTCAAACAAAAGCATCCTATCAAATAGCTAGGCTTTCGCTAAAACGCCAGCAGGATTTAAAAGCTAATGGTGTCGCATCACAAAAAGATCTGGAAGAAGCAGAAACTAACTTTGAAATCAACGAAAAAGAATATCAAAATGCTGTTGCTAGTTTAAAAATTTTTGAAGTAAATGCAAATACACTCGTTTTTGGTCAACCACTAGTAATTACCTCACCTGTGGCTGGAGAAGTAATTACCAATAATGTTGTAATGGGACAATATATCAAAGATGATGATTTGCCAAAGGCAATAATTGCCGATTTAAAAAAAGTTTGGATTGCAGGACAGGTAAAAGAAAAAGACATTCGTTTTATTAAAAAACTAGATGGCGCCGAAATTCAGGTAGCCTCCTATCCTGATAAAAAAATTATTGGAAAAATTTACCACGTCGATGAAATAGTTGATGAAGCTACCCGAAGCATACAAGTATTAATAGAGTGTATAAACAACGATCATATACTGAAACCTGGCATGTATGTAACAGTAAAATTTATAGATACTCCCGAAAACACCTTGTTTGTTCCTGCCAAAGCAGTATTACAATATAACGACAGAAGTTTTGTACTTGTTCAACTAGAAAAAGGAAAATATGCAAGACGATATGTGGAAACAGGAATTACAAACAACGGAAAAATTGCAATAGTATCAGGATTAAAACAAAATGAAATAATCATAAGTGAAGGTGCTTTTTATCTGCTTGAAGCGAAGTAAAACAAAGAGGTTCTGAGTAGCAAAGAGACAAAGGTTTTTCCCAATATTGTCATTTCGACGAAGGAGAAATCTTCGCGAGAAACTCCATAATCATTGTTAAGCTACTGGACGAGTTTTACTACGTCTGTTTGCTATCGCTCGGATCTACTTCGTCGAAATGGTAAACAAGATGTGATATTAACTACAAAATACTAAATATCAGGTTATTATTGTCTTTGGAGCTCACTTTGAACCTTTGTACCTCAGACCCTTTGACCCTTAACAAGAAAAAAAATGAAAAAACACCTATTTCAAACAACAATAGCAAAACGCTGGTTAATACTAGCATTATTCTTACTTCTTTCCGTATTTGGCTATTATTCATGGACAAAGCTTTCGGTAGAAGCCTATCCAGACATTGGCGATGTAACCTCGCAGGTAGTCACGCAAGTTTCGGGTTTAGCAGCCGAAGAGATAGAACAACAAATCACTATTCCGATAGAACGCGCCATAAATGGTTTACCAGGTATGCACGTAATGCGAAGCAAAAGCACCTTTGGACTATCTATGGTAACTATTGTTTTTGATGATGGAGTCGATGATTATTTTGCCAGAGCAAGGATTCAGGAGCGTTTAAACGATGTTGAATTACCCTATGGGGCAATTCCGGGTTTAGACCCACTTACCTCTCCTACTGGCGAAATTTATCGATACATCATCGAAAGTAAAAACCATGACCTGAGAGCCCTAAGTGAATTACAACAATACACCATTATTCCGAGAATAAAACAAATTGCAGGAGTTGCCGATGTTACCAATTTTGGAGGTATTACAACACAATATCAGGTAGAACTAGACCCTCGAAAAATAGAACAATATGGTTTATCATTAAGCGAAGTAACTGAAACTATCGAAAAAAACAACGCCAATGTTGGAGGAAGTGTCATCAATCGTGGAGATCAGGCGTATGTAGTACGTGGAATTGGTTTGGTAAAAAACCTAGAAGATATTGGGCGTATTGTAGTAAAGTCAGTAAACGGAGTTCCGATTTATCTAAATGATATTGGAAAATTAAAATATGGAAATCTGGAGCGCAAAGGGGCATTAGGATATTCAGACAAGCGAGGTGCAGATTATTCAGATAATATACAAGGTATTGTACTTTTGCTAAAAAACGAAAATCCATCAGTAGTTTTAAAAGGAGTAAATGAAGCTGTTGCTGATTTAAATAAAAATTACCTTCCAGAAGGAGTTCAGATACATACTTTTTTAGACAGAACCGATTTAGTCGATACCACACTTACCACCGTATCACATACCTTATTAGAAGGAATGGCACTGGTAATTATTGTATTAATTGTTTTTCTTGGAAGTTGGAGAGGCGCATTATTAGTAGCAATTACAATTCCTATTTCGCTTTTAATTGCCTTTATTTTAATGAAGCTTACTAATATCCCAGCCAATTTACTTTCGCTGGGAGCAATTGATTTTGGAATTATTGTAGATGGCGCAATAGTAATGATGGAAACCATACTGAAGAAACGAGAGGATCATGAAGACATAGAACTCACAGAACAAAGTGTTGCCGAAAGAGCAAAAAGTGTAGCACGACCAATATTTTTTGCAACGCTAATTATCATTATTGCTTACTTGCCATTATTTGCTTTTGAGCGTGTAGAGAAAAAACTGTTTACACCAATGGCATTTACTATAGGATATGCATTATTAGGAGCATTAGCAGTTGCCTTATTGCTTATTCCGGGATTGGCTTATTTTATTTATCGCAAGCCACAAAAAATGTATCATAATAAATGGTTGGATAAACTAACCAATGCTTATCATAACAGCATCCTAAAGATAATGAAGGCTCCTAAAAAAGTAATTGCACCATTAGTTGCAGTACTAAGCTTTGCATTTATACTTACTGCAATGGTAGGAAAAGATTTTTTACCTCCACTAGACGAAGGTTCAATCTGGTTACAAGTATCGTTACCACCGGGTATAACTTTAGAGAAATCAAAAGAAATGAGTGATACGCTGCGTCATCGAACATTAAAATACGATGAGGTAACCTATATGATGGTACAAGCAGGTCGTAATGATGACGGAACAGACGCATGGACGCCATCGCACTACGAATGCAGCATTGGTTTAAAACCATATAGCCAATGGAAATGGGGAAAAACCAAAGCCGATTTAATAAAAGAACTCGGAGAAGAATACGCAAGCATGCCAGGTTATAATGTAGGATTTACTCAACCGATGATTGATGGTGTAATGGATAAAATATCAGGAGCACATAGCGAATTAGTTGTAAAAATTTATGGAAACGATTTTAAAGAAACCAGAAGAATAGCCGAAGACATCATTAAAACATTAAAAAACGTAAAAGGTGCAGTTGACTTAGCTATTGATCAAGAGCCACCATTACCCCAAATACAAGTTATTGCCGACCGTCAAAAAATTGCTCAATACGGACTGAACGTAGATGATGTGTCAGAATTAATAGAAGTAGCAATGGGTGGAAAAGCAGTGTCTCAAATATTTGTAGAAAATAAAGTTTATGATATCATAACGAGATACAATGAAGAAAGCCGTAATAGTCTGGAAAAAATAGGAAATCTAATGCTGACAAATTCCGAGGGAATTAAAATTCCGTTGTCACAAGTATGCGATATTAAGCTTAATACAGGAGAAAGCACCATTGCAAGAGAAATGAACAAACGCCATCTTACGGTTAGATTAAATTTAAGAGGTGCCGATTTAGGTTCTTTCCTAGCAGAAGCACAAGCTAAAATTGAAGAAAAAGTAAAATACGACCACGAAAAATATAAAATAAAATGGGGTGGCCAATTTGAAAATCAAGAGCGAGCATACAGCCATTTAGCTATTATTGTGCCACTAGCATTATCATTAATGTTTGTGTTACTATATGGTGCATTCGGGAAATTTCGTCAGGCAGGATTACTAATGAGTATCGTTCCACTAGCATTATTTGGAGGAATGCTGGCGCTTAATGTGCGAGGTATGACGCTTAACGTATCATCTGCTGTAGGTTTTATTGCCTTGTTTGGAGTTGCCATACAAAACGGAGTTATTATGATTTCGCACATTAATCAGCTTCGCAAAAGAGGAATGGATTTACTTGGTGCAGTAACAAATGGCGCAAAACAACGCTTTAGACCTGTATTAATGACTGCAACTGTTGCCATATTAGGACTATTACCAGCCTCATTAGCAACCGGCATTGGCAGCGATGTACAGCGCCCTCTGGCAACAGTAATCGTATATGGATTGCTGTTCTCTACCATTCTGACACTATTTGCTTTACCATCACTTTATTATCTGATGGAGAAAAAATTTGGAAACGAAAACGAAGTACTACAAGAAGAAGTCGATAATCAATAAAACGATGCATTATGATTAAAAATATAAAATATAAATGGGTACTCGTTTTGATACTGCTGTCGATTTCGGCAGTATCAAATGCTCAGATAGATACCACATTTACACAAGTAAAAATAAACTATACTCATTTTTTATCATTAGTAAATAAAAATAATTTAGGGTATGCAGCTGAGAAATTTAATATAAACATAGCCGAAGCAGATATAGAAGCTGCAAAAGTATTTCCTGATCCAGAACTTGCTATTGGAGCTAGCGACAATGGACAGCGAAGAATGCAAATGGGATATGGTTTTTCGTCAGAAGTAAGCTGGACATTAGAACTTGGCGGAAAGCGAAAAGCTCGAATAAGTGTAGCAAAAAGCACAAACGAGCTTACAAAAGCATTGCTAGAAGATTATTTTCGTAACCTGCGTGCTGAGGCTACTTTAAACTATTTAACCAGCTTAAAGCAAAAAGACATCTTCAAGGTACAATTAAACTCCTATACTATTCTTAAAAACATAGCAGCAGCAGATAGCATTCAGTATAAATTAGGGAATATAGCCGAAATTGATGCACGCCAAAGTAAGTTAGAAGCCAACTCAATGCTCAATGAAGTGTACCAAAGTGAAGCCGATTGGAAAACTGCTCTATTAGAACTAGGAACTATGGTAGGCAATCAAAAAGCAGATACATTGTATTCGCCATCAGGAGACTTAGCGAAGTTTGACCGTTTGTTTGATTTGAATGAGCTAATTACCGCTGCCGAAAACAATCGAGCCGATTTACAGGCAGCACTAAAAAACAAAAATGTATCTCAGGAACTTTTAAAATTAGCCAAAGCAAATAGAGTAATCGATCTGGGGTTAGGTTTAGGTGTAGAAAGCGCATCGATAGTGAGTAATGCAGTAGCTCCTACTCCATCATCAAACTCCGTTTCGGCAGGCATCACAATACCTTTGAAATTTTCAAATCGATATAAAGGAGAGTTAAAAGCTGCAGAATTTGGTACGCAACAAGCTGATGTATTATACAAACAAACAGAATTACAAATTCAGATAGAAGTAAGAAAAGCATACTTTAATTATCTCACAGTACAAAAACAAGTGCGCCAATTTAATACAGGTTTACTAGCAGATGCACAAAAACTTCTTGATGGAAAAGTATATAGCTACAAACGTGGAGAAACTAGTTTACTCGAAGTTTTAAATGCACAACGAACCTATAATGAAACCCAACTTAATTATTATGAAACCTTATACAATTATGCTGCCGCACTAGTTGAACTAGAAAAATCAGCAGGTATTTGGGATATTACTTTTTAAAATAATACAGCTAAAATGAAAAACATATATACAATCTGCATCATGCTCTTTTTTATATTAAAAATTAGTGCACAACAAGAAAGCTTCACATTTGGCATAAGTGGGGGTACAAACTGGTCATCATTAAAAGGAAAAGATATTGATAATCTATCCAGTGATGGATCATCCAAAAGAACAATCGGACATTCAATCGGGATTACACTCGATAATAAAACATCCAATTACTTTGGTTTAAAACATGAGCTTTTTAATAGCCAGCGTGTTACAACAATCAGAATAGATGATGAGATAAATCCAGAATTCGACAGCAAATTTAAACGTCAATATATAGACCTGTTTCCTGCCAGCCCTACTCTTTATTACAAAGGGTTTGAAGTTTATGCAGGACCATATCTAGGCCTTTTATTAAACGCTTCGGTAAAACGCAAAGATGAAAACGGAAATACATATACCGACAAAATAATTTACGGAACTGGGCAATCTTCGGGCAATTATAGCCAGAAAATGGATGCGGGATTTATAGTAGGGTTAAATTATGCATTACCAAATGGTATTAACATAGGTGCAAGATACACTAGAGGTTTGGTGCCAATATTAGAAAATTCCGAAAGTAAACACCAATGGAAAATATACAATGAAAGCTTTTTTGTAACAATCGGTTATAAATTCAATAAAAAGTAATCTGTTTTTTCTACACATAAATTTTGTGCCATGTAAAATTACAGAATACAAATCTGATTCCTAAATTGATATTCTAAATTTTAATATTTATATGGATAAGTATTACTTTCAAAGTTTGATTTTGCTATTAAAAACATATATATTTCCGCCTAAAATAATTATTAATTTTGTAAAAAATTTAATATGATTGAAGATCAGGAAATCGCTAGTAAAGCATCTCTTATTGCTTATTTTGAAAATATTATTCCACTTAACCAAAAAGAAAAAGCGCTTGTTTTAGAAAAATTCCAGTCAAGACATTACCGAAAAAAACAATATGTATTACAAGAAGGTGATATAAGTACACATATGTATTTTGTAGTACACGGATGCCTTCGCATGTACAAAGTAGATAATAAAGGTGGTATTCATATTATTCATTTTGCAGCAGAAAACTGGTGGATGAGCAACATCGGAAGTTTCTATTCTGCAATGCCCTCAGAAATGAACATCGATGCTTTAGAAAATACATTGGTTTTGCATATTAGCTATAATGACTTAACAACACTATATGTTCAGTCTCCAAAATTCAATCGTATCTTCCGTGTATTAATAGAAAACAGCTATGTATCACTACAGAAACGCTTGCTCCAAAATATCAGCTCCACAGCAGAAGACCGCTATAATTCATTTCTAGAAACCTACTCTCATTTAGCAAACCGCCTGCCTCAAAACCAGATTGCTGCCTTTTTAGGCATCACTCCAGAGTTCGTTAGTCGCTTACGTCACCGCTTAAACAAATCAAATACTTAAACTAGATCAATACTTTTTCTTGATCTAGTTCATTGGTAAACTCACATTCTTACCTGAACTTTGCCTTTTCAAAATTTAACTAATAAATCTAAAAGACATGAAAAAGTTTAGTGTAACAATTTTACTTTCTACTTTATCAATTATATATAGCTCTGCACAAACGATAAACTATGATGGTAAAGAATTTGAACTTTCTAATGTAATTGCAACCACTACCTTTTTAAATGGTGAAAAAGTTCTAAAAGTTGAACGTGATTTAACAAAAGTCCCATTCAATATAAACCATTTAGAAAAAACTGTTGACGAACCTACGTTTCTTAAACTAAAAAATGTAGAATTTGAAAATGGTATAATTGAAATAAAAGTTTTGAGCCAATTACAAGATCCTTTACCTTTTAAGTTCTCAAAAGGATTTATAGGACTTGCTTTTAGAGTTAATAAAGATAATAGTTCCTACCAGTCAATTTATTTAAGACCTAAAGCTGGAAGATCAGAAAACCAATTAGAAAGAAACCATACTGTTCAATACTATGCTTACCCAAACTATAAATTTGCTAAACTCAGAAAAGAGGAATACAAAGGTCAATACGAAACTTATGCCAATATTGATTTAAACGAATGGATAACAATAAAAATAGAAATCAAAGATAAAAAAGCAATACTTTACCTAAACGAACAAAAACATCCTTCGTTTATTGTAAATGAAATGTTAGGAGATTTTAATGGCAATGGCATTGGTCTTTGGGTAGATGTTGGCACAATAGGCTATTTTAAAGATCTAAAAATAATTAAGACAAAGTAACCAGATAATCAAAGCTATTTACTCCTGTAGCTAAAGTAGTAGATTTGCTAAGTGTACCTCCTGGTTCTAAAATTTTATCATTTTTGTGAAGTCCATTAGATGCTCTTATCTTATTCAAAGAAATCTGTTTTTTCCATTCCAATACTTAATACTATTATTTGATTCATTAAATATTACAAGTCCTTTTGCCTTTACATCACCAATAAAAGTAGATATAATAATTTTAGAGCAAAAACAGATATACTCCTTTTTTTAAATTTTCACTTAAAGCCATAAAAGGAGTACAACAAGCTATAATATGTTTTACTTAATTTAAAATAATACAACTAGTGAAAACAGAATTTTAAAAACTCATAATTTTTTTACTTCATAAATAATAGCTATGCTTTTTGTTTCCATTTTAGCATTTGGGATTTTCGGTAAACCAAAGGAGAAACACCTTTTATTTCTTTAAATTTTCTATTAAAATTAGAAATATTATTAAACCCGCATAATTCTGAAACTTCTAAAACCGAAAATTCTTGTGACCTCGATAATAACTTACCCGCCCGCTCAATCCGTATTTCTATCAGGAATTGAAAAAAAGTCTTGTTGGTCCGGACTTTAAAATATTTACAAAAAGCATTTTTTGTCATATTCGATAAAGCAGCGATTTCTTCGAGGGTAATATTCTTCTGAAAATTAGTCATCACATATTCAAAAACCGTTTGCATACGCTTTCCTTCATTGTCTGTAATTTTCTTATCATAGATATAACTAGAAAGTGGCACCTTCTTATCTTGAGAAAGTTTTTTAATTATTTCTAAAAACAGAATAAAACGGTCAAATTCGTTTACCTTTTTAATTTTCTTAAAACACTTAACTGTTTTATTAGAAGGATTATTAACTACAAATCCATTCTTGCTATTTTCCCAAAAAGGCTGGATATCTTTTAAACCAGGCAACATAAAGAAATCTTTTCCAAAGGAATTAGATGTAAAAAACAATGTTAGCATAACTGATAACTCATTTGTGCTGGTTTCGCTTCTAAACACATGTGGCAGATTACTTCCTATAACGATAATATCTCCTTTTTGATAAGGAGAAATAGTATCGCCTACAAAAATGGTTCCTTCACCATTCTCAATATAGCTAATTTGAATTTCTTCGTGTTGGTGCAATTTATCATAAAAAACAAACTCTACATCCTCTTGATAAATTAGCGAATCTTCTTTAGTTTTTGGAATCTTAAACGGAAATACTTTCATAAGAGATAAATTATATGCCATAAATATAAAAAAACATATACATATTAAGTAATAATTTTAAATTTTAGCATTAAACAGGATAATATAATACCTTTTTATGATAACTTAACTAATTACATATTTACTGGTTATAAATATTTTTGAAAAAATTAAAATCGTAATTATGAGTATTCAATGGAAAGGCGTTATGCCAGCAGTTACAACAAAGTTTACTGCCGATGACAAGTTAGACTTCAATATGTTTGAAGTAAATGTAAGAGCTCAGCTCGAAGCAGGTGTTTCTGGAATTATTTTGGGAGGAACACTTGGAGAAGCAAGTACATTATTAGAAGATGAAAAAAAAGAATTGATTAAGGAAACGATCAATATAGTTAACGGACAAGTTCCAGTGATCATGAATATAGCCGAACAAACTACTCGGGCTGCCATTCTAGCTGCTAATAAAGCCGAAGAAAATGGCGCTAAAGGATTAATGTTATTGCCTCCTATGCGCTACAATGCAGCTAGTCATGAAACAGTTACCTATTTCTCTGAAGTGGCTAAAAGCACTTCGCTTCCTATCATGATTTACAACAATCCTATTGATTATAAAATTGATGTTTCATTGGATATGTTCGAAGAAATTTTGAAATTCGATAATATTCAGGCAGTAAAAGAATCTACTAGAGACATATCAAATGTAACCCGAATTATAAATCGTTTTAAAGGTCGTTTAAAGGTATTGTCTGGGGTTGATACTCTAGCATTAGAAAGTATTTTCATGGGGTCTGACGGATGGGTTTCGGGTCTAGTAGATGCTTTCCCAGCAGAAACAGTAGCCATTTTTAAATTAGCAAAAGCAGGAAGAGCCGAAGAAGCATTGGCTATTTATAGATGGTTCTTGCCGTTGTTAGAATTAGATATCAATCCGCTTTTGGTACAAAATATAAAATTAGCTGAAGTAGCTACAGGTCTGGGAACAGAATATGTTCGTGCACCGAGATTACCACTTCATGGAGCTGAAAGAGAAAGAGTCTTGGCAATCATTGCTGAAAGCTTACGTACAAGACCTACACTTCCTGATTATAAATCGATAGTCATATAGGTTTACATTAAAAAGAATAAACTTTATTTAAGTTTGGTTTGTTTTTAGTTTGGTTTGTTTTGGAGCTGGTTATTTTGTGAGGATAGCCAGCTCATAAAACATACTGCTTTTAGCAAGTCTCGATTCAATTATAATCTTAAACATATAAAAAATGATTACAGGAAAAAATTATATAGGAAGTAAGCTTAAAGCAGCAGGAACTAAAATATATAAAACAATAAATCCTCAGTTGAATATAGAAAATCCTTGGTCATTTATAGAAGCAACTCCTGAGGAAATAAATGAAGCTGTTGCTCTGGCAAATGATGCGTTTAAAATTTATAAAAATTATCCAGCACAAAAAAAGGCTGATTTTTTAAATGATATTGCCGAAGAAATTCTTGCTCTTGGTGATGGATTGCTAGAAGTATATTGCTCCGAATCAGGATATCCAAAAGGCAGAGCCGAAGGTGAACGGGGACGCACAATTTTTCAATTACGTTCTTTTGCAAACATGCTAACTGAAGGAAGCTGGCTCGAAGCAACAATAGACACTGCAATTCCTGATAGATTGCCTTTACCAAAAGACGATTTACGTAAAATGCTAGTTCCATTAGGACCAGTTGTTGTTTTCGGCTCGAGTAATTTTCCATTTGCATTTTCTACTGCAGGTGGTGATACCGCTTCGGCCTTGGCAGCAGGCTGTCCTGTTATCGTAAAAAGTCATTCGATGCATATCGGAACAGGCGAAATGGTTGCCTCGGCAGTTATAAAAGCAGCTAAAAAGAACAATATGCCCGAAGGTATTTTCTCAAACTTAATTGGTAGCGGAGTAACACTCGGAACAAGTTTGGTGAAACATCCGCTTGTAAAAGCTGTAGGATTTACAGGAAGTATTAATGGTGGTAGAGCTTTATTTGACTTGGCTTCACAGCGCCCAGAACCTATCCCTGTATTTGCCGAAATGGGAAGTATTAATCCTGTTGTTATACTACCAGAAGCATTAGAAAACAACAGCAAAAAATGGGCAACTGCCTACGCAGGTTCAATAACCTTAGGAACGGGTCAGTTTTGTACTAATCCAGGATTACTTTTAGGAATTAAAGGCGAAAAGTTAAATCTTTTTATAGCTCAATTAGCAGATGAAATTGAAAAAATAGCGCCCTCATGTATGCTGCATCCATCCATCAAAGCTGATTTTAATAATGGAAAAGAGAAGATACAATCGCAAAACGGAGTAAGTACTGTTGCTGAATATAAAGGAGAAATCGCTCCAAATTATGCTCCACAAACAATACTCGCCGTAGATGGTAAGACCTTCTTAGAAAACCCTACTTTAAGCCATGAAGTTTTTGGTCCGTTTTCTATTATTGTTCAATGCGAAAATAATGAAGAATTGCTGAAAATAATTAATAATTTAGACGGACAATTAACAGGAACTATAATTGCCGAACCAATGGAACTTTATAATTATAATACAGTTGTAGATGCTTTACAGAACAGAGTCGGGAGACTAATTTTTAACGGTGTTCCAACTGGTGTCGAAGTGTGTGCTTCGATGATTCATGGTGGCCCCTATCCTGCTTCATCTGATTCACGATTTACAGCTGTAGGAATTCATGCCGTTAAACGCTGGGTTCGACCATTTAGTTACCAAAATTGGCCAGACGAGTTATTACCTCCTGCATTGCAAAATAAAAATCCTTTAAATATTACCAGAACTATAAATGATATAATAACCAACAAACCTATTTAGTTTATGCCAAGAAAAACTTTTTTTTGTGTCGATGCACATACTTGTGGTAACCCAGTGAGAGTAGTTGCTGGAGGCGGTCCAAATTTAGTTGGGAATAATATGAGCGAGAAACGCCAACATTTCTTAAAAGAGTACGATTGGATTCGTAAAGGGCTAATGTTTGAGCCTCGAGGGCATGATATGATGAGCGGCAGCATACTTTATCCGCCAAGTGATCCAAATAATGATTTTGGAATTTTATTTATCGAAACATCTGGCTGTTTGCCAATGTGTGGTCATGGAACTATCGGAACGATAACTATCGCTATTGAAGAAGGATTGGTTACGCCAAAAATTCCAGGTAAGATAAAAATGGAAGCTCCTGCTGGTTTGGTTCAGATTGAATACCAACAAACGGGTAAAAAAGTAGATTGGGTACGATTAACCAATGTTAAATCATATTTAGCCGCAGAAGGTCTTACTGTGGATTGTCCTGAACTCGGTGAAATAGTTTTTGATGTTGCTTATGGCGGAAATTATTACGCAATTGTAGATCCGCAAACCAATTTTTCAGGAATACAGGATTTTACAGCAGGAAAAATTGTTCAATACAGTCAGGAAGTTCGCAAACGAATTAATGAAAAATATCCCAATCTTTTCATTCATCCCGAAAATGATACTATTCGCGATGTAAGTCATATGTTATGGACAGGCGATCCTATAGATCCAACATCCTCAGGAAGAAATGCCGTTTTTTATGGAGATAAAGCCATTGATCGTTCCCCATGCGGAACTGGAACATCTGCTAGACTTGCTCAGCTTCACGCAAAGGGCAAACTAAAAAAAGGAGAAGATTATATACACGAAAGTTTTATTGGTAGCAAATTTATAGGAAAAGTCGAAGAAGAAACTTCTATTGGAGATATAAAAGCCATTGTTCCGAGCATACAAGGATGGGCAAAAGTATACGGATACAACAATATAATCATTGACGAAGATGAAGACCCGTATGCATTTGGTTTTCAAGTAATTTAACAAAAACAAAACCCAAAAACAAATCATTGTTTTACAGAACATAATTCTTACCAATGATTTTATAAATTTATAAGTATAATGAAAAAAGTAAGCATTATTGGTGGAGGAATAATCGGACTATGTTCAGCATATTATTTAGCAAAAGAAGGCTATCAGGTGGTTGTTTTCGATAAATCGGATATGACAGATGGTTGTTCTTATGGCAATGCAGGAATGATAGTTCCTTCACATATTATTCCGTTGGCACAACCAGGGATGATTACTCAAGGGATAAAATGGATGTTTGATAGTCAAAGTCCGTTTTATGTAAAACCAAGATTAAGTATAGATTTGGCAAAATGGGGATTACAATTTTACAAACATGCCAATAAACAACATGTAGAAAAAGCAATGCCAGCACTTTGTAATTTATCACTTTTTAGTAAAGAGCTATATCAAGATTTTATCAAAGAAAATAATTCTTTTTTTTATGAAAAAAAAGGACTTCTAATGCTTTATAAAACAGAGAAAACTGCCGAAGAAATTAATCATGAGGGAAAACTAGCTGAATGTTTTGGCTTAGAAGTAGATTACCTTTCTAAAGATGAAGTAACCAAACTAGAAACAGGAACTAAAACTGATGTACTGGGCGGTGTGCATTATAAAAGTGATGCGCATATCTATCCTCAAAAATTCATGCAATTTATAAAAGCAGAGTTGAGTAGATTGAATGTAACAATTCATAATAGAACGCTAGTAGAAGATTTTGTAATAAAGAACAATACTGTTACCGAAATACTTACCGACATGGGGCCTTTTATGACCGACGAAGTTGTTTTGGCAACTGGATCATGGAGCCCAAATATTGCTAAAAAATTAAATCGTTCCATTTCAATATTACCCGGAAAGGGATATAGCTTTACACTAAAAGATGTAAATAAAAAACCTTCTATTCCAGCAATTCTATGCGAAGGAAAAGTGGCTGTGACTCCTATGAACAATGATATCCGTTTTGGAGGTACAATGGAAATTACTCATACTAACGATACCAAAATTAACCAAAATAGAGTTCAGGGAATTGTTAATAGTATCAATGATTTTTACCCTGATTTAAAAATTGAAATGCCAAAAGAAAAAGAAATATGGTACGGATTCAGACCTTGTACTCCATCCGGAATGCCAATAATTACTCGTGACAAAAGAATAAAAAACTTAACTTTGGCTACTGGACATGCCATGATGGGATTAAGCTTGGCTCCTGCAACTGGTAAAATTGTTTCAGAAATTATTTCTGGAAAAAACACCTCTGTTAATACACAAATGTTTCAATTATAAAATCTTATGAGATACGAATCGATTCCTTCTTCTTTATTTACCGAAAACAGAAAACGCTTTTCGATAAAAATGAGCCCAAATAGCTTGGCTATTTTAGTTTCTAATGATGTAATGCCTAATAATGCAGATGATGTTATGGGGTTTGCGCAAAACAACGATTTATTCTACTTAACAGGAATCGATCAAGACGAAACTATTTTGGTTCTTTATCCAGATGCGTATAAAGAAGAAAATCGAGCTGTTTTATTTGTAAAAGAAGTAAGTGAACATACTAAACTTTGGGATGGGGATTTCTTGACCAAAGACGAAGCAACAGCAATTTCGGGTATAAAAAACGTAAAGTGGATTCATGAATTTGAAAAGACTTTACAACTTTTTGCTTTTGAAGCTGATACTTTTTATTTGGGTCACAATGAACACATAAAAAGAATTACATCAGAGATGGCTACTCGTCAGGACCGAATGATACAATGGTGTAAAGAAAAATATCCATTACATCAATACGATCGAACTGCGAAAATTACCCGAGAATTAAGACCAATAAAGTCCGAAGAAGAAGTTACTCTTATAAAAAAAGCAGTAGCAATTAGCGTTAAAGGCTTTAAAGGGCTTCTTAGTGCTATTAAACCAAACATAAATGAATTTGAATTAGAAGCCGAACTTGTTTATGAGCTAATAAAAAATGGAGCTACACGTCATGCTTTTAAACCAATTATTGCTACTGGAAAAAATGCATGTGCTCTACATTATAATTCTAATGATACCATTTGCAGAGACAATCAAATGGTCTTAGTTGACTTTGGTGTTTGTTATGCCAATTACAACTCAGATACTACCAGATGTGTTCCTGTAAATGGAGTATTTTCTCCTCGTCAGCGAGAAGTATATTCGTCTGTATTACATTGTTTAAAAGAAGGTTCTAAGTTTTTAAAACCGGGTATCAAACATAGTGATTATGAAAAACAAATGGCTGGGTTGGTCGAAAAAGAACTAATTAAACTTGGTTTAATTACAAACGAAGATATTGCTAATCAAAAACCAGATTCTCCAGCTTATAAAAAATATTTTATGCACGGAACAGCCCATCATTTAGGACTAGATGTTCATGATGTAGGATTGTATTCTCGCACTTTAGAAAAAGGAATGGTGCTTACCTGCGAGCCAGGAATTTATATACCAGAAGAGGAAATCGGTTGCCGATTAGAAAATGATTACCTGCTTACAGATGATGGCAACATCAATCTCTCTGAAGCATTACCTATAGAAATTGAAGATATAGAAAGACTTATTCAAAAAAAATAGTCTTATACCCTCCTTTTAGGACTATTAATTTTAACAGTTACAAGAGCATTTTTGTAACTGTTTTTTTTATCCTACAAAGTTTTTTTCAAACCATGTAAAGGGTTTAAGGAACTTTAGTTTAAGCAAAATAATCCTAAACTTGTCATTTCGACGAAGGATACTCGAGCGATAGTGAACAGGCGAAGTAAATCTCCGCAAGAAACTAACTCACAGTTTTTCTTAAATTGTCGAGCTACTCATGGAGATTTCTCCTTCGTCGAAATGACAAGTTTGTGTAAAAATCTGCTTTAAATTGAGCTATGTTTGAGTTTGAAATCCATGTCAAACTGTTCGGTTTATACCCCATTTATACCTCATCATTTTAGTAAATATTATCCCGTAATTTTTCAACAAAACACATAAAGAACCATTTAGTAAACAAATACTTTCAAATCTAGAAAAGACAATAAATCAAAAATAAAGTATACTTAAAACAAGATAATATAATCTGAGTTTATGATAATATATTGGCATAAAAAAAGCTATAAATGCAAAATATTTGCACTTATTAATAATAAAACCAGTATATGAAATTTAAATTTAATTTTAGGAAAGTTGCAATACTCTTTTTTGTATTTGCAACACAACTAATTCTTGCACAAGAAAGATTAGTTACAGGAATTGTGACCGATGATACAGGAATGCCTTTACCAGGCGTGAGTGTATTAGTTAAAGGAACCAAAACAGGAACACAGACTGACTTTGATGGAGCATACGCTATCAATGCGTCTCCTAGTCAAATTCTTTCATTTAGCTACATCGGAATGAAAACTCAAGAAATGCCTGCAACTAACAATAAAGTAAACATTAAAATGTCTGGCGGTTCGACATCACTTAACGAAGTTGTAGTTACTGCATTAGGTGTAAAAAGAGAAAAAAAATCGCTTGGTTATGCTACTCAGGAAGTAAAAGGAGAAGATTTAACTAAAGTAAATAGCGGTAACGTAGCAAACTCACTCTCAGGAAAAGTTGCTGGTGTTGATATTAGACGAAATAATAACATAGGTGGTTCAACGAATGTTGTTATCCGTGGATCATCATCGTTAACTGGAGATAATCAAGCTTTATGGGTTGTAGATGGTGTTCCGTTAAACAATGATAACACCAATACTAAAGAACAAAAAACAGCTGGAAACACTGGTGGATATGATTACGGAAATGCTGCATCGGATATAAATCCAGATGATATCGAATCTATAAATGTCTTAAAAGGAGCTGCTGCATCTGCTCTTTATGGCTCTAGAGCTGCTAATGGAGTTATTCTTGTAACTCTAAAAAAAGGCAACAAGACCAAAGCTGGATTAGGCATTACTTTTAACAGTGGTGTAAACATAGGAGTCGCTGATAAAAAGACTTTACCTGAGTACCAAATGGAATACGGTGGTGGTTATGGCGATTTTTATGGAACTGTAGATCTTGGAGGTGGCGTACATCCTTATGCAGCAACAGACGATGCTTCTTGGGGACCAAAATACGATCCAAATATATTAGTTTACAAATGGAACTCTTTTTATCCAGAATTACCTACCTATGGCATCCCAACTCCATGGGCTCCTGTTAAAAAAACGCCTAATGATTTTTACCAACATAGCCTTACTTACACTAATAGTATAGCTGTAGCAGGTTCTAATGAAAATGGAGATTTTAGATTTGGATACACAAACTACAATCAGGCACAGGGAATATTACCAAATAGCAGTAACAAAAAAGACAACTTTAACTTTTCAGCAAGCTACAACCTTAGCCCAAAAACCAAAATATCTGCTTCAGCAAATTACCTAAAGGCATATGCAAAAGGAATGAATGAAACTGGGTATGGTGATGGTGGAAATAACTACCTAAGTAGTGTGAGACAATGGTTTAATACAAGTATAGATTTTCAGGATTTAGAAGATGCTTACAATATAACAGGCAGAAATACGAGTTGGAGTATTGGTGGACCAAATGATTTAGAGGTACAATTTCATGATAATCCATACTTTCAACGAGATAAAAACTACAACTCTTTAAACAGAGATCGTTTCTTTGGTAATTTTGCTATAAGCACTGATGTGGCAAAATGGCTAAACGTTGTAGGTAAAGGATCTGTAGATTATTACACCCAATTACAAGAAGAACGTATAGCTGTAGGATCTAGAAGAGTAGCAAATAAAAAAGGCCAATATTCAAGATATGATAAAACATTCCGTGAAGTCAATTTAGATTTAATCTTAAACTTTAAAACTGACATAACAGAAAATATAAAATTTTATGGGTTATTAGGAGGGAATTCAAGACGATCAGTTAAAGGTAATACCCTTTCAACAACTAATGGAGGTTTAATTGTTCCTGAAAAATATATGTTAAGTAATACTATATCCCCTATTAACTTCCCTCAGGAATATTTAGAAACTATAGGCACACAAAGTGTATATGCAAACGCAACTTTCAATTTTAATGAAACCTATTTCTTGGAAGGTTCATATAGAGTTGACCAATCATCGACATTACCTAAAAAAAATAACACATACACATACCCTTCTATTACAGGTACTTATGTTTTTAGCAATCATATCGATGCTAGTTGGTTGTCATTTGGTAAACTACGTTTAAATTATGCTGAAACTGGAAATGATGCTGAGTTTGCAGTAATCCAATCAACATATGACAAGTTGAGTAATTTTGGACCTGATGGCATACGTTTTTCTGATGAAAATAATAAAAGTAACGCCGACTTAAAGAGCGAACTTACTAAAGGATATGAAGCCGGTATAGAACTTAAATTCTTAAAAAATAGAGTAGGATTAGATTTTTCTTATTACAAAACAAATACTACCAATCAAATTTTATCAATCGAAAATCCTTCGCAAACTGGATATAGCAGATCATGGATTAACGGTGGAGATGTTGAGAATAAAGGATATGAACTTTCTTTGAATGTTATTCCGTTTAAAACCAAAGACTTTTCTTGGGAAGCTAGAATTAACTGGGCAACCAATAAAAACAAAGTGCTTGACCTTGGTGGCGCCCAAAGACTTTCTATAGGATCAACTCAAGGAATTGGATATATCGCAGAAGTTGGTAAACCAATCGGACAACTTATCGGAAGAGGATATAAATATCTTGATGGACAAAAAGTTGTAAAAGACAACGGAAGATACGAAATTGTAAATGGAGCAACAATTGGTGATGTAAATCCTGAATGGACTGGAGGTATCAACAACATCCTTAACTACAAAAATTTCACTTTTAACTTCCTTATAGACATTAAAAAAGGTGGTGATGTATACTCATTAGATCAACAATTTGGACATACAACAGGTATTTACCAAAGTACCGTAGGAAATAACCATTTAGGCAACCCCGTGAGAAATTCTATTGCTGATGGAGGAGGAATTATCCTTGATGGTGTAAAGGCCAATGGAACTCCTAACACTACAGTTGTTTTGGCTGATTATGATACTTATAACGCTATGCCACAAGAAAGATACGTTTACGATGCATCTTATGTAAAATTACGTGAAGTAGGATTAAGCTATAAACTGCCTTCAAAATACTTAACAAATACATTTATGAATAGTGTCATTTTTGCTGTAAACGGTAGCAACTTATGGATCATTAGTAAAAATCTTCCGTATGCTGATCCAGAAGCCGGAACCTCATCTGGTAACTTACAAGGTTTTCAATCAGGAGTATTGCCTACAACAAAGGAGTATAACTTTAATTTAAAAGTTCAATTCTAAAAACAAATAAAATGAAAAATTTAAAAACAATATTCTTTGCAGGAGCACTATTGCTTACAATAGCTTCTTGTGATGATCTCGATACATTAAACGAAAATACTAAAGCGTATACAACAACTGTACCTAGTGCTTTAATGACTACCTCTCAAGTAAATTATTCTTATTTCTTGACAAATGCATCAGTAAATGATAATAACTTTAGAGGATATGCTCAATATTGGTCTACATCAACTTACACAGATGAGGTAAACTATAATCAGGCAAAAAGAAACTTAGGAAACTCTCATTCGGTACTATTATATAGAGATGTTTTAAAAGATTTACAAGTTGCTAAAAACATGATAACTAACGAGCAAGCTCTAGGCTCGATAGAAATTGCTGTTAAGAAAAATAAATTAGCTGTATTAGATATTCAAATCATAATGGCTTACCAAACTTTAGTTGATATTTTTGGTAACATCGTTTACTCAGAAGCACTAGATATTACAAATCATCCAACTCCAAAATATGATGATGCCAAAACAGTTTATCTTGATTTAGCACGCAGACTAGATGAGGCTATTGGAAATCTAGATAGTGGTAACAAAAGTTTTGATTCAGCAGATCTTATTTATAAAGGCAATGTTGCAAAGTGGAAAAAACTAGCCAATAGTGTTAAGCTAAAAATGGGATTACATCTTGCTGATGTTGATGCTGCAAAAGCAAAAACTATGGTAGAATCTGCGTATAACTCTGGATTAATAAATAACAATTCCGAAAATGCTTTGTTTCAATACTATAGTACTGTTATAGATCAAAATCCATTATATACAAGTTTGGCAGAAGAGAAACAAATCATACTTGCAGAATTTTTTGTAAACGAATTAAATGCTAAATCTGACCCAAGAAGAGATGTCTTTTTTGATCCAATTTCAAAAATTGGTGGCGTATATAAAGGTGCTCCATATGCAAAACAAGTTACTTACAGTGGCTTCTCACTCCCAGGAGTTAGAATAAAACAAAAAACAAATCCAGGTGTAATTTTCGATTATACCGAAACTTGTTTCTTACTTGCTGATGCTGCAAACAGAGGTTTTAGCGTAGGTGGCACAGCTGCCGATTACTATGAAAAAGGAATTCGTTCTAGCATGGATTATTGGAACGTTTCAAGTGCAGATGCAAATACTTATATAGCCAGAACTGATGTAGCTTTTGCTACTGCTTCTGGAACGGATAAACAAAAAATTGCTTACCAACTTTGGATTGCTTACTACAACCGTGGTTTCGAAGCTTGGACTGAATATAGAAGGTTAGACTTCCCTATTTTAGTAGCTCCACCAACAGCAGTTTCTGAGGCTGAAGGAAAAGTACCAGTGAGAAATATCTATTCTCTTTTTGATTCTACATTAAACAGAGATAACTACAATGCTGCTGCTACAGCAATTGGTGGTGATAAAATGACAACAAAATTATTCTGGGATAAATTTTAATTTTGAATTAGTAACATATTAAGCTTTCCTTGAATTAAAACAGGCACTCCCCAGTGCCTGTTTTTTTACGCTTCATTTCGAACCTTAATAGAAAACATTTTTTAAATACGAAATAAATAATATTTTATAACAATAAAAACACATAATTAAAGGTTAAACATAATTTATAGATAATTTAACATCATAAAAGAATAAAATAGTACAACTCCATAATTTAATATAAAAATATCTTTGGCTTCATACTAACAAATTCCAAAGAATATGAAAACAAAATTATTTTTATTTATGACGCTCATTTTCGTTTTAAAAATAAGTGCACAAGGGTTGCCTTGTCGGACTAGTGAAGAAAACGAAAAAATCTACAAACTAAATCCTCATGCATTAAAAGAAAAACAAGACTTTGATGCTTTCAGCAAAAAATTCAGCACAGAGAAAAAATCCAAAACATCCAAAAAAGTAGAAACATCCTATGTTATACCAGTAGTGTTTCATATTTATGGTGATGTGCAAAGTGGAAAAACCGTTACTTACCAAAAAATTGTAAATCATCTAAAAGAACTTAATGATGATTTTAATGGACGTAATGCTGATTACGCAACAGTTGATCCTTTTTTTCAGGCAAGAAGAGGAACATTAAAAATTGAATTTAAACTTGCCAAAATCGATCCAAATGGTGGTTGTAGTACTGGTGTTGTATTTCATCCCGCCAAAAACGGTTATGGTAACGGTGGTGGATACGATGACCAAATTGCTGCAGATGCATGGGATAATAAAAAGTACATGAATATTTACATCCAAAACGATTTATATGCCGATGGAACACTTAACAATTCAGGCGTTGCATGGTACCCTAGCTCAAGTATGACAGCAAGCAATACGGCTAGAGTTGTATTTAATGGAGCGTATTTATTTGATAATTCATACAGCAAAGAATTCTCGGCTACTTTAACACATGAATTTGGTCATTTCTTAAACCTAATACACACTTTTGAAGGTGGATGTACAGGTTCTGATGAGGTAGATGATACTCCACTTGAAGATGGAAAACATACTTTATCCTGTACACAAGGTACAAACTGTAATGGAGATAGAGTAAATAATGAAAACTATATGGGATACAATGGTGCTCAAGGTTGTTATAAAATGTACACTCAAGGACAAATCGACAGAATGCTTGCTGCCTTAGAGCATCCTGCTAGAAAAACACTTTGGCAAGAAAGCAATTTAATTGCTACTGGCGTAAACACAACAGGCGGATTATTAGCTTCAAACACAAATTTCTTTAAAGAAGCCGTTGTTAACGATGGTTCATTTGATTCTGCACCAATAATTACCCTTACAGGAACAGAAACTTTTGCACTTGCATCTGGAACAATGACTTCTGGAACACATTTTACTCATACTTTTCCAGCAGGAATTACTCCAGTAATTACAGTTAATTCTAATTCTCAATTAACTGTTACTTTAACAGGAAAAGCTACAAGCCACTTAAAGTCTAATAGTGCCAAAGGAACAATTACATTTTTACCAGCTGCATTCTCAGGTGGAGCTTCAACCATGACATGTACGGCTTTATATTACGATATTAAATTTGTAGATCCTTATGGAATATACTTTGTAGATATGCCAGATGCTACAGCAAATGCAGCCCTTACTTGGAAAGCATTTGATATAGAAACAGGAGATGATCCCTCTTTTGGAGCTTGGAGATACACAACCGATGCATTAAAAATTGAGACTTATGCAAAAAAACTTGTATGCGAAACAGGAACTAGAAACATTTCGCTACTTCCTGCAAATACGCAAGTAGGTCCTTCAAGTAATTTTAAAGCTCCGGGAGCATATCCTGATCAATTGGATTTACGTACTACAACATACAAAGCTTGGGATGGTAAAACAGGATATGTAGGTTTTGACTATCTACTTGAGGGCGCAACTTGTTATGGATGGTTCAAAGTTACTGTAGATGCTGATGGAAACGGATATACAATATCCGAATACGCTTACAACACACAACCAGGAGCTCCTATTACTACAGGAGTAACAGCTAAAGTTGGTGTAACATTATCACCAAGTACATTGTACGAATCTGATGTTAATGATGGTGCTATTACAACAAATGCAGCAATTACATTATCAACAAATAATGGAACTTTTACAAAAAGTACAGGAGCATTAATAGCAGGTACAGACTATACAATAACAGGAATACCAGCAGGATTAACAGCAACTTTAACATTAGAGAATAACTCTAAAGCAATACTAGCTTTAACAGGAAAAGCAACTTCTCACTTACCTAATAATAATTCTTCGGTAATAGTAACATTTAAAGATGCAGCTATAACTGGTGGAATCACAACACTTGATAATGCAGCAAAAACTATAAAAATAGAATTTGAAGCTCCTTACGGGATCTATTATGTAGACAACCCTGATTATAGCGCTTCATCTGCAATAAACTGGAAATGGTTTAATTTAGCCATTGGAGATAATACCGAATATGGCGCATGGCAATTTACAGCAAATGCACTAAAAATTGAAACCTATGGCAAAAGATTGGTTTGCGAGCCTGGAACAAGAAATATCACCAAAGTTCCTGCTGGAGGTACAATAGGTACAACAAGTAATTTTACAGCGCCTGGAGCATATCCTAATCAATTGGATTTGCGTACCTCAACATACACAACATGGGACAACGAAACTGGCTATGTAGGTTTTGAATACACAAACAGAGGAAGAACATGTTATGGATGGATGAAAGTAAAAGTAGATGCAACCGGAAATGGATATACAATTACCAATTTTGCTTACAATACGAAACCAAATGAATCTATAACAACCCCAATTATTAATGCTCCAAGCAATCTGGCAGCAACAGCAAATGTAGCGGCACTTACGGTTGCATTAACATGGGTAGATAACTCAGATAATGAAACAGGATTTACATTAGAAAAAGCCGAAGGAACTGGCGCATATAGCGTTATTAAAACTTTTGCTCCAAACGTAACTTCTTATACAGATACAGGATTAATAAAAGGAAACGCTTATTCGTACAGAATGAAAGCAAACATGAATGCAACGAGCTCTGATTATTCGAATGTTGCAACAGTAACTATCGAAGATTCTAATCCTAACCCAACACTGGCTAAACCAGTAATTAATGAAGGAGACACAGGAATTTATGCTACAGGATTTTATGTAACATGGGGATTAATCAATAATGCTACAAGTTATGATATTCAGGTATATAATGAAACTGACGGATGGGTTGATCAAGGAACTTCAACTGCTCACTACTTATATATCAATAAAAAAGGAACACAAACAAGTTATAGAGTAAGAATGAGAGCTGTAAATGCAACCGGTACAAGCGACTGGAGTACTCCTAGAGATTTCACTCTTCCAGGAGCATTACTAGCACCATCTAACCTAACCGCAAATGCAATTGCTCTTGAAGTTGATTTAACATGGGATGATAACTCAGACATCGAAACTGGATACTCAGTAGAAAGAGCTTTAGGAAACGGATCCTATAGCGTAATTGCAACTCTTGGAGCCGACGAAACTTCATATACAGATATAGGCTTAACAGCAGGAAGTAGCTACTCATATAAAGTAAGAGCAAACGAGAATACAACATATTCTTCATATTCAAATATTGTAACCGTAACTTTCGATAATGCAAACCCAACTCTTGCAGTACCGGTATTTTATGATCCTAAAAATGGGACTTATACAAATGGATTTTATGCCACATGGGCTTTAATCAATGGTGCTACTAGTTATGAGATACAATTATATAACGCAGTAACAGGATGGGCAGATTTTGCAATATCTACTACTTACAATCAATATATTGAAAAACAAGGTGAAGAAAAAAACTATAGAATAAGAATAAGAGCAGTATACGCAAGTGGAACCAGTGACTGGAGCACTCCTATGGATGTTACACTTCCATCTACACTTGGAGTTAATGAAGTTGAAAATGAAAAATCATTTACAATGTCCCCTAATCCTGCTTCAGATGTAGTTAACTTTTCATTTAAGAATATAGAATCAATAAATCTGGTAATTACAATTTATAACAATAACGGAGCGTTGATTGATACCGTTCATAATACAACCAGTTATTATCTGAACCATTTACCAACAGGTATATATTATGTAGTTTTTACTGATGGTACGCTTAAAGAAACCAAAAAGTTAGTAATTAAATAAGTAGTAATTTTAGAAAAATAATTTCTAAAACTAAACCGCCGAAAGATATCCTTTCGGCGGTTTTTCTTTTTACATAACTTTGCATGATTAAGTAAGAAACAATATGAGAAAACAATATAACTTACGTCAGAGTGAAGAAGGCCTAAGAGCATGGGATGTACATAGATTAATAGAATTATCTAAAAACTTCCCCATCAAAAATATTTTGCTAAGCGAAATTAAAGAAGTAAACGAAACATATTGGTTTCAAGACCCAAGCCAATTACCCACTGGTACAGCAATTCTGGAGCATATAAAACTTATGGAAGAAGCAAGTTTAGAATATCCAATTATTTTATGTGCCAACGGACGTTTGATGGATGGTATGCATCGTGTTATGAAAGCACTACTACAAGGACATACAGACATTAAAGCAGTACAATTTCAAACCACACCCGAACCCGACTTTATAGGCATTCCTGCCGATGAATTACCATACTGAGGTTAAACACAAATTCCACAGATTTACACTAATTAGTTTGCGTAAATCCGTGGAATTTGTATTTATTTTGACTTTTGAATCTGCGTGAAACTTTAAATAACATTAATACCCAAAAGGGTTTTCAACACTATTCATTGGTTCAGTAAACCACTTAGGGCCATTTGTAGTCATATAAAAATGATCTTCATGACGAATACCAAATTTTCCTGGAATACAAATCATTGGTTCATTACTTACAACCATACCTTCACGAAGTTCAATTGCACTACCTCTAACTAAATAAGGATATTCATGAATATCCAAACCAGTTCCATGTCCTACCCTATGTGGTAATCCCGGTAAATTATAATCTGGACTCAATCCCGCTTCCGCTAAAGTTTTTCTGGCAGCATCATCTACAGAACCACAAGTCGCTCCTATTTGAGCAGCTTCAAAAGCGGTACGTTGTGTCGCTTTTTCAAGATTCCAAATCGTTTTATATTCTTCAGATGGAGTTCCGTAAGCGTATGATCTGGTAATATCCGAAAGATATCCTTCTAATCGACAACCTGTATCTATAATAACAGCTCCGTTTTCTTTTAAATCCTGAGGAATAGAAACACCATGAGGAAATTGAGTATCATCAGCAAACAAAACAATACAGAAATAAGACCCTGAAGCAACACCAGCTTTAATATGTGCATCATTGATAAAACTTGTAACCTCATTAACACTTATTCCAGGGCGTAATATCCTAGCTGCTGCACGTTGCACTACCATCGTAATGTCTTTCGCTTTTTGTATAATAGCAATCTCATTAACCGATTTTTGCATTCGACAACCCGAAGTAATTGGAAGTGCATTTACGATAGTGTATGTGTGATTTCTTTTGGTTACACCGTCAACTAAAAAATATGGAGCCGATTCGTCTATGGCTATAGTTCCATCAACTATATTTTTATTTTTTAATAATTCTCCCATTAATACATATGGCGATTCATGCTCTTCCCAACAATTGATTTTTCCGTTTATTTCCATATACTTTTTAAAAGTACCTTCTTCAAACTTAGGAACAATATAATCTAGCGTTCCATCATCATACAATAAAGCCCCAACCATTCTCTCAGAAGGATTCCATTTTGTACCAGTAAAATAATAAAGGTTCGTTCCAGCATTAACATAAGTTGCCTTTACCTTTATATCCTTCATAATGGCAACTGCTTTTTTAATTCTGTTTAAATATTCCTCAGACTGGATTGGCTTTACATCCAAAGTCATATTTACTATTTTTTCTAACTCAACAGCTGCGGTTGAACCGCCTATTCCAATTGTCATTTTTTATATTTTAAGTTATTTTTTTTATCCAAAACCGTTAAGACATATTATTTATGTAGCGGAAAATTTAACCGCTAAGTTCGCAAAGATTTAGATGTATTTAACACAAAGTACGCAAAGTTTTTCTCCAATATTGTCATTCCGACACAGGAGAAATCACCGCAAGAAACTTCATAATCTTTATCAAATTAGTAAATGAGACCATTCGTTCCTCACAAACTTTGAGCCTTTGAACCTTTGCCTCAAAAAAAACCTATCTCAAAATAAATCCATTTTTCATTGGGTCTTTTGGATCTATAATAAAAGTATTTACACCAGTTACAAAAGCTGTTCCTTCTACTTGTGGAATCACGGCCTTAAATGGTCCAAAGTCTTTCTCTTCAACAAGAGAACCTTTAAAAGTACTTCCGGTAATGCTTTCTATTCTAATAGACTCATTTGGTTTTATGGTATTTCTAGTTGTCTCAATAGCAATTCTACCCGAAACACCTGAACCTGTTGGAGAACGATCTACTTCTCCATCGGCAAAAACACAAACATTCCTGCTATGATTAGCAATATCCTGAGGTTCATCTATAAAAATTGTTCCATAAAGAAAACTCAAATCATCTTCAAAAGGATGCAAAACTTCTTTATCTTGATTCATTACAGCATGCTTTATATCCATTCCACTCTGGATAATAGTACGGTAATCTTGTTCCGTTAATCCAAAATTCAAATGCGTATTTTTTCTCAAATCTACATAAGCATAAAAAGCCCCACCATAAGCCAAATCATAAACTACATTTCCTATTCCTGCAACATCTACAACACGATCCAAGCCTACTACAAAACTTGGTACGCAATGAAATCTAACACCTGTTACTTCTCCATTTTTAATAGTAACAAAAGAAAATATTCGACCACAAGGAGCATCAATTTTTAGTTCGTTTTCGCCTTCCTTTATCGTAATCCAATTCATTTTTGCAGCAAGCGTACTTATCGCAATAATAGCATGCCCACACATACTGCTATATCCCTCATTATGCATAAACAAAATCCCAAAATCAGCATCATCGTCATTTGGCGGAAGCAAAATACAACCGTACATATCAGCATGCCCACGAGGCTCAAACATCAATGAAGTTCTTAAATAATCGTAATTTTCTTTTATATCCCGACGATATTCCAATACATTGTTTCCTTTAAGTTCAGGAAACCCAGAAACTATAACACGCAATGGTTCGCCGCCAGTGTGCATATCAATAGTTTTTATTTGCAGCGTATTCGATGCTACTTTATATGCCGTATTTGCACAAATATTGCTATACATTTTAGACATTTGTTTCTGATTTTAAATTAAATTCTTTATAAAAATAAGCAGCCGCAACAAGGTCTTCTAAAGCATGTCCAACCGATTTAAAAAAGGTGATTTCTGTATCAGATGTTCTGCCTGATTTTTTATTACAACATAATTCAAACAAATCTGCTTTGATAGATTCTCTAGTAATCACCCCATTGTTTAACGGAATCAAAATATCACCACTTTCTTTTAGTCCACCCTGATATGTATCAAGAAATACACTTGATCTAAGAATCGCTTCATCGTCGGCCTCACGCATATCTTTTTTGTAAGCGCCAACCAAATCCAAGTGTTGTCCTTCTTTAAGCCATTTGCCAAACACAAGCGGAACAGGAGATAATGTTGCCGAAGAAATAATAGCAACTTGCGATATTACTTCTTCGATTGTAGCAACTGCTATACATCTAAAAGGAAAGTCTTTTAATGCATCACAAACCAATTGTGCTTTTTGCAACGTTCTCCCCCACACATATACTTGTTTTATGGGGCGTACACTAGCATGTGCCTGAATTAAATTAATTGCCAAAGCGCCAGTTCCTATCATAAGCATAGACGATGCATCCTTGCGAGAAAGATAACTACTTGCCAATGCAGATGTTGCGGCAGTTCTTTTACCAGTTAAAGATTTTGCATCCAGAATAGCTTTGATGTTCCCTTTATGTGCATCAAGATAAATGTATGTACCTTGTATAGAAGGCAAATCATACTTGCCGTTGTTAGGGCTAACCGTAACAATTTTCACTCCTAAATCTCTCCCAGGCTGGAATGCAGGCATTAATAATAATGTTGAATCTTTGTTTTCTTCTGGATTAGAAAAATCATGATGATGCCGCAGAGGCACTTCTATTTTATCTGTCGAAAATCCCTCCCGAAGTCCTTCGATTAGGCTTTTAAAATCACAATTTTCTTCAATGAAATTGTCCGAAATAAGTTGAATAGGTTCCATATTTTAAGTTGAAATTTCACTAAAAATAGTAGAATTTTTTTTCCAAATCCAATTTTGCAAAGAACTAGTTAACATAAGGCAACTTAAAGTTAATATAGTATAAATTGATTAGTTTTGAAGGCTATATTTTTATAAAAAATCAATCTAAAAATAATGAAAAAGTTAAAACACACTGTATTACTCCTAGTAGTTTCCCTCATTTCATGTTTGAGTTTTGCTCAAACTGAAACTGCTATTAAAACCGATTTAGAAAATAAACTATCCCAATTATTTCCTGGTGTTGAGATTACCAAAATGAAAGATCTGGAAGGTTTTACCCAATCATATCAATTAGTTCTTAATGAACCATTAGATCATAAAAATCCTAAGAAAGGGACATTTAAACATTACATCTATTTATCACATTTAGATTTTAATAGTCCAATGATCATTGAAACAGAAGGATACGCAGCTCGATACACAAAAACCGAATTGAGCTCTTTATTAAAAGCTAATCAGCTTATTGTAGAATATCGTTTTTATGGAAAATCAAGACCAAACCCAATTCCTTGGGAATACTTAACCAACGATCAGGCTGTAGCCGATTACCATAATATAGTTACCAAACTAAAACAATTATATACAGGCAAGTGGATTTCGACTGGAATTAGTAAAGGCGGAGAAACAACTTTAATTTACAAATCGAAATACCCAAAAGATGTTGCTATTGCAGTTCCTTATGTAGCGCCATTAATTAATACTCAAGAAGATCCCAGAATACAACAGCATCTTGCAACTGTAGGAACTGCTGAGTGTCGTGAGAAAATAATTGAGTTTCAACGTGCATTACTGCAAAACAGAACTGCCCTTCTTAACGAAATAAAAGCTTATGCAGAACTAAAAAAAATGACTTTTACTGAAGTTTCTATGGATGAAGCATTAGAATATAGCGCTATGGAATTTCCTTTTTCTTTCTGGCAATGGGGAGGAAAATGTGAAGATATTCCAAGTAAAAATGCTACTTCAAAAGAATTGTTTGATTATATGAATAAGATAGTTGGCATTAGTTTTTACAACGATACAACATTCCATGATTTATTACCGTCTTATTACCAACACATGAGCGAATTGGGTTATTATGGTTTTGATTTTACACCTGTAAAAGATTTAGTAACTTCAGTAAAGAGCACATCAAATTCTCGGTTTGCACCAAAAGATGTTCAAATAAATTACAATCCAAAATACATTAAAAAAGTTAGGGAATATGTAGAAAATAAAGGTTCCAAAATACTTTATATTTATGGAGGCTATGATACTTGGGGAGCTTGTTCTCCAACGCCTAATCCTAAACTTGATGCTCTAAAAATGGTTTTACCTAGCGGAAGTCACGCTACAAGAATTAAAAACTTCCCAGAACAGGATCAGCAAAAAATAATGAAAACTCTAAAAAATTGGCTAATGCAATAATAACAACAAAAATATTTTTTTTTAAAAAAAAGATAGCCCAAAATTGTTCTTCTCTATTTTTACCTGCATACTAAAATCTAATAAAATAAGACTAAAACCAGATGACAAATCATCTCGGCAGACATTAATTTGTCATGTTTGTACACCTTTTTTTATGTTTTAATTTCTTTGCGAATGAATTATAAGAAATAATTTCATTTTAACTTATTGAGATTGTGCTCGTAACAAAATAAGAAAATTCAACAAGTCAAATCAAAAATAATCATGACTTTTTTAAGCTAATCTGATTAAAAACCTTTAATTTTATGTTCTAAAATATCTATTATGAAAAATTATGTATTACTATTCGTTTCTGTTTTAACACTGTCATTTAATTCTTGTACAACAATGAAAGACACAACAAAAACTGCTGATCTTTATAATACAACTTGGGAACTAGAATATATTACTGGTCCACGTATTGCTTTTGAAGGTTTATATCCAAACAAAAAACCATTTCTTAAGTTTGACGAAAATGCAGGTCAAGTTTATGGAAATGCAGGTTGCAATGGCTATACAGCTCCATATACTCTAAAAGGAAAAAAACTAAGTTTTGGAGAGCAAGGTCCAGCAACACTAATGTTTTGTGAAGGCGGTGGAGAACAAACGTTTTTACAAACAATTAAAAAAATTAACGGCTATTCTATCGATAAAGATGGTAAACTCAGTTTAATGATGAATGAAATCCCAATGATGAGATTTAAAAAAGTAGCAAAATAATTTTATTAAGATTCTGAGAATAAAACTTGAATCGAATACTTTTTTTATCCGAAAATAACTCCAATATTGTAACATTTACATAAATGACAATATTGGAGTTATTTTTGCGGTTCATTTTTTACTTATTGAGAGTAAATACTATACTGCTAAAATAAAAAAACGTGACACAATACTAAAACAAAATACTATTTCTTAATTATTCTCTGTCGATGTATAATCCCCCAATCTGCGATTACTTTAGTAACATTTTTGAGTGTTGCGCCATATTCAGTAATTTCATATTCTACCATTATAGGTTGAGTACTTAAAACAGTTCTTGTAATAAGAAGGTTTGCTTCTAACTCCTTCAAATCTCTACTTAACATCTTCCCTGATATCCCTTTAATTTCTTTTAATAAGTCAGAATAACGCATTTTTTTATAGCATAAACAGGCAATAATAGATATCTTCCATTTACCATTTAGTATATCAACCACATCTTGAATTGCCATTACTGTACTATAGCATTCTTTTAATCGAATTTCATTTTCTGTTTCCATAGTATGTTACTTGGTTACTCATTTGTTACTATTTCTTTTCGTTACAAAGTTACCAAAAGTAACAAGCTTTTATGTAAATTTGTACCTAATAATTAAAAACAATTAAAAGATGAATTTAATAGATACCTTACAGTGGCGTTATGCTACTAAAAAAATGAACGGCAATAAAGTACCACAAGAAAAATTGGATTATATACTGGAAGCTACCAGACTTACTCCATCTTCTTCGGGATTACAGCCTTATAAAATTTTTGTAATTAGTAATGCTGATTTATTAGAAAAAATAAAAAATGTTGGTATGAACCAAAGCCAAATTACAGATTGCTCACATTTACTAGTTTTTGCTGCTTGGGATGGTTATTCTCTTGAAAGAATTACTGCTGTATTTGAAAAAACTCTTGCCGAAAGAGGCTTACCAGCTAATACGATGGATGATTACAAGAAAACACTTTGGGGACTTTACGAACCACTTTCTACAGAGTGGCATGCAAATCACGCGGCTCATCAGGCTTACATCGCTATGGGAATAGCAATTGTTGCAGCAGCTGAGCAAAAAGTAGATGCTACGCCAATGGAAGGTTTTATTCCTGCAGAAGTAGATAAACTTTTAGGTTTACAAGATCAAGGTTTAAAAAGTGTATTAATGTTACCTCTTGGGTACAGAGACGAAGCTAATGACTGGCTGATTAATATGAAAAAAGTAAGAACTCCAAAAGAAGCTTTTATTACAGAAATTAAGTAAAAAAGACTCTAAGGAACTAAGGCTCTATGATACAAAGGTTTTTAAGGCTCAAAGATTCTGAGCTACAACTGTTCAAAAGACAGTATTGAATATCTTTATTTTCAATAATAAATACTTTAAAATCAATGGCTAAAAAAACATTCATTGTGTTTCTTAGTAACATAGAGCCTTAGTATCTATCAACCTTTAAAAAATACTTATTTTTTTATTTCTTCAAATACAAACTCAGCATCAGTATATGTTATAGGAACTCCGGCAGCAAAACAAGGTAATCCAAGATAGGTGGTTATTACCCCGTTCCCTAAGAATAATTTATCATCTTTTCTTAATAAAGATATCGGAACTCTTTTTAAATTGCCTCCGTAAGGCCTACAATAATACTCCCCTAGTAATATATTATCTTTAATATTTCCTTTTACACTCCCAGAATCTTTAGTAGTTTCACCATATTTTATTTCATACTGACCATAAAAACGGGTTTTGTTTATCACTATTGATAAAGTCGCAGTGTCATTATTGGCATTTACTGCACGATAAATAGATTGCTTTTCTTTAGCAGCCTTTTCTTTGGTATTGCAACCGTAGAACAACACTAACAGAATAATCCCAAATAAAGAAATTAATAGATTTACTGCACGCCTTTTTATTGTTTCCAGAATCATCGTTAGATTATTTCATTTATTCAAAAATATGAAATAGTAAATTAGTATTGTCAGGTTATTTTGCAACAGCCATATTATTTTTTAAAACCCGTAAAAATGACTAAAACTTCACCATAATTTTAAATTGTGAATATCTATTTTATATATTGTTGATTTCTTTTTCATTAAAATCTATCTTTGACACCCTTAAAAAAAAAGAAATGAGCACAATTTGGTACGAATGCAAGGTAAAATACAGAAAAACAGATGATACTGGAACACAAAAGGTTACTACAGAACCTTATTTGGTAGATGCTTTATCTTATACAGAGGCTGAAACCAGAATTAATGAAGAAATGTCTGCTTATATTAGTGAAGAATTTAAAATCACAAATATAAAAATGGCTAATTATGCCGAAATTCACCCTTTTGAAAATGCAGATCGCTGGTTTAAATCAAAAGTGTCTCTAATGGCATATGACGAAGAGAGTGGCAAAGAACGAAGATCCAATATGTATATATTGGTACAAGCCAATGATGTAAAAGAAGCTTATGACAATACAATTGCCATAATGAAAAATACTATGGGAGATTATACCATTCCTGCTATTGCAGAATCTCCAATCATGGATGTTTTTCCTTATTTTAGTGGCGAAGAAGGAGAAATGGAACAATTAGAAAGATTTAATACTCTTAAGGCTTCAAAACCTGAATTGGTTGCCGCTGGAGAAACAGGAGATGATTTTGTTGGTGCCGAAATCGAATAATCACTGAACTTTTATAATAATATATGGAGAGGACTTTTATAGTCCTCTTTTTTTATTTAGAATACAAGCGTAATGATACAATATAAAAAACAAAACCACTCCGGTTAAGAAGTGCTTATTTAATTATGATTACATACAATAATTAAAAATCAGTCTAGCGTTACATACAAAGCATTATTAATATGAGTTTCGACACACAAAAACCATCCCAATTTTATATTAAGGCAATCTAAAACACAGTAGTTTATGTTTTTGATTATCACAATCAAGAAAAAAAATTCAACCAATTGCCACAACTAGAACGCTACTTCCGACTCATTTTACTCAAAACCTATTCAGCTGCACAAATACGTATAAAATACTTATTCGACTTTTCAAAAGAAGAAAGTTACCAGCATTTTGCTTCAAGATTTCCTGAATTACTTCAGCGAATTCCACAGTATATGCTCGCATCACATTCAAATTTAACTCCAGAATATTTAGGCGAAATAAGAAAAAAACCACTTAGAATCATTTCTTAAACTAGCTTAAGGTTTTTCATTACTCATGTAAATAGCATTGTTTAACAATTAAATAAACATAGAAACTAAGAACGCTTTAAACAGAATTGGCATTACAACCGAACTAAAACCAGCATTGAATAGCTAAAAAAACAAGCTTTAAACCATTAAGATATTAAGCTTTAACCTTTAACTTTCTTAATCTCATAATGGTTTAACAAAAATACCATTTCTTCCTTATTTAACTATCTTTTCCTAGTCGTAGTTGTTAAAACCTTAATTTTAAGATAAACAAAATATTACAATTAATATTTTATACATTATTATTTTATTGCCAAATTATTAATATTAAATACAAATTTTAATAAATACGCAACATTAACAATTCTTCTTTTAATTTCATTGCATTATTCAATTATCTTTGTGAGAACAAAATTATAGTATAATGGAAGAATGTATATCGGTATTTGATATGCTCAAGATTGGTGTAGGACCATCAAGTTCACACACTCTTGGACCTTGGCGTGCAGCAGAACGTTTTCTTGCTGAATTAAAAAGTGAAAATCTGTTTTCTCAAATCACTCGTATCAAAGTCGATTTGTATGGCTCCCTTTCTTTAACGGGAAAAGGTCATGCAACCGATTTGGCAGTTATGTTAGGATTAAGCGGTCAAGATCCTGAGTATATTCCTATAAACGATATTGCTGGAATCATCAAAACTATTGAAGAAACCAATACGCTTGTACTTGGAAACGAAATTACAATTCCGTTTTTCTTTTTGCAAGACATCATTTTCAATAAAGAATTCTTGCCCTTCCATGCTAATGGTTTAAAATTTACGGCCTACGCCAAAGATGATTCCAAATACGAATCCGTTTTCTATTCTATTGGTGGAGGATTTGTCGTAAAAGAAGAACGTGAAAATGCAAAAATAAAATCGGAGATAAAATGTGCATTTCCATTTACTATACAAAATGCAGCTGAACTTTTAGAATATACTATTACTCAAAACAAAACCATTTCAGAAATTGTTTATGAGAATGAAAAATCGATGCGTTCCGAAGAATTTATTAACAACGAATTAATGCGTATTTGGGATACTATGCTCGAATGTATGTATATTGGCTGTCACTCTGAAGGGATACTACCTGGCGGATTAAATGTACGCCGTAGAGCATTTGATATGCACCAAAACCTCATCGGATTATCTAACTATAACTCTCCACAAACGTGGTTAGAAGAAATAAGAAAAACAGAAGTTAAATTTCGTCAAATTCTAAAATGGGTAAGTTGTTTTGCACTCGCAGTAAATGAGGTAAATGCCGCTTTAGGGCGTGTTGTTACTGCCCCTACTAATGGTAGTGCTGGTGTAATCCCAGCTGTTTTAATGTATTATTTGGTAATCGAAAACCACGATGCAGGCGAAAAAGAAATCAAACAATTCCTAATGGTTGCAGGCGAAATAGGAAGTATCTTCAAGAAAGGTTCTACGATTTCTGCTGCAATGGGAGGTTGTCAAGCCGAAATAGGTGTTTCATCATCTATGGCAGCAGCAGCACTTTGCGAATTAATGGGCGGAACCCCTGCACAAGTTTTAATGGCTGCCGAAATTGCCATGGAACATCACTTAGGTTTAACCTGTGACCCAATTGGAGGTTTAGTACAAATTCCTTGTATCGAAAGAAATACAATGGGAGCTATAAAAGCGATCAATGCAGCCGAATTAGCGCTGGAAACAGACTCTAAAAACGCAAAAGTACCTCTAGATAAAGTTATTGATACCATGTGGCAAACTGCCAAAGATATGAACTCTAAATACAAAGAAACCTCAGAAGGAGGATTAGCAATTGCCGTGAATATGGCGGATTGTTAGTTTTTAGCTAAAAATATTCAGTATTCAACTCTAAAAAAAAGTGTTCAGTCGCAGTTTGTATAAACTGAGTACTGAACACTTTTTTTATTGATTACTTTTTACAAAACACTGCAAACTGCGACTGAACACTGAACACAAAATTCTACGCTTTTAAAAGTTTAAACCAGAAAGAACTTCCTAATCCCAACTCACTTTCTACGCCAATAGTTCCGTTTTGCGCTTCGATAAATTCTTTACTAATAGATAACCCCAATCCAGTTCCTGATTTATGACTTCCTGGAATTTGGAAAAATTTATCAAAGACTTTAGACTTATAATGACTATCGATTCCTTTTCCAGTATCAACTACCTCAAAAACAATCTGATTTTTATCTTTTTTTAATTTAACTGTTATACTGCTTTTTTCATAAGAGTATCTGATAGCATTCGTTAAAAAATTAATCATCACCCAAGTCGTTTTCTCCGAGTCAGCTTTTATGTCTACTAAATTCAATTCACTTTCAACGATCAACTCAATTTGTTTTTGCTCAGCTTGAACCTTTACAGCCTCAAGTGCATATTCTATAATCTTATATGGGCTACATTGCCCAATATTCAGCTTGATATTACCCGTTTCTAGTTGAGCTAAATCTAACAATTCTCCCGTAATTTTCAATAACCGTTGGCTATCCTCTTTAATACTATCAATTAATTGCTTTTGTTCCTCGTTAATGGCACCTGTATTTGGTTTTTCTAATAATTGAAGACTTAATTTGATTGATGAAATTGGAGTTTTTAATTCATGAGAAACTGTCGCTATAAAATTAGTTTTAGCAAAATCAAGTTCTTTAAACAACGTTATATTTCGTAAAATAATTACCTCTCCTATATTAATAGCCTCATCCTCCCCTGTTGGAGTAATTGCAATATTAACCTTCTCTTTATCAAAATAACTTTCTTTACCATCAGCAAAAATTTTCATGGGATGTGCTTTTGTACTTTCCAGATCATTAATGATTAAAGATTTCATCAAATCATTTTTTAAAGCCAAAGTCGTAGCCAATTCACCAATCACTTCTTCCGATTTCATTCCAATAATCTTAAGAGCCTCATCATTTACAAATAATACTTTCCCTTGATTATCTAACCCAATTATTGGGTCATGCATATTGTTTATTAAAGTCTCCAGTCTTTTCTTTTCAAATGATAATTTATACAAATTACTATCATGATATTCCTTGAGTTTCTCTGCCATTGTATTAAACGATTTTGCTAAATCACCAAACTCGTTATGATTCATAAAATGTACTCTTTCCAAATAATTTTTATTAGCAATTTGTTTAATACTTTCTGTTAATTCTTTAATTGGATTTGCAATATTATTCGGCAGATTAATTAATAAATTAAATGCAATTAAAAAACAAAGTGTACCAACAATTGCAATTGAAAAATTAGCTGTTTCTGCTGTTTTTTTTGCAATATCACCTTTCAGTTTCATCGCATCCATATTGAGTTTCATGATTGTAAAAATATCATGGCGCACCTGACTTTTTAATGTTTCATCAGCCCAATTTTTTTCTAACTTACTAAAACTTTTTTTTAAAATATTTGTTGCATTATCTTCGCCACTTTCTGTTACATTGACAATTTGTTTTTTCAAGTTATCCCTAAAAGAAACGATTGCTTTACTTTCATTATCATGTGTTACATCAAGTGAAGTCAGCATGTTTCTAGAATATTCTAATGTATTATAATTAGCCTTCAAGATGTTTTCTGTATCTTCTTTTATCAAAAAAATATAAAAGGCACTTACTAATGAAAGAATAATTATCATTAAAAATAATAGTCCAACGCCCAAGTTTAATTTCGTTTTAATTTTCATTTCCTATAATTTACAAAACATTTTATTTTTTATCTAAGTACATTACCTTCCCAAACAGTTTAATAAATACTCCCATAACTTATATAGTCAATCTTTAAACGTCTAACATCTCAAAATCTTGCTTCTCAACCTCTATCAACTAAGACAAAATAACAAGATCAACATTCGACAAAGAAAGACGACTCAGTAAACGTCTAAAAATCGATGTTGACAAAATTACCCTAAAAAAGTTAAAATGCGGTTTCCCAATACAAACCGTTGTAATTTCTTTTTGTTCAACAACCTTAAGCATTGTATCAGTAATATTAGTGCTTTCTATCTTAATGACTTCAGCACCAAGTTCTGTGGCCAGTTTAAAATTATTAATTAAATGACGTTGTTTATCCAACGCTATTTTATCACTACTTTCCTTTGGTAACTGAACGTATAAAACATACCAATCGCTATTATAGTAACTAGCCAATCGAGCTGTTTTTCTAATAATATTCTTTGCCGTTCGTTCATTACTACTTATGCAAGCTAATAATTTTTCGTGTCGCAGCGCCTGAGTTTTAGGAACTTCATTTTCTACTTTTCTAACAACCTGACTTGCAACTTCTCTAAGAGCCAATTCTCGGAGCTGCAAAATCTGATCTGCCTTAAAAAAATTATTCAATGCAGTCTGAATTTTATCTGCAGTATAAATTTTCCCTTCCTTCAAACGGTCAATTAAATCTTCAGAGGTCAAATCAATATTTACAACCTCATCTGCTAATCGCAATACATTATCAGGAATGCGTTCCTTAACATCTATATTAGTAATGCGTTTTACATCTTGATTTAAACTTTCAATATGTTGGATATTTACTGCCGAAATTACATTTATTCCAGACTCCAAAATCTCAAGAACATCTTGCCAACGTTTTTCATTCTTGCTTCCTTCAATGTTCGTATGCGCTAATTCATCTACAATAACCACTTCTGGTCGTAAATTAATTATGGCCTGTACATCCATTTCCTCCAGTTGCTTTCCTTTGTAAAAAATAGAACGACGCGGAATCACAGGTAAACCATCTAATAATTCATGTGTTTCCTTACGATTATGCGTTTCTATATACCCAATTTTTACATCAATTCCGTTTTTCAACAATGTGTGAGCTTCCTGTAGCATACGAAAAGTTTTGCCTACACCAGCACTCATGCCAATGTAGACCTTAAACTTACCTTTACGGGATTTCTGAATTAAATCGAGAAAGTGCTTAACATTATTTTCTTTATCGCTATCCATATATTTTATCTGTAAAAAAAGATGAAAGAAGTTAGAAGCAAAATGCCAAAATAATTACAAAATAAATCTTGCCTCTTGCTTCTGACTTCTAAATAATCTAAAGAGTGATTGCCAAAGATGTCGTTATAAATACGTTACTATCTGTTGGATTATTATTCTTCAAAAAGATATCATCTTTACTATTCAAAGTTCGTGCTTCTAATCTAAATATTACGTTTTCTGCAGCTAAATAATCAAAATTTGCCGAGAAACCATACGTTTTAAAACCATTTGGGGTATCAGTTGCAATGATTACACCCTTTTTATCCTGGTAATACTCCCCTCTTGCAGCTACCATGATTTTATTTGTTGGTTTATACTGCGCTATAACAATTGGAGCATACCAAACATCATAGTCAGAGCTTCCGTTAGTCGCTTGTTGTACACCAATGTCAAAACCAGCAACCAAATTCACTTTTTCAGACACTTTAAACTGTCCGTAAAAATCATTAAAGTATCTCCATTTTCTATCTACATCTGGTTGTTCATTCCCAACATACGTACTCCAGTTTAATGTAACTAGCGAAGTTGGTTTGTAAGTAACCTGAGTTCCAAAAGCTGGAGTCTGATTACCTTCAACTTTCTGGATACGTTGCCATCCATTTAAATACATCACAGCCAAATACCATTTTTCGCTCTTAGATGTATATCCTAGCTTTACACCTGCTTCATAATATGGAGAATTTTCAGCTAAGATACTTCTAGTCAAAGTCACACAATCCTTCCCGATTGCACTTTCAAAACCAATATGTGAAGGCATAATTCCTGCATCAATCCAAAGATTATGTTCCTTAGAAATTTTCACTCCTACATTAGCCTCATATACATTTTTCAATAAACCTTGCTCAGCTGCCAGATTATATTCGGCATAAGTTCCGGCCATAATTGCAAAATTACCTCGAACATTGTCTTTAGCATAATTAACTTTTGCTAAACCTAAATTTAAATTTACTTCATTGTGCTTATTATAATTATAAAGAAAACCTGGACGAGTATGATTGTCAGGTTTTCCAAAATCATAACTGTAATAAGTATCTATATAACCCGAAAATGTAAACGGACTTTTAGATTCTTCTTGAGCATTAACTGTTGTATATCCGAAAGCTATTAAAGCTATAAGTATTATTTTTTTCATTTTATAAGGGGGATTTAAACCCGACAAGTTTCTTTAACCTATCGCGTATAATTAAATTTTATTTATTATTATTTTTTAGGAGCAATCCCGATAGCTATCGGGACCAGCTATCAGCTATATCTTTTCCTGATTAAAGAAGCAAGAAAAGAATACCGCTCCTTCCGATACTTATCGGAACTGGGCTAAAAACACTTCGGGGTAACAAAGGCTTTAGTTTTTCCTAACAGGCTTGCAAGAACCTGTTAGGAAGTAAAGGACAAACTTAGATAAAGCAACTACAAGTCTATCGCTATTTTGTCCATAAATATGGATAATACAAAGCACTAGCATCCTAGCCAACACGTTTTAAAAACCTGTTAGATTTAGTATTAATTAGTGTATCTACTGCTATTTTCTTATCCTAACAGGTTTCCAAAACCTTTGCAGAAGTTAAAACTTAAGACCCTTTTTTAGAAAGTTCATCCAGAGCAACGTTTAATTCCAAAACATTAACTATTGGAGTTCCCATAATCTTAGGAGTATTGATTTTAGATTCAACCAAAGCTTTTACTTTGTCTTCAGGTAATTTTCTTTCTTTAGCAACACGTTTCACCTGAACCAAAGCGCCTTGTGGTGAAATATTTGGATCCAATCCACTACCAGAAGCAGTAACCATATCGGCAGGAATTTCCGATTTTATTAAATAAGGATGAACGATTAAAAAAGTATCAATTCTCTTTTGAACCACAGCTAAATAATCAGCATTACTTGGTCCTTTATTACTTCCACCACTTCCAGCAGCATTATAATCTACAGCTGATGGACGTCCCCAAAAATAATTAGACTTATCAAATTTCTGACCTATTTTTTGGTACCCTACCACTTTACCATTAACCAAAATAGTTTCTCCTTTACCTTGATTAGGTGCAAACTGTGCAATTCCATAAATTGCCAAAGGGTAAATAACTGCAAACAGAACTACCATAAGTAGGGTAAATTTTACTATTGAAAATATATTTTTCATTTTGTTTTTATTTTTTTGAATTTCTAAGAGACTAAGGTGCTAAGACACTAAGAACAAATCTTAGAACATTAGTCTCTTAGCATCTCAGAACTTTTATTTAATTACATAAACAGAGCTACAACCAAATCAATTAATTTAATACCAATAAAAGGAATAATCAATCCACCTAAACCGTATATCAATAAGTTTCTTTTTAAGATTGCACTGGCACCGATTGGCTTATAATCAACACCTCTCAACGCTAGCGGAATCAATATCGGAATAATAATCGCATTAAATATTACAGCCGATAAAATAGCACTCTCTGGACTATGCAAATGCATGATATTTAAACCTTGCAAAGCAGGAATCGCTGTTATAAAAAGCGCTGGAACAATTGCAAAATACTTCGCTACGTCATTTGCAATAGAAAATGTTGTAAGCGTACCTCGAGTCATTAATAACTGTTTTCCAATCTCAATAATCTCAATTAACTTAGTTGGGTCATTATCTAAATCGACCATGTTTCCAGCTTCCTTAGCAGCTTGAGTTCCACTATTCATTGCAACACCTACATCGGCTTGTGCAAGAGCTGGTGCGTCATTCGTACCATCACCCATCATTGCGACAAGTTTACCCATTTGTTGCTCATTTTTAATGTAGTTCATTTTATCCTCAGGTTTCGCTTCGGCAATAAAATCATCAACACCAGCAGCTTCTGCAATAAACTTAGCCGTAAGAGGGTTATCTCCAGTAACCATTACCGTTTTAACACCCATTTTTCTCAAACGGTCAAAACGTTCTTTCATTCCCGTTTTAATGATATCCTGTAATTCGATAACACCTTGCACCTGGTCGTTTTTAATCACCACCAATGGAGTTCCTCCTTTAGATGAGATATCAATTACTTTTTGAGCAATATCTTCTGGAAAAACATTCCCAGCCTGAAGTGCAATATTTTTTGCAGCATCCTGAGCTCCTTTTCTAATATTAGTACCGTCTTTTAAAACAACACCACTAGTTCTGGTTTCAGCAGTAAACTTGATTAAAGTAGCCCCTTCAATAGATAAGCTTTGAGCCACCGTTGTACCAGCTAGTTCTACAATACTTTTTCCTTCTGGAGTATCATCTGCAAGGGAACTTAATACAGCTGATTCAATAAATTCTTTTTCCGAAACGCCTTGAGCAGGATAAAAATTAGTTGCTTTTCTGTTACCAATAGTAATTGTTCCTGTTTTATCCAGAAGCAATACATCAATATCTCCAGCAGTTTCTACCGCTTTTCCAGATTTTGTAATTACGTTAGCGCGCAACGCTCTATCCATACCCGCAATCCCGATTGCAGAAAGTAACCCTCCAATTGTTGTTGGAATCAAACATACAAACAGTGCAATAAAAGCAGCGATTGTTATTGGAGCATTCGCATAATCTGCAAATGGTTTTAGTGTAATACAAACAATTACAAAGATTAGTGTAAAGGCAGCCAACAAAATAGTCAATGCAATTTCGTTTGGCGTTTTCTGACGACTTGCTCCTTCAACCAAAGCAATCATTTTATCAAGAAAACTTTCACCTGGTTCAGAAGTTACAATAACCTTAATTTTATCCGACAATACTTTTGTTCCACCAGTAACTGATGATTTATCTCCACCAGCTTCACGAATTACAGGAGCACTTTCTCCAGTAATCGCACTTTCGTCAATAGTTGCCAAACCTTCGATAATTTCACCATCGGTTGCAATTAAATCTCCAGCTTCACAAACAAAAACATCTCCTTTTTTTAATTCCGAAGAACTAATATTTCTGATTTCTCCGTTAGGCAGAATTTGTCTTGCGGGAGTTTCCTCCCTAGTTTTTCTTAAACTATCGGCTTGAGCTTTACCCCTAGCTTCGGCAATTGCTTCGGCGAAGTTGGCAAACAAAAGTGTTACGAGTAAAATTAAAAACACAATTAAATTATATGCAAAACTACCTTGATCCTGTGCTCCCATTAATATGGAAATACAAACGGCAAACATAATAGCAGTACCTATTTCTACGGTAAACATTACCGGATTTTTAATCATCAATTTTGGATTAAGCTTCACAAAAGATTGCACCAAGGCATCTTTTACCTGCTTACTTTCAAACAATGAATTGGATTTATTGTTAGTCATTTTCTTTTATATTATTTTAATGTAAAATATTCTGCCAATGGACCTAAAGCCAACGCTGGGAAGAATGATAAGGCGGCGATAATTGCGATTACAGCAAAAACCATAACTCCAAAAATAGAAGTGTCAGTTTTTAAAGTTCCTGCACTTTCTGGGATATATTTTTTATTAGCAAGCAATCCTGCAATAGCCAATGGCCCGATTATAGGAATAAAACGACTCAATAACAATACAATACCAGTAGTAATATTCCAGAATGGGTTGTTATCTCCTAAACCTTCAAAACCAGAACCGTTATTGGCAGCACTCGAAGTATATTCATATAACATTTCCGAAAATCCGTGATTACCTGGATTGTTTAACCAACCCGTTGCATTCCCGCTAAACCAAAATCCCATTGCAGTATCATTTGCAGCAAAATAAGACGCTAAGGCTGTTCCTGATAATATTAATAAAGGATGAAGAATAGCAATAAAAGCAGCAATTTTAACTTCCCGAGCTTCGATTTTCTTTCCTAAAAACTCTGGAGTTCTACCTACCATTAAACCCGAAATAAATACAGCTAGAATAATGAATACGTAAAAGTTAAGAATACCAACACCACAGCCACCATAAAAAGCATTAACCATCATAGCAAGCAATTCCATAGCACCAGATACTGGCATCGAGCTATCATGCATACTGTTAACAGAACCTGTAGAGATCACTGTAGTTGCAATACTCCAAAAGCCTGAAATGGCTGGTCCAAAACGAACCTCCTTACCTTCCATTGCACCTGTAGCTTGAGTAATCCCCATTCTTTCGATAGCAGGATTTCCGTTAATCTCGCTCATAACTGTTGGGATAACTAGCAATAAGAATCCAACCGTCATTACTCCAAAAATTACGTATGAAAATTTTCTTTTCTTAAGATAAAAACCTAAAGCAAAAATCATAGCAAACGGAACAATTAATTGCGCCCATAATTCAACGGCATTCGTAAAATAAGTAGGGTTTTCTAATGGATGAGCTGAGTTAGCTCCAAAAAAACCACCCCCGTTTGTACCTATATGTTTTATAGCGATAAATGCTGCAGCAGGTCCACGAGAAACCTCTACATGATCACCTTGTAAAGTAGTAATTGCATCTTTACCTTCAAAAGTCATCGGAGAACCGCTAAATATAAGAGCAATAGCTACAATAGCCGAAAGAGGTAATAAAATACGAGTACAGCTTTTTATAAAATAATTATAAAAGTTACCTAGTTTATCTGTAGTTCTTTCTTTCATAGCAGTAAAAACCATTGCAGCAGCAGCCAGTCCAACACCTGCTGAAACAAATTGCAAGAACATCAGGAACATTTGAGATAAATAAGATACACCACTTTCGCCTGAATAATGCTGTAAATTACAGTTCACTATAAATGAAATGGCAGTATTAAACGCCAAATCTGGACTCATCGATGGATTGTTATCAGGATTTAAAAATAACGACCCTTGAAACAATAAAATAAAAAAGCAAAGAAAAAACCAAACCATATTTATACTTAAAAGTGCTTTTAAGTGCTGTTTCCAGTTCATTTCTTCGGTGGAATTGATTCCACTGATTTTAAAAATAAGTTTTTCAATTGGATTGAAAATCGGGTCAAGTAATGTTTTATCACCCAAATAAACTTTAGCAATATATTTCCCCAAAGGAATGGCTAAAACTATCGTAATGATAAAAATACTGATGACGCCAAATAATTCTGTATTCATAGTTATGAGATGTTTTTTTGTGAATTCTAAAATGTTTTTTTTGTGAAATGTAAATTGTAAAATATGAAAAGTAAAAACAAACTGATGTACACCATCTAACCTTCTTACTTTTCTTCTTTTAGTTTTTACATTTTTATAGAAAGCATTTTACGTAATTTAAAATTTTTCGGGTTTGATTAGTACATAAACCAAATAGCCGAAAACGGCAAGGGCGATGATAAATAGTGCAGTCATGATTTAAATTTTTTCAAAAAATTCAACAGATTTAAAACAAATCGCAAAGAGCAAAACTGCCAGTGCGAGTAAAATAATAGTGAGTAACATAGGTTTTGATTTATTTAGATTATTGGATTATTTATTTTTAGATGAGGAGAATCAAGACTTAAAAATACAAGATTTAGTCTTTTTGCCTTGCTTCTATTCTCTTGTTTCTATTCTCTTGTTTCTATCAGTCTTTCTTACACTCCCGACGCATTAATTTGTTTTATATATTCTGCCTTCAACGATTTTGGAAATAAATCCGAAATCGTACAGTGACGCAATTCCATAAAAGAAGAAACAGAGAAAATATATACATTCGAAATAGCACTTTTAGTTTCGTAACTTCCCGTAGTATATAATCTCTCGGCAAGAGCCAGGCATTTTTTTGCTCTGACAATATTCCCCGTAATGATTGCAGTCTTAGTGATTTCGGCAAAACGCTCTGCTTGCTTGTAAATCGTGGTGACTTGATTTTTCATAAGAATAATTTTTTTAGTTCTCCATCCCTTATGCCAAAATACATTCCAAAAAAAACAATTAATCACAAAGCTCTAAAAACTAAAACATTATCAAATCTACTGAATATTTAGACATAAAAAAAGCCTATCAAAATGATAGGCTTTTCTCAAAATAGTATGTTTAATTATTGGATATTATATTCGTCTAGTTTTCGATAAAGAGTCGCAATCCCAATTTCGAGTAATCGTGCCGTTTCTGCTTTATTACCTTTAGTATAATTAAATACTTTCTGGATGTGCAACTTTTCTACACTTTGCATAGAAAAAGCTGAGACACTTTTATTCGTTTTAACTACCTGATGTTGCATTTCATAAGGCAACACATCTTCTGTTAAAACATCATCATTTACCAAAATTACCGAGCGTTCGATAACGTTCTTTAATTCACGAACATTTCCGGGCCATTGGTAAGTTTCCAGTTTTTGCATAAAACCCTCATCAATAGATAATTCTTTTTTATTTATTTTTTCAGAAAATTGCTTCACATAATAATATGCCAATGGAGCAATATCCTTAACCCTTTCTCGTAAAGGCGGAATCTTGATTTCAAATATATTCAACCTGAAATATAAATCCGAACGAAAACGATGTTCTTCACTTTCAATCTTTAAATCCCGATTGGTTGCTGCAATTAACCTAAAATTAGATTTTCTTGGTTTAGTATCTCCAAGCTGTATGTATTCGCTTGTTTCCAGAACACGCAATAATTTAGCTTGCAGTTCTAATGGCATTTCTCCTATCTCATCTAAGAATAAAGTCCCCCCGTTAGCCTCTTCAATATATCCTTTTTTATCTTTAATAGCCCCTGTAAAAGCACCTTGCTTATGTCCAAACAATTCGCTCTCAAGAATTTCTTTACTAAAAGTACTGCAATTTAATGCCACAAAAGACTTACCAACCCTATTGCTGTTTTCATGAATTGCCTGAGCAAAAACTTCTTTACCAGTTCCTGTTTCACCCATCAACAATACAGTCGAATCAGTTTTAGAAACTTTTTGCGCCAAATTAATAACCTGCTCCAACCCCTTAGATTTACCGATAATATTATCAAATGAATATTTATCAGAGATTCTCTTTTCAAGTTGCTTAACTTTCTTCTGCAATTGTACTTTTTCTAAAGCTTTATACAAAAGCGGAATAATTTTATCATTATCATCGCCTTTCACAATATAATCGAAAGCACCATTTTTCATGGCTTGAACGCCATCCGAAATTTTACCAAAAGCAGTTAACAAAATAACTTCCGTGAGAGGGAAACCTGTTTTTATTTTTTGAAGAAAATCAACACCATTTCCATCGGGAAGTTTTACATCGCAAAGTACAGCATCAATATCATTATGTTCCAATTTTTTATAACCTGATTTTAAATCTGGTGCTTCAAAAACTTCGAAACCTTCTGAACGTATAATTCTAGCGAGAAGATTACGTAATTTTTCTTCGTCGTCAATAATGAGGATATTTTTCAAAATGGGAATTTGTGAATTAGTTTTTCAAAATTAGTTAATTTACCCATTTGTTAATTAAATACTTCAAAATACTTTCCATTAATAGCAATTCTATAAAACTTTTACTTCTCATTTTTATATTCCCAATCAAAATTCAATTTAAAAAAATTCAATTTATTACTTTTACAGATTCAAAATATAAATCAATCCCGATTCTGTCGGAACTAAATCATAGATTACAATGTCTGTAGCAAAAAAAGATTACAAAAGAATTACTACTAAATCATTAATTGAAATGAAAGCCAATGGGCAAAAAATTTCAATGCTAACGGCTTACGATTATACCATGGCCAAAATTGTTGATACTGCTGGAATTGATGTGATTCTTGTGGGAGATTCAGCTTCAAATGTGATGGCTGGTCATGAAACTACATTACCAATTACTTTGGACCAAATGATTTATCATGCTTCATCTGTAGTGAGAGCTATCGAAAGAGCTTTGGTAGTTGTTGATTTACCTTTTGGAAGTTACCAATCGGATCCAAAAGAAGCATTACGCTCTGCTATCAGAATCATGAAAGAAAGCGGTGGCCATGCAGTAAAACTAGAAGGTGGAAAAGAAATTAAAGAATCTATAAAAAAGATTTTAAACGCAGGAATTCCTGTTATGGGACATTTGGGTTTAACACCACAATCAATATATAAATTCGGAACATATACTGTTCGTGCTAAAGAAGAAGACGAAGCCGAAAAACTAATTGAAGATGCAAAAATGCTAGAAAAAATTGGTTGTTTTGCTTTAGTCCTAGAAAAAATTCCTGCACATTTAGCTGAGAAAGTTGCCAAAAGCATCTCTATTCCTGTAATCGGAATCGGTGCTGGAGGTCAAGTTGATGGTCAAGTTCTTGTAATTCACGATATGCTAGGAATGAACAATGAGTTTAGTCCACGTTTCTTAAGACGCTACATGAATTTATATGAAGGAATGACTACAGCAATTAGCCAATATGTAGATGATGTAAAATCTGGAGATTTTCCTAACGAAAAAGAGCAGTATTAAGTATATAGTCTTTAATATTCTTAATTAATGTGTTTGAATTAAGCTATAATAATGAACAAAGAAATCAATTACATACAAGATCAGTGGAGAAAAGAATTACTTCCAAAAACTGACTGTATTTTGTTTAAAAATGGAAAAGTTATTATAGCAAATATCTATAAGTTACAAGAACCTAACTCAAAGAAGAGCAAACAATATTGGATTCCATTATGTGACACAACAATTGATAGCTTAGAAAAATACGAAAGTGATATTTGGACAACTGTTAATATTTTTCATGGAGCAATAAATCATGGAGATGAAATAATTGTATTTGGAGATGGAAGTATGGGACATGAAGGATTTATTGCATCAACTAATAAAAATGGTGACTTAAATTGGGCGATATTTTTTACCTTTTCAAATCCAATTTTTAGTGCAGAAATAAAGAATGATGAATTAATTTGTATTTCAGAATTAGAAACTAAAATTACAATTCAACTTAAAGATTTAACCAAAATTTCAATTGAAACAAAATATTAAACAATCATAGCTCCTTAAAATAAGTTTTCTAAAAATCCAATAATCTAAGCCAATCTAACTATGAAAATTATTTCGACCAAAGACAATCTCCAAGTTCTACACGAAGACAACCATATTATTGTGGTTAATAAGCGTGTAGGCGATATTGTACAAGGTGATAAAACAGGTGATAAGCCCTTATCGGATGTTGTAAAAGAATATATTAAAGATAAATATAATAAACCTGGCGAAGTGTTTTTGGGTGTAATACATCGCTTAGACCGCCCTACAACTGGAATAGTTGTTTTTGCCAGAACAAGTAAAGCCTTAACGCGTATGAACGAACTGTTTAGTAATCGCGAAACTCAAAAAACCTATTGGGCAGTTGTTAAGAACAAACCTCAGGAAACAACTGCCAAATTGGTTCATTTTTTAAAAAGAAATGAAAAAAACAATACATCAAAAGCACATCTAAAAGAAGTTCCAGAGAGTAAATTAGCTAGCTTAGATTATACTGTATTTAAAGAACTTCAGAATTACGTAGCACTGGAAATTAATTTACATACAGGCAGACATCATCAAATTAGAGCGCAACTTTCGGCTATTGGATCACCTATAAAAGGAGATCTAAAATACGGTTTTGACAGAAGCAATCCCGATGGAGGAATTCATCTTCATGCACGAAAATTAACCTTCATACATCCAGTAACAAAAGAATCACTTACTATTATAGCACCTACTCCAGATGAAGTAATATGGAATGCTATATAATTTTTAGAAAAAAACTATTTTATTTGATATTTTAAAATTAACTTGCATAGTGTAAAACTAAGCTGATTTTTAAAATGGACTATAAAAATGACATTGGTTACAGAAAAGAGACGCTTAAAAAACTATTGTTCAACATACAAGAAAGCGAAGATTTAATCGTTAAAGCTTTGTATGATGATTTCAAAAAGCCTGCTTTTGAAGCTGTTCTAACCGAAACCAATTATGTCATTTCGGAATTAAAAGATACTATTAAAAACATTTATAGCTGGGCAAAACCGCAACGTGTTTTTTCATCAATACTTAATTTTCCTTCTACCGATTATATTTATAAAGAGCCTTTTGGGAAAATATTAATTTTAGCTCCTTGGAATTATCCTTTCCAACTTGCTTTATGCCCATTAATATCAGCCGTCGCAGCAGGAAACAAAGTCACTTTAAAACCTTCAGAACTTACTCCTAAAACAGCCGAGATTATAAGTGAAATAATTCAGAAAACATTTCACATTAATCATGTCGAAGTAGTACAAGGAGGTACCGATGTTTCGCAAAAACTTTTGGAAAAACGCTGGGACTATATATTCTTTACCGGAAGTGTAGCCGTCGGGAAAATTGTAGCAAAAGCCGCTGCCGAAAACCTCACTCCAGTTACACTTGAACTTGGCGGGAAAAACCCATGTATTATTGATGAAACAGCTAATTTAAAATTAGCAGCAAAAAGAATTGTATGGGGTAAATTCATCAATGCTGGACAAACCTGTATTGCTCCTGATTATATCCTGATTCATAAAAGTATGAAAACTTATCTTATAGGTTATTTAAAAGATGAAATCATTAAAGCTTACGGTCAAAACCCACAAGATTCCCCTGATTTTGCAAGAATAATCAACATCAAAAACTGGGTACGATTAGATAGCATGATTGAGTCAAATAAAGTAATTTTCGGAGGACAAACAGATCCTAAAAGCCTTTACATTGCTCCCACTCTTATTGATGAGCCAAATATAGAAAGTAATATTATGCAAGAAGAAATTTTCGGACCATTATTACCTATACTTACCTACAAAACCGAGGCAGACATAAAGAACATCATCGACCAATACGAAAAACCTCTTGCTTTATATGTATTTAGTGAAAATCCCCATTTTGCAAAAAAAACAATCACACGTTATTCATTTGGTGGAGGATGTATAAATGATACAATTATTCATTTTTCAAATAAAAGACTTCCATTTGGAGGTGTAGGACATAGTGGCATTGGGGCATATCATGGTAAATTAAGTTTTGATACATTTTCTCATCATAAAGGCATTGTTAAAAAGGCCAACTGGCTAGATCTGCCAATGCGATATGCACCATATAAAGACAAATTAGCAACCATTAAAAAATTATTAGATTGGATGTAAATACAATCTATTTTAAATATTTATAGACAAATTAATTTTTCACAACTAAGTAACTAACCACACGAGATCCTTTTGTCAAAAAAATGTTTTAAACTTGATCGATTTAAAAAATATATTACATTTACTACTGATATTTTATAATTAAATAATCTAGAAAAAAATTAAATACAATCAAATAACTACTTTAAAAAACTATGAATCCTACGCAACAACGAATTGAAGAAATTAAAAAAAATGGGTATCAATTAAATTTTTCAAATGTATTTAATCATGCTTTCGAAAATTATAAAAAAATAGCCCTTTACGCTGGATTGATTATACTTATTTTTTACTTTATACTTGGTGTTTTAGGTTCTGGAGTTCTAATTTCTATTTTTGGAATCGAAAGTTTTACAAAAGAATCTTTAGAAAACTTACAACACGTTAAATTATCTGGACAATCACTTGTAATTTATATGGCAAGTATGCTTTTATTGGCTGTAATTTTTGCCCCATTTACAGCTGGTTTTTTAAAAATGGCTGACTGTGCAGATAAAGATGAAGAATTTAATGTATCTACTATTTTTTATTACTATAGATTACCATACCTAACAAATATTATTGTAGCTACATTGCTTATATCAATAATAAACGCTTCTATATCAGTAATTCTTGATACTCTTAACTTATCATTTATAGGAACAGTAATTTCATTGCTAGTTTCACTTTTTACTTACCTAACAATTCCACTAATTATCTTTGGTAATTTTAATGCTGTTGAAGCAATTAAAACAAGCTTTATGGTTGTCTCGAAACAACCTTTAATGCTTATAGGATTATTAATTGTTTCAGTATTAGGTGTAATGGTTGGATTCATCGGATGTTGTATCGGAGTAATTTTCACTATTCCATTTATTTATTCTATGACATATGCTATCTATTCTTCAATTATTGGTTTAGATAAAATCGAAGAAATTAAAGAATATAATTCAGGACCAAAAACATTTTTATAAAAGCACTATTAAAATAATAATTCCCACAAGAATCTATTTAATCAAACCAAAAACCCTCCAAAATCTATGGTTTTTTACTGTAGTTTTATATCAATAATATTCTCATGGCCAACCCCAATAGACTTGGCAAATAAATTATTGTTATTTAACGACGTAAGCATTCAATGGATGATTTCATATAACAATCCTAAGCTCCCTGCTCTAGGGCTAGTTCTATTTGGTCTTATTGCCTTTTTGGTTTATCATTTTTTTAATATAAAAAATCAATTAGGCAATTTTATCGAAAAAGAAAAAGAGAATGATACTACCGACAAAGAGTATTTACTTTATTTTTTATTCTTAGGGATCAACATAATATTAATAGAAGTAATTAATGAGCTATTAAAAATTAGACCAAAAAGCTTACTTATTATAAATACCTTTATTGGTTTGCTCTTTTTATTATTCTACTTCATAACAACCAAAGTTAACTACTTACGTAAAAATGTACAATTTATCTTCATTGCATTATTTTTGCTCTTTTTTATTTATATAGCACGTAATGTAATTATTTTACCCAATGACATCAATCCTATAATTAGCTTTATTGTTGCCTTTTACTTTTCATATTCTATTTTAAAACCTATAAAATTATATTGGATTTTTACAGCCTTCATATTTTTATTTTTAATTGATGCTACAATTTCACAATTAATTTCGTTTAAGACATCCGTAGTTTTAATTAATTTCTCTCTTATTTCATTTGTTGCCAACTATGTAAAATATGCTGTATTACTAAATATGAATGATAAATTTCGTTTTTCAAATGAAATAGTACATAAAGGAAATTCACTAACTATAGCAAGTAATTGCAAAGGAGAAATCTTATTTTGTAGCGAAACTATAATTAATATTCTTGGATATTCACCTGAAGAAGTCATGGGAATGGGTTTTTGGAAACTCACTGAAGATCCCGAATTTATTGCCGAAGAATATCATTTAAATTACGCCGACAACAAACTCTACATTAGGAAATTAAAATGTAAAAATGGAGAATACAAATACATTCAATGGAAAGATAAAAAATTCTCTGAAAACTTAATAATTGGTATTGGACAAGATATTACAGAACAAATTAATACCAAAGATTTATATAAAAATCTAATCCAGACAGCTACTGATTTAATTTTTGAAGCCGATGATGATGGTAATTTTACTTTTATCAATGAATTTGCAATTTCAACATTAGGGTATTCCCAATCAGAAATCATTTCACATAATTACCTAGAATTCATTCGATTAGACTACATCACAAATACGATGAGTTTTTATGAAAATCTGGAAGAGAACCTAAAGAAAAAAGAAAATAATTTTCCTGCTATTGAAATTCCATTATTGACAAAAAATAAAGAAGAATTATGGGTCTCACTTAAAGTTATTATCCGCAAAAATGATTTAGGAAAAATAACGGGTTATGCAGGTATAGCAAGAGATATTACCAAACTAAAAAACATTGAAATTGAAAATAAAATCAGGCACGAAAAAATAGAAGATTACAATACAGTATCCAAAAAATTATCAACAACAAACTTTAGCAATTATAATGACATAGACAGTGTTGTCGAACTAATTATCAAAGAAGCAGCAATAGCTTCAAAAACAAATCGGGTTAGTTATTGGAAGTATACTGAAGATACTATTACCTGTTCCAATTTTTTCAGCATAGACAATCATAAGCTTAATAAAAGAACAGTTTTAAAAAAAGAATCCTATCCTATATATTTTGATTCTATAAAAAACAAAACTATAATAAATGCTCCTGATGTCTTTAATCAATTAGAAATGTCTGAATTTACAAAAAAGGCTTTCTTAAAGAATAATATTAAGTCAATGCTAGATATCCCTATTTTTACAAATGGACAACTAACGGGTATTCTTTGTTTTGAAGCAACCCAAAATAAACGAATTTGGGACAATGAAGACATCAGTTTTGGTCGGACAATTTCAGATATTATTTCCTTAGCTATCTCATCACAAATGAGATTAATTGCAGAAAAAAAATTAGAATTCAAGAGTCAGTTATTATCTGCATTAGCATTATGTACCGAAAAGTTTTTACTGAGTAAAAGTACCTCCAAAATGTTTGAAGAAACTTTTGACATAATAGGAAAAGCGACAAAAGTTGATCATATGTTTTATTATGAAAAAGATATGGACACAAACCTTGTTAGTCAAAAATATAAATGGGCAAGAAAAGGAATTATAGAACAAATAACAAAACTACAAGGTTTTAGCCCTGAAAACTTAAATGAAATATTTTCTCAGGCACAAAACAAAAAAATATTAAATACACTCACCACAAAACTTAAAGATTCTTTTTTTAAAGAACTATTAATAGCCAATGAAATCAAATCTATTCTAATACTTCCTTTATATATTAATGATGAGTTTACAGGATTTATAGGATTCGATGATTGTACAAATGAGAAAAAGTGGAGCGAAGATGAGATTTATATTTTACAGTCACTTGCAAATAACATATCTTCAACCTTAGAAAGAAACAGAAACGAAACTAGAATTCACCAAAGTGAAGAAAAATTTAAGCTAATCGCTAATAATATTCCTGGCACTGTGTACCTATCAAAATTTGATGAACTAGCAACAAAGATATTCCTAAGTGATGAAATAGAAAATTTAACAGGATATCCAAAATCTGAGTTTCTAGAAAACAAACTGTCTTTTCTATCATTAATACATCCAGATGACAAAGAAAACATTACTAAAAACCAAATTAACGATTTAAACAAAGGAATTCCAATGCATTGCGTTTACAGAATAAAAAGAAAATCTGGCGAATATATCTGGGTAGAGGAATTTGGTGATGTAATCAAAAAGGGAAATACAATTGATTTTGTTGGTGGAATTTATTTTGACATTACAAGCAAAAAAGAAACCGAAGATGCAATAAAGGCAAAACAATTGGCAGAAGCTGCAAATAAATCAAAATCTGATTTTTTAGCAAATATGTCACATGAAATTCGAACTCCACTAAATGGAATTATTGGTTTTACAAATTTACTAATGAAAACAAATCTTCAGGAGATTCAGCAAAAATATATGATTACAGTTAATCAATCAGCACAATCATTACTTAATATTATAAATGACATTCTTGATTTCTCTAAAATAGAAGCTGGAAAATTAGAGTTAAATATTGATCAATATAACATACGAGAAGTACTTAATCAAGTTATTGATTTAATATTATATGAATCCAACCTTAAAAACCTTACATTAGAACTTAACATTAACGAAGATGTACCCAGCTGTTTCTGGATAGACATCGTTAGAATAAAACAAATTTTAATTAATTTACTTGCAAATGCAGTTAAATTCACCGAAAAGGGTACCATAAAACTTAACGTAACGATACTAGATAAAATAAATAATACGTACACAATACGCTTTTCAGTTTCTGATACTGGCATTGGAATACTAGAAGAAAATAAAAAACGGATTTTCCAAGCATTTTCACAAGAAGACAGCTCCACTACCCGAAAATTTGGAGGTACAGGATTAGGATTAACTATTTCAAACAAATTACTTAGCTTAATGGATAGTCATTTAAAAGTAGAAAGTAAGGTAAACGTAGGAAGCACTTTTTATTTTGATCTAGATATACAAAGCTGCAATATATATGATCCTGTTTGTTTTGAAAATTCTATAAACAACAACAATACTACCTATGTTTTAACCAAAGAACAACTTACAAAAGAAATAAAATTCCTTATCGTAGAAGATAATAATGTCAATCGATTACTACTCAAAGCCACTATAAAAAATCTTTTTATAAATGCTATTATATACGATGCTGAAAACGGAGAACAAGCTGTTGAATTATACAAAACAATTGATCCAGATATCATCTTTATGGACATACAAATGCCAATTATGAACGGATATGAAGCAACAAAAGCAATACGGAAATTAAAATCAGGAAAAAAAATCCCAATAATTGCTGTAACTGCCGGAGCAGAAAAAGATGAAAAACAAAATTGTATCAATGCTGGAATGACAGGTTATATATCAAAACCAATCATTAAGGGAAGCATCGAAAAAGCCATAATAAAATCTATTATCTAAATAGTAAAGAAATAGAAGATAGAAACAATTATTTCAAAAAATATATATAAATTCGTGTGTGTAAATTTGAGTAAAAACGTTAAAACCATATAATTATGAAATGGCAAGGCAGAAGACAAAGCGATAATGTAGAAGACAGAAGAGGAATGTCGTCTGGAGGTAAAACTCTCGTAGGAGGTGGAATTATTGGTGTTATAATTTTATTAGTGAATATTTTTGGTGGCGAAAATGCTCAATTTATAACTCCAGTCTTAGAACAAATGCAAGGCTCTCAGCCTAGTCAAACCGAAGTAGCTGCACCATTAAGCAAGGAAGATGAAGAAATGGGCAACTTTGTTCGAGTAAATTTAGCCGATAATGAAGACATATGGAGTAAAATATTTACTGAAAATGGAATGATATATAAAAATCCGAAATTGGTACTTTTTAAAGGTTCAGTAGAAACGGCTTGCGGTGGAGCCACATCAGCATCAGGACCATTTTATTGCCCTGGAGATCAAAAAGTATATATGGATTTAGCCTTCTTTGAGGAATTAAAAACTAGATTTGGAGCTAAGGGTGGTGATTTTGCAATTTCATACGTTATAGCGCATGAAATAGGGCACCACATACAAACATTATTAGGTACATCCGCCAAAATGCGTAAAGCTCAAGAAGGTAAAAGCGAAGCACAAGCCAATAAATTATCTGTAGCATTAGAACTTCAGGCTGACTTTTATGCAGGAGTTTGGGCACATTACAATGAGAAAAATCTAGATACTGGCGATATTGACGAAGCTTTAAGTGCGGCAAATGCAGTCGGAGATGATGCAATACAAAGTAAAATGCAAGGACGAGTAGTTCCAGACTCTTTTACACACGGTACTTCAGAACAACGAATATACTGGTTCAAAAAAGGATTTAGCACGGGAGATATTAAACAAGGAGATACTTTTGCTGAAATTAGATAACAATAATATAAGGTTCTCTTTCTAAAGAGACAACTTAAAGCAACTATTATATGATTTACAATAAGATATATTTTAAATAAAAATACATTTAAGCAATTACTAGCCAGGATTAAATACTTCTTATACAAAAACAAATCATAGTGAGACTCTGTAAAGCAGTTATTGGCCAGAAGTAGATATGCTCTTTATAAATCTCCGGAAAAATGGACTGAGAGTCAAAATGAAAGAACTTTGATCTTATTTGAGTTATATCCTGATATCAAAACAGCTTATAGAATAGTTCAGCAACTTCGTGGGATTTACAACAACTACAATGACAAACACATTGCTATGACCAAACTAGCTCATTGGTTCAGGAATGTAGAAGAATCCGGTTTTAAAAACTTTAGCACTCTACTTAACACCAGAACTATTAATTACCAGTCAATCTTAAACTATTTTAATAATAGAAGTACAAATGCTTCAGCGGAATCTTTTAACGCTAAAGTAAAAGCGTTTAGAGCTCAATTTAGAG
>NZ_JADNRC010000017.1 GCF_015594725.1 Flavobacterium sp. ALJ2 | reverse complement strand
TTGGGTATCGTCGTTGGTTGTTGGTTTAGCTGGATCAGTTATCGTTACGGTTACCAGTAAGCGAACAGCACTCTCACAATATACTTCTATTGGATTTGTTTTTATAGGAATAGAAATAGCTCCATAATACGCTTTACTCGTTAATGGAGTACTTGCCAACAATGGAGTTGTACTTATAAGAGAATCATACCAAACAACGTTTGGTTCATTAACCTGAAGGCTCGCAACTGTTGGATTATTGGCCAAGCAGAAATCTTGGGTATCATCATTTGTTGTTGGTGTCACCGGACTACTTATTGTTACTGTAGCCATTTTTAATTCTCCCTCTTTATTCTGGCATGTATTATCGCTTGATACCGCAACATAGTAAGTAACAGGACTCATAAGTGCTGTTAATCCCGAAACTGTTAAAACTCCTAAACTACTAGTAGTATAAGTAATACCTGCAATAGTAACAGGTCCTGGTCCATTTGGAATAGATTGTGTTTTATTAGCGTCAAAATACCAAAAGAATTTAGGATTTGTTAAAGTACTCTCTGGTGTAAATACAGCATCTGTGTTGTGACAAACAGAATCATTATTTACTGTAATATCAGTTACAAGAGAATTTGGTAAAATTGTAAATGTAATTTGTTTTCTATCTCCTGGAGCAGTTTCACAAAATTGATCTGAACTAACTCCTAAATAATAAGTATAAGTCCCAGCTGTTAATCCTGTTAAATTTAATATTGAAGCCGTTTCTCCTACAATTAAATTACTATTTGTTCCGTCAAAACTATACCAATGATACACTATATTACTAAGTACTGGAGTAGCAGTTAAAACCGCATCTAACTTAACTTTACCATCTCCCGCACAAATAATAGTTTCGCTTCCATCATTAATTTTTACATCTACGATTGTACTTACCGGAGTTGTTGGTCTAACGATTACATTCACTTCACCCCTTGCTAGAGCCGGACAACCGTAACGAATTGGCTGAATATAATATTTATATGTACCTGCTGCCAATGTAACTGGAATTGTATAAGTTTGACCTGTCGCTAATTCGTTCCCTCCCGTTGGGGAGTCATACCACTTATAGGTTGAACAATTTGCAGGAGGTACCTGCAATGTTATAGTACTACCAGGACAGACCGTGACGTTATTACCATCATCTCCTCCAATGACATTAGTATTTGTTACACGGTCGATATTATGAACTCTAAGTTCGTCTAATACACTTGCAACACCTCCAAAAGATATTGTAACTCTATCATATGGTTGAGCTTGAGGAGCTACAACTGTCATTGCCATTGTATCTCCCGAAAGTAATTTTAATGTCAATAAGCTACTTGTATTTTCAATAGGAGCACCTACTGCAATTTTCCCTAAATAAAGCTGAATACTAAATCCAGTAAGTAAATTAAGATTTAAAACTGTTCCTGGCTTAGAAATCAATACTCTAAGACTATCTCCAACCATGGATGGTGTTCTAAAAGTTGCAGAAAGTTCAGCTGCTGCAAGTACTCCTACTCCGCTAAACATTGTAGCATAAGTTGCTATATCATTATCAGCTACATTCCATGCATTCGAAACTCCAACAGTAGCTGTTAATGCACCAACTCCTATTTCTTTTACACCAAAGAAAACATCTTCGATATCTCCTTGTCCACAAGTTATCTGAGCAACTGATTTATCATAATAAGCATCATATACATTTATACTTTGCGCTACACTTAAAATTGATCCTATTTGCACTCGAATACCATCATAAGCTTTAGGTCCTGAAATATCTGATGGAACAAATGTATATTCAAATGAGTTTTGACCAGATAATAAATTTAATAATGATCCAGATACCGATTGTAATGTTCCAATATCAATTGGGTTTCCTAATCCATCACGTTTAGTTCCTATCACAGTAACGCTTTGTGCTAACGCTACCCCACTATACTCCGCACCTAACTTTACTGTTACAGGAGTTCCTTTTGCAATAGTTGTAGGCCATTGCAAATTTTGCCATGTAGTTCCAATACCTAAAAGGCCTAAACCAGTTGTTATTGTTGAATATGTTTTAGGATTACCATCTACAGCATTAGCGCCGTTTGTAACACCTCCAGTAATAATTGATCCCCATTGTTGAGTGGTAGCATATTCTCTTTCTAATAATGGATCACAACTAGCAGGATCTATGACAGTAATTGTAACAGTCTGGCTACTTGTACAAGTTCCGTTACTCGCAATTACTGTATAGGCAAAAACGCCAACAGTATTTAGTGCGCCTGTATTATTTGATGGTATAGGATTTCCTGCAGGATCATACCAAGTTACAGTTCCATCAGATGTTGCTACTAATGCTACTGAATCGCCTTTATTAACAACTACAGAAGCTGTTGTTACTGTTAAAGTTGGTAATGGATTAATTGTAACCGTCACTTTTTCTTTCACAGATGGACAATCAATACCAGTAGTTTGAGCTTGAATCCAGTAATCACCGCCTATAGTAATATTTGCGGCAGCTTGCTCTGTAATTGGCGCATTTAAAGAATCAAAGAAAGTATATGTTGTATTTCCTGATGTATCAAAATTTGTGATAGCATCTTTTAAATTCACTTTGGCACAACCAGCCAAAGTTGCTGTAACTGTCAAGTCTGAACCTGCTGGAAAATTTACTACAACTTCTTTTAAAGTTCCGTTTACATTTTCGCAAGTACCTCCATTAAGAACCGAAATATAATATTTATAAGGAGAGTTCGAAGCAATAAGTCCACTTATAGTAAGCGCTCCAGTTGTAGCGTCTTTTAAGTATGTTACTCCAGCTACAGTTCCAGATATAATTTCTTGAGTTTTATTTTGATCTGTATAATATTTAAATGTTGCTCCTGCCAATGTTGCTGTTGGAGATAATATAACACTTCCAGTACAAGATGCATTTACAGGGCTTGTTGTTGCAATATCAGTATCTGTAGGCAAAGGCAACACCGTTACTGTGATAGCCTGACGATTAGTATTAAGACATGGTGTAACTCCACGACTGGCTTCTAAATAAAATATTTTAGTTCCTGTTAATGTTCCCGTTACATAAGTGTTTGTATTAGTTGCTAAAGCAGTTCCTCCAGTTGGCACATCATACCAAGTAAATGTTTGTGTACCTGTAGCTGTAGCCGTTAATGTCGTAGATTGTCCTTCACAAATTGGAGTTTCTGCTCCAGTTATTGTTGCATTTGGATATCTATAAGAAGCTTCATAAATATCTAATTCTGCTAATAAAGTAGCTAATCCCTCTAATCTAATCTGAACGCTTGTAAACGGACCTCCTGCAACAAAACTCGCTCTAAAACGGTTACCACCTAAGATCTGAACATTTAGAAGAGAGCTAATATCAGATTGATCAGGATTAGGTAAACCTGAATTAAAACTTTGCAAACTAATATTAGAAAGAGCACTTATGTTAAGAAGCCCAACAGGAATCCCTAGTTCTACATCTATAATATCTCCAGTCTGACCAGCTGTTGGGAAACTCAATACTTGTTGCATATAATCATCTAACAAACCAACAGGTATTGATAGACGTGCTGCAGTTGTATTCATACCATCTACAGAATCTCCATCATTTGTTGAACCACACAATAAACAGCCTGTAGTCCCTCCTTTAGAAGTTACTTGCGAATTAGCCAATAAACAAGAATTAATAGAATTACTTATGGCAACATTAATAACTGCTCTTGTATCGCTTATACAATTTGTTAGTGGATTTCTCGCAGCAATATAAAAACTTTTATTTACCGTTAAAGCTGGTGTTGGCGTATATGACGTTGTAGCTGATGCTAGTAAATTTCCATTGACAGGAGCATCATACCAATCATAATCTATACCAACCACAGGATTCGTAACAGCCAAAGTAACACTTTGTCCAGCCTGTATAACAACATTAGATGATGCTACAGTAGGCACTAGAGGTAGTGGGGTAATAGTAAGATTTACCGCTGTACGAGTTGTAGTTGCACAGCTTCCGATCGAAGCTTCAACATAATAACTTACATTAGCAGTTAAAGTTGGAGTTACATAAGATGTACCTGTAAATAATAAATTTCCAGCCGTAGCTGCATCATACCATTTATAAGTTGTTCCCACGACTGGAGCCTGAACACTCAATGTAGTTGTTTTACCACTACAAATTGCTGATAGAGAAACATTTATTGTTGGAGCAATCGGATTATTAACTGTAACAAGAACAGGAAATCTTTCGCCATTCACACAACCATTACGAGTAACTTCAATATAATAAGTACTATTTGCTGTTAGAGCAGGTGTAGTATAAACGGCTGTACTACTTAATAGAGTACCTCCGGTTAAAGTATCATACCATTTAATAGTTTCGCCCAAAGAAGCACTAGATGTTAAAGTAGCTGTTTGTCCGCTACAAATTGTCGTATTTCCAGTTATAGTTCTCGTTTTAAACTTATACGAAGCTCCATAAATATCCAGACTAGTTAATAATGTAGCCAATCCTCCTAGCCTAATCTCAACACGATCAAAGACAGAACCTGCTGTAAGACTCGCTTTAAAACGATTGCCTGTTAATAATTCAATATTTAAAAGGGAACTGTTTACAGCTATTCGGTCATTATTATAAGTAGCACCGTTATAAGTCGCTAATGAAATATAACTTAAGGCGCTTATGTCTAAAAGTCCAGTTGGAATTTCTAAATCAACCGTAATAACATCTCCAGCTTGACCCGGATTATTAAATTGTAGTGTTTGCTGAATCCATCCATTAATCAAACCAATTGGTACTGATAATCTGGCAGCAGTGCTACTACTACCATCAACCGAATTGTTAGGATTACTTGCAGAACACAACAAACAAAGTCCATTTTGGTTCGTTTGTTGACTATTTGCATCCAAACAGCCTCCTAACGGGCTAGCTGAAACAGTTATGTTTATTGCAACTCTGGTTGCACTTACGCACCCTCCTGCTGCACTAACTGCTTCAACATAATAGGTTTTATTTGCAGTTAATATAGGAGTAGTATAAGTAGGTGAATTTGCTAATAACTTAGTCCCTCCTGTAGCTGCATCATACCAATCGAAGGTAACACTTGGGTCAGTTGAAGAAGCACTTAAAGTTGCATTTTGACCCGACAATATTGATACACTTTGCGTTAACACCGTTGGAAGTGCAGGAACCGGATTCGAAGTAACACTAACAGGAGTTCTGATTGGTGTTTTACATGTTCCTATAGCAGCCTCTACATAAAAATTAGTAATTCCAGTAGGTACAGTCGTAGTAAAGGTGTTACCTGAACCTAAGAGAGTACCTCCCGATGCAGCATTATACCAAGAATAAATGGTACCTGGCACTGGGCTTATTACTGATAAAGTAGTCGATTGTGTTGGTCCTGTAGAACAAATTGCAGTACCACTGGTATCTATAGTCGGTAATACTGGGTTTGTAATATTTATAGTTACAGGAACTCGTTCATCACTCTCACAACCTGCGTTTCTTGAACTACTTACATAATACGTTTTTGCAACTGTTAAAGCGGGTGTTGTAAAAGTATTCGTATTTGAAAGTGCTGTAGTCGATGTAGGTGAATCGTACCAAGCCAGAGTAGTACCTGCAGCAGCAGTAGCTGTAAGTGTTATTGGTTGTCCAGAACATACTGCTTGAGTATTTCCTCCAACAATTGTAGGTTTAGCAAATTGCAATCGAACCTCGTATATTCTTAAACTTAATAATACGCTTAAAAGTCCTCCACTCTGTATTCTTACACTATTTGCATCTCCAGGTAAGGTATATTTTATAACGCCTATCTTGTTTACATCATCTAAAATTTGGAGATTTAATATTCCGTTGCTTAACGCTACTTCTGGCCCAACATTAGCCACTCCATTTTTTGCCTGAATAGTTCCATTTGATAGTAACTCAGCATCCAAGACACCGTTTCCGGTATTAAAATAAATGACAATTTGGTCACCCGCTTTAGCCGTTTGGTTAAAATGTAAGGTCTCCTGCGCAAAACAAGCTAAACCTAAAACATTTGATATAGAAGCAAAAGTAGTCATGTTTCCATCAAATGCATCATTGGGAGTAGTTACACTCATACCTACACATAATAACCCACCTACACTATTAGTCTGTGAGTCGGGTCTGCAAAAATTTTGTGAAAATGAGTTCGAAAAGGGAATTAACATCAAAAACAACCACAAATAATTTTGTAGAAATGCTCCCTTTTTTATTGTTAATAAAAATGTTTTCATATTCCTGAAAGATTAATAAAGTGAAAAATAAATTCCAATATGGTAAATAGGTGCAGTATATCTAAAAACAGAGATTGATAAATATAGCTGTATTAACAAACAATCAGATATACATCCTAATAATCTGAAAATAAATCAATTATAAAGTCTATAAAAAATCACTCCGAATTTGTTGCAAACTCAATTAGAAAAGAACTGTATAATTCCCTAATTCGACAAAAAACAAAAGTCAAATAGTTCATAGAAAAAGAAAGTTGTTTGCAGGAGTTACTTAAAGTAGGTTTTACTTTCATAAAATATTTCTTAAGAGATTAATATAGTTAGATAGGATTATCGTTTCATTATTTAAGTTGAGTTTAGGCAATAAAATCCTGTACGTGATGTATTTATATACATTCATAAAAATAAAAACTAGAAATTTTAATACGACAATTTTAAGTACAAGAAAAACTCACACAATAACCATAAGAAATAGATTCTATGGAAACATGAAAATTAAAATCTATTAAATGCAAAAAATAAATTTTAACAAAAAAAGATTTGATAACCAATACTTGAGTAGTCGATTTGTTCTTCAGGGGGATTGAAGACTCAATTAATAATATTATATTAACAATACTATTGTGTATTTTTATAGAATAAATAATACTGATAATTATTGCTACATTGACCAAGTTGGTTATTTATTTTAAAAACAAAAAGAACCAATTTATTTATAAAATTATCAAACGATGAAAACTTATTCTTGCTCCTAGAATCAAAAAAAAATATGGGGTTTAATTTTTGATTGAACAACAATGAAACAAGAAGTAAATTAGGAGAAAATTTATTCCTTCTGAAAAAAGTAATTATATATTCCATAAGCATCTATATTAAAATAATAATTAACAAAAACGTACATTTTTTTTTTATTTAAAGACTTTATTAAAAAGTCTTCATGCTATGCTACTATGTGGTATTATATTATTTTATGACAGAAAAACAAATTAGAATAATAATAAATAATCATTTTTTTATATATTGCTCTACATTTGATATTAGAATACCCAAATTCTATATAAAACAACCTATTTATACTTAATCAGAATTATATCTGAATTTTGTCGTTATGTGATTTGAGCAATAATTTTAAATTTTAACTTAAAAAATAAATCAATTATTTTTTTTTTAACTATTTAATCAATAGTGTTAACATTAATTAACAATCGTTCAATGATTAATATTTTATAAATTTAATAATCTTTTTTTTAATATGCAAGCTAAAAAATCACTAAATGCGAATTTAACCTTAAAAAGATTAAAAAAGGCTTTACAAATAAACACTGACATCGAGCTATCTAAACTACTGAATATTAAGCCAAATACCATCTCTACATGGAAAAAAAGAGATACATTAGATTATAATGCAATAATCTCAATTTGCAATCTTTACGAAATCGACCTAAATAAAATACTTTCAGAAAATCCCAAAAAAAATGAAATAGGAAATATAGTCTTAAACAATACTCCTTTAATAAAAAGAGAAATTCAGTTTGAATATTGTCTTGGCAATGAAGATTTGTTAAACAGTTTACCCAAATATCATTTCCCTTTTATTCAAAGTAAAATTTCCAGAGCATTCGAAATAGTTAGCAACAACATGAAGCCAACTATAAATGCGAATTCATTTGTTGTTTGTGAAATTACAGACATAAAAACCATTGAAGAGAATGCTATTGTAGTAATAATAAGCAAAACCAAAGGACTGATTATTAATCGAGTAATCAATAATAGTCCTTTAGAAAATAACTTTACTATAAGCAATGATAATACTTTTTTCAGAAACACTACTATTGATCCTGAAGATATCAAAGAAATTTGGGCAGTAAAAAATATACTAATTAGAATATAAAATCAACCTAATTTATTCAATAAAAAACAAATAATTATGATTCTATGATCGTATTTATTTGTTTAAACAATTGTCCATCGCTCAGAAATGCACCTTGTTGAATTAATTCAAAAATAGAAGTATTACGGTCATCAGTAAAAACTTTTTTACCAACTTTCATTTCAATAGTTTCAGTAAACATATTATCACTAAGCCATTGTAAGCCTTCTTTTGTCAAGAAATCAGTTTCTGGAACCAATGATTTCAAAACTATCGATTGAACATGTGTATCAAAACATTGAAATAGGAAAATATGATTTTTAGAAAAGTGCTCTAGAAATTCAGCTCTAGAAAGAACACCTTCCCAAATTAAATCAGAAAATACATCTAGCTCTTGCTCAGCTACCTCAGGCTTGTTTATTTTAATCGAATCCCACTCAGCCTTATCTATTGCTTGCGTTCCTAAAAAACTTGCAAATTCAGCATTTAATTCATCGAATTGTTCTTTTGTTAATCTTGCATATTTCATTTTAAAACATTTATGGCTTTTATAATATAACTAGATTTAAAGCCTGTTTAATATTCAAAAAAAAATCCCGATTTACATCGGGATTTCATATTATAAATTAAAACTATTACTTTTCAGCAACAATTTCGTATGGTAATTCAACTACAACATCTCTGTGTAATCTGATGTTTGCAACATATTTACCAGTACGTTTTACGATACCGCTAGTAATAAATTTTCTTTCGATAGAGTTACCAGCTTTTTCCAAAGCTTCAGCAATATCTATGTTAGTGATAGATCCAAAAAGTTTCTCTCCACCAGTTTTTGCGAAAATTTTAATTTCAAGTGCTTTTAGTGATTCAGCTATTTTCTTAGCGTCATCAACAATTTTAGCCTCTTTGTGTGCTCTTTGTTTTAGGTTTTCAGCCAATACTTTTTTTGCTGAAGGAGTTGCTAAAGCAGCAAAACCTTGAGGAATTAAAAAGTTACGACCGAAACCAGCTTTTACAGATACTAAGTCATCTTTAAATCCTAGATTCTGTACGTCTTGTTTTAAAATAAGTTCCATGTTGTTGTCCTTATATTTGAGAAGTTAGGTTCGTTTTACGGAAACCAACAACTATTAGTTTAATATTATTTTAATAAATCGGCCACGTATGGCATTAAAGCTAAGTGACGAGCTCTCTTAACTGCTACAGACACTTTTCTTTGGTATTTTAAAGAAGTTCCTGTTAAACGACGAGGAAGGATTTTTCCTTGCTCATTAACGAATTTCAATAAGAAATCTGCATCTTTATAATCGATGTATTTGATTCCTGATTTTTTGAAACGACAATACTTTTTAGTTTTGTTAGTTTCTATGTTTAAAGGCGTTAAATATCTGATATCTCCGTCTTTTTTTCCTTTTGCTGATTGCTCTATTGTAGACATAATAATTAAGCTTTTGTAGATTTTAATTTTGTTCTTCTTCTTTCAGCCCAAGAAATAGCGTGTTTATCTAAACTTACTGTTAAGAAACGCATAATTCTCTCGTCACGTCTAAATTCAGTTTCAAAAGCAATTAGGACTTCTCCAGCTACTTTAAACTCAAATAAGTGATAAAAACCACTTTTTTTGTTTTGGATTTCGTAGGCCATTTTCTTTAGACCCCAATCCTCTTTTGATACCATTTCAGCTCCTCTACTAGTAAGAAATTCTTCAAATTTCGTTACTGTTTCCTTCACCTGAACCTCAGATAAAACGGGATTTAAAATGAAAACAGTTTCATAATGATTCATAAATATAATATTTATTTGTTAAAATTTGGTGCAAAAGTAACCCTTTATTTTATATAAACAACACTTTTTTACTTTTATTCGACGTATGGTAAAAAAATAAGCTTGAAATCTAGTTTTTAAATAAAAATAAATCTATATTTACTATTACATTCCCTAAATTTAAATGTTATGAAACTAAATTGTGTTGTAGTAGACGATAGTTCTATCCAAAGAACTATTATCTCAAAGTTAGTCAATAATCATCCGAATTTACACTTGATTGGAGATTTTTCAAATGCAATCGAAGCTCGAAGCTGTATCTCTTTAAATAATATTGATTTGATATTTTTAGATATCGAAATGCCTGTTATAAATGGTTTTGATTTTTTAGATGGTCTAAAAACAAAACCTCAAATAATCTTCATTACCTCTAAGGCAGAATATGCTTTAAAGGCTTTTGATTATGATGCTACAGACTACCTCCAAAAACCAATAGCAATAGATCGCTTTAGTGCATCTGTTAAAAGAGCATTAGATTTATATGCCTTACGTACAGATGTAAAAGAAGATGAAGGCGAACATATTTTCATCAAAAGCAACCTTAAAAAACTTAAAATTTTCACTGCAAAAATCAAGTGGATTGAAGCTTTTGGCGACTATGTAAGAGTTGTAACTGAAGACGATAGCAACCTAGTACTTTCGACTATGAAATCTTTTGAAAATGATTTATCAAAAGAAAAATTTATTCGTGTACATAAATCATATATCATTAATATCGACAAAGTAGAACGTTTTAATAGCAAATTTGCAGAAATCGGAATCACAAAAATTCCATTAAGTAGAAATAAAAAAGAAGACTTAGTTCGTGCTTTATCATTAATGCATTAATAAAAGTCTACATTTATCACCACTTTTATTGCTCTATATTGCGCAACAGCCTCAAAACTATTCAGTATTTTCTGAATAGTTTTTTTTGTACTCCCCAATGGTATCTCATGCGGGATTTTAATTAAAATAGTTCGAATATATTCATTTCTGATTCGGCTAATTGCCGGCTCCTCCGGACCCAACACTGGCATATTCAAGTTCTGACTCAAAACTTCATACAACCACATTGAACCTTCTTTTAACTTATCAAAATCACGATGCTTGAGCGTTAATTTTATTATCCTAAAATAAGGTGGGTATTTATAAATTTTCCTGTCATACAATTGTTCTCTATACATACCTGCATAGTCATTATTAGTAACCTGCTGTATTGTGTTATGATTGGGATTATATGTCTGAATTATAACTTTACCTTGTTTCTCTGAACGTCCAGCACGTCCAGAAACCTGCATCATCATTTGAAAACTACGCTCGAAAGCGCGAAAATCTGGATGAAACAACATATTATCCGCATTCATAATCCCTACCAGGCTCACATTGTCAAAATCTAATCCCTTAGCAAGCATTTGTGTACCAACCAAAATATCTATCTCTCGATTTTTAAAACTATCTATAATTTTCTCAAATCCAAACTTGCCTCGCGTTGTATCTTGATCCATTCTACCTATTTTAGCATTTGGAAAAAGCACAAGCAACTCCTGCTCTATTTGTTCTGTACCAAATCCTTTGGTGGTTAAATCAACACTGGAACAACTATGACAGTTTGTTGGTTTTGCCATGCTATACCCACAATAATGACAACGCAGTTGATTTTTATGTTTATGAAAAGTAAGACTCACGTCGCATTGCTGGCATTGTGGCACATGTCCACAAGTGATACATTCTATAATAGGTGAATATCCACGTCTGTTTTGAAATAATATAACTTGCTCACCTAATGTTATCGCTTCTGAAATTGCTTCAGTTAAAACATCACTAAAGTGACCAGTCATGCATTTTCTAAAATACTTATCTTTTAAATCAACTAACGTAATATCTGGCATTCGAACATTATTATAACGCTCAGTTACTGTTACCAATCCATATTTCTGTGATTCTGCATTAAAATAAGTTTCCAAACTTGGTGTTGCCGACCCCAAAAGCACCTTAGCCTTATGAAAATTTGCCAGAACAATTGCCGCATCACGTGCATGATAGCGTGGCGCAGGATCTACTTGCTTAAAAGTCTGTTCATGTTCTTCATCAACAATAAGCAAACCTAAATTAGCAAATGGCAAAAATAAAGCTGACCTCGCTCCTATTATTATTTGAGCATTTTCTACATTCCCCAAAGTCTGTTTCCAAACCTCAACTCGTTCATTATTACTATATTTAGAATGAAAAACAGCTACTTTATTCCCAAAATGAACTCGTAGTCTAGCAACCAGTTGTGTCGTTAGTGCAATTTCTGGCAACAGATACAAAACTTGTTTACCCGTTGCTAAATACTCTTCAATAAGTTTAATATAAATTTCGGTCTTACCACTAGAAGTTACACCATGAAGCAAACAAACCTCTTTTTCAATAAAACTATTTTTAATTTCTTCGAAAGCAGTTTGTTGAACCGAACTTAACTGCAGTTCCTTTTCTGTGCTTTTACCTATAAAATTAATTCGATCATGCTGTAAAAAATATTCTTCAAAAATCTCTTTCTCAATTAATGCCTTTACAACTGCCGATGATGATTGGGACGTTTCAACCAGTTTCTTAACTGTAATTGGTTTCTTTTCGACTGCACTTAGCTGAAAATATGCCAAAACAATTTCTTTTTGTTTAGCTGCATTTTTAAGTAGCTCCAACAACTCATTTAATCCTTGATTAGAATCATATTTGCTATGTAACTTAACATAACGAACTAACTTCGGCTTATAACTTTCTTGTATTTCCTGCTCTAGAACAACAATATCTTTATCTATTAATTTTTGAAGAACAGGAAAAACATTTTTTTTGTTTAAAATCGCAACAATATCCTGAACTTTTAACGAGCTCTGATGCTGCAATGCCTCATAAACCAAATATTCCTCATCACTTAAAATAGTCTGATCTACAAAAACACCTGCCTTATGCGAGATTACCGTTTCACTTTCTAATAACAACCCACTTGGGAATGCCCCTCGATACACATCACCAATAGCACACATATAATAGGACGCAATCCAAAGCCAATGTTTTATCTGAATTTCGGTAGCAATTGGCCTTTCATCAAGAATTTGATGAATTTCTTTGGCCTCATACAAAGTTGGCTCATTTTGATGCGTTTCAAGCACCAATGCTGTATACATTTTACTTTTACCAAAAGGCACAGCAACACGCATTCCCTTTTTGATAAAATTAAACTCAGCTTCTGAAATACGATACGTAAACGTTTTGGCTAATGAAAGTGGCAAAATGACTTCTACAAAATGCATTTTAAATAATTGTATATTTTAAAATAATAGCGTTAAGAATATTATTTTTCGTTCATAATTAGCAAGACCTCAACGCAAATTTACTTCTTATCTAGCTTTCCCGAAGCTTTTGCAGTGTTATATTCTTTAACTAATTTTAATGTATGATTAAGTGATTGTGTATTAACCCAATCATCATGACCTGTAATAATATATACTGGTTTTTTAAATTTTGCTTGCACTTTTTTAATTGATTTCTCCCATTCTTTCACATCCGAATCTCCCAAATAACCTAAGTCTGTTGCATCGGTGCTTTTTATAAAACAACCACCGTAAAGTATTTTTTCTTTATTAAACCAAACTACAACATTATCTGATGCATGTCCTTTTCCTGGATAAAACACTTCAAAACGATGTTGCCCCACTGTAAATGTAGTATCATTTGGCATTATAAACTCCGCTCTTTTTTTACCTTCTTTTTCAAGAATCTGATCTGTTAATTTTATAGTATATGTCTTAATACCTTTTTGCTTATAAAACCCTAAACCTCCTGCCCTATCCTCATGCGAATGCGTTGCAATATGCAAAACAACATCTTTATTATGTCTGGCTTTTATACTATCGAGTAATGGCTGAAATTGTGTTACATCCCAGGGAGCATCAAACAGCACAACGCCTTTATCTGTAACCAGATACATAGAATTAGCAGAAATTAGATCTCCCTTGTAATCGTGAAAAGTTTTATAAATATAAAAGTCACCTGTAAGATGACTTATTTGTAATTTACTGTTTTCTGTTTGCCCAAAAGATTTTGTAAATCCTATAAGCAACAATAATAAAATCAATTTATTTTGCATTTTTAATTTTTTAATTTTTTAATTTACATTCTTGTCCAATATTGTGTTCTCCCTAAAATAGAAATCCCAATAAACCCACGTAATTTTAGTTTATTTGCAGAGTCTAGTGTAATGTAGCATTTATATATTTTACCGGTTGTTGGGTCCAAAATTGTTCCTGAATTATACTCATCTCCATCTTTCTTTAAACCGTTAATAATTACCATTCCTAAGATTGGTTTATTTTTTAATGCTCCAGAGCATTTTGTACATACATCTTTTTTATGGTCTGCGCGAAGAATCTCAACTACTTTACCATAAATTTTCCCTGATTGTTCATACACTTCTACAATCGATTTCGCTTCTCCTGTTTCATCATCAACGGTTTTCCATTTTCCGATTACAGTTTGACTTTGTACATTGCCTATTACCAAAAATAATAAGCCCATTGTTAAGATCCAGTTTTTCATGATGTTGATTTTTTTAGCCCTGATTATAGCGACATCCTTTATCCCGATTCTTTAAGGGGCAAAGATATAGCGGAAAGCAGGAACAGCTTCTAAATATTATTATTTTTTTTTTGCCTTAACTTTCTGATTGTAGCATTCAATTCAAATCCCAAAAGCAGAATCATACAGTTTATCCAAATATAAAACATTAGTATCAATAATGTACCAATCGAACCATAAAGTTCATTATATTTTGAGAATTTTATAACCCAAATCCCAAAAAAGTATGAAGATATCACAATTAATATTGTTGTAAATACGGAACCTATACTTATAAAGGGTACTTTATTATATTGTTTTGTCCCGTAACGCAATAATATAGAAGATGTTATCAGAATCATTAAGATTACAAACAAATAACGCCCCATAATAATAAGCGGAATACTATCATTTAATACATCTTGGATCATTGTCTTTTGGATAAGCACCTCAAAAACTACAATCGTAGCAACGGTTACTAATAACAAAATAGACATTGTAATTGAGATTGCCAATGCTACTAGATATTGACTAAAGAAGCCTCGTTTATCTAACACATGTCGGGATGATTCGAAACCTCCTAAAATTCCGTTAACACCATTTGACATTAAAAAAACGGATAAAAAGAATCCTGAAGAAAGTAATCCCGAATGGCTGTTATTTAAAATGTCGCTAATAATTTTATAAATCGCATCGTAAGTATTTGGCGGAACTCCCTGTTGAACAAACTGTAGAAAATCTTGTTGAAATCCTTCGATAGGGATAAATGGTATTAAATTAAGTATAAACAGCGTAAATGGAAACAATGCCATGAAAAAACTAAACGCAACTGCGCTTGCGTGATATGAAAATGCTCCCTCTATAATACCTATAGTATATAATTCGAGTAAGTCATATAATGAAAAACCTTCAAGCCAAGGCAGTTTTATACTTTTTAAGAAACGAACGAGATAACGCACTAATGGTACTCTACCTAGCCAGTTTTCTATTTCTATAGACATATACTTACGGATTATTGTTTATAAATTTTTAAAGTGCTTTTAAACTTAAATCCATATTATAAACCGAATGCGTTAATGCGCCCGAAGAAATATAATCGACACCGCATAAAGCGTATTCCCGAATTGTTTTTTCGTTGATATTTCCTGAAGATTCAGTTTGGCATTTATCTCCAATTAACGCAACTGCACTTTTAGTATCTTCATAATTGAAGTTGTCTATTAAAATACGAAAAACACCATCGCTTTGCAAAATCTCTCTAATCTCATCTAAGCTTCTAGCTTCAACTATGATTTTTAAATCTAGTTTATTTTCTTTTAAGTAGGCTTTGGTTTTGGCTATAGCCAAGGTAATTCCTCCTGCAAAATCGATATGATTGTCTTTTAGCATTACCATATCATAAAGTGCAAATCGGTGGTTTTCTCCTCCCCCTATTTTTACTGCCCATTTTTCAGCAATACGAAAATTAGGTGTTGTTTTGCGAGTATCTAATATTTTAGTATTTGTACCTTTTAAAAGTTGTACATATTGATTTGTTTTAGTTGCGATTGCCGACATACGCTGCATAGAATTCAGCACAACACGCTCCGATTTTAAAATCGCCTGTGAACTTCCTGAAACATGAAATACAACATCTCCATATTTTACTGGAGTTCCGTCTTCTATAAACGTTTCAACTTTTAAACTTGGATCAACATAATTAAAAATCATTTTAGCAAATGCAACTCCTCCAATTATTCCATCTTCCTTTACCAATAACTTTGCTTTTCCTTGCGCATCGGCAGGAATACAGGCTAAGGAACTATAATCTCCTGTGCCTACATCTTCGCGAATTGCATTAAAAATAAGCAATTGTAACTCGTTCTGAAATTGTACTTCGTTAATCATTTTGTATGAATTTTAATAGAATGCTAAAGTAGGACTTATTTTGTGGATTTGAAAATTTAAAGTGCTATAGAAATAACATTAAATTTATTTATTTACCATTATTATAAATAAAAAAACTAAGCCTTTACCTTAGTGGAACTTAATTTCTTAATAGTTCAAAATTTTATTTTATGTATACTATCTATTAGATATCTTTGGGATTCAATTTACTATCAAATGGGATTAATTAAAGATATTTACTCGATTGCTTTTTACGAAAATTTCACTAATTGCGTTGCCAAAGTTATTCCTGACTTTGATAAACAGCAATTTTTGAATTTGATTTTTGACGCAGATTTCGCCAATAAAGAATGGAAAGAACGTATGCAACATACTACCGTTGTCTTGCATCAATTTATGCCTGCTGATTTTGGAAAAGCAGTTTTAACCATTGAAAATATTATCGAGAATTTAAAGAAAGACAAATTCACTGATGGCAATCTGGCTTTTATCTTTTTTGCCGATTATATTGAAAAATACGGTATTGATGATTTTAAAACAAGTGCAAAAGCTTTTGTAATGATTACACAATTTATAAGTTGTGAGTTTGCCGTTCGTCCGTTTATAATTAAATATCATCAGGATATGATTGATGAAATGATCAAATGGTCTTTGCATGAAAATCACCATGTAAGACGATTAGCAAGTGAGGGTTCACGCTCTCGATTACCTTGGGCAATGGCAATTCCTGCTTTAAAGAAAGATCCCACTCCTATTTTGCCCATTTTAGAGAATTTAAAAACTGATTCATCCGAATACGTTCGTCGCAGTGTTGCCAATAACCTCAATGATATTGTAAAAGATAATCCGAAAATTGTACTGGATATTGCCGCCAAATGGCAAAACATAAGCCCTGAAACCGATGCTATTATTAAACATGGTAGCCGCACTTTACTAAAACAAGGTAATACTGATATTTTAAAACATTATGGACTAGAAAGTACTAATATCACATTGTCTGATTTTGAAATTATTACCCCTAAAGTAAAAATTGGAGAATACTTAGAATTTCAGTTTTCACTGAATAACAGCAATCCAGAAAACAAAACGGTTCGATTAGAATATGCCGTTTATTACCAAAAATCAAAAGGCCATTTGGCTAAAAAAGTATTCAAAATTAGTGAACGCATTTATCAGCCTAATCAGTTGGTAAAAATTAAAAGAAACCAATCCTTTAAAGTAATTACAACACGCGTATTTCATTTAGGGAAACATCAATTATCGATAATTATTAATGGAACTGAGAGTGAATTACTCGATTTTGAATTGATTTAATACTAACAATAAAACAGTTGTTGTTTTTAAAACTATGTAAGTGATATAAGGAAATATAAGTTTTTCTTAAATGAACTTACATAACTTATATGGTTCATTTTTAATACTTTTAGATAACTAAAATAGAAGTTCCTTAAATTGGAACTTAATGACAGCTCGGTATTTTATATTCAAACTATGTTATTATTCTACTAAAAACAGGTTTTTATTTTAAAACATCAGATTTTTATCCTTAATTTTACCGCCGTGAAATGGATTAACCTCATATTATCAATTTACTTAGTTGTACTATCGTGTTTGCCTTGTGCAGATACGCTGGAAAACGAAAGCATTGCGCATACAACCGAAATAGTAAGTAAGTCAGCTAATCAATCTCACGACAAAGAATTGGATCTTTGTCCTCCATTCTGCAGTTGTAATTGTTGTGCAGCTCAAGTTCTAACTACTGCTCCAGCTATTACATGGATTTTTAATGAAGCAACTGCTCTCATTAAAAAACCTTTATCATCGTATCATTCAATTCTTGCTTCCAATTTCTACGGAAGTATTTGGCAACCACCCCAAATAATATAATGTAGCCCGAGTAATTTCGGGTATATGTGTTGTGGTTTACCACAAAAAAACAGGCGATCTCTCGTCCTGATTTCTCATTCATTATATCCAAAAAATGTTAGATAAGATTATACAATTTAGTATAAAGAACAAATTCATTATACTATTACTTACCTTGGTTCTTATAACCTGGGGAAGTTTTTCACTTAAAAATTTACCACTAGATGCTTTACCTGATATTACTAATAATCAGGTGCAAATTATCACTACTGCTCCTACTCTTGCCAGTCAGGAAGTAGAACAATTAATTACCTATCCGATAGAACAGTCTCTAAAGACAATTCCAAAAGTAATTGAACTCCGTAGTATTTCTCGCTTCGGGTTATCAGTTGTAACAGTTGTTTTTGAAGAAGATGCAGATACCTATTGGGCGCGTGAGCAAGTCTTTCAGAGACTAAAACAAGCTGAGGAAATTATTCCTAAATATGCTGGAACTCCAGAATTAGCTCCAATTACAACAGGATTGGGTGAAATTTACCAATACGATGTATATGCAAAAAAAGGCTACGAAGACAAGTACAATGCTACAAGTTTAAGAACAATTCAGGATTGGATTATTGTACCACAATTGCAAGGTGTAAAAGGTGTTGCCGAAGTAAGTACTTGGGGAGGAAGCGTAAAGCAATATGAAATTGCTGTTGATCCAAACCGATTAAATAGTTCAGGAGTAACAATTACAGAAATTTTTGATGCGCTCGAAAAAAACAACCAAAATACAGGTGGTGCTTATATCGAAAAAGATGAGCTTGCTTATTTTATTCGTGGTGTCGGAATGGCTTCTGGAATAAAAGACATCGGAAACATTGTTATTAAAAATAGAAATGCTACTCCTATTTTAGTTCGTGATGTAGCAACAGTACAATTAGGAAATGCTATTCGTTTTGGAGCTACAACCAAAGATGGAAAAGGTGAAATCGTAGGTGGTTTAACACTAATGCTAAAAGGAGAAAACTCTAAAGCAGTTGTAGAACGTGTTAAAGAAAAAATGATAGAGGTAAACAAAATGTTACCAGAAGGAGTAGTTGCCGAAGCATTTATCGACAGAAGTAAATTAGTCGATAATGCAATCGGAACTGTTACCAAAAACTTACTTGAAGGAGCATTAATTGTAATTTTTGTACTGATCTTATTCTTAGGAAATCTCCGTGCAGGATTAATTGTTGCTTCAGTAATTCCGCTAGCTATGCTTTTTGCGGTAATCTTAATGAATGCCTTTGGCGTAAGCGGAAACTTAATGAGCTTAGGAGCAATCGACTTTGGAATTATAGTTGATGGTGCCGTGATTATTGTAGAAGCCACAATGCACCATTTGCAAAAACTCAAGAAGAAAAGAGAATTAACCCAATCTGAAATGGATGAAGAAGTATATGCATCAGCTTCAAAAATCAGAAATAGTGCCGCTTTTGGAGAAATAATTATCTTAATTGTTTATCTACCAATATTAGCTCTGGTGGGAACCGAAGGAAAAATGTTTAAACCAATGGCAATGACAGTTGGTTTTGCGGTTTTTGGTGCTTTTATCCTGTCACTGACCTATGTCCCTATGATGAGTGCGCTGTTTTTATCTAAAAATACTGAACATAAACCAAATTTTAGTGACCGAATGATGGTTTGGTTCGAAAAATTATATGCTCCTTTCTTAAATAAAGCATTGCATTTTAAGAAAGCCGTTTTAGGTATTGCTGTGGCATTATTTGTCCTTGCACTTGTTATATTTCAAAACATGGGAGGAGAATTTATTCCTACTATCGAAGAAGGAGATTTAGCCATTAATGCAACTATCATGACAGGAAGTTCATTAACACAAATGATAAAAACAACTACCGAATATGAAAAAATGCTTAAAGCAAAATTTCCAGAGATTAAAACCATCGTAACTAAGATTGGAAGTGGAGAAATCCCAACTGACCCAATGCCTATAGAAAGCGGTGATTTAATTATTGTTTTAAAAGATAAAAAAGAATGGACCAGCGCAGACAACTGGCAAGATTTGGCCCATTTGATGAAAGAAGAAATGGAAAGAATTCCTGGAGCTAATATCGAAGTTTCACAACCTATACAGATGCGCTTTAACGAATTAATGACTGGTAGCCGAAGTGATATTGCTATCAAAATATTTGGTGACAACCTTGATGTTCTAGAAAGAAAAGCCAATGAATTGATTTCAAAAATCAATAAAATTGAAGGTATTGGAGATCTTAAAGCGGATAAAGTAAGCGGATTACCTCAGATTACTATTAAATATGATTATGACAAAATTGCATTATATGGTTTAAACATCGAGGATTTAAATAAAATACTCCGTTCCTCTTTTGCAGGAGAAACTGCCGGTATAATTTATGAAGAAAACAAACGATTTGATATTGTAGTTCGAATGAACAAAGACAATCGTAATGATATTAGCGATGTAAGTAATTTATTTATTCCATTACCAAACGGGCTACAAGTACCTCTTTCTCAAGTCGCAACTGTCGATTACGAACAAGGTCCTGTTCAGGTAATTCGGGAAGATGGTAAACGTAGAATCACAATTGGACTGAATGTTCGTGGTCGTGATGTAAAAAGCGTTGTAGAAGAAATTCAACAAAAACTAGACAAAAACTTCAAACTTCCTGCAGGATATTATGTTACTTACGGAGGACAATTTGAAAACCTAATCGAAGCCAACAAGCGTCTTTCTATTGCGCTACCAATTGCGTTGAGTTTAATTTTGGTGCTGCTTTATTTTACTTTTAAAAGTACCAAACAGGCGGCATTAATTTTTACTGCAATTCCGCTTTCAGCTATTGGAGGTGTATTTGCTTTATGGTTGCGAGGAATGCCTTTTAGTATCTCAGCAGGAATTGGTTTTATTGCTTTATTTGGAATTGCAGTTTTAAATGGGATTGTATTGATATCCTATTTTAATCAGCTTAAAACCGAAGGAATTACCGATCCTTTACAACGTGTTTTAATTGGAACCAAAACTAGATTACGCCCTGTTTTAATGACTGCCGCTGTAGCTTCTTTAGGATTCTTACCAATGGCATTATCTACAAGTGGTGGTGCCGAAGTACAAAAGCCACTGGCAACTGTTGTAATAGGTGGTTTATTCTCAGCAACATTACTTACACTTATCGTATTACCGATACTTTATTTATTATTTGAGACGAAAATTAAAAGACAAACAACAATGACAAAACCTATAGTAACAGTACTTTTATTACTGGTTAGCAGTTTCTCTTTTGCACAAAACAGCAAAGCTATCGGATTAGACAAAGCTATAGAAATGGCAAAAGCTAATAGTATTAACTTGAAAATTGCTGATAAAGAAATAGAAAAACAAACAGTGCTTAAAAAAACCGCATTTCAGCCCGATCCATTACAAGTAGAATATCAAGGTGGACAATCTAATAGTGCCGAATACGATAGCAATATTTCGATTCAGCAATATTTTCCTATTGGAAAAATCACTAAAGCCAACCGACAATTACAGGAGGAACTGGTGAAATTAGCCGAAAAACAAAAAGCGTTGTCCGAATATGAAATCGAAAAAGCGGTAACATTAGCCTATTATCAGTATTTATTTGGTGTTTCAATACAAAAACTAAATACCGAATTATTCAATGTTTATGCCTTATTTCTTAAAAATGCTGAACTCCGTTTTAAAACTGGAGAAAGTGGTAATATCGAAGTAATTAGCGCAAAAGCAAAGTCTAAAGAAATTGAAACACAAAAAATACAATTAGAATACGATTTGGCTATTTACCAGAAACAATTGCAATTTTTTGTTCAAACAAAAGAAAATATTATGCCCGATAGCGCTACACCGCTACAGTTTACTTCTCTAGCCGAATCGAATAAATCGAAAGTAGAAGGCTTAATGAATGATTATTATCAGCAACAAATTTCAGTCTTCCAAAAAGAAGCCAATACGTTCAAAGCGCAACGTACACCAAAACTTGGCTTGGGTTATTTTGCTCAAACAATTGATACTAAGTCTACATTTCAGGGATTTACAGCTGGTTTACAAATTCCGTTATTTGGAGGCGTAAATACAGCTAAAGCAAAAGCTGCCTCGATAAGCATTGCTCAATCACAACTGGAATTAGAGAAAAATCAATTTTCACTGGAATTGCAAATGCAGGAACTGCAAAATGAATTTGAAAAACAAGAAAAAGGACTGCATTACTACCAAACCGAAGGTTTGCACTATGCTGAACAAATTATTACAACTGCACAAAAAAGTTATGCTAACGGAGATATGAGCTATTGGACGTATATCAGTTTTTTAAATCAAGCCATTGACATCAAAAAACAATATGCCGAAACTTTGAACACATACAATCAAAGTGCCATCCGATTACAATTTCCATCAATTTCCAATAACTAATACTCCTTACAATGAAAAATATAAAGAACATAATCAGCCGTACCTCTGCGCTACTTTCAATTGCCTTTTTAATGCTGATTTCAACATCTTGCAACGAGAAGAAAACCGAAGAAAATCATGAAGAAGAAAAACCAGAAAATGAAGTTACATTAACTCAATCTCAATTCAAAACAGTTGGAATTCAATTTGGAAAAGTTGAAAATCGCAACCTAAGAACTATTATTAAAGCCAATGGATACACAACTGTTCCTCCGCAAAACTCAGCCAAAATTGCTACCTTACTTGGTGGTACAGTAAAAGATATCTTTGTTTTAGAAGGTACTTTTGTAAATAAAGGAAAAGTTCTGGCAACTATTCAAAACCTGGAAGTTGTGGGAATGCTTGAAGATTATAAATCGGCTACAGCCAATATCGAATATTTACAATTGGAATTCAATCGTCAGAAAACATTAGCTGATGAAAATGTAAATCCTCGAAAAACCTTTCAGGAAGTAAAAGCAAAACTAGCTGTAGAAAAAGCAAGAGCACAGGCTGCAAAAAACAAATTACAAGCATTAAATGTAAGTACATCCAGCAACAGCGCTTTAATTCCAATCACATCACCAATAAGCGGCTATGTAGGAGAAATAAGCATTGCAAAAGGAGCATTTGCAGAAACAGGAATTACTTTATTTGAAGTTTTCGATAATAGCCAAATGCACTTAGATTTAAATGTATATGAAAAAGATTTAGGTGATATTTCGATTGGTCAGGAAGTCGATTTTATCCTTACCAACCAATCGAATAAATCGATAAAAGGAAAAATATTTGGCATCAATAAATCATTCTCTAACGAAAGTAAAACAGTAGCTGTTCATGCCAAAATAAATCCAGATGATGCCAAAAATTTAATATCCGGAATGTATGTTTCTGCAAATATTAATCTTAACAAAGCAACAGTACCAGCTTTACCTAAAGGGGCTATTGTAAAAAATGGAGACAAATTTTTTATCTACATAAAAGAAGATTCTCATCCTAAAAAGGACACAAAACACAATCATGAAGAAGAATCTAAAGAAGCACATCAAGATGGACATGATGAAATACATTTTAAAGCAATAGAAGTTATTCCTGGTACAACCGATATGGGATATACCGAAATAAAATTTGTAACTTCAATCCCTGAAAATAGTCAAATTGTTACACAAGGAGCTTTTTACTTATTGGCAGCCCAAAAAGGTGGTGGGGAACACACACATTAAAAAATTTAAAATGAATAATAAGCAACATTGGGAAAATGTATTCACAACCAAAACTCCAAATGAGGTAAGTTGGACTCAAGAATACCCTAAAACTGCAATAGATTATATAGAAAACATAAAACTATCAAAAACTGCCAATATCATAGATGTTGGCGGTGGCGATAGCAACTTGGTTGATGCCTTATTAGCCAAAGGTTTTTTGAATATTTGGGTATTAGATATTTCGGAAGCAGCATTAGAAAAAACAAAAAAGCGCTTAGGTAAAAAAGCAAATTTGGTGCATTGGATTGTCTCTGATATTACCGAATTTACTCCTGATGTAAAATTTGACTTTTGGTATGACAGAGCAGTTTTTCATTTTTTAACTGATGATGAAAACATCAATAAATATGTCTCAGTTATAGAAAATGCAATAAATCCTAACGCTCATTTTTTACTAGGTACTTTTTCAGAAAATGGACCATTAAAATGTAGTGGATTAGAAATAAAACAATATTCTGAAAAGAATATGAAAGATACTTTTCAGAATAATTTTGAAGCATTACGCTGTTTTACCGAAAATCATATTACGCCATTTAACACCACACAAAATTTTCAATTTTGTGGATTTAGAAAAAAACAAATATGAAACATCAACATCAACCCGACGAGAACAACAAGGTAGTCGAATGTAAAACACCAGATAAAAGTCATTCAAAAGCATCTCAATCAGGATGTTGCTCTCATGATGAGTCAGAAACTCATGATGACCACGACGGACATGATCATTCGGGTGGAGACCAAACTGTTTTCCAGATGTTTGCTCCAGCTATAATTAGTTTTGTCTTATTAATTATTGCCATTGTTTTTGATAATTATGTTCCACAAACCTGGTTTACAGGTTGGATAAGAATCGTTTGGTATGTAATCGCTTATTTGCCTGTTGGTTTTCCAGTGGTTAAAGAAGCTTTAGAAAGTGCCAAAAAAGGTTCTTTCTTTTCGGAATTTTTACTGATGAGTATTGCCACAATCGGAGCTTTTGCTATTGGCGAATATCCCGAAGGTGTTGCTGTAATGCTTTTTTATGCCATCGGTGAGACTTTCCAGACATTGGCGGTTACCAGAGCAAAAGCAAATATTAAATCATTACTCGACCAGCGTCCTGATGAGGTCACAATTCTGGAAAACAATCAACCAAAAATTATCAAGGCAGAAAACGTACAAATTGGAGCTATTATCCAGCTTAAACCCGGAGAAAAATTAGGTTTAGATGGCGAATTACTCTCTGATAATGCTTCGTTTAATACAGCAGCTTTAACTGGCGAAAGTAAACCCGATACCAAAAGCAAAGGCGAAAGTGTTTTGGCAGGAATGATAAATCTTAATTCAGTTGCCGAAGTACGAGTTACTGCTTTATATACCGATAGTAAATTATCTAAGATTCTTGAAATGGTTCAGGATGCGACTACCAAAAAAGCGCCAACTGAATTGTTTATTAGAAAATTTGCCAAAATATATACTCCTTTTGTCGTGTATTCGGCTATTGCAATTTGCTTGTTGCCTTACTTCATTGTAGATGAGTATGTATTCCGCGATTGGTTGTATAGAGCATTGGTATTCTTGGTTATTTCTTGCCCTTGCGCCTTAGTTATCTCTATTCCGTTAGGATATTTTGGAGGAATTGGAGCAGCGAGTAAAAACGGAATTCTGTTTAAGGGTTCTAGTTTTCTTGATATCATGGCAGCTATAGAAGTTGTCGTAATGGACAAAACAGGAACATTGACCAAAGGAGTTTTTAATGTTCAGAAAGTTGTTGCAATAGGTATTCCAGAAGCCGATTTAGTGAAATATACTGCTGCACTCGAAACCAAATCAACACATCCTGTGGGAACAGCCATAATCGAATATGCAAAAGGTTCTGAAAAAGGTGTCTCAGTTACCGATGTAGAAGAAATTGCTGGTCATGGTCTAAAAGGAAAAGTCGATGGAAATGAAATCCTGGCTGGTAATGTAAAACTGATGAAGAAATTCAACATTGCTTATGATAACGAGATTGATACTACACCATTTACTATAATTGTAGTAGCTATTAACCAAAAATATGCCGGTTACTTTTTAATCGCCGATGAAATTAAAGAAGATGCCAAACAAGCAATTCAGAGTTTACATAGTATAAATGTAAAAACTGTTATGCTTTCGGGCGATAAAACGGCTGTTGTTAATGCTGTAGCAAAAGAACTAAATATCGATGAAGCTTACGGAGATTTATTACCAGAAAACAAAGTCGAGAAAGTAACAGCTCTAAAAGATAAAAACCTAAAAATTGCTTTTGTTGGCGATGGTGTAAATGATGCTCCAGTTGTTGCACTTGCTCATGCAGGAATTGCAATGGGAGGCTTAGGAAGCGATGCTACAATTGAAACTGCTGATATTGTTATCCAAAACGATCAACCAACAAAAATTTATACTGCTATAAACATTGGCAAGAAAACCAAACAAATCGTTTGGCAAAACATCACTTTAGCATTTGTTGTAAAAGCCGTTGTATTGATTCTTGGTGCCGGAGGTTTAGCAACGATGTGGGAAGCCGTTTTTGCAGATGTTGGAGTTGCATTATTAGCGATATTAAATGCGGTAAGAATTCAGAGAATGAAATTTTAAGCATTCTATTATTTTAGTAAAAGGGCGTTTGTACGATTTTGTATGAACGCCCTTTTTTGTTTTTATTTTTGAAGCTATACATAACAGGTTATTTTCTTCTTTTAAAAATTATAAAATGAATGATACACAAAGATTACATAAAAAACCTTGATAGTAGCTAATAAATCAACACTTTCGAATCACAACCCTAAAATTAAAAGATACATTCACAAATTATTTGGAATCACAATCATCATTATCTATAGCATCTTCTAATACCAAACAAAAATATAATATATACCAATTTTTATAATTGTTTTTTTTATGTTATATTTGGTCTATATTATAACAGTGATTATGGCGCATGCAAAAATTTTGGTAATTAAGGAAACTGAAAAAGAAATAAAAAATCTGCTCAAACAATCTATTCCATTTATTGGTCAACGTTTGAGAGTTCTACTGATTTTGAAGCAAAACGAAAAAGCAGGGATTTCTAAACGTGAGGTTGCTAAATTGGCGGGGGTTGACCCTAATAGCGTTCAGAATTGGAGAACATTATACCTTAATTCTGGAATTGAGGGTTTGATGAAGCATAAAAAAATAGGATTTAAGCCGTCGGCTTTTAATGCTATTGAACACAATATGTTGAAAACAAAACTCAACGACCCTCAAAATGGACTTCAAGGCTATGTTGAGCTTAAAGATTGGATTGAAAAAGAATCAGGAAAGACTTTTAATTACAATACGTTGCTTTATTACTGCATCAGAAATTTTAAATCAAGTGTAAAAGTAGCCCGCAAAAGTCATGTCAAAAAAGACGAAGATCAGGGAATCTCTTTTAAAAAGACTTCGGACGAATCTGTCAAGAAATAGCCCTAAATACGGTGGGTAATTTTGACTCTGTAAATTTATATTTTCAAGATGAATCGCCTTTTGGTTTGTTTACTCGAAATGGAAAATCAGTTACTGCCATTAGTGTAAAACCGATTTGTACTTTCCAACAAGTTTTTAAATCAACTTGGCTTTCTGGAGCTTTTTCCCCCATAACTGGAGACCATTTTCAATTAATACTCCCGCATTGCAACGCTGATAATTTCAAGTCTTTCTAAATAATTTCTCGAAAGAAAATCCGAAAGAACTCAAAATAATGGTGCTAGATAATGGAAGGTTTCATAAGGCAAAAAAAATAATCATTCCTGAAAATATTGTTTTGGTTTTTCTACCACCATATAGTCCAGAACTTAATCCCGCTGAAAAAATGTGGGCAAAATACAAACGAGAGTTTTCTAATAAATTTTATAATTCATTGGAAGATGTAGAAGATTTCATCACTAATATAGTAAAAGCTACAAGCAAAAAAGAGGTAATGAGCATCTGCGGATATAGCTATGTGTTTTTAGATAAAATTTGGACTATTTAATACGTGTGTTTGGTATAAACACTTTAAACAACCTTATCATTACACCAAATTTAAAGAACACAAAACACTCATTTAAAACAACATAGACAGTGCTGTTTTAAATATACATCTGTTTAAATACAACTTAGAATATTATATATTTATTTTTAGCATTAACATTGAAAAATCAAAAACTTAATAGAAAGGCTACAATTGAAGTTACATAAGTTAAAAAAACTACAGGCATAAGTGACCTTATAAGTACTTTTTGTCTTTACAAAACACCTTTTTTATGGTTTAAACCAGTACTTAATATCCTCTATATTTACTCAAAACGCAAAATAATGCCTTATAAACAGATACATTAAAGTATTTACTACCTTAAAACTTGCTTATTTTTTTATTTTATTTTCTAAAAACATAATTTTAGATTCCAAATCATTGACTCTTTCGTATAAATCAGCAGGATTTGGTAATTCAAAGGACAGATGCATCTTATATTCCCAAACCTCTATAATATCTTTTGGATTGATTTGAAAACTTGGATATTCTCTTCTATTATCGCTCTTACAGTAAAGATTACCATATTTTTCGATACGATTTAAAACACGTTTAACTACTATTCCATCAGTTTGAGAAATGATTACATAGACTCTATCGTCTTTAATATCACGTGCCCAATTCTCTACCCATTCACCAACTACAAAAGATTTATCATGTAATGTAGGATACATACTATGTCCTGAAATTTGGAACATTCTATATGTACCATGACTAAGATTAGGGAAGTTATAGGATGGTAACTTCTGTATAAATTTTGAATCACCATAACCCGTTAAATATCCTGCAGCAGCTTTTACAGGAACCAGAACAATATTATCGCTACCAGACTTATCAACAGTAACTATTTTAGGCATTTTACTCTGATCTTTTTGTTCAAGTATATAATCTGAATCTATACTCTCAGAATTTCGCCTATTCTTTTGGCCTTTATCTAACAAAAGCCATTCGAAATTTATTTCGAGTTTTTCTGATAACTTGATTAAAAAATCTATTTTAGGTAATGTTCCGTTGCGATAATTTCTAATATTTGCTTCGCTAGTACCCATTGCCTTTGCAAATCTAGAGTTGTTATCCGAAAAATACTCTATAGATATCTCGTTGATTTTTACTGTTATATCTTCCATATTCATTCAAATAAAATATTGTTCGAAAAAAAATTCGAAAATTTATTTTTTTTACTCGAAACATCTTTCGATATTTGCATAGACAAATAGAAAAAACCATTTGTAAAATCAAAGATATGAAAAATATTCTCCTGCACCCGAAACATAAAAGGAAAATAGCCGAGGATTTCGGTGTAAGTAAACAAACAGTAGATATGAGACTTAGCTACGTCTTTAATTCCTATAATGCAAAAAGAATCAAGCGAATTGCTAAAATCCTATTAATTTCAGAAGCAGAAAAAATTGAGGAGGAATCTGTAATAAATAGAAATAAGCGAAACTATGTTCAAATACAACTCTAATAATATTCTGTGTGTACAAGCTTCCTGGATTATTGAAAGCAGCATAGTAAGTACTGCTAATTACAAACAATTATGTTCTAGAGGACATCTTAAAAAACTTACTGTAGGTGGCAATGGCCGCAAAACTTTAATTCAATTTGATACCATGAGATCTGATATAAAAAATAAAGTAATAGAACTTGCCGGAAACCCTTATGCAAAAGTGACCACTATTCCTTTTACAGATTATATTGAACAAGATCAAAAAGCCTATAATTTTTATAGAAATTATACTTTCGATAATGGTGAAGCTCTTCATGAAAAAAATATTAAAGAATATTGCTGTAATGCCTCTGTAATGAATGCAATTAGTACCATTGTAAATTCAAAATTAGCACAACGTAAAGCTTTGGCTGGCTCTAAAATAAATGTTTGGAAAAAAATTGCAGAAGTCGTTTCTGAATTACCAAATCATACTTATCCACACACATTGCCAAAAAATCAAAGGATTCTTAGAAACAAGGTTAAACAGTATTTTATTGATGGTTATTCATTGTTTATTCATAAATCTTTTGGTACTAAAAATGCTAAAAAAATTAATGATGAAGCCAAAGCATTTGTATTGGCCTGCTCAACCAACCCTTTAAAGCGTATAGCTAATTATACGCAATTATTAAAAATATACAATCAAGAAGCTGAAATACAAGATTGGAAATTAATAAAATCGGAGCAATCACTAATTAACTTTTTAACTGATCCTAAAATAGAACCATTATGGTGGGCAAATCGTTTTGGAGAATTAAAATTTAAAGAAAAATTCACCATGCCGTTTAAGACTGTTCTTCCCTCTATGAGACATTCTCTTTGGTATTCAGACGGTACAAAAATCAATATGTACTATCAGAACGACAATGGAAAATGAAGACTATAAATGATATGAAGTAATGGACGCTTATAGTGAAGTATTTCTAGGTTATCATATCTCGGAAAAAGAAGATTATGAATCTGGATATAAAGCCTTTAAAATGGTAATAAAAACCTCTAGGCATCACCCTTATCAGGTGTCCTTTGATAATGGATCTGGTAATAAAAAGCTTCACAATGGTGGTTTTTTTGACAAAATTTTCTCATTTAGCAATAAAAACACAACCTTATAATGGTAAATCTAAAACTATCGAAAGTGCATTTGGAAGATTTCAAACTCAGTTTCTAGCGCAAGAATGGAACTCGACTGGTCAAAATATCACTGCTTCAAAAACATCTAGCCATCCAAATATGGAGTTCATATTGGCCAATACTGATAAACTTCCAACACTAAGCGAACTAAAAGCAATTTATCTTGAAAAACGCACACAATGGAACCAAGCGCCACATTACAAAACTGGTAAACCAAAAATCGACATGTATTTTGAGAGTATTAATCCTGATGCTCTAAAAGTTATCCCGTTTCAAATAGTCGATTTTTTTTTGGATCGAACGAAATCTACCAATTACTTGTACATCTTCGGGTGTGAGTTTTAAAGAAAAGAAAGTACAATATAATTATTTAATATATCAGGAAAATTCACGAGCAATAAATCAAGAATGGCATTTGAAAAATGTTAACCAAAAATTCTACATCAAATTCGATCCTGATGATATGAGTCTGATATATCTATATAAGAAAACACCATTAGGATTAAGATTTGTTATTGCTGCGGAAACCAAGATTGAAATACATCGAGGACAGCAAGATCAAGAAGATTGGGAAACACAATATTACAGAGATCAAATTGAAGCTACTAAACAAACAAGGATCGATATTCGAAATAAAACGGAAGAGAACTTACAAAAAATAGTATGAACGCTGAGAGTTACGGATTTATAAATCCAAATCTGAAAGGAATTAACAACGGTAGAAAAAAAATCCGAGCCTAAAAGGCGAACTAACAAAACAAAGAACTGATATCGCCCAATATCAAAAAAAAATGAGTGAGGTAGTCTTAAGCACAAATACAGAGGATATCTATGATCTGATGTAAAATGAATTGCTAAGCAAATTAATCCTAAAATTATAAAAACAATATGACAACAGAATTTAAAAAACAAGTTAAAGAGAAACTAACAAGTTACATTCTTCAAAAAGGAAGTCAAAACAAAGCTGCTAATTCACTAAATGGTATTTCTGCTACCTTGCTTTCGCAAATTATGAATGATAATCACCAAAACATATCTGAAATGATGTGGCGCAATGTAGCCTCACAAATAGGATGCAGCTCCAAAAAATGGTTTTGTGTTGAAACTACTGATTTCAAAATAATATCTAAAATATTAGAAGATGCACAAAAGCATGCTAACGTTTTTGCTTTAACAGGCGATGCAGGTTCTGGAAAATCAATGTCTTTTGAAATCTATACAAAAAACAATAAAAATTCTTATCTGTTGAGTTGTGCTGAATACTGGAATCGCAAAGAATTCCTAACTCAAGTACTTTTAGCAATAGGAGTTGATTATAGTGGTTTTTCTGTTGTAGAAATGATGAATGAAATTGTAAAAAAATTAAAATCTCAAGAAACCCCTCTTATTATATTAGACGAAGCTGACAAATTACCTGATACCGTATTATATTTTTTTATCACATTATACAACCGATTAGAAGAACACTGTGGAATTGTACTTTGCGCCACTGATCATTTATCAAAACGTATCAATAAAGGAATCAAACTAAACCGCAAAGGATATAAAGAAATTAACTCTCGAATTGGTCGTCATTTTATAGAATTAAAAGGAGTTAGTTTCATAGATATAACACAAATATGTATTGCCAATGGTATCGATGACGTAAAATCAATAAAGGCCATATTCGCTGATTCTGAAGGTGATCTTAGAAGAGTAAAACGAAAAATTCAGGCAGTTCAAAACCAAATTTAGTCTTATACAATTTGACCTTAAAACAAGATAATCATGCCTACAACAAATCAAAAACTACAATGAGTACTCAGGATTACGAAAACATGCTCTTAGGGTCTTATGTAAGATGGTGCGAAAGCGTAACTGTTGATGCCCGTGAATATCAAAAAGTCTTTGCTAATGCAAAAATTAATAAATGGTACATAGCAGAATATGCGAAATGTGAAACTGAATTTAACTTGTTGACTCAACGCTATGAAAAGTCGATTACAACCGAAGATTTTAAAAGATGCTACAACAACTGTACGTATAAAATGTTCAATCAAAAACCATCAATATTAATACAGGAAATTACAATAACACCAACAATAGATTCCTTCAAATTTTATGGCACAAAAAACTCATCCCTAACCTTTAATCTAAATTAACAATGACAATTTCTCAAATAGAAGCAAAAATACAAGAATTAGAAACTTGGTTAATCCATAACCCACACAACCCCCAACGTAATTTGATAGAATCAGATTTAAAAAAATTAAAAACCCTTTTAGAACAAAAAAATTATGAATAATGATCAAATAACCAATCGTATCGCATTACTATATCTAGCACTACAGTTTTGCTCTGAACAAATGAAAATGTTTACCGCTGGTGAAAGAATTTGTATTAACCAAGAACGGTTTCAATGGTTACACATTCTATCGGAGCCTGAAGCTGAACCTCGTCCGGTTTCGGTAGCTATTGAAGCCAAAATAAGTAATGTTATTAAACTCATTGAGACATATAAATTCAAGCCATCTTATGAAGATCCTTTTAACAACGAAATAGTAAATACTCTATAATTATGAACATAGTAACAACAGATATAAATAAATCATTTGCTCTAACAGGATACTCAGCTCAAGAATTAAAAGATGCATTAGCAATTGTAGAGGGCAAAAAAAATGCAGACAGAGAAGCTTATAAAAAACTTGTAGCTGAGACTGTTCCAAAAGCTATGTTTAAGTTATATGCTACATCAGAAATGATTAGTAATGCCAAGACTGAAACGTTCCGATTTTTTGAGACTATTTTGGATTTAAAAAATCAAGTGTATGGCTTAAAAGAAAAACAAATGTCGCATACGTTCTCTATTAATAAGGAAGAAATTACAATTGGATATCGCATTAATGACGGCTGGGATGATACTGTTACTGCAGGAATTGAGAAAGTTCAAAATTATATTTCTTCTCTATCTACAAGTCCAGAAACCGCTGCCTTGGTTAAAATTGTTTTTAACCTCTTAAAAAAAGATGCTAAAGGAAACTTAAAAGGATCTCGTGTTTTAGAATTACAAAAATTAACTAGAGATTTTAATAATGAAGAGTTTACTGATGGTGTCGAAATTATTGCTGCCGCTTTTAAACCAGTACGTTCTAGCTGGTATATCGAAGCAAATTTAATTAAAGATGACGGCTCTAAAAAAAATGTTCCGCTATCTATGTCATCTGCAAATTTTTTAGGTGACTATTCATTCGACTTTTTTAAACAACCAATAGAATAATCAAATGCAATCGGGTAATAATATCAGTACAATAATCCTGTTGGGAATTTTATTAATAATTTCCAACCTTAAGCCAATCCTGTTGTTTCAGGAATGGCTCTATTTTAAGATAAATACAACTTTTAAACAATATAAAAATGAGCGTAAAAATAAAACCAATTACAGACCATGAAAGTTATGAAGTAAATAATCATACTGTTTTTAAAGATAGTAACGGAAACTGGAGATCTAAAAATGACTTATCCCATAAGGAACGTCAGGCTTTTATTCAATATGAAAACATTGTAATTAAAAACCCCAAGTTTAAAAAGCATACTAAAGCTTTATATAAAGGCTAATTTACAATCTTTCTGAAGCTTACAAGTTCTTACAGAATATTTTACGTAGCCCTACTCGTACTACAAAAAGTATAAAAAAAAGTTCCTGTTTTCTTTTTAAGAAAGCAGGAACCCAAAAACAGGCATTTCTGCCTAAATAAATAACACAAAACCATTCTTTTTCCTGGTCGTTCCCATGTCATAATTGTCATTGGAACAGGATCGTCATGCGGGGTTTGCTGACTTATTGCATTAAGGATTTTTTGACTGATAATTTGTTCAGTACAAAAAGTCTTTAGCAGAATCACTTCAGAATGAAGTGCAACAATCTTGGCATTAAAAGAAGTAAAACCATTGTTGATTAAAAGGATCAAATGGCTTTGGTTATTAAAAAAATTTATAAATCATTCATCTTATTTTTTACAATTATGTCAATACCAAACAACAGAAGTCTCGGAATTCAAAAAAACAAACTATTACGCTATAAGCTTATCAAAGAATTATATCAAAAGCACAAAACTGAAGACATACCTACTACAGTGGTCTGGCGTAAATATGTTTATCCTGTTTACCCTATTTCAAGAACTACTTTGTACGAAATTCTATGTACTCCTATCACTTCTGAGTTAAAAAAAATAGAAGAATTAATCAACAGTAAAAATAAATCCTCCTAGTAGTTTTCTGCTGCAAAGATGTGTTATTAAAAACGAAAAAATATTGACTTGTTCAGTATCCGTACACAACTGTAAATCAACAGAACACAACCGTAAAAGCACCTTGCATTCGTTTTTTTAAGAGCTATTTTAGGCTAACCTTTGTAATCTCAAAAGGAAACAACTGTAGCAATTACTTATAGAAAAATCAGGCCAAATTTCTTCAAAAAACAATACTAAAGCAGTTCCTTAAAACAAAAAACTAACCTAATCCCTCTTTTACAAACCATTGAATGGAACAATTTTTATACCCCACCCTTACCGCATTTTTTGCCACATTAATTACCTGGTTCTTCTCAAAGAGAAAATCATTGGCCGAAGACAGAGCCGCCGAACTTGATAACGCTGTAAACGCAGTTAAGTACTATCGGGAATTATTAGATGATATTTCTGCAAGGTTAACTGCTGCTACTGAAACAATTAAGAAGATGGAAATACAACATAGAGAATTGATGCTAATAAATCAACAATTGGTCGATGAATTGCAAAAATTCAAACAATTAAACGGAAAACAGATATGACACTTGCACAAAAAACACTCGAAATTGCCATTGCCCAAATTGGTGTGGAGGAAATTCCAAAAAACACTAATTCTGGTCCAGAAGTCGAAATTTATTTAAGAAGCGTAGGACTTACCAAAGGATATTCTTGGTGCATGGCTTTTATTTATTGGTGTACCCAAAAAGCCGCTCTTCAAATAGCCTCCAAAAATCCTTTAAAAAAAACTGGTGGCGTACTGGATCAATACAATTCAAGACCACTTTTAGTAAAGACCATCCCTCAGCCTGGAGACATCTTTATACTCGATTTAGGAAAAGGCTTAGGACACACCGGAATAGTCGAAAAAGTAGCAGGGAACATAATTCATACTATCGAAGGAAACACCAATGATAACGGAAGTCGCGAAGGCTACAAAGTATGCCGAAGAAAAAGAGAAATAAAAACTATTAAAGGATTTTTAAGATTATAAAATCAACTATATCATATGAGCAAAAATTTAAACCGCATTGTTTTTTTGTTTTTTTCTGTCTTAGTACTGGTTTCGTGTAGTAGCCCGAAACCGGTTCTAAGCGAAGACAAAACGAAGACCATTACTATCAAAGAAACACTACATGACACCGTTTTTAAAATAGAAAAAGACAGTAGTTCCTTCAAGGCATTATTAGAATGTCAAAACGGAAAAGTAGTCCTTAAAAATGTTACTCAAGCCGAACCAGGGCGTACATTAAAAAGCCCAAGGGTTCGTCTTGAGAACAATAAACTTAGCGTGGATTGTGAATTAAAAGAACAAGAACTCTACGCCTTTTGGAAATCCCAACAAGTAAAAGAAGTGGAAATAAAAACAGTTCGAACAACAGAATTCACGAATGTTTTAACCTTTTGGCAAAAAGTACAAATCTGGTTAGGACGTATCTTTCTTCTGGTATTGTTTTTTTATATCGGCAAACCCTTCTTTAAATTCTACAGGCCTTTTTAAGGACTAGAATTCTATTTAAAAATAATTTCATACCACTATATATGTCTGTACAGTCTCATTTTTTCACAGAGTCGGGAGGTCTTACTCAGGATGACCTAACCCAATCTTTTGGACCAGTTACCAATACTGAATCTGAATTTAGGTTGACTTCAAAATTTAATATAACGTCGTCTCAAAAAGCGTATTCAATCTGTAAAGGAGTTGTCTTAATTCAACCACAAGCAGGGAACTCCAATAAAGTAAACCTTATCCTTCGTCCTTATAAACAGCCTTTTCCAGGATTGAATATAAAATACTTTATCTACAGAGGGTTACAAAAGAGTGATTTCTTTACAACTGATCTTGACCCTTTAATAATTAAAAATGACAGCTCAACCTCTGATTTTATTAATAAAATAAACAAGGATTTTAATGATTTTCATCAAGGTCGTAAAAATCAAGATAATACTGGAATAGATGCTCCTCCATTTGCTCCCAAATTTATTGGCTATGATCCATTAGTCCCAGATGACGTATTATTATCTAATTTCTTTTTTAAAGAATCAGAATTTGTAGCTGCCGGAAACACTTTTGACGAAAAAGATAACTTCGAATTACCTATGATTGATATGGGGAAATCATTGGGGAATTTCGTCTCTGGAGAATGTGGAATTGACGTAGTATTAAACTATGGCGATTACAAACACAACTTTGATAATAGCGAGTTTATTTTTAACTTAGAATATGCTCGTCAAGCCGAAGCTAAAATTATTCTTAGCGGTACAGATTTAAAGAAAAAACTTCTACGTGAACAAAGTACTCAATTTATTGATATTGCTGCTTTTTATGGTTTATATGTTCCTGAAGGAATTGTAACTACAATTGCTACCGGAGTCAAAACTAATAAAAAGGGAACTGAAATTTACGATACTGTTATTAACAAATTTGCTACCAAAAATAATTGGTACATCTATATTCAAAGTGATCGAACCCGTAGTTATGATTTCTATGAGAACTATAAAATTAATACAGCTGGAGCAGAGAACTTAAAAACAGGACTATTAGAAGATCCTCATACCAAAATTGTTCCAATGACCGAAACTCAATATGGAACTAAAGGCTGGCCTGTTATCATTAATACCCAAACTCAAGCCAATACAGTCACTACAAATAATCTGTATTTGCAGTTGACAACCGACAATAACAACAATACTGCATTATACGGGCAAATTGCCAAAGTAGCTAATGCACAGAAAGATAATTTTATTAATGCCGATGGTTTACGACTTCCTCCTGATACCGATGGTAATTACGGACGTCTTACCTCAACAGTAAAGCTTACAACACCTGCTGTTGCTGGTAAAAACATAGCAACATTAAGCTTATTACTTTATCAGGGGATAATCAATGAATATTTGACTGATCCAATTCTAGATGAGAACGGAGCTCCAATTATCCAGCTCGGACAAGCTAACTTTTTTGATGATGTATTTAGTTTAATTAATGCTCAGCCTTTACTGAAATTAAGTGGAGATAGCAGATTTTCTAAAATGACTTCTGAAAAACTCAACTTAATAAATGAGTTTTACGATAAGAAACAGCAAGGTATTTCGGTAGTTCAAACACTCACCGTTAACGATGTAATCGAAACAGGAGTTGAAGCCAAACCAATAGTAGAGCGTGTTACCTATCTTACTGAAACTGCCGATGTCATGAACAATGCCGTATCTGCAACCGGAAGTACTACACCAGATACTAAAACCAGTGCTTCGGCCAGTGGTACTGTAACCAAAAGTAAAACCTATGAGTTACCAGAACCGTATTATTATGCTCGAAAATTATTCACTGACAGTACACAAACTATTACCGGACTAGAACTAAAAACGTTGGATAATAAAGTACCTAATAAGATCATTTTAGGGTTAACGAAAGCCGAAAATGACTTCATAAAAGAGAAAATTACTCCTGGTTTAAAAAACCCTCGCTTGTTTTTAATTGACCTCTTTGAAGACGGTAATGAATTGATCTCCCCCGAGAACATCAAATACCAAAAATACAAAGTGGCTGTCGTAGCAGAAGATACCGATGGGAAGAAAAAGCTTTTCAAACCTACTACTGACGTTTTTGTCTATTCGCTAGATAGGAAATACCATTTCAGTAAAGAGTATAGTGAGTATATGCCAGAAGACTCAAAAAAAGAATTAATGTTAGACTTAGATTTATCTTTATAATGGAACAAGCTGCAATTTTAAAATCAGGAATCGCTATTAAATTGACTGGTTTAACAAACCCAAAATATACTATATATGGTTTTTTAAATTCTTTTGAAACTGTCATTAATGGTGTCACAAAAAAGTTTAGAGAAACAGTAGTAAGTGATTTCAAAACAGAAGATCAAGTACATAAAGATGCCATTGGTGGATTTTATGAAGAACAATTTTTTCTAGAATATTTAACTGATAAAAATAAACTTTATCAATTAAAAGAACATTATTACACTTTTAAACCAGCAACAGTTGGAGATAAAATAAATGTTAGAAAATTAAAAGTTACTTCCCCTTACAACGACTTCTGTAAAATAGAAACATACAAATGGGCTTATCAACCTAATATACCAATTATTGATAATGGAACTTGGCAAATTACAATTCCGCCTGGAGTAGTTCCAAGTCCTTCAGAAGGAGAAAATGTCCAATTGAGTAATACTGCTATGCAATTTTATGCTCATAAAATTCAATTGTTTGTAACTCCTCTTACTGATACTAATGATAAACAAGCGAAAGCATTATTGTTTGCCAAAATTGCTATTCAAATAAACTCAATAGAGAATATCTTTAATTTAATTGAGTTAAATACTAATACTGATTTTGGCCAATATATAAATAGCCAAAAATCCGAATGGAGTACGCAACCTATTTTTGCGAATCCAACTATTGAAGTGTTAGAAGACTATATGAGAAATTTAACTAGTTTCTATAAAAGTTTTTATTCAAATCAGATTCTAATTAAAAAAGCTATAAAAAAAGACCAATTTTATTGGTTAGCAAAATGTCTATCTGCTGAAGCTTTAGCAACTGTACCAACAAATGACAAAATTGAATTATTAAAAAATATAAGTGATTATAGTCATCGGTTAACAGAAAATAACGGAGGAGAGCAATTAGCTTTAAAAGTAATAAAATCTTTCACTTTTGATTCTATTTCTGCAGTAGAGAGAAATGATTTACTTTATGCGCTAATGCAAATTCAGATTTATCAAATCTCAAATGCTTATAACCAAACAAACTCCTTTGATACTAAGCAAACTCTTTTTGAAATATTATATTCAAAAATTGATGATAATAGAACTGGAAGGTATTCCTACGGTATTTTCAATACTGATAACAATAGACAGAAATTTATATTAATGCTATATAAAATATGGAAATCTTCCAAATATAATCCTAAATATGCTGATCCATCATATACTGAAGGGGCAAATGCTTTTGGAATTTACCCAGAATCTTATTATATGAAATTGATTACTGATCCAGAAAGCTCGATCGAAAAAACTCAATATTATGATAGTATAAATTCTCCCGCAATTCTATCATACATTTCTTCAAGCAAAGAATCAAATGACCATTATATTAGAACAACAGGAGAACATTATATTTTAAATGAGTTAAAAGGAAAAAAAATAACTATTTTCAAACAAGAAAAGACTGAAGTTGTTGATCAGGATGGCATACATACTATAGATCATAAACCATTTATATATGGAGTATACGATTTATACCAACCTATTTCTATTATAGGCTTTAAACCAGATTTAGATTTAGTAGAAACTTTTAAAGATCCTGAAACTGGAGTTAATTTAAATGATCCTACACCCACCATTCCTGTTTTCTTCTTATATTATATGCAAGATTATAGTAATTTAAAAAAAATTGATTTTGGAATAATGCTCGCCACTGAAATTGCTTTAAATTTAATCGGTGTTGGGCAATTATCCAATTTAAAATATCTAAACTATCTATCAAAAACAAGAGCGGTTTGGACTGGTCTAGCTACTAGTTCAGAAACAGTATTACTATGGAAGGCAGTAACTGGAGTGAATGGTTTAATACAATTTACCGCAGGAAATGCCCTAGCAATTAGTATGTATATAGGAAATACAAATCCTGATCCAGACGTAAAAAAGTTTACAGAGAAGCTAAATATTTTTCTTGGAATCCTTACAATTGGCTCCTTATTATCTCATCCAACTATCAAAAGACGACTTTATGCAGCAGCAGCAGATGTTTTAACGCAAGAAAGAAAATTAATTTCATTAGGAAAACTTCATGGATTAGATATTGATACTATGAATGCAATTAGAAAATTATATGGTATAGATGATTTAATTGATTTAATGCAATTAAAATTAAACAATTTACCTTCTCATCTTAACGATAATGTTTTATTAAAATTTACTAACTTTACAAAAGATGAAAAATACAGTTTCTTTACAGATTTTTATAATTTAAAAGAAGAAACTAATTGGATGTCGATAAATCTAAAACGATACAAAAGTATAAACAATCAAATACAGGAATATACTTTAGTAGATATTTGGAAAAATGAAATTTTAATATTAAATTTTGCGAGAAAAGATCTTAGTTTTTTAATTTCGTTTAATAGAATTAAATATGTTAAAAATCATGAATTCAAACATGTAAGGTATTTAAAAAATGAAGCAGGTGGTCATTGGTTTTTATATGTTACTGAGAATATAAATGAAGTACCTTTTGTCAAATATTCAATAGTTAATGAAAATGTGACACAAACTAACATTCCGCTGGCTTTTAGAACAACTGTAGAAAATGTTAATGGTCATCTATTATATGAAAATTTATGGAAAGTAAATTTAAATACAACACCAAATCAGCTTAATGGTTTAAATGTAACAAAAAAAGCAAAGCATTATGTAATTAACCCTTTATGGAATGAGCAAAGACTATTAGAGGAAATGAGCTATGCATGGACAAATAAAATTATTTATACTCAACTCCCTCCTACACCTAAAAATATTTTAGGAACAAATTATGATGTTAGTACAACAACATATCGTTCCATATTTTCTGATGGTACAAAAATTGAATTTATACAGAGAAGTCATCAATTAGATCCTGTTACAGAAAGATTACAAATAGATCATTTATCTTTGATGACAATTGTTAAACAATATACCCCCTAAAATACAAAGAGCATGAAAAAACAAGATGAATTAAATTTAAAATTTTATAAAAAAATAGGCCCCTTTAATGAAATCGGATATATTTTAGATTCAAGCAATGCACTTGGTGAATACAAAAAATTAAACTTTATTCAAGTATTGCCTAAAATTGTCATTATTGATTTAATAAACACAATTAGTTTAATACAAAATAACCAACCATATGATTTAGATTTTCTTAATAGTGCAGAAGAATTTTCAGTATTTGATGTGGTTTTTTCTAGTCCTTATTTTTCAATTGATGGCTATCAAACAATCCATTTGAATGATTTTAAAATACTCTTACAAGAATGGTTATCATTTAGAAATTTATAATACCTCGACTATTTAGATATCCCAACACAACAATAACACGAAAAAATCCTTTTCCGTGTCTACAAAGATTATTAAACAATGTCTGTTAAATAATCGCTCCAGCCCACACACAATTTAAGCCATAATAAAGGAACTTGTCTTCACAAGTTCCGAGGCTTCTATTGCAAAGCTTAAACTATAGATAAGCTTACGATTACTAGCCAAAAAACATAAACCATGAAAACTAAAGCTAGAATAACAATCCCCAAACTGTGCTCTATTAGGTAGAAAGCATAAGGTAACACCCCCATAAAACATACATTTTTAATCTCCGAAGGAACTTACTCTACAAGCTCCCCTAGCGCACTAATGTGCATTTTCAAACTAAACCACTCTGCACTGAAAGTGAGAAGTTCGTTTTAACGAGAGACTGAAAGCTTCTCTATTATGAAAGCACGTTTAGCGCTATTAAAAGCAAAGGATTATATTTTTCACATTACTAGTAACGTAACAAATTACAGGGTTTTAAACCCGAATCTGATACCAACAATTCTCATAAACTTTCCGCTTTCTTTACAACCCTGTAAAGTCATAGAACATAGCTGTTAAACCAGCAAACACAAATTTTTTAAAGCTTCTTTTTAGGCTGATCTTTACACTATCAAAATAAAAAACACTGCTAAACGAATCATACTAAGCAGTTTTTTGAAGTCGTATTTAAGCCAAAAAGAATTAATTATTTAATTACTCACATTGATTGCAATAACAAGAATATGATCCTGCAAAATACGAACAAAAATAAAGTCAAAAAAAAATAGAATATGCCAACTAATCCAATTCCAGCGGTTCCAATGCCTACAGCAAGATACTACCCGCGATTATCTGAGGTAATCACTGCAGACGATTTACCTGAGTTTTTGTCGTTTGTTCAAAATGGCTTAAATGCCATTTTTGAAACTATACATTATAAAAACTTACAATATTCAAGAGGCTATCGTGGCGACTCGGCCTTTTACAGTCTGGATATTGTAACCAACAAGAAATTGGCAATTCCTTTGCCATTTGACTTAGCACTTGTGCTTAATCCTGACCTAACTGGCGACGACTCTACTATCTCATCCTTTCCTATTACACTCGAATATCAGTGGGAGATTTTAGCATTCCTAAAAACGTTTAGTTCAAGCGAATTTTCTTTTTCATTGAAAGATTTTTATGCATTGGGACTTCAGGTTTTTCGTATTAGCGAAGAACAGGTAGTTGCTCATATGCTTAATATTTTTGTTGAAGCTGCTGATGGAATTACAAAATATGAACAGCTTTTAACTGATATTAATGACTTACAAAAACTAACAGGAAGTGAAGGATATCAAGAATTAAAATTTCCAGTAGGTATCGAACAATCTATTGGAAGTCTATCTAAACTTATTAATGATCATCCTGGAATTACAGAATCTATTCCGCTGCTATTGTTTGCTGTTTATATCTTAAAATCAGATTTATCAGATACCAAAAGAAGACTACAGGAATTTTATAACATTATCGCTCCAGACGGTATTGAAGCACATATTAAAAGAATTATTACTCCTAAAGCCAAGGCTACACTAGCATTGAGCGCTGGAATAGAATTTCCTCAAAAGATATTAAGACCGATCAATCCAAATGGGTCAGCGTATAAGGATCCAAATGCAAAATCAGTTTTTGTATTTGCACAAGCGCAATTATATGCTGATACCGAGGCTGGAATTGGCTATCAATTAGAACTAGGAGGAACTTTAAAACCTTCTTCTACCGCCATGATTGGCAATACCGGATTAATTCTTGAACTAGACACTTTAAAAGTCGATTTAAGCAAGAAAACCAATATTCCAGAAGCTGATGCAGATGGCAGACCTAATGACTTTGTTGGGGTATATGCCCGTGCCATATCGGTAACATTACCGTCCAGATGGTTTAATGATGACAAAAAAGAAATAGGAAATACTGCACCAACATTAAAAATTGGTGCCTCTGATCTATTAATTGGTACAGGAGGTTTATCCGGTAATATTTATTTGGAAACTGTTCCTGTTCCTACTGGTAATGGCTTGAGTTATTTTAATGACAAGTTCGACTTTCTTTATCCGATCACTATGTTCGAAACGGGCGAAGAAGATAAGGTGGTTAAGGAAAAAGAAATTGCTGATTATACTGCTTTAATCCAGCATTTAGAAGAATTAGATACTTTAAAACTACCTTGTGCTTTTAAATATCCATTGGTACTAAAAACCAATGCCAACTTACTATCTGCATTAGTAAGACCTAATACGATTTACAGCTTTAATACCGCTAAGGAATATCAAGATTTTTTATCAAAACTTATCGAAAATACGTTATGGAAAACTATAGGTTCACCTAGTAATGGTTTTAAAATAGGTTTTAACAAATTTGACATTTCTTTCAAACAAAACAAGGTTATTGGTTCTAATATTAAGGGACAATTAATCCTAAATAAGTTTAAAAAACCTGATGGAAAAACTCCTTTCAGCGCTGTTCTCGAGGGGCATTTGTACGATGATGGCGATTTTAACCTTACCGCTTCTTTTGAAAAAGAAAGTGCTCCAACAGCCATTTTATTTAATCTTGTACAATTTGACTTCTTTAGTTTCGAATTAGGGAAGCAAGATGAAGATTTTTATGTAGGAACTTCATGTTATGTTTCGTTTCCAAACCCAATAATGGATAATATCATGCAAGGTCAAGGAATTGACATCGAAAAACTTCGTATTTACAGTGATGGTAATATCGAGGTTCAGGGTGGTTCTATTCCAATACCATTGAATCGAACTTTAAATCTTGGGCCTGTTAAAATGACTATTTCTAACGTTAATTTTGGATCTACTCAAATTAATGGGCGTAAATATAACTTTTGGGGATTTGATGGTGCTATTAGTATCAATCCGTTAGGTGTAGATGCTCGTGGAGAAGGTGTTAAATATTACTATTGCACTGAAGAAGGTCATAAGGATGATTTTTTAAGAATTCAAACCATCGAAGTAGATTTAATAATTCCTGGATCTGCATCTGAATCATCAGCAATGGCTATTATTAACGGAATGATTTCTTTACCTCAACCAGGTGTATCACAAGAATTTATGGGTGAGGTTTCGTTGAAATTACCAAAAGCAAAAATTTCTGGCGGTGTTGGAATGCGTTTTATGCCTAAATACCCTGCATTTTTGGTAGATGCACATATTGATCTTCCTACTCCCATTCCTTTAGGATTCCTTTCTATTTCTGCTTTTAGAGGTCTGTTAGGATTTAGATATGTGGCAACCAAAGAAGCTGTAGGCTTAACTACAGATAAATCTTGGTACGAATTTTACAAACATCCAAAACCTGGAATAAACATTAAAAAATTCAGTGGTCCTCCAGATTCTTTACAATACAAATCACCATTTTCTATTGGAGCTGGAGCTACCTTTGGCACTGTTGCAGATGGTGGACACGTATTATCATTACGCGCAATGATGTTATTGTCTCTACCTACCTTATTTTATATTGAAGCAGGATTAAACGTTATTGCTGGACGATTAGGACTTATTGAAGATGATCCTAGTAATCCTCCGTTTTTTGCTATGGTCGCTTTTGGAGACGACTCTCTAGAATTAGCTGCTGGAGCAGAATTTAGTATTCCTAAAGATAGCGGGGAAATTTTTAAATTAAATGCTTTATTAGAAGCTGGTTTTTTCTTTAAAAATCAGAAACCTTGGTATGTTAATATCGGATCAAGAAAAGATCCAATTATGGCTAGAATATTAACTTTATTCTCCGCCAAAGCATTTATTATGCTTTCTGCTCAAGGAATAGAAGCTGGTGCCAGATTAGATTATAAACTAAATAAAAGTTTTGGTCCTGCTAAAGTAAGACTATGGGCTTATCTTGAGTTAGGGGGGAAAATTTCATTTAAGCGTCCACAAATGGGTGGTTACATTGCTGCTGGTGGAGGAATTAATATTAAAATTTGGATTATAAAAGTAGAAATTGGACTAGACACTATATTCTCCATCGAATCATTTAAACCATTTTTAATCTATGCTAAAATCGAATTAAATGTACGTGTTAAAATTGGTTTTATTAGGGTACGTAAAAAATTCTTAATTGAGCTTCAATGGGATATTAACAGAGTCATTGACCGTACTCCTTTTAGCCCACTTCCTATGGGAACACATGGTGATGATCAGGATAACAGAACTTCCGAATCGGTAAAAGGGGTACACATGTTAACAAATCAAGGGTTCCCTCTTAATTTTTTCACCAGTTCCCCTACTAATCCAATCCAAATTACTAAAGTAATTCCTTTAGACACATATATCGATATTAAAATGGCTAAGGGATTATTACCTAATGCTAATCTGGCTAAAATTATTGGGGGTTATACTGGTGATGCAAAAAATTACACCGATATGATGCCTCCAATTAGTACTGCAGGAGGAAGAAAATTGCGTCAGGTAAAACATCAATACTCTATTAAATCAATTGGTTTAAAATCATGGAATACTATTTCGAATAAATGGGAAAATTACCATCCGTTTGAAGCTGTTGTAGAACAAAAAGACAGGGATAAAGTTGGACAATTACCATGGGCTCAATGGCAAAAAGTAATTGATCAATATGATAGTATTCGAGTTTTAGCAACCAATCCATTTTCGTTTCTAAGCGCTGGGGAACCTGGTTGGTATGTTCCGGAACAATACGGAATTACTCCATCTAAATTGTTCTGTGTATCTGATAAAATAAAAAAAGAACATACCAATTTCTTAAATAAAAGAATTGGAAAACGTTTTTATATACCTATGCAATATGAAGCAGATAAAATTAATGGGCTGTTTTTTAAACTCATTGGAGATACTCCAGAGATTTTAGAAACCAATAAACTTGGAGGTGGAGATTTTATGAGCATTACTGCAGAAGGTAATCCTTTTGGCTATAGAAGATCTTTATCTTTCAAAAACTACAATCAGTTAGAAATTATTTTCCCTGAATCGGCTATTGAACCTACTTTAAAACTAACAACTCGTGCAAAAAACGTAAAAATAATAGCATATACTGCTGTTACAGAAAAAGATAAAAAATTCGTCACTTATAAAGAAGTTCAATTGAAAAAAACTGCTAATGCAACAGTTATTTCAACTGAGTTAACATATACTAGAACTGAATTGTTAAAGGAAATAACTTTATTTGATGCAAATAGTGATCCTATTTCAAAAACTAAAATTGATAAAATTGTAATTATTCCTCTATCAGCAAAGACTGAACGTATGATGCAAATCAGAGAAGAGATAGAAGCATTATTTGATAGCACCTATACAGATACTGAAGGAGAAATCTCAATTTCTACTCCAAATGACACAGTAAAATACAATCTTTTATTAGCCGAATTAGCAAAGTTAAAAATAGATTCAGGTAATAGTACAATTGACAGCTCTACTCCTCTTACATTTTCTCGCTTTTATGGTTATAAAGGAAAAGTTGATTATGTATTTGATAAAGTTTTTAAATATGATAACACATATCTTATTTCGTTTCATCCACAGCCAAACACAACAGTTCTTCTTCAAATTGATGTTAATGGAAGAATATTAAGAGAGCGTTTGTTAAATGGTGTGGTAACTTCAATGCAAGTAGTAAATGGTAATTTGTTCCTTACTCAAGGCATGGATGCCAAACAATGCAAAGGAATTGGAGAAGCAATTATTGACTATGATTTTGTTGTAGGCTGTCAAAATCCAATTGCTTCAACAGCTATTATTGAACTTGATTCTGAATTGAACCAGAATTTTGGAATGAAATACCTAAGTACCTATTCTAAAGGGTTTAACAAATTATTACCTCTGGACAACAATGAACTACTTTGGATTAACACATTAACTGATGGAACTCAAATTAACTGGATTAACGGAAATGATCGTGCTATTATTCATTGCACAAAAATCAGTGAAATAGTAATTAAAGTACTTCAGCACAGTGGTACTGAATTTAGCTTGATTACAAAAGATAAAAAAATCATTAGTATTAGCATTAACACAGCTACTAAAGCTATAACTGTAACTGATACAAAAATAGTTTCTGATGCCTCTGTTACCGAAATTACTGATGCAATCGTTGCAAATGGTACAATTTTAATGTCACTTAAATTAGCTGACGGGAAATTTGGTTTGGCTCAAATTAATGGAACCTCTCTTAAGATAGTTAAAAACGATGCAATTTTTGACTCGGCTATCTATTTATCAAATAATGCCTTAACCGATAACTCAATTCTGGCTTATAATGAACATTATTTATTTGTATTCAATTCTACATTAGGGCTTACAAGATTAATCAAAAGAAATAGTACAATAGATAATGCGTCTATAATTACTATCCAAAACGATTCGGTAGCTAATGAAATCCTAATGCTTTCTTCTAAACCGAATGAAAGAGGAATTTATTTCTCTCTATTTAATGATCTATTCGATAACTGCGCGTTATATCCAATAAAGAAAGTTGAAGTAACGGCATCAAGCTTAGTCTTAGCGAATGGAACTACTAGTTTAATTGAGCTTAATACTGATACAAACTTAAACTATACAAGAGCAACCAGAAATTCTAAATTAATTACTATAAATAGTGTAATCTGCTCAATAGGAAATAATACCGAAAATGAAGAATTAGAGTACACGACTTTTATACAGAGCATCGATTGGTTAACTAAAGAAAGTTATTTTCATAATACAACCATACCATCTTTTAAAGATGTAGAAGAAGATAATAAAGCCATGAAGGACGCTATTCAAAACACCGTTCAGCCTATTTGGAGACCAAATACCACCTATTGTTTAGACTTTGAATTACTAGATACTGTAGATGACAAAAATGAAACATCGTTTAAATACTATTATGGTTTTAAAACTTTAGGCCCTATAGGTCACTTTCCTGTTGCCGATCCTGTAACACCAGCTGGGCAAGATCCTGCTCCAAAAAATGAATTAACCGATTTAGCAAAATCACCATTAACCTCTTTAAGACAGTATATAGATTACAACCGTTCTTACCCTAATGCCGATGGAAATTTATTACAATCAAAACCTGTTTTTTATGGAAATGAGCAATGTGAAGTTTCGTTATTTTTTACAAATCCATATGCCTACCACATGTTTAAAGACTGGTCAGACTATGAAACTTCTAGACCAAAGATGGCAGGCGCTTTAAACCTTATTATTAAAGATCCTCTTAATGATGTGCTTATTCCGTATCCGTTACAAGACGAGATAACCACATATCCTAAAGTAGAAAAAAAGGAAAAAGGAGAAGAATGGGTAAGTGATACTGACCCCAGACTACCTTTAGGTATAAAATTGTTAAATAATTTTATCAATTCAAAACCTGAAATGGAATGTACACTAACGCTTGGAAGTCCTTTACAACCAAGATCATACGGCTATAGTGTAAAGTTAACAAATTTAAAGCCTTCGAAATTGTATACGATTTTAGCAAATAATTATTTTGATACTAGCAAAAATCTAGATGAAAATAAAGGCAAAAATGTACTTGTACATCAATTTGGATTCCAAACCTCACGTTACAGAAACTTTGAAAAACAAATACAAAGTTATGAGATTGGAGAAAAAAATAATACTGGACTTGTCGTTAAGTCACGTAAGGCATTATTTGATGTAAAACTAAATTTAAGTGACAATCAAATTACAGCTTTAAACAACGTTATTATTGGTCAAGAAGATGCACTAAGTGATTCAATGGCATTAAAACACCAACATCCATTTGATCATGCTATCGAGGGAATTTTAAACTTATCTCCTCTTGATCCGGCACAAAGCACCGAAATCAATCGCATTATCAACACCAATACTGGAGATATCGTAGCACTTTTAGTTCGTAATCCTGAACCTTTTAACATTCCTAAAATACCATTAGAAGAAATTAAGGATACAATTATTGTAGGCATTCCTAGTATAGAAATAATTGATAATAAAGAAGTTGAAAAATTCACCCAAAACTTTGACTACAACACATTGCATTCAAAAGATTATTCTCAGGTTCTGATTATGCATGACAGTAAAAGAATTACTGACAAGAGCTTAGATATCCTATTTGAATATAGAATGTGGAATAATAAAGCAGTAACTGTAAAGGGTGCAATACCGCTGACATTACCAATTGATAAGCAGCCATTACACTTAGAATTATAAAATATAAATCTTTAAAAACAAGAAAAAATGAGTTCTATAAATCTTCAATCAAGTCAGCCCTCTGGTTGCGAAACATATATAGCCATTGTCGTCGATGAATCGGGTTCGATTAACCAAAATGAAGCAAAGCAAATACGTGAGGGTCTAACTTCATTTATCAATTCTCAAGCTCAGAGCAACATCACGCTATCCTTAATCGGAATGTCAGCTAACGATAATGATTCCAGATCTGGTCATATTATTCAAAAAAGAATATCAGGCAATCAATCCGAATTTTTAAATTGGATCAATTCATTTGGCTCAAGATCAATCAATGCCCAATCAGATTATTGGGCATCTGGTCTGGGTGTTGTAAACAACTTAACCGTAATTCCAGATATCATTGTTGTTGTTACCGATGGTTTACAAGTTAATGATCCCAATAAACTGAAGGTTTTATATAATGATCTAAACGAAAAATCTCATATTTTTGTTTATGGCGTAACGAGTACTGAGAGTAATGCTACTGAATTAGTAACGCCGCTTACTTCCTTTTTAGGAAAAACACCTGTTGCAAAAACCAATGGACTTTCTATTCTCAACACAGACTATATGAGAGTTCCTGATTTTAGTACTTTAGGAGAGGTGTTAAGACAGCTTAATAATGATTTATCTGCCGAACAAATAGGATGTCTTCCCAATGTGAGCATCATTCAAAATAAATTGGTTTATCCTGTTTTAAGAAAAGGCCTTAGTACTCGTCAGGATGCAGGAACTTTAGTTCTTAAAAACAAAAGTCGTGTTGCCCTTACTTTAGCTGCTGGAACAAAAATTCACAGTGCCAGTAATTTAAACGGATTGATTTTTAAACTTAGAGATACTGTTACTATTCCTGGATTATCTCAAATAGGGGCACCTATTCGTATTGAAGGAACACCAATATTACTTGGCGATAATTCTGCACTAATTGTTTTAAAGAACGTTACTAATCCTAATGCTTTCAAAATCAATTTTAATGTTTCAAAAGAGGTTTATATTGTTGGAACTACCTCAGGTAAAACAGCTTTACAATCGTCTGACTTACAAATTGCAGCTTCTGGTTCAAAAGGAATTGACAGTACTAGAGGAATTCACCTTCGTTGGCTCTTCGCTGGCGAATTAGGAGATAAACATCTTCCGAAAGGAGATTTATTTACAGGTACAAAATCTAAATTCAACAAACCAGATGATTTCGTAAAACTGTACAGAGCGCCATACACTAAAGTATGTACTAATTTAAACTTAAGTAAGGCACCAAAATTAGTAGACTCTAAAAATGCAATATGGATTTATAGAACAACTAATCCTGAAAGATCATTTTATGTTCGATTTACAGAAACAGAAAAATATTCTTTAGTAAGTAAGAGTATTAATCCATTAATAAATCCTTCTGGTTTTATTCAGGCGTATGGAAATAACATTATCGAAATTGAAAATAAAAATGAATTATTCTTTGCGGCCGAATTAAACTTTGGCTCGGTAAACAACTCTAGTGTTGTAAGATTAGAATCTTTATCTGTTGAAGAAAATAATATTGCAGCTGCAAAAAAAATAAGTAATCGCAAAACATATTCTTCAACACAAGCAAATACAATTCGTGTAGTAGCAGAAAATGGCAGAAGTATCCGATTTAGAGCTAATAATTGTTTATTAACGGAGATCAATTTTGAGTTTTATTCTGATTTTATTCAGCATGCAAACGATAATGGAGAGTGGGATTTAAAAGGAAAATATGCGTTAAGCAAAAATGATACAACCGTATTTGAACAATTAGAGCCAAAACTAAATTGTGTACATGGAAAATGGTTGAAATTTAATGATGATGAATATGTAAACATCGACAACTATAAAGACAAATGGAAAAAAACAACAGCTCCAGATGATAAAAACATTAAACAAGTTGTTCAAAGTTATCTAGACTTAAGCTTAGATAGTAATAATCAAAAGGCTTACGAAACTGTATCTTTTAAAGACAAAGTTCCTACGAATGAACCTAAAGACGGTGAAGTTGCTGAATTTGCTGAAAATTCAACTGATATATCCAATCTGGATTTATTAAACATTGCTGCATATGATTATCATATAGCACGTATGTTGGGTTTGGGTTGTATTGACATTGACGATGTTGTTCTTTCTGGAGAGTTTATTTATTTAACAGAATATACCACATTTGGAGATCTAAAAGTGGGTAAGGTATCAGGTGAGGTACTGCATCTTTCTATGAGTATTCCAACCTCTATAGCAACTGAGCGTCTTCCGCTACCAGTGCAATTAAGCAAGATTGTACCAGGATTAAATGTTGATTCAAAAGAAAATGAACCTGTAAAAATTACAGATCCAAACGGATATAGCTTTGATGGAAAGAAAAGGTATGCGAGTTTATTCATGGATGATATCATGGATTATGATAACTATACTGATACTAATTTCTTTCTTTCTTTATTAGAATTTGACGGAAGTACTTTTACTTTTCCTGTTTATGCGGGTATAGAACATAAAATTAAAGATCATGATCAGACTTGGGTAAAGCCCGAATTAGCATTTGATACGGAATACTATAATGTTACCAAAGAATTAACCCAAGGCTCATATGAACCTACTCCAATTATTATTCCAGATTCAGGAAAATCATTTTTAAATGTTCTTCAAGAAAAAATAGGCAAACACACATATATATATCAAGGATACGGAATTAATATCTTCTCTAGAGCAACTACTGGAAGGCAAATAGAAATTACATCTAATATAAAACCTGCCAATAGTTTAATGCCTCCTACTGGTATTAATACACTTTTAATTACTCCTGAAAACCCTTTGATGTTTACATCAAAAACAGAACAGAATCTCTTAGATAAGATTACCGGAACTGACAAAACCTATATTAGGCTTCTTTTTGATTATTATTCTATTCAGGAATTATTAAGTTATAGTATTCCTGATAATATGACTATTGAAGATGCTCTGCAAGCAGATACAATCTTCCCAGATAGTGAAGAGCTATATGCAGATTATTTTAAACTTTATTACAAAGACGATCTTCCGCAAGTAGAATATGCACAAATTACTGACATTAAAAACGATACAGAAGATATTCTTACTTCTATTATTGAAATTAAAGGCTATACAGTTCTTAGTAGTGGTGAAAAAATTAATGTTACATTAAATGATACAAATAGCAAAAGATTTGTTGGGGGGATTTTAACCATTGGAGATCAAAATTATATCATCAATAAAGTTGAAGTATTTAATGATTCAAAAGCTAAGTTTAACTATGCAAATGTGCATATACTTAAAAAAGAAGTCGCTGAAAGTTTCCTTTCGAACGGGGATGCTACTGCAGATTCTGAGCAAATAAAAGACATTAAGATGCCTGGAAACGGTTTATGCACATTAGTTGAAAATATGCTAACGCCATCTAATTGGCATCAATCTAGACCTCTTGATTTTAATGTTCAGTTACCACAAGTCTTAAAAAAAGTTAATAGAGAAGTTATACAGTTCAGAGATAGTGAAGGTACTACCGATCTAAAGGTAGAAAAAACAAGAGGGATTTGGAGCAAAAACGTAACAATTGAAAAGATTAAAGAAAAAGCATATCAAGTAGATGAAAACGGTCAATATGTATTAGATTCACAAGATAATGTAATTGAATTACCCAAAGAAGAAAACAAACATTTTGGTTTATATCAGCTTACCTTCAATGGGTATAAATTAGCTCAACATCCACAATACAAAGAAAATATTGAGAACTCTATTGAATGGTTTAATGGAACTGTCCGATTATTTACCGAAAGTTGCTTTGAACCAGGAAATCCAATTCCTGTAAAACCTAGAAAAGAGTTTAAAGTTGTTCAAACAAAAAATATTGGAACAACAAATGACTTAATACTAATTGTAAATGATCCTAATTTTAAAATAAAAATGGATGGCAAACAAGAAGTAGATCCAGCTTATGATAAAATTATTATTGGAAACAAGGAAGTAAACTATTATCCAAGCTATAAAGTATCGCTTTTTGCTGATCTTGCATTTGGTTTAACAGCAGCTAATATTTTGCCGAGAGAGGATGAAAGCACACATTATTCAATTTTCGGAATTAGTAGTCATTCTAATTTGTTTGATTATGATTCAAAAATTAGTGTTCCAAGTCCTATGTATGCTGTGAAAATTGAAGAACCGATTAGACCAGAAGAAGTAAAAGGAGGTTTATATGCCACTCGACCAGACTTCTTTAATCGTTCTACCTATACATTTACAACCAAATATAGCCATAAACCATATGGAGCCTTACATTATAGAGCTAACGATGAAGGATTATTAAGTGTATTATATGAGAGAAGTACGATTGATACCATCCGCAAAAAGTTAAAAAAACTTGGTGGAAATAATGAAACCTTTTTTACAAACAGATGGGAGAATTTATTAAACTTTGATACTCTCTTATCTCAAAATAAACTATTGAATCCTAGTGATGAATTAGAGCATGATAAGAAACCCAATCCTCTTCCTCCAAGAAAAGAATTAAACTATAAAGAGTATCCGTCTCAAGGTGATCCTATGCTTAAATTTAGATTGCCTTCACCAGATAACAAGCAATTAATAGCTGCTATAAATGATTTTATAGATTGGCATAATCAATCGCTACCAAAATCAATACCGGCAGTACCTAAGATCACTTTATTAACAGCTATTAATGATATTATAATTTCTACAGAACATGGAATTAAAAAAAACTTATTAGCTATCCATTTTATTGAGCAGGCTATCCATACAGCATTTGTACCTCTTACTGAAGTACCTGTTATCTATGATCATATTAATGATAATAAATACGTGCCTATCAATAAAAAACAGACAATCAAGGATAAAAACGGGCATATTTTAAAGACTACAGATACTGATTTTGATATAGCACCAATGATGAAAGTCATAGATGCTACTAAAAACATAACACAGTTTACCGATTTTAATCTAGATGGAAATTCACAAAACTTTTACTTCTATGGCGTTCGTGAGATGGATATCAAAATGAATTTTAGTGAATTTGGTCCCTATTTAGGACCTGTGAAATTAGTGCCTTCTAATCCGCCTCAAACTCCTGAAATTAAGCGTATCATGCCAATTTTAGAAAATCGAGTATTAGGAATCAAACCAGCAATTCAAATAGAACTAAATGACTATCAACCAGAGTACAATATTAAGAAGATAAACATTTATCGTGCAACTTCAATGCTTGATGCACAATCCATAAGAACGATGACTCCTGTTAAGGAAGTTTTAATTGGAGAAGATACTCTATCTGCTAGTTTTGATAATGTATGGACAGTATATGATGAGTTTGAAGATTTGGAGAGTATTCCTTTTGGAGAGGGGCTTTTTTATAGAATTACCGTTTCGCGCGAAATTGAATATGCAGATCCGAGCTCAACTGAATTGAATCCTATTGTTAATATTGATTATACACCGTCTCAACCGTCAAAAATTACTGCAACAGTAATTCCTGATACAGTTTCACCACAATCATCAGTATTAAAAGCAACTAGAACTCTAACAGGAATAAATGAATCTATCTTAAAACCAGTTATTTTTAATTGGGAGAAGACTGTTCATAATGGTAAATACCATCTGTACAAGATGAATAATCAAGGAAATTGGGATAAAATTCATGAGGTTACTTCCAACTATTATACAGTATCTCAACCTTTACTACAGACCAAACTAGCAACTGATGAATTAATCATTAAAACTGAAGATGGTAGCAGAATCTATCATCATTTCAAAATGATTTCTGAGAATTCTTCTGGTATGTATAGTAGCGAAGAAAAAATTCTAACGCTTTAAATCTAAAAAATCCCAATGAATAATTTCATTGGGATTTAAAACTGGCTGATCAAATAAAACACTTATAGCACTAAATAAAATTAAAACAACATGGTAACAAACAGATTTAATATTAGCACCAAATTTGAAAATGGTGACATCCCATCACAGAGCGACTTCGTAGAAATTTTCAATAGTTTCGTTCATAAAGATGAAGACAAGGCTGATTTTCAAATGGTCGAAGCTGGAATCGATAACGAACGTTACGTAACACCTGCACTTTTAAATGCTGGTTTAAAAAATATTGGTATCATTACAGGCAATTGTTATATGCCTCATAAAGAAACTTTTGAAAGTACATTTAGCGGTACTACATTACCTCTGAAAAAAAAACCTATCCAATATAGTGTTAAAGTCTTCAAAAATGGGCAACTATTGCAAGAAGGACCTGATTACACCGTAAATTACAATACTGCAATAATCACATTTTCTGATGAAATAACAAATAGAAATATTGAAATAGATTATTGGTATAAAAATTTCAGTTCAAATCCTGGTAATGGTGGTGAAGTCATGGATTTTACTAGTTTTTTGCACACTACTGGAAATGAAACTAAAAAAGGCATCTTAACTTTTAATAACACTACCCCTACTTCAACCAGCGGTATCATATTAACAAATAGCGGAGTAGGCTCTACAGCAACAGCTCTCGATATTTCTGTTAGTGGTACAGGAAAAGGAATTTCTTTGCAAAATTCTTCAACTGGTACTGGAGTTAAAGTATCAAATACTGGCACTGGAGTCGGAACATACTTAAATTCGAGTGCCGGAGCAACAGGTGATATTTTACAAATTGCAAAGAGTAATATAGTCAAAACAAAAATTGATTCTGAAGGTATTGTAACCGCGCCTAAGTATGTTACTACAGGAGGTGCAAGTACACAATTTGTTAAAGGAGATGGTGCACTTGATTCTACAGAGTACGCTATAAATTCAACTGTAATTCATACTACAGGAAATGAAACAAAAGATGGAGCTTTACTCTTAACTCATAGGGAATCTCCACAAGATGTTTTAACTATTACTAAAAATAATAGTGCCAATTGTTTAAAACTAGTACAAACCTCTAATTCTAATGCAACAACCGCTACTTGGGATACAAGTACTCCAAATGCTAACAGAAAAGCAATTAGTATTCAGAAACAAGAACAAGAAAATGCATTTATCACCCACGAAGGTGATGTAACAGCCAATTCTTTTACTACACAAAATTCAAAAGCTATTCTTTCTGATGGACTATTAACCTTAATAGGTAGCGAACCTCCAAAAGCAATACCTGGTCAGGCAAAATTGTATGCCAAAACAGACGATACAACCGATTTGTATGTAATGGGAAGTGATGGAATTGAAAAGAAAATTGGTGGTACAACCGATATTACAGGCAATAGTTATTTGCCTCACAAGGAGAATTTTGAAAGTTCATTTACTGGTGATACATTATCTCTAAAAAAATTACCAATCGAATATAGTGTTAAGGTATACAAAAATGGACAACTATTGCATGAAGGACAAGATTATACTGTAAATTATAACAATGGAATAATTAAATTTTCTGATAAAGTAACAGATAGAAATATTGAAATAGACTATTGGTATAAAAGTTTGATTTCTAATCCAAATAATAGTGGCAGAAGTATTAATACTAATGAACCTTCACAAATTACTATTACTACAGCTGTAAACATCACAACCGATACACTTAATACAAATGGTAAAAAACAGATTGGTAAAAACGTAATCATTGATAATGGAACAAGTACAATAAACGTTATAGTAAATGGTGGAACTGATTTTTATGCTTCCTATTTAAAACATGGAATTGGTACAATAACTTTTGTACAAGGAGTAGGTAGAACTCTAGTAATAACTAATAGAACAGCAATATTAAACGGAACAGTTGGGAGTACCGCAACGATTTCCAGTATAGGTACTACAGATTATTTAAAGATTTCAAACCTATAATTGTCAATCCTGTATAATTGTTGGGAATTTACCAAAACTAGTGATAGATTGAAAAAACTAACTTTTTCTCAATTGGAATACTAAAATTAGGTGCAAATGAAGCCTGTTATTTTGAGATGTTTTAATCATGAGTTATCTACTGTGTTAAATATTTTAAATTTAACTGGAACCACATCACTGCCGAACAACTTTTACGTATATATAAAACTCACTACAATAAACAACGTTAATAAATAGAATATCAGTTGAAATTCTAGTTAACAAAGTCAAATAATATCCTTCAAAAAATAGTAAACATCATTTAAAATACATAAAAAATGGAAAACGTAACAATTAATAAAAAAGAAGTTAAAACAATTAGTACAGAACAATTAAAGAAGTTACAAGACTTTAATGTCTTTATGGATAAAGCAAAATTATCATTAGGAGAGCTATCTGTTCAATACGAATTTAAAAAAGCTGATATTTTGAGCCAGATTGCGGTTCAACAACAAAACTTTAACGAACTAGAAAAAGCAATTAAAGAAGAATACGGAGAAATTCGTGTGAATATCGAAACTGGAGAAATTGTAAAACAAGAAGAGTAATCAATACGTATTATTGCGACCATTGATTCTAAATCATTCAAATTAGATTGGGACAAATCATAATCACTTATTAAATAACGCATGGAATATTATAACATAGAAAAATCATTGACTGTAGCAAAAAATGACTGCGCTGCTGGAGTTATTGGCACTTCCGTCACGCTTACTGCAACTGTAAATCAATTTGTGTCGACAGTAAGTGTTGAAGATGCAAATGCAAAAGCCGAGGCATGGTTGTCTACAAATGTTCAAGCACATGCAAATAATTCTGGAACATGTAGAGTTACAGCTTGGAGAGGAGCAAATCCATCTTGTGTCGTTGAACCTACAACAACTCTATCAGCATTTAATTATATGGTAGTTCGGTATAAATGGGCATTAGGAGCCGGGCAGGATTTTGATACCTATACGGGAATTGTAAATACGGGAACTTCTTTGGATAATAAATGGATGGGATGGGGCCATGGGTATAACAATGAGATTCCCCAAAATTCCTCAGCAGAAAACTCCTATATCATGTGGGCAGGAGATAATCAAAATGCAAATGGTATAGAAAGCTGTATGGTAAACTTTAGTAAAATAACCAACGACTTTCCTACTTTAAATACAATACAAGTAAGAATGGCAGGCTCGTGGTATACATCTTTGGGTACAGGAAATATAGATATTGAGATAACAACCTATAAGGATGGGAAAATGGTTAAATCAGGATATGACATTATAAACGTCGGAGGAACTCAGGTAGATCAAAAAATATTCTCTAAAAAAGTAAGTAAACAAGGCCGAAACCTGAGTAAAAACATCGAATCTGTTACTAACATAGGATACATAACATATACAAAAGATTCCTCTACAGGAAAAATTATAATACAATATTAAAAAATTAAAGTATGGGAAATACAGGATATAAATCTTTTGAGAAACTAGAATTATACTTTACAGATGACGGTAGTTACGCAGGAGTAAAAAAACCAAATATAGTTACTGATCCTGACTACATTGCGCCGATTCTAGATACCGAAACTTGTGCACCTAGTATAAGATTTTATAATTCAGAAAGGAAACGGAGTGCAATAAAAAATAATTGTTCGGCTGGTTATAGCGGAAATTATGTAACACTTACTGCTTTTCCAAATCAATTTATCTCTACTATTGATGAAGCAGATGCAAATACTCAAGCTGAAGCATGGTTAGCAGCAAATGTGCAGATATACGCAAACTCAGCAGGAACATGTGAGCGAATCAAATCTCCCTTAAATATACAAGTGACAAAATCAGTAATTTTTACAAAACAGGCTTCAATATGGACAAATTGTAAATCCGCTAATTTGGCTGATTCTTATTCTGAAACTAATAATTTTTTAGGAGCTGCCAAAAGTAGTTCTAATTATTATCTTAACAGATATAGGGGAATTATTGATACTTCAATGATAACAACAAAACCCATATCTGCTAAGATAAAATTCAAATTTACCACTAATACTATCGGTTCAGCATTAACTATTAATTTATTTGCATCAAATACTAAAATTCCAATAAATCAAGCATTCCAACTTTCTGACTGGAATGATTGGGATACTTCTTCTTTTATCAATAGTGTAATAGTTCCTGCTAATTCAACTGCATATAATGAAATATCGTTAACTCAAAATCAAATAGATTTATTATATAAAGAACAGTCCTATAATTTTTTCATTATATCTAATGGTGATAAAGAGAATAATCCCCCTGGAACAAATAACAGACCAGTACTATCAATATCTAAAACAACTGGAACAATAATTTTAGAATGTAAATTCTAAGCTCGTAACAGTTCATCAAAGCAATTAAACCCTAATTCTGCATCGCCGATTTTCAAAAAAACAAAAGGTACAAAAGCCATTAATTTAAGTTTCCTATTAGATTTAATCTGAAGCAGAATTTGGTTTCTAAAAACCATAAAATGAGTACAAATCACAATAGAATAAAAGTAGCCGATTTAGAAAAAAAGATACCAAACAAAATCTTAACTACAAATAGCACTGGAGAATTCTAATTCAGTGATATAAATAATATCCAAGCAGATAGTAATAATGCCCTTGATTAACCTGTTTAAAATTTAAATAGGCTCTTGCTATTGAAAGAGAAAATTCAATAGTAAAGTAAATGATATAGACAGACTATACTAAAACACATATAAAATGAATACAAATTACAACAGAATAAAAGTAGCCGATTTAGAAACAAATCAGCAAAACAAAATTTTAACTACAAATAGCGCTGGAGAATTAGAATTCACTGATATCAATACTATTCAAGTAGATAGTTACAATGCACTAGATTACACTGCTGAGGGTAAAGTTCTAGATGCCAGACAAGGTAAAGTGTTAAAAGACTTAGTCGATAATATAAGTGTACCTCTTGCTTCTGATTCCGAAACACAAATTACTGCAGGAGTAGCAGAAGATCGAAAAGTAGTAAGTCGATTAAAGCTTTTTAATTGGTGGGATTGGATTAAAAAACAACCCTTAACATTAAGTAATAAATTGACCCTTACATCTGGAAACACTACAACTCCAGCCTTGATCATTCCAAACGGAACACTAACAACTGCACCTCAAAAGGGAGCAATAGAAAGAGACTCAGCAGGCAACTTACACCATGTAGTATCTTCATCAAGATACAGATTACTAGATGATAGAGATTTTTCAAACGTATTAATAGCTACATGGCAATCTAATACTAGCTTTGGAGCAAGCTTTCCAAGCTATAATTATGTTGATTTTACGAAAATAGCAGAAGTATCCATTCCAGCTACAACACTAGGAAATGGTGGAAATAAAGGAGTATACCTTTTTAAAACGACGGATGAATATACCCCCAAAAACGGGAGTTATGAGACTGGTAAAACTCCACCAAAAGGGATACTCTATGAAGTCTTTTTAAAAGGAAATAACTGTACATTTTCTGGGAATCCTGCTATCCGACTTTATTCAGCTTTAAGAACTGATATTGAATCATGGACTAGCTTTAGAAATTATGAGCTCCCATTGGTATGCCACCGTGGTCAAGGCTCTGGTCAATATTATTCAATCCTTAAATTTTCAGAAAAAGCATACGATAATTTAGGAAATGTGACATCCGAAGGTTATCGACAATATAACTTAAGTGCCCTTGACGGGAGTGGTATTTATTTTTCAAATGCCAATATTTCGGTACAATACCGAGTGACTGTTTTATATGAAGACTCAACAAATGCTTTGGGAATTAACGCAAGCGGTAGACCAAGTTTTTATAACATGTCAACACTATTTTTAAAAATCCAATAATATAAAAAAAATGAATCTAGTATTACAAAAAACCTCAAACAGCAAAATATTTAAACACATCAAAAAGAATTATCAATATCGTAAGCTTATTTTTGAATTCAGATGCTTCAGATTTCAATTTATATTATCAGATTTCATATAGTCAAGTTTCTATGAAATGAAAAGAATTAAAATATTATTTTCACAATTATTTGACAAGTCCAGAATAAAAAACGCTCAAACAAAATTAATACTTTCACCAATACAATTATAATAAATCAACAAACTTAGAAATTGATATTAAGAAAGAGAAGTAAATGATATAGAGAGCCTATCTTTCAAAATAAAACTTCAAAACACATACAAAATGAGCACTAATCACAATAGAATAAAAGTAGCCGATTTAGAAACAAATCAGCAAAACAAAATTTTAACTACAAATAGCGCTGGAGAATTAGAATTCACTGATATCAATACTATTCAAGTAGATAGTTACAATGCACTAAATTACACTGCTGAGGGTAAAGTTCTAGATGCCAGACAAGGTAAAGTGTTAAAAGATTTAGTCGATAATATAAGTGTACCTCTTGCTTCTGATTCCGAAACACAAATTACTGCAGGAGTAGCAGAAGATCGAAAAGTAGTAAGTCGATTAAAGCTTTTTAATTGGTGGACTTTCATAAAAACTCAATCACAATCAATCACAGGATTATGGACTTTTAAAGATCAAATAACTCTCACTAATAGCTCATACACTAGATATCCAATGCATATTCCAGAAGGAGTCTTACTAACTATACCTGTAAACGGTGCAATTGAAACTGATCGAAAGGGTATTTATTACACAATTAATGGTGTCCGTAAAAATTTAGTGACCGAATCTATTGTTGAGACTACAGAGATCCAGAATGCACATGTATATCTATGGGGAAATGGTACTGTGGGAGTTCGTGAGGATATACATCCATTACTTACAAATTTAAAAGTATTTAATGATTATATTTCTGATCAAGCTGGTAGATATTCAATATATATGAGTGGTGTAATGACCCGAATGAACAAAAGCGTAACTGATGTTAAATTTGAACTTCAAATGTTAATTAGTAACAGTAACACGCCAACTACATGGTACACACTTTCAACATATGAAGACACCAGAGAAAATATTATAGCAGCAACTTTACCGCAACAAATCACTTTATCAGCAGAGCTATTGGTTCAAGTAATAAGTACAAAGTATGTTTTTATTACCGGAAGAGCATCTAAATCTACATCTGAGAGCTACTTTAAAGCAAAAACAAAAAACCTAAATACGTCACATCCACACCCTAAAAAAGCAGAAATGTTAGTTTCATTTAGAATAAAAACAACTACGAATTGGAATGAAGTAAGTGATACTCAAGACATCAACACTTCATTTGGTTTATTAAAAATGATTAAAATTTAAAAATACGCTAATTACACAGCTAATTTGCAATAGTGCATGTTTACAGATGTTATCAGAGTCTACTGACATCGTATGGATTATGATGAATCCCAATTCGACCGCATTAATTTATTTCATCATCCGATCAGAAATAGACTCACATTATGTGGGTTTGGGTGAATCTAATGTATTTGTAGGTTTAAATGGAAACAATTGATTACTCATGTCAACTAGCAGGAACTTATTATCGTAAAATTCATCATAGCCTTCTCAATAATTTGAGAAGGCTTTTTTATATTATCTTTTCAAATGTGATATTAAAAAATCTAAATCAAGGAATAAAATTATGGTTGAACTGTAAAATAATCTACCTCTTTTAATCCTTTAAAATAAAGAAAAAAACATCAAAATACATATTCCATTTTTGATTTATACATATTTTATTTTTTCGATTATAATATCAACTCAAATCTATCAAAGTTAATTTAAAGGTGTTTTTATACTATTTTAAAAAAATCCTTACTTTTATGGTAACTCAGTTCTTAATCTACATTAAGTTGCATTTTTCATAATGAGAGTAACTTTGTATAACAATTAAACAAAAGCATTATGAAAACTAAAAATATTGAAATAGTAGTCGCTCCAAGACAACCACATTTTGTTGGTGATGGATTTAGAGTACATAATTTTATCCCAAGTGTACCACAATTAAGCATGAAACGCATGAGCCCATTTATCATGCTCGATTATAACTCAAAATTTTATTTTCCTCCTACAAACACTCCAAAAGGTGTTGGGGTGCATCCGCATCGTGGTTTCGAAACGGTAACCATTGCTTACAAAGGCAAAGTAGCGCATCATGACAGTAGCGGAGGTGGTGGAGTAATTGGTGAAGGCGATGTACAATGGATGACAGCAGCTTCAGGAGTTTTACACAAAGAATACCATGAAGAAAACTTTAGTAAAACTGGAGGCGATTTCCAAATGGTACAACTTTGGGTAAACTTACCTGCAAAAGATAAAATGTCGAAACCAAAATACCAAGGGATCACCAATGATGAAATTAGTAAATATGAACTTCCTGAAAATGGTGGTCATATCGAGGTTATCGCAGGACAATATCAAGATATAAAAGGAACAGCATCGACCTTTACCCCTTTGCATTTACTTAATGCAAGAGTACTTAAAGGCGGAAAAGCAACTTTTAATTTCCCTGCAACTTATAATACTACTTTATTGGTTATAGAAGGAAGCATTACCGTAAATGATAGTACAAACGTTCCGACAAATCATTTGGTTTTATTTAAAAATGAAGGCGAAGATTTTCATATCGAAGCACAAGAAAACAGTATAGTATTGATTTTAAGTGGTGAACCAATTAACGAACCAATTGCTACTCACGGACCATTTGTAATGAACACGCAAGAAGAATTAATTCAGGCTGTAAATGATTACAATAATGGTAAATTTGGAACTCTGGAAGATTAATTTTAAAAATATAACATGTCAAACGTAAATCTAATTATTGAAGAACGCGCTGCCAATATTGGTAATTTTATGGTAGGTAGATTATTGCCCTTTCGGGAAAAAAGAGCCGTTGGACCATTTGTATTTATCGACCATATGGGACCTGCACATTTAAGCGATCATGAAAACATGGACGTTCCGCCACATCCACACATAGGATTATCGACGCTAACCTTTTTGTTTGAAGGAAGCATCATGCACAAAGACAGTTTGGGAACCGAAATGGAGATTAAACCCGGTGCTGTAAACTGGATGACAGCAGGAAAAGGAATTGTACATTCTGAAAGAACACCAGAATACTTACGCAAAACAGACAAGATGCTTCATGGTTTACAAATTTGGGTAGCATTACCTAAAGAATTGGAGCAAATGGATCCTAACTTTGTACATGTAGAAGCCAATGACATTCCAAGTTGGGAAAAAGATGGAGTTACTTATAAGCTAATTGCAGGAAAAGCTTTTGGAAAACAATCACCAGTTCCAGTATATAGTCCGTTATATTTTATTGAAATCAAAAGTACAACGGTGCAAACAATAAGCATTGGGAAAGATTTATTTGGCGAAAGCGGTTTATATATTTTAGAAGGAAGCATAAAAAGCGGTGAACATACTTATGAGCCAAAACAAATTCTGATTGCGAACGACAGTACATTATGCGAATTTGAAATCGCTGCCAATACTACCGTTTATATATTTGGAGGAACGCCATTTCCTGAAGAACATTTCATTTTCTGGAATTTTGTTTCATCTGACAAAGAATTAATAGAAAAAGCAAAACAAGACTGGACAGCACAAACTTTCCCAAAAGTTCCTGGCGAAACAGAATTTGTTCCTTTACCACAACCACAAATGCGATAAAATTATGGATACGATAACAGCAAGTATTGACACAAGAAAATATCGAACGGAAATAAAATCAGCAAGCGATAATATCCTTATTGCAGATGAACCACAAGAAGTAGGAGGGAAAAATTTAGGCTTCTCCCCTTCCGAGTTATTGGCATCTGCATTAGCATCTTGTACATTAATTACATTACGTATGTATATCGACCGTAAAGAATGGGATGTTACAAACATCAATATCTCAGTAGATTTTGAAAAAAATGCAGAAAAAACTATTTCCATATTAAGTCGCAAGATAGAAATAAAAGGAAACATAGATGAAGCTCAAAAAGAAAGGCTTTTAAAAATTGCTAATAGCTGTCCGATACACAAAACACTAACAAACACGATACAAATACAAACAACTTTAGACTAAACCGCATGGAAATAGAACAAATAAACGAAGACAGAAAAGGATATTATAAAGCAGTAGAAGACGGAAAAGAAGCTGGAAGAATGACCTATACTTGGGCTGGAGATACTAAGTTTATAATTGACCACACTGAAGTAAGTCCTGATTTTAATGGTAAAGGTGTTGGGAAAAAGCTTGTAATGGCAGCAGTAACATATGCACGCGAAAATAATCTAAAAATCATTCCACTTTGTCCATTTGCAAAAAGCGTTTTTGATAAAACAGACGATATAAAGAATGTATTGTTTCATTAATTTTTTAAGGCGCTAAGGTTCTGAGGTGCAAAGGGACAAAGGTTTTGAGCTGCAAAGATGTTGAGGTCTTATTTAGACTAAGCAGAACCGAAGTGCAATGCTGAGTTTCAATTGCGCATAATCAAGGAACGCGGATGACGCAGATTTACTTCGTAAAGACGCAGATAAAAACTGATTTTTTAAAATAGCAATGAGAAAAAAATCCGTTTTATCCGCGTTTTCGCCAAAGGCGAATCTTTGTCATCCGCGTTCTATTTTTTTTAGATGAGTTTACCCTCTAAACAAAACCACTTAAATATAGAGTATTTACTCAATTAGTTTTATTACAATGTTGTCAAACTAAGAGGAGTCGAAGTTCCTAAATATAAGAAGCAAAGGTTCTGTAAAGGCGTACAAGAGTGTGTTTTTTTTTATAATATTATGATGGAATTAGGTTAATTAAAATAATGATTTACAAACCAATTTTCATCTTAATTTTCAAATGTCCTCTTAATCAATTATATTTGCATGTAATTTAAACTTAGTATATGACGAGGATAATTACAATTTTCAGTTTTCTTATAGCACAAATCTGCTTTTCACAATCAACAGCAACTTATTTAGATAAAATTAGAAATAACGAAGCGGCCCTAACTGCTTTCTTTTCTCAAATGCCAAAAGGTGGCGATTTGCATCATCATTTTTCGGGTTCTATATATGCCGAGCCTTTATTGGAAAGAGCTATTGCAGAAGATTTTTATTTAAATATTGAAACAATGCAAGTTTTAAAAATAAAACCTGCTAATGGAAATTGGGAAACTTTTTCCTCACTTAAAAACAAAGGAAAACTAGATTACTACAAACAACAAATCATGCAAACTTGGTCTGTTAAAGACTATAATGGAATTTCTGTTCCTTCGGATGATTTGTTTTTTGACTCTTTCGAAAAATTTTCTCCAACTATCGACGGGCATTTTGCTGAAGGTTTATTAGAACTTAAAAATAGAGCTATTAAAGAAAATGTAAGCTACATCGAAACACAGCTAAACACAATCCCATGTGATATGAATGTGGATGATTTAGCCGATTTTAATGCTAAACTAAGACAAGCTGCAGCTCAAAAAGACGAAAAAGCAGTTTTCAAATCTCTAGATGCTCTTTATAAATCATTACAAGATAAAAATGCTATTAAATACGCAGAGGATTTCAACACTAATTTCATAGCCAAATTACACAAAGACCTTAAAATAGACGATGCAAACTTCACCATGCGTTACCAAAACTTTGTGTTGCGTTTTATGGATCCTGTAGATTTATTTAAGAATCTTACAATTGCCTTTATCTCTGCTGATAAAAGCAAACTTGTAGCAGGTGTAAATATCGTTTCTCCAGAACACGGTGAAACTTCTATGAAAGATTATTGGTTGCACATGGTAATGTTTAAATACTGCCATTCTCGTTTTCCAGATGTAAAATACACACTTCACGCAGGTGAACTTACATTAGGATTGGTTCAACCTGAAGAATTAACATGGCATATTTCTTCGGCTATACATATTGCTGGAGCTAACAGAATTGGTCATGGTGTAGATATCGCTTACGAAGAAAACTCATATGACTTATTGCGCTATATGGCAAAGAATAACATTCCGATTGAGATTAACTTAGTAAGTAATGAGTTTATTTTGAAAGTTAAGAATGCACGCCATCCTTTTACATTATACAAAGAATTTAATGTACCAATAGTTATTAGTACTGATGATGCAGGAATTTTAAGAACAAATATGACGGAGCAATACGTTTTATTAGCTAGCAGATATCAAGATGTTTCTTATGCAACTATTAAACAATACGTTTACAACAGTATCACTTATAGTTTCATTCAGGATAATGCCGTTAAAAAACAATTGATAAAAGACCTTGATGCAAGATTTAAAACTTTTGAAGCCAAATTTTCAGAGAAATAAATATGATTCAGGAAGTTGCAATTTTATTTGTAAAAAAAGGCCAGGAAAATAATTTTGAGAATGATTTTGCTAAGGCAAGTCAGTACATTAGTTCTATTGAAGGTTATTTAGGTCACAGTCTAAAAAAATGCATGGAACAAGCCAATAAGTATCTTCTATTGGTTGAATGGCGCAATCTCGAAGATCATACAATTGGTTTTCGAGAATCAGCAGCATACCTCGAATGGAAGAAACTATTGCATCATTATTACGAACCCTTTCCAGTTGTAGAACATTTTGAAACTATTTTTGAAAACAAAATATAATTCCTAAAAATGAATATCAAACTTATTGCCATTGGTAAAACCGACAATAAATCGCTTCAAACTTTGATTGACGATTATAACAAGCGCTTGTCTTTTTATATCAAATTTGATTTGGAAATTATTCCAGATATCAAAAACGTAAAAAACTTATCGGAGAGCCAACAAAAAGAAAAAGAAGGCGAATTGATTTTGGCAAAATTAGCACCAACCGATCAATTAATCCTTTTGGATGAGAATGGTAAAAACTTCTCAAGCGTAGGCTTTTCCGAAGAACTACAGAAAAAAATGAACTCTGGTATTAAAACTCTGGTATTTGTAATCGGTGGACCTTATGGATTCTCAGATACTGTTTACAGCAAAGCACAAGGGAAAATTTCACTTTCATTAATGACCTTTTCCCATCAAATGGTCCGTTTGTTCTTTATTGAACAATTGTATCGTGGTTTTACAATTTTAAGAAATGAGCCATACCATCACCAGTAACAAGTACTATTAAATGATAATCAAATCATTAACACAATTCAACACTAATAAATAATGTCTTCATTATAATTTATAAACACTAACCATGGCTGCTTAATGTCTAACTTATTAATAAGTATTTTGCATCTAACATACTCTTCATAAGTCATGTTTTTATCATACGAAAATGTAATTTGTGCTTTTGGATTTATGATCAAACTATCCAAAAAAGGCATTAAATTTTCCTTAGGAAAATCATAAGTTTTTTTTCCTTTATATTGTATCATTCCATTTTTCTTAAAATACAATTGACTTATATTCTTACTTGCTTCGCCTATTTTATAATATACATCTGTAAAAGGTAAAAAAGCCATATTCTTACCTATTGTATCAGCGTAGGTATAGTAATTTTGAGCTTCTTCATTTTTATGAGCTGAATCTGCACGCTTTTTTTCTTGAAGTTTCATTACCTCAGGAATCACTAATTTTAAAGGCAAACGCTTATCTATATTAAAAAGCCAATTAGTCGAAATAATACTATTTTTTCGATTTACTTCTGCCAAAGTATCTTTTCCTTTTGTTCTAAAAAAGATATAAATGGGAGAATGATCTTTTACAACTTTTACAACTGATACATTTGCTTTTGGCAATAAAACATCTTCTTTATTTCCACAAGAAAGAAGAAGAAAAACTAAAATTAAACTTAAATATTTCATATTTATCATTTTGTATATAATATTATTCTTCAATTTTATAATCGTCTTTTTTTAATAATGGCAACCAGTGTGTCAAATTTGAAAAGCGCATTATATGAAAACAATCGTATCCCCCTAAAAGTTTTTTTTCTGACGTGAGAATCAACCTAACTTTTTTCGGGAAGCAACCAAATTTTGCTTCATAAATAGATAATCCTTCATAAAAATTATTCAAAATATATGGTTTATCGCGACTTCCGTCTCCATATTTAAATACTGAATTTATAATTTTAACCATCATTAAAAAATGAAGATTCGACAAATTATCGTTCCCAAGATGCTTATAAGCATAAGCAATTTCTTTGTGACCACTTATATTATTAGGGCTTTGATTAAGAATTTCTTTAATTACAGTGATTGCTTCATCATATTTTTTTTCCTCATTCAGTTTGTAGGCTTTATTGGCTAAACTATCTAAATAAGTTGGGTTTATTTTATTTGAATGTATTTTATATTTTGTTAAACTTATTATCTGTTCAGCTGACACAAGAGTGTCTAATTTAAACAACATTTTTTCAACATTTTTAAAATAATAAATAGAATTTACATTTGTTGATTCATCAATGGGTATAATGAATTCTGGAATAAGCGTTTTTTTTACTTCATCATAAGTATCTTGATGAACTTCTAAAATTTCATTTTCTTTGGCTTTACTTTTAGTTTTTCCTTTCTTGCTATCATTTGTAGAAGAATCTCCATATATCTTGTCCGATTTTTTTTCTTTTTTAGGTGTTGGGGGTAATGGTGGACTTTGTGCAAAACTTAAATTTACTAAAAAACATATGATACATACCAAGTAGTGTGTGTTTTTAACTTTCATAATTTAACAATAGAGTATAATTTTAAGATGTCATATATTTTGTTCCCTTAAAGTGTCTTAGCTTCACAAAAATTAATCTTACCAAACAAAGTAACACATTCCATTGCTTCTTTTACATCATGAACACGTAGAATTTTTGCTCCTTTTGTTAAGGAAATCGTATTCAAAACTGTTGTTCCGTTCAACGCTTCTTGCTGGTTTGTATTTAAATATTTGTAGATCATTGATTTTCTCGAAAATCCTGCCAAAACTGGTAATTCTAATAAATTAAACAATTCCATTTTTTGTAAAACTTCGTAATTTTGATCAAGCGTTTTAGAAAAACCAAAACCAGGATCTAGTATAATATCATTTATCCCTAAATTTCGGGCTTGTGCTACTTTTTCTGAAAAATAAAAAAGCATCTCTTTTACAATATCATCGTAATCAGTTAGGTTTTGCATAGTTTGTGGCGTACCTCGCATATGCATCAAGATATACGGAACATTATATTTGGCTATAACATCAAACATTTTATCGTCTAGGTTACCACCCGAAATATCATTGATAATTGCTGCTCCATTTTCGATACAAGCTTGCGCAACTTTACTTCTAAAAGTATCTATAGAAAGTAATGCATCGGGGAAAAGTTGTAAAATCAACTTTACAACCGGAACAATTCGGCTTAATTCCTCTTCTTCAGAAACAAATTCGGCGCTTGGTTTACTCGAATAGGCTCCAAGATCTATAAACGTTGCTCCATCAGCAAGCATTTTTTCTACCTGAGTTATTATAGCTTCGTTGCTATCGTATTTCCCACCATCAAAAAAAGAATTTGGCGTTACATTTAAAATTCCCATCACCTTAGGAACTGACAAATCAATAAGTTGCCCTTTGCAGTTAATTGTCATTTTATATTTTATTTAACATTTTCTTTCATTTCAGATTTAAAGTTTGGGGGTAAGAATCAAGATTAACTATTTCAACAACTTAGCACTTTAAACCTGAAACTTTAAACTCTTTCAAAAATTTATCCTTATTTTTGAAAAAATTTAGACAAATATACATCAATAATGAAGAATACTTCTCAAGAATATGATAATGTAATTGCGATTTGTCGTTCGCTTTTTATCAATAAAATGAAAGACTATGGTAGTGCGTGGCGCATATTAAGATTACCTTCATTAACTGACCAGATTTTTATAAAAGCGCAACGAATTAGAAGTTTACAGGAAAATGATGTTCGAAAAGTTGATGAAGATGAAAAAGGAGAATTTATAGGAATCATCAATTATTCAGTAATGGCATTAATTCAATTAGAACTAGGAGTTGTTGATCAGCCAGATTTAGACGTAGAAAAAGCAACTGAATTGTACGATGCTAAAGTAAAACTTACCAAAGAATTAATGCTTGCCAAAAATCATGATTATGGAGAAGCTTGGCGTGATATGCGCGTAAGTTCTTTAACGGATATCATACTTCAAAAATTACTTCGTGTTAAACAAATCGAAGATAATAAAGGGAAAACTTTAGTCTCTGAAGGTATCGATGCTAATTATCAGGACATGATTAACTACGCTATTTTTGCACTGATATTAAACCCTTTGGAAATAAAAAAATAATTTCTGTTTTCTAAATTTTAAAAAAAATTAAACATAAAACGTAACATGAAAAATATAATTACACAATTTTCAAGATTATTTGTTGGAGTATTATTCATTATCTCTGGATTAATAAAACTTAATGACCCTGTTGGATTCTCATATAAATTAGCCGAATATTTTAGCGAACCTGTCTTCAATATTCCTTTTTTAGAACCATTAGCACTAGGTTTGGCCTTATTTTTAGTAATTCTGGAAATAGTTTTAGGTGTAATGTTGCTTATTGGTTACAAATCTAAAATTACAATTTGGAGCTTATTGATCCTAATTATACTTTTTACTTTCCTTACTTTTTATTCTGCATACTTTGATGTAGTAAAAGATTGTGGATGTTTTGGTGATGCTTTGCATTTAACACCTTGGCAATCATTCTCAAAAGATATAGTTTTACTATTTTTCATATTGATCTTATTCATTAATAAAGAATTGATTAAACCTTTATTTAGCAACAGCATTCAAAATGTTATTACTTATGTAAGTATCATTTTGTGTGTATTTATGGGAGTTTGGGTCTTGAATCATTTACCAATAAAAGATTTCCGTCCTTATAAAATAGGTTCAAACATTGAGAAAGGAATGGAAATTCCAGAGGGAGCACCACAATCTGTAGTTGAAATGATTTTTATTTACAATGTAAATGGTGTAAACAAAGAATATACTGAGAAAGATTTAATGGCTATCCCAGAAGGAGCAACTTTTGTTGACCGAAAAGACAAAGTAATTACTGAAGGTTACGTACCTCCTATTCATGATTTTACTATGGAAAAAGACGGTGAAGACCATAAAGACCAATTCCTAAAGGAACCAAAACTTATGATTTTTGTTACTTATGATTTAACTCTTTCTGATCCATCTGGAATGGAAAAATTAGAAAAATTAAATGAAGAAGCAAAAGCAAAAGGATACAAAGTAATTGCTATGACTGCTTCAGGACAAGATGAAATTGCCGCTGCAAAAAAACAATACAAACTAAATGTTGATTTTTACTTTTGCGATGCAATAACTCTTAAAACAATCGAAAGAGCAAATCCTAGTATTGTTATTTTAAATGAAGGAACTGTTATTCAAAAAGTACATTACAACGATATTAAAGATCTGAAACTATAAAAGACACAAATTTCAAAAAATACAATTGCGTCAATAAGTCTAAATTAAGGCTTATTGACGTTTTTTTATTTATGTTTGGTAGTTTTATTAAAAATAATATGGACTTAGAAAAGATAAAAATATTAAGAAATAAAATCTCTATTCCTTTAAACATTGCTATTGAACTTTTAAGAAAGCATGACAATAATATTCTTGCTTGTGAGAAAGAATTTTACAATAACAGCGTAAAGGAAATTAGTAAAATAACAGAGTACAAAGAAGAACTAGTAAGAGAAACCTATATTTTTTGTAACTACGATAAAGCTAAAACTATTGATAAAATCAACTCAAGACAACTTATTATTACTACCCTAAAAAATAAAAATCCAAAAAATGAAATTGGTTTTATTTTATGGCCAGAAAATAAAAATGGAGAAAACTATAAAGCAGTTAAAAGAAATGATGTTTTTATCCCAACAGCGGACTTTGATACTATTATAGAAAACTTCAAATCAGTTTTTCCATTACAAAATCCTTGGAATAAAACTATAGAAGAAAGTTTTGATACTTGTGGGCATAATTATTTTGATAATAAAACTTGCATAAAGATCGTAGAGAAAATTAGTCAAACAAAGACCGACGATCCAAATCTCAACTCATTTTTACAAGAAGTAATACAATGGTTTAATGACAAATTAAAATATGCTGATTATATTATAGTTTATGGAAATTTATAGACTCCTAATAAATCAATTATACTAAAGATAAACACCTATTTTAACAAATACTCACCGCTAAATTTATTCCCCCTTTTTTAAATACAAACCTGACGTTTTTTTTCTTTTATGACACAATTAAAAACTCAAATAACCCCCTCTTTTTAGGTTTATTTTACTTCATATTTTTTTGTTTTATTCAAGAAATTGGTTTTAGCACTCAACTATTACGATTTCATTTTGCTTTTTGTAACCAAAAACTTCTCAATTAGTGACAAAATAAAGACGTCTTCAAATTTTGTTAATCTCTATTTCTGTTTCGATTTGTTTGTTTAACTTTGGTAAAAATAAACATCTATGAAACAAATAGTTCTATTGCTTATTGCTTTTGCTACGTTTTCTTGTACAAATGCACAAAAAACTGATTTTTCTAAAGAAGCGCTATCAGAAAAATTATTATCGACAGATGATAGTCAAGTTGCTTTCAAAGACATATTAAAAAAATACAAAGGAAAAACTTTAGTAATAGAAGTTTGGGCTTCATGGTGTGGCGATTGTATAAAAGCAATGCCAAAAGTAAAAGAATTACAGGCTAATAATCCTGATGTAGCTTACTTATTCCTTTCAGCAGATAAAACTGCAGATAAATGGAAAGCTGGAATTGAAAAACACGAAATAAAAGGGGATCATTTTATGATGATTGATGGCATGAAAGGTGTTTTTGGAAAAGCAATAGATTTAGATTGGATTCCTAGATACATTATTGTGGATAAAAAAGGTAAAATTGTTTTATATCGTGCAATCGAAAAGGATTTTGATAAAATCAATCAAACTTTACAAAGCTTAAAATAATAATACAAAATTTCAAAAAAAAATAAAACAAACCAAGATGAGAAAAAAAATTGTTGCAGGAAACTGGAAAATGCATAAAAACGCAGAACAAACTGAAGATTTATTAAACGAGTTAATTGCTAAATTACCAACTGTAAGTGAAGCTCAAGTAATTGTTGCACCTACTTTTGTAAACTTAGCATCTGCAGTTGCACATTTAGAGTTTACAACTATTGAAGTTGCTGCGCAAAATGTACACCAAGCAGAAAGTGGAGCCTTTACAGGTGAAGTTTCTGCAGATATGCTAAAAAGCGTTGGTGTAAACTATGTAATTCTTGGACACTCTGAACGTAGAGCTATTTTTAAAGAAACTGATGCACTTATTGCAAATAAAGTTGATGCTTCATTAAAACACGAACTAACAGTTATTTTCTGTTTTGGAGAAGAATTAAAAGATCGTCAAACAGGAAATCATTTTAATGTTGTTGAAAATCAATTAACAGATGGTTTATTCCAAATAGAGAAAGAATCTTGGGCTAATGTTATCCTTGCTTACGAGCCTGTTTGGGCTATCGGAACAGGAGAAACTGCTTCGCCAGAACAAGCACAAGAAATGCATGAATTTATTAGAGAAACTGTTCGTAAGGCTTTTGGAAAAGAAATTGCAGAAGAAGTTTCTATTTTATACGGAGGAAGTGTAAAACCAGAAAATGCAAAAGAAATTTTCTCTAAACCAGATGTAGATGGTGGTCTTATTGGTGGAGCTGCATTAAAAGCAGATGATTTTGTTGCTATTGTAACAGCACTCTAATATTTTCCTTTATAGCATATTAAATGGTTTGAAAGTGTAAAACTTTCAAACCATTTTTTTATTTAATCCGTTTATAATTACCTGAATAACAATATAAAATAATAACCTTTAGCAAACGTTTGAAGCTATGATTTAATCATTCCTTGTTTTTATATTAATCATATTATAACAGTTTTAAGTGATGTTTGTAGTCTATTTCTAATCTACAAACTATGAAAAAACTTTACACAAAAAGGTTACTTTACTTTTTCTTACTCCTAACCTCTTCTTACTCTTGGAGTCAAACATTAATTAATTACTGGTCTTTTAATAATCCTGCATCTGTAGCAACTATGACAACTCCAAATGTTGCTCTAATTTCTGGAACTACTATAACAGCCATTGCAGGTGGAACTAGTTTTATAGAATTTAATGGCGGAACTGGACAAAATTTTGACCTTTTAAATCTAAACTCTCGCAATAATGAAGCTTCGGGCACTCACTTGCGCTTTAGCAATCCTATAGGTGGTGCGCTTCTATTTGCGTTACCAACCACTGGCTATAAAGATATAATCGTGAAATTTGCTACACGTCGTTCTGCACAAGGAGCTGGAACTCAAAATTGGTTTTATACTCTTGACGGAAATACATATACCTCGTTTATTCCCGTTACTCCAAATAATGGAGATCCGGGTTTAGCAACTTTAGATTTTACAGCAATTACAGGTGCAAACAATAATCCGAATTTTAAATTAAAGGTTGAATTTGTTCAAGGTTCTGGTGGAACTGGAGGAAACAATCGATTTGATAATTTTACAACCGAAGGAACTCCTAATGGTGGTGGTGATGCAAACGCTCCCGTTGCTACTATTTTGCCTGCAAATGCAAGTACAGCTATTAGTACAGTCGTAAACCCTACTATTACTTTAAACGAAAGTATCCGTTTAATCAATGATAATAGTATAAACAACACTAATGTAGCTGCTTTATTAGAATTACGTTTAAATAATGCAACTGGTACTTTAGTCCCTTTTAACGCGACAATAAATGATAAGGTTATTACAGTTGTGCCATCACAAGCATTAGTAAATAATCAAACCTATTATCTGGCATTATTACCAAATACTATCGAAGATTTAAGTAACAATGCAATTACTACAATACAATCATCAACATTTACAACAGCTAGTCCAACCGTTTCATTTGCATCAAACTTTGTTACTGTAAATGAAAATGCAGGTAACTTAAATTTTGTAATAAACATAGGAAGTCCAATAACAGGTTCTGTAGATTTAGTTGTAAAAGGGACGCCTTTTAGCACCGCTGATGCAAATGATTTTACTTTAAGCACACAAACCTTGCATTTCACCAATTCAAGTGCTTTAACGCAAACTATAACAATTCCTATTATCGATGATAATCTGGAAGAACAACAAGCTGAATATTTTGTACTGAGTTTAGAGAATCCGGTTGGTTTTACGATTACAGGAACTCCAACAGCAACAATTTATATTAAAGACAATGATCGTTTAGCTCCTGTTCCTAATAAAGAAATAGAGCTAAATTACATCGGTAGTTTTGATCCATCCGGAAGCAATACTAGTACGTGCGAGATTGTTGTTTATGATAAAGATTCTCAACGCTTGTTCACCACAAGTGCCGTTGCAGGATTTCTGGACGTAATAAACTTTAGTGACCCTACAGCTCCTAAAGTAATAAAATCTATAGATATGAATGTATATGGTGGCGTAACAAGTGTTGCTGTAAAAAACGGAATCGTAGCTGTTGCTTCTCCAAATACAAATGAGGCGCTTAATGGTTCTGTAGTGTTTTTTGATACCGACGGTGTATTTCAAAAACAAGTAACCGTAGGTGCTTTACCTGATATGATTACATTTTCGCCAGATGAAAAAAAGGTTATGACTGCTAATGAAGGACAACCGAATCTTGATTACACTATTGATCCTGAAGGTTCAGTAAGTATAATTGATATTTCTGGTGGAATTACAGCTTTAAATCAGTCGAATGTTACCACATTACTATTTACAGCTTATAATGCTCAGGAAGCAGCTTTAATCGCGTCTGGAGTTCGAAAACTAAAACTAACCAGTACATTATCTCAGGATTTAGAACCAGAATATGTTACTATAAATTCAGACTCTAAAAAGGCATGGGTGACTTTACAAGAAAATAATGCTATTGCAGAGATTGATTTAACCAATAATACCATAACTACTATTTGGGCATTGGGAACAAAAGATATCAGCATTCCTGGAAACGGATTTGATGTATCCGATAATAACGGCGAAGTATTAATTGCCAATTGGCCTATGAAAGCTTTTTATCTTCCTGATGGCGTTGCGAATTATACTATTGGAGGAAATACCTACTTGGTTACCGCAAACGAAGGTGACGAAAAAGAATATACTGGTTTTGTAGAAAGAACAACTGTAGGCGCAACCAATCTTGACGCAACAATTTTTCCTAATGCAGCCGTTTTAAAACAAACTTATAATTTGGGACGTTTTAGAACAACAAATCTAAATGGAAATTTAGATGGTGATGCCGATTTTGAAGAGATTAATTGCCTTGGAGCACGATCTTTTTCTATTTTTAATGCAACTACCAAACAAATCGTTTTTGATAGCGGAGACGACTTCGAAATGTATACTGCAGCAAATTTACCATTACTTTTTAATGCTGATCACGAAAGCAATACTGCAAAAACTAGAAGCCGTGCCAAAGGTCCAGAACCAGAAGGTATAACAACTGCAAAAATCGGAAGTGAAACTTTTGCTTTCATATCATTAGAACGTGTTGGTGGCGTTATGGCTTATAATGTTACTGATCCAAATAATGTAAAATTTGTAGATTATAAAAATAGCCGTAGCACATCGGCATACGCAGGAGATCACGGACCTGAAGGCATCACCTATATTGCTCCCGAAAATAGCCCTACAGGAAAAGGCTATATTCTTGTTGCCAATGAAATTAGCGGTACAATTACCATCTTTGAAGTTGATGCTAAAAGTTTATCTACCCCTGATTTTGTTTCAGACAACACTCCTACTTTTGCATTATTTCCAAATCCGTCCCAAAAAGGAATTGTGTATTTTAACAGAACTGCCGATGTTCAGGTATTTGATATTAATGGCAAAAATGTTTTAACTACCAAAAATGCACAAACCATCAATACATCTCAACTTGAAACAGGGATTTATTTTGTAAAAACCTCTGAAGGAATTGTAAAAAAAATGATTGTTAAATAGGTAAAGCGTACAGTTGTACTCCCCAATACAACGAAATAAAAAGAGTGATAATTAATTTTATCACTCTTTTTGTTTACATAAAAGTAAAATTAACATTTAATGCTTCCGCAAAATTTGATTATATTTGAGAATACAATTATTTGAAATTCAGAATAATATATAAAAACCCATTAATTTAGTTGTTACAATTATTATTAAACCCATTAAAATTTTAAAAGATGAAATTTACTAGAAAAGCACATGCCAACTGGAAAGGTACCGGAATGGAAGGAAAAGGAACTATTAGTACTCAGAGTACCACACTAGATAATGCGCAACTATCATTCAAGACACGTTTTGAAAATGGTGTAGGCACCAATCCTGAAGAACTGATCGCAGCAGCTCATTCTGGCTGTTTTACGATGCAGCTAAGCTTCTTACTATCAGAAGCTGGATACACTCCAGAAGATTTACACACAGAGGCCACAGTTACGTTTGAAGACGGCACGATAACTCAGATTAATTTGGATTTAAAAGGAAAAGTTCCAAACATCACCGAAGAAGAGTTTTCTAAAATAGCTTTGAAAGCCAAAGAAATTTGCCCGATATCTAAGTTGCTGAAAACGAATATTACTTTAACGGTGAATTTACTTTAGGTTAAACGATTTTATAAGATAGAGGTTGCAAAAAAGTACACGGATTAAACCGATTAAAAAATATTAATTCTTTTAATCTTTACCTGTAGAAAAAAGCATCTTAATAAAATAAAGTCTCACAGCAATGTGGGACTTTATTTTACTCCGATAACGCGATTAAAAGAATTAAATTATGGAAAATACGGAATTTGTCAAGAGCTTTTTAATAGAAATAAAACCATTATGGAATATTCAACAGCACTTGGAAAGCCGAAAATTGGCCTGATTATAATTATAAAATCAAATTATAAAAATTTAATTGATATTCTGGACGAAATGACAATTGCTAAAATTGAAACTTATACAATTGTAAATGATTTTACGCCTGAAGAATCAAAATTATTGGCTTCTAGATAAAGATACTGAGATACAAAGACTCAAAGTCTCTGTTTGAGTAAAAAACTATTAAGCTATAAAGTCAACACATCCAATTTTATTCCCTTAACTAAAGAAGCGGTTCTGCGAGCAATTCTACAACCGAATACATTTTATGGAAAACATATTGTGATGATTCTTCGGTAAACTTGAACTGAAAAACATAAAACAGACAAAAACAAAAATATAAAGCATAAAAAAAAGTCCCACATTGCTGTGGGACTTTCTATATTTAGATAAACTTAAGAATTATTTTTTCTCAGTTTTTTCCATTTTAGCTTTCAATGCAGCTAATACATCATTACTATCTCCTAAAGTTGCAGCTGATGCATTTGTAGATGAGTTAGATGAAGCATTTTCAGTAGCTGTTTTCACATTTTTCTCTTCTTCTTCACGGAAGATAGCAGTGTGAGACGCAACAACTCTTTTGAATTCTTTGTTAAATTCGATTACTTTGAAATCAGCAGATTCTCCTTTTTTCAATTTCTTTCCGTCTTCTTTTTCAAGGTGACGTGTAGGAATGAAAGCAACGATATCATCACCGAATTCTACAGTAGCTCCTTTGTCAACGATTTCAGAAATTTCACCATTGTGGATAGTTCCTACAGCGAAAGAATCTTCGTATTGATCCCAAGGATTAGCAGTAGTTTGTTTGTGACCTAAAGATAATTTACGTCCTTCAACATCTAATTCTAATACTACTACATCAAGTTTCTCACCAACATTTACAAATTCAGATGGGTGTTTGATTTTCTTAGTCCAAGATAAGTCAGAGATGTAGATTAATCCATCAATTCCTTCTTCTAATTCTACGAAAATACCAAAGTTTGTAAAGTTTCTAACGATACCTGTATGTTTAGAACCTACTGGGTATTTAGAAGTAATGTCAGTCCATGGATCTTGAGTCAATTGTTTGATACCTAATGACATTTTACGGTCATCTCTATCTAAAGTTAAGATAACAGCCTCAACAACATCTCCAACTTTTACGAAATCTTGAGCAGAACGTAAATGAGTTGACCATGACATTTCAGAAACGTGGATTAAACCTTCAACACCTTCAGCAACTTCGATAAATGCACCGTAATCAGCGATTACAACTACTTTACCTTTTACTTTATCTCCAATAGTTAAATTAGCATCTAAAGCATCCCATGGGTGAGCGTTTAATTGTTTCAATCCTAATTGAATTCTTGTTTTCTCATCATCGAAATCAAGGATTACAACGTTTAATTTTTGGTCTAATTCAAGAACTTCACTTGGGTGGTTGATTCTACTCCAAGAAAGGTCAGTAATGTGAATTAATCCATCAACACCACCTAAGTCAATAAAGACACCATAAGAAGTAATGTTTTTAACAACACCTTCTAATACTTGTCCTTTTTGTAATTGACCGATGATTTCTTTTTTCTGTACTTCGATATCAGCTTCGATAAGCGCTTTATGAGATACAACAACGTTTTTGAATTCGTGGTTAATTTTTACCACTTTGAATTCCATCATTTTGTTTACATATACATCGTAATCTCTAATTGGCTTAACGTCAATTTGAGATCCTGGTAAGAATGCTTCAATTCCGAAAACGTCAACGATCATACCACCTTTAGTTCTGCATTTTACAAAACCATTAACGATTTCTCCTGTTTCGTTTGCAGCAATAACTCTATCCCATGATTTGATAGTACGTGCTTTTCTGTGAGATAATACTAATTGACCTGTTTTGTCCTCACGGATGTCGATTAATACTTCTACTTTATCACCTACTTTTAAGTTTGGGTTGTAACGGAATTCGTTTAAAGAAATAACACCTTCCGATTTTGCGTTGATATCAACGATAACGTCTCTATCTGTAATTCTAACAACTTCACCTTCTACTACTTCTTCTTGATCTGTAGCGATGAAAGTTTTTGATACTAAGTCTTCGAATTCCTGTAAGTTTTTTTTATCTACTGCATCGATACCTTCTTCGAAGTTATGCCAGTTGAAATTTGCTAAAAACTCTTCTTGTGATTTTAATTGTTCAGACATGCTGATAAAAATTTGTATTCTGTTTCTCTCGAGTTTCTTAAAGCGATAGAAAAAACAGAAGTTGTTTTACATAAATAGTTGATACCTAATGGAAACTCTTCTCTACCAAAAGGTTTGCAAAATTAACACATTTATTTGTACTAGCAAAATAAATCTAGATGATTATCAGCCAATTATTCAAGAGTAGCACTTTTAAAAATTTTCAAGACCAAAAGTCCCGCTATCCGCTTCGATCTTTTGTACTAAACCCCAGCACAAAAGGATTTTCACTTCTATCGGGGCTAGATTAGAGGTTTAGTAGCTTTTAAGGTCTATAAATCTTAATTGGACTTCTATGCACAATTCACTATTTGTTAAAGTTTTTGAACTATCGAAAAGGATTAAAAAACATTTTTTCCTTATTTTTACTTTATGACTATGACTCTTGAAGAAATAAAACTAAAAATTGATACTTTCCATAAAAATGGACAAATTATCAATGCGATTTATTGGCTTTTAAAAAAGTACAACCTCAAGAATTCCAATCTTAAAGGATTTGAATTTAGAGAAAAAGCCGAGCCTAGTTTTATCCTAATGACTACCGAAGGTGATTTTGGAAAACCTCAAATCATCAGGATTCCAGAAAACACTTTCGAATTTCCGCTAGAATTAATGCTTATTCTTATTGCTCATGAGATGGTTCATGTCAACCAAAAGACCATAAAACCATATATTTTAGACAAAAACGAACGAGAATGGCAGGCTTATTACGAAATGAACTTTAATGTTTTATTTCCGAATCTTCCCGAAATATCCAACTTTCACAAAAAGTTCTTCGCCAACAAAGGCTTGGAATATTACGACAGAATGGGCGAAGGATCTGAGCTTCAACAAAAATACGCTGAACAGAAAAAGCAGGTAGAAAAGCTGATTGCAACGTTGAAATAAACCGTAATAACCTCTCTTTAAACGTAACATAATAATAAACCTAACAAATTCAAAACAACTGATGGGTATTTAGAGTAATCACTTTTCTCAATGTTCCGAAACAAAACTTTAAAATACAATACAAACCTAAAAGGTTTTAAAAACCTGTTAGGTTTCCGTCCAATTCAATCATTAGATCTCACAAAAATAAAAGCCTATTTTCTACGAGTAGAAATAGGCTTTAAAATATAATTAACGAGTTCTTAATGACTCATATTCTCAAATTCTTTTGGATTGTGCTTATGTTTGAATAAAACCGCAAAAGCAATAGCAATTACTAAAGCATAAACTGCAAATGACAACCAGATATTATGCCAGTCTTTCATTAATATTTCGCTGCCAAAAACACCATCAGTAGAAACTGTATTTCCGTGACTTTTTACAAAATCTAACATCTTAGGATTTGTAGCATCAGTTTGAAGAAATCCAGCCAATTCAGACGAGTTTTTAAATGATTTTGTAAAATATCTATCTATAGCCCATCCCGAAGTCAAACTACCAAGAATAGCTCCAACACCATTGGTCATCATCATGAATAATCCTTGCGCCGAAGAACGTATCTTAGAATCTGTATTGCTTTCCACAAATAATGAACCTGAAATATTAAAGAAATCAAATGCCATTCCGTAAACTACACATGACATAATAATCATCCATAAACCGTTTACTGGATCTCCAAAAGCAAATAATCCAAAACGCAATACCCAAGCAAGCATACTTATAAGCATTACTTGTTTGATTCCGAAACGCTTTAAGAAAAACGGAATTGCCAAGATAAACAAGGTTTCTGAAACTTGAGAAATCGACATGATAATAGTTGAATACTGAATTACAAATGAGTCTGCATATTTTGGAAAATGCTTGAATTCATCTAAAAAAACATCTCCATAAGCATTTGTAAGCTGCAAAGCACCTCCTAAAAACATAGAAAACACAAAGAACAATGCCATTTTATAATTACCAAATAACTTGAAAGCTTCCAAACCTAATGTTTCTGTTAATGAAGCATTTTCTTTGGTTAAACGCTGTGGCTTACATTTTGGCAATGTAAATGAATATACTCCTAATACTAAAGCTGCAAATCCAGCGATATAAAATTGATATTCTGTTGATTTATTTCCACTAAGATTGGTAATCCACATTGCAACAATAAAACCTATTGTTCCCCATACACGAATGGGCGGGAAATCTTTTACAATATTTTTATTATTTAATTTAAGCGAAGTATATGAGATGGAGTTACTCAATGCAATTGTTGGCATATAGCAACACATTGCAGCAAGCATAACATATATAAAAAGATCTGGAGTTGTCACTTGAGCTATTCCAAACAAAACTAAAGCATACGCTATATGCAAACCACCATATAATTTTTCGGCATTTACCCATCTGTCAGCAATAATTCCTGTAAGGGTTGGCATAAATAAAGAAGCAATTCCCATGGTTCCGAAAACTAAACCAAATTGAGTTCCTTCCCAATTTTTAGTTCCAAACCAATAATTTCCGATTGTAATAAGCCATGCTCCCCAAACAAAAAACTGAAGAAAACTCATTATAATCAATCTGTTTTTAATTCCCATAAGATGAATTGTCTTTAAAATAAAATTAGGAGGTAAATCTACTATTTAAAATGAAATCTGCAAAGAATTAAGCTGTTTTTACAACATCATTCACCAATTCCATAACGGCTGCAAATTGTTCTTCTTTGTTAAGGTATGAATTGTCAATTTCTACAGCATCGTCTGCAATCACCAATGGCGAGTCTTCACGGTGCGTATCGATATAATCACGTTCTTCAACATTTTTTAATACTTCTTCATAAGATACATCATCTCCTTTTTGTTGCAGCTCATCAAAACGCCTTTGTGCACGGGTACTAGCGCTTGCAGTCATAAATACTTTAAGCTCGGCATCAGGAAAAACTACTGTTCCTATATCTCTCCCATCCATAACAATACCTTTATTTTCTCCCATTTCCTGTTGTTGTTCTACCAATTTAGAACGCACCTGAGAAACTTCGGCAACTTTACTTACAAAACTAGAAACTTCAATTGTTCTAATTTCTTTTTCTACATTTTCTCCATTCAAATACATCTCTCCAAAACCCAATTCGGCATTAAACTGAAAAAACAATTGTATTAAAGGCAAACTAGCAACTAATTTTTCTTTATCAAAAGAATCTGCACTTATATATCCATTTCTCATTGCATATAGCGCTACAGCTCGATACATAGCCCCTGTGTCAACATACACATATTCTAATTCTTTTGCCAATTGTTTTGCCAAAGTGCTTTTCCCGGTAGATGAAAACCCATCAATTGCTATCGTTATTTTTTTCAAAATAGTATTTTATTAATTTTAAATTATTTTATGTTCCTAGTAGTAAATATCCATAATGATATTTGATTTAGATGTATCAATTACTTTCCCAATCCTTTTAAAAAATTATTCATTAACCATTGGGCATCAATGGCTATTTTAAATATAATAATCCTGCTCTTCCATATAGAACAGTGAATAATAATGTAAAACTATAGCTCTTTTTAATGCATTATTATTAATTTGATCTAAACCTAACAATCTTTATGCTTCCCGAAAAAACCTTATAAGCCTTTCTATTGCGTACTTTCTAATGAAGTAGCCTTTTAATTGGATAAATCACTAAATTTACCCCCTCCTAACATCTATTTTTGAGCCTGACCATTCGCTACAAGCCCTTCGCCTAAAATCTTATTATTTATTAAGCCATAAACAAAAAAGCAATTTTACCTGACTTTATTTTCATAAACTTAATCTTGAAAATTAATCGTCAGACCAAACAGATTTGTATTTGCTCCCAAACTATATCTGGAGTAAGAATAATTAAACTTTAGCTTATTTAACTTTAATCCAAAACCTAGTGCCATTCCAGAAAAATTACGTTGCTCTAAAATTCGCAATTCTTCCCCTCTTCTAAAATTATAACCTACACGAAAATTAAATGCTCTTTTAGGAAAAAGTTCCACTCCAAAAATTACGTGTCGCAATGCATTATTAAAAAAGGACACTTTTTCTTCGTTAGTTGTACCGTCTATATTTGTCGTACCTCGCACTGGATTCGAGAAAGCAAGATTCCATTGTTGCAAATTCTCTAATGTAAGATGCCATCTAATTGGTACATTTTCTAATTCCTGCGAAACTCCTGCCATTACCTCCAAAGGTAATTTTTCATGAATCCCTGAATAGGTACTAAATTGAGTTCCAATATTTCGAATAACCAAAGCCCAGTTTATATCATTTTTCTCATCAATGTAGAGCATTCCTAAATCTACTGCTCCTCCGAAAGAGTGATAACGCTCTAAAGTCGAAGAAATTAATTTAGCATTTGCTCCAATATGTATATCTGTGTATGGAATATTATAAGCATAACCGAAAGAGAGTGCTGCTTCACTACCTGTAAAGTCTGAAGTTGCTTGACCATTTTCGTCATATCCATCAAAATTTCCATAATTTACATAAGTAACCCCCGCCTGAAAAGTTTGCAAATGCTGATCATAAGTATAAGCATAAGAACCGCTTCCATAGGTTACTTCTCCATAATAACTCCCGTAATTTAAAGCAAGATGATTACTCATATCTTGATTTAAAGTTGCTGGATTAAACAAAACCTGATTCACATCATCATCATAAATGGTGATTGTTTTACCTCCTAATGCTGCTTGCCTTGGCGAAGGCATTAAATTTAAAAACTGATAGATATACTTACCTCCTATTTGCCCGTAGGAAACAGCACAAAAAGTAAATAAATAAAAGAATCCCAGTTTTTTTAGCATACTTATATATTGCTTTTCCTCTTACTAAAACGTAGCTGCGAAGATAAAATTATAATATTACAAATAACAAATTGTCGTTTTCAAATTAAAATAAAAAAATCCAAATCCTAAAACCTGATTCAATCAGTTTACGGACTTGGATTTTCAAAATTATTATCTGTTACTATCACGAACTAAAATAGAATTCATTATTTCAATTCTTTAGCATTTTTAACTTTCTGATCTGTTAAAGCTAATGCTAAAACTTCTCCCATCTCTTTTACGTAATGAAAAGTCAAACCATCTAAATATTCTGGTTTTATTTCGTCAATATCACTTTTATTTTCATGACATAAAATAATCTCTTTAATATTAGCTCTTTTGGCTGCTAATATTTTCTCTTTGATTCCTCCTACTGGCAATACTTTTCCACGCAAAGTAATTTCACCAGTCATTGCAATATTTTTCTTCACTTTGGTTTGAGTCAATAAAGACACTAATGAAGTTAACATAGCAATACCTGCACTCGGACCATCTTTAGGAGTTGCTCCTTCTGGTACGTGAATATGAATATTATATTTCTGGAATAATTCTGGATTTAATCCTAATTTTTTAGCATTTGCTTTGATATATTCCAATGCAATTGTAGCCGATTCTTTCATTACAGTCCCTAAGTTTCCTGTAATAGTCAAAGCGCCTTTTCCTTCTGATATTAATGATTCTATAAAAAGAATATCTCCACCAACACTTGTCCAAGCAAGTCCTGTAACTACACCTGCAACATCATTTGTTTCGTATTTATCTCGTTCTAACCTTGGCACACCTAATATCTTAACAATATCTTCGTCGGTTACTTTCTTATTGTATTCTTCTTCCATTGCTACCGATTTGGCCGCATTACGAATTACCTGTGCTATTTTATTTTCAAGGTTACGAACACCTGATTCTCTAGTATATCCTTCAACAATTTTTTCTAATTGTTTTTTACCAATAGCCAAATCTTTAGTAGTTAAACCGTGGTCCAAAAGTTGTTTTGGGAACAAATGCTTACGTGCAATTTCTACTTTTTCTTCTATTGTGTATCCTGACATTTTAATCACTTCCATTCTATCTTTTAATGCGGGCTGAATAGCCGACATATTATTAGAAGTAGCTATAAACATTACTTTCGATAAATCATATCCCATTTCCAAGAAGTTATCATAAAAAGCACTGTTTTGTTCTGGATCTAAAACTTCTAATAAAGCAGAGGATGGATCACCACTATTACTATTTGATAGTTTATCGATTTCATCTAAAACAAATACTGGATTAGAAGTCCCTGCTTTTTTCAAGCTTTGGATAATTCTACCTGGCATTGCTCCAATATATGTTTTTCTGTGTCCACGAATCTCGGCTTCATCACGTAATCCACCAAGTGAAATACGCACATACTCTCTTCCCAAAGCTTCTGCAACAGATCTTCCTATTGAAGTTTTTCCTACTCCTGGAGGTCCTGTTAAACATAAAATTGGTGATTTCATATCATTTCGCAATTTTAAAACCGCCAAATGTTCTATCATTCTTTTCTTTACTTCTTCTAAACCAAAATGATCTCTATCTAATACTTTTTGAGCTTGTTTTAAGTCAAAATTATCTTTAGAGAATGTTCCCCAAGGCAATTCTAAAAACAACTCCAAATAGTTTCTTTGAATACCAAAATCTGGTGATTGCGGATTCATTCTTCTCATTTTCGATAATTCCTTCTCGAAATGTTTTTGCGTTTTCTCATCCCAAACTTTTCCTTTGGCTTTCTCGCTCATTTCGTCCATTTCTTCCTCTTGCGAAACTCCTCCCAATTCTTCTTGAATGGTTTTCATTTGTTGGTGTAAGAAGTATTCACGTTGTTGCTGATCTAAATCAAAACGAACTTTCGATTGAATATCGTTTTTTAATTCTAATTTTTGCAACTCAACGTTCATGTAACGCAATGTTTCAAGCGCGCGTTCTTTTAAGCCATTTATCGATAATAAATCTTGTTTCTCTTTTACAGATAAATTCATATTCGATGAAACAAAATTGATTAAAAACGATTGGCTTTCAATGTTTTTAATTGCAAATGTAGCCTCTGAAGGTATGCTTGGACTTTCTTTAATAATTTGAATCGCCAATTCTTTTATCGAATCAACAATAGTATTAAATTCAGTATCATTTTTCTCTGGGCGAGTTTCATCTACTTCTTTTACATTTGCAGTTATATAAGGTTCTTCTGAGGTTACTTCTGTAATTTCAAAACGCTTTTTCCCTTGCAAAATAACTGTAATATTTCCGTCAGGCATTTTTAGCACACGAAGGATTTTCGCAACTGTTCCTACCTTATTAATATCATCTTTAGATGGATCTTCGTCTTCTTCGTTTATCTGAGAAACTACTCCAATGATTTTATCACCGGCATTTGCATCGTTTATAAGCTTTATAGATTTATCTCTACCTGCTGAAATCGGAATAACAACTCCTGGAAATAAAACAGTGTTACGCAAAGGCAAGATTGGTAATGAAAAAGGTAACTCTTCGTTATTCATTTCTTCCTCATCTTCGGGAGTTAATAATGGTATTAATTCGGCTTCAGAATCAAATTCCTGAAGTGACATATTGTCAATAGTAAGTATTTTATGATTTGACATAGTATAATAGTAAGTCGTTTTGTCATTAAAAAATAAATTCACATTGCAAATTATGAGATAAGCCTGTTACGTTCTATGTAAAACCTCTACAAGCCCCCTATTTCTTTGCACAGCAATAAAAATAGACAATCATTATGCCAAAACAGATTTAAATAATAATTTTCATTTTTATGAAATGCAATATAGAAAGTTTCACTTCAAATTATAGGCTCTAAAAACAAATTATAAAAATAAATACAATTAATTTTATAAAAATTGTAACAAACCAAAAAAAGCAAAGTCATTAATAAAAACCATTAGACGCTACTTGAATATAACCAACCAAAATATCGAAGAATTAATAACATTGTGCAAACAAAAGAATCAAAAAGCACAATTTGAAGTATACAACAGATACTGTAAAGCTATGTATAATGTTGCTTATCGTATTGTAAAAGACGAACACTATGCTCAAGATGTTATGCAAGAAGCTTTTCTTAAAGCATTCACCAAAATTGATGACTATAAGCAAGAAGTTGCTTTTGGGGCCTGGCTCAAGAAAATCATAATTAATTACAGTATTGATTTTTACAAAAAAAATAATACGTTTCAAGTAGAAGATCTTAGCAAAACACTATACAAAATAGAAGAAAATGATAGTTTCTTTTTAGAAAATCTAGATTTAGATTCTCTTAAAGTAAAACAAGTGATGGATGCTATTTTGGTTTTAAAAGATAACTATCGAATGGTTTTGACCTTATTTTATATTGAAGGGTACGATCAAGAAGAAATAAGCGAAATACTGGCTATTAGTTATGCCAACTGCCGAACGACATTGAATAGAGCCAAAAACAGTTTGCGAAAAGCTTTAGAAGGAAATGAAATCGCTACTAAAAAAAATATTGTGTAAACAATAGTAAATCATCAAACACAAAATATATATTTTTAAAAGTTGTCGGATTAACACCGATAAATAAAAAGCAGATACACAATGTCTGCTGTAAAGAATAAATTTAGATACATGAAAAAGGAAAACAACAAATTAGACCAATTATTTAAAAAATTTGAAAACCAGTGGGATATTCAGGAGATGAAACCTGAACATGAAGCTGATTTTTTAAATAAATTAAAGAAAACAAAACCCAAAAAAAATCACACCATCACATATGCTATTGCAGCTTCAATAGTACTTATGCTAGGAATTTCTATATTTTATAATTTGAATGAGAAACCTAGAGAATTAAAATTTGCATCGCAGGAAACAAAAAGAACCGACTCCATTTTTGGTGCATTAATTGCCAATGAATTAGAAAAACTTCATGATAGGAAATCTCCCGAAAACGAACAAATAATTAGCGACGCACTTAAACAGATGAAAGCAATGGATAATGATTATGCTAAAATCATTGCTGAATTACAAAAAAATGGCGAAAATAAACAAATCATTTACGCTATGATTAGCAACTTACAGACTCGGATTTCATTCTTGCAAAATGTATTAACTTGTATTGATGAAAATGAAAAATTTAAAAACAGCACACATGAAAAAATACTATAGCTTACTTGTTCTATTATTTATAATTCCTTTTCTCGGATTTGCAAACGACGATAGCTATATATCAAAGCAAAAAAATGTCAAAAAAACTTATATAGTTAACCCCGATGCCGGAATAGATATAGATAACAGGTACGGAAATATCTCGGTAACGACCTGGGATGAGGATCAGATTGACATTGAAGTAATCATAAAAGTTTCTGGCAGTAATGAAAAATGGGTAACTGAAAAATTGAACAACATTAACATCGATATTACAGCATTAAAATCAATGGTTACTGCCATTACAAATATTGGAACTTCTTCATTAAAAAGCATGGGAAGCAACAACAATTTTGAAATTAATTATATTATAAAAATACCTAAAAACGGATCTGTAAAACTAAATAATAAATACGGTAACATTACTATAGGAGATATAGCGTCAACTACTAATATCTTTTGCAAATATGGAAAAATAAACCTTGGGAGACTAAACGGAAATAGTAATACAATCGAAATACAATATTGTCAAAATTCTACTATTAATTATATCAAGAATGGGGATGTCAAAGCTAAATATTCTGGATTAAAAATCAATGATGCTCCAATAATAAACCTTGAAACTAGTTATACCGATGTTGTTATTGGTGGCAGTCAAGTTATTAAATATGATAGTAGATATGGAACATTTAAATTTCAAAAAATGGGTACTGTTACCGGCTCAGGAAACTATTTAACCGTTAATATTGGTGAAATTCTAAATACTTTAAATGTTAATCTTAATTACGGAAGTCTATCTGTAGGCACTATAAATGAAAAAGCCAATGATATAAATGTTATCTCTGGCTATTCGGATGTGTTACTGAAATATGACAACAACTATACTTTCGACTTTGACATTTCAGCAAGATATTCGGGTCTAAAAATAGATTCCTCTGTACAAATCATTAATAGTGAAGAAAAAAGCAACACAAAAAAAGTTGATGGATTTTACAAGAAAAGAGGACAAAACAAAGTAATCCTTAACTCAAATTATGGAAATATCACATTAATAAAAAAACAATAATCTAAAATCAATCAAAAAATGAAAAAATCAGTTCAATTATTAATTTGTAGTATATTCTTTTTATCTACAGTCGCTAATGCACAATGGTCAAAGGAACGTATAAAAGGAAATGGAAAAGTCATAACTGATAGCCGATCAACCGCCTCTTATGATGATATTAAAGTAATGGGATCCTTTGATGTCGATTTAGTTGCAGGAAAAGAAGGTGCTATTACAGTAAAAGCTGAAGAGAACTTACAACCTTATATTAAAGTTGAAGTTGAGGGTAATGTGCTTAAAATTTACACCGAAAAAAATAAAAATATCAGTTCTAGTATTGGTAAAAATATTCAGGTTACTATTCCGTTCGAAAAGATATCTAGTGTTACGCTTTCTGGCTCAGGAGATGTAAAATCTAAGAATGTAATTAAGTCCGATACTTTTACGGCAGCGCTATCAGGTTCTGGAAATTTAAACCTAGATATCAATACAAAAACGTTTGACCTTAAGGTAAGCGGCTCTGGAGATGTTGTTCTAAAAGGAAACACTGAAACTTTCACAACCAAATTGTCTGGTTCTGGCGATATTGATTCAGATGCATTAAAGGCTAAAAGTGTAGATATAACCATTTCTGGTTCTGGTGACAGCAAAGTTTTTTGTAGCGAAAATCTAAAAGCTAGAGTATCTGGTTCTGGAGATATAAAATATAAAGGAGATCCAAAAACAAAAGATACTAAAGTAAGTGGCTCAGGAAACATTACAAAAGCTTAGACATACAATTAGCATCAAAGTACTAAATAAAGAAATCCCTTTGCTACATTTTAGTTGTAACAAAGGGATCTATTTTTATATTCTAAATTAAAACTTCTTTTTTGGGTATTCTTCTCAGTAAAAAGATAGCCACTACAAAAAATACTCCTAAAATTACTATAGCTGAACGCGGGCTTCCTGTTATTTGATCGATAATTCCGTAAACACACATTCCGATTACAATTCCAATTTTTTCAGCAACATCATAAAAACTAAAAAATGAGGCAGTATCTTCTGTTTCTGGTAATAACTTTGAATAAGTAGAACGTGACAAAGCTTGAATTCCACCCATTACAAGTCCAGCCACAGTTGCCATTACGTAAAAATGTATAGGTAAAGTAACAAAATAAGCCCCAACACTACAAAGTACTGCCCAAACCATATTAATGACAATTAAAGTTGGAATATTTCCCCATTTAGCTGAGGCTCTCGAAGTTAAAACTGCTCCTAAAACAGCTACTAATTGTATTAATAAAATACAAATAATTAAACCAATTGTACCTTCTTCTTTAGATCCCCATTTAACTTCCTGCGCTCCAAAATAGGTAGCTACCAGCATTACGGTTTGTACAGCCATACTCGAAACAAAAAAACCTCCTAAATAACGTTTCAACGGAATATTTTGTTTTAATAAAGCCCAAACCTTCTTTAGCTCTTTAAAACCATTAAATATGATGTGCTTAGATAGCTTCTGACTCGCTTTTTTGCTTCCTTTTGGTAAATAATAGTATGTATATTGACTAAATAATATCCACCAAACTCCAACCATTAAGAACGAATATCGCATTGCTTTCATTGCTGCTTCACCATCAGTTCCTGTGATTCCAAAAAGTTTTGGCTTCATTATCATTGCCAAATTGATTATTAATAAAATCACACTTCCTATATATCCTAAAGAATATCCTTTGGCACTAATTTTATCTTGTTGCTCTACAAAAGCAATATCTGGTAAATAGGAATTATAAAAAACCAAACTTCCCCAATATCCTAATAATCCTAAAAAATAAAATGCCAATCCAACATATATATTTTCCAGATTAAACCAATATAACCCCATACAAGATAAGGCTCCTAAATAGCAAAAGAATTTCATGAAAGATTTCTTATCTCCAACATAATCAGCAATACCCGATAATAATGGTGAAATAAAAGAAACAACTAAAAAAGCCATCGCTGTTACAAAACTAATTAGTGCCGAATTTTTAAGATTCATTCCGAAAACATGAATATAATGATTACCCTCAGAAAATAAAGCTTCATAAAATATTGGAAATACTGCTGATGCAATAGTTAATGTGTAAACTGAATTTGCCCAGTCATAAAATGCCCATGCATTTAGCAATTTCTTATCTCCTTTTGGTAAGTTTTTCATAGAAATAGTTTTGTTAATAGGCTACGAATTTATCTAAATTTTATTATAATCGAATCGTTTTTTAATAAATCATATATTAATAAATCATCAATCAACTTAATTAACTGGCCAATAACTACATAAGAATAAAGCTACCTTAAAAAGATAGCTTTATTGAATAATAATGATTTTAGAAATCTATATATACTTTACTTATTTGATTATGCCTACTTTAAGTGCAGTTGCTTTTGCTTCTGGAATTAATACACTTAAATTAGCAATTCTGGTTGCATCTGATGGGTGTGTGCTAAGAAATTCTGGTGTTTGACCTGATGATTGAGCCGACATTCTTTTCCAAAAAGCAATAGATTCATCTGGATTATATCCTGCAATTGCCATAAGCGTTAGTCCTATTTTATCAGCCTCACTTTCGTTACCTCGGCTAAACGGAAGCATCACTCCTACTTGTGATCCAATTCCGTAATATTTTTGCCACATTTCTTGTTTATCTGCACTTTGACTACCTGTAACCGCAGCTACTCCTGCTGCTCCTAGTTGTTGTAATTGAGCAGCACTCATACGTTGCGCACCATGATTAGCTAATGCGTGTGAAACCTCATGTCCTAAAACGGTTGCTAAACCTGCATCATCTTTGGTTACTGGCAAAATTCCTGAATAAACAACAATTTTACCTCCTGGCATACACCAAGCATTCACTTCTTTATTATCAACAAGTTTATATTCCCAACGATAATCTTTAAGATATTGTGATTGTCCTAAATAGGTCAAATATTTTTCAGCTGCAGTTTTTATTTTCATTCCAACATTTTCAACTCTTTTCGCATCGGCAGTACCCGTAATAACTTTATTTTCTTTGATAAAAGTACTGTACTGTTGAAACGAAGACGGAAACAGCTCACTATTAGAAACAAAATTAAGACTCTTTTTTCCCGTAACAGGATTTACTGCACATGAATATATCGTTGCTATAGTGAAAATTCCTAATAATAATTTATTTCTCATAACTTTTAGATTTAATAACACACAAAAATACAATTATTCTAAATTCATTTTTTATAAAATTCGTTTAAAAAATATCATATTAAATTATTTTCTATACTAAGTATCTTAGTAGATTCTAACATATCAATACATTTTAACCTATACTCGATTAATAAAAAACAACTTTTTTGTTCGTTTTAATTC
>NZ_JADNRC010000016.1 GCF_015594725.1 Flavobacterium sp. ALJ2 | reverse complement strand
CAGAGTCTTGGAAATGCCTTTGAAAGATTATTTTTTAGAGGGAATTTTAGAACACCATCAAATAACCAATACAGAGCTTTCAGATGAATGGAAATCTTGGAATACTTTAATAATTAAATCACCTCATACAGGTATCCCTTATGATAAAGTGGATGAATTTGTGAGTTACATTTTAGAATAATTATATGGAATGGATTAGTTTTTTAATTGAACTAGCTAAAAAATATTTAATTAATAATCATTTTATTGTGATTGTAAAATTAATCGGAGATAGCAGTAATCTAATTGATTTTAATAATGGCTTGAAAGATTTAGTAACAAAATGGAAAATAGATGAAAAGCTTCTTCCTCCGTTTATAAATTAATTTAGATGAAAGATATAGTAAAAGATTGGTGCAAATTTTGCGAAGGCGAAGAAACATATGACAAATCATATTTTTACACACTATTTTGGCAAGATCAATTTAGTAAAGATGAACTTTATGAAATTTTCAAATATTTCCCTAATTCCAATGAATTATTAGACTTAATGTTCGACTATATATATGACTGTAATATAATAGAAGACAAATCCACTAGTTATTTAATGCAATTGGTAAAAAATGACATTAGCGAAAAAACATCTTTATCAGATAATTTAAAATATATTAAAAATTACCCAGTCGAGTTTGTCGATGATTATAATTTCGTTAAAAATAAAATTGATTCAGAGGAATACTATAAATACTACGATGAAGTATCTGATGTATTAGCTGACAGATGGATTATTGAAGATAAAAAAACTTTTGCTTTATATGAAGCTTTTTATGGGCTAACAAAAAGTTATGAAATCGTTTGGTATTTATTCAGTCCACTTATATCTACAAAAATTAATTACAAATACTATGTCGATATTATGATGTTAGGAGGGGTTTATACAATTTATAATAACAAAATATTAGTTTCAAAAGAAATTTAGATAACCAAATTCGGCAAAGAATAGAGAAGGGAATTTACTACGGTAAAAAAATCTAATGTAAAATAATTATGGGAAAGTGAGTATTAGTAATGTTTCAAATGAATTTTATAATCTTAATAAAGAACAAATAATTACAAAGTTTAGGCAAGAATTATTAAACAAAGAGGGTGGTATAGTTAAAGATAAATTTATTAATTCCGTTCAAGAACTACATATTGAAAATGGTCAAGGTAGATTTATAATAAAAAATACAGAATGGTAATGAAAAAGTATGAAAAAGTAAGGAATTCAAGCGAGTATTGGATAGATTTTGAAGCTGAACTTTCCACTTACTATCATTATAAATGGCTGGGAAAGAGAAGTGTAAATGCATTTAATATCAGTGAGCTAGATTTTATAAAAAAATATGTTTTGCTCACATATAAATATGGCTTTGTTACACCTATTAATTATAGTGAAGAGAATCTACTTATGGAGTTTGAAAATTATAAATTAAAGAATGAATCTAATGGAATATTTGGTAGTAATCTCATGTTTTATATTTATAAATATGGTAATGATTTGGTTTATTCTTCAAAATTATTTACTGATTTAAGTGATAAAGAATATAAAATTGTAGTGCAGATTAATCCAATAACTGAGCTTAAAGATATTGGAATTACATCAATAGGATATGGTTCAATTCCTTTAAGGATAGAAATGATTAAAAAGACAGAAGAAATAGAAGTGGTATGTTATTTAGATAATGATATTTTCAATTTATGGATAGACAATAAGAAAACAAAATGTGAATTTGAAAAACCTGTTGACAATTCCGAGTTAGCTTATTTAAATACTCCTAGACTAAATAGTTTTTTGAGAGATTTAAAAAAATTGTGTTTTGATTTTGGAGCAAATGATTTTGAATTTGAGAATTTAGGTTTACAAGACTTTTCAGAGAATGGTGTTTTGTTTGACGGAGAGGTTATTTATTATGAGGATATCGTAGAAATATTAGAACCACATCAAAAAATAGTATAATAATGCTCTCAACAGCTAATAATATGACCTAGCCTGCTCTTAAAAGTCTCTTGATTTTGAGTAACAAATACGAAAAGACAGATTTAAAAAGGGATAAATTAAAAAGTTAGATACGCTCATTGACATAAAAAATATACTTAGGCTGTCACGTTAAATGTTAAGGTATATTGGAACAGGGTACAAAGTTGGGAGACTTCGTACAGCAGAGAATGGGATCAAACATATCAGTTTTACACTCTTGGCAATGAAAAGAAAAACAATAATGGTATGGATCTATAGGGACATTAACAATGATTATTAAGGATACAAAAATATATTTAAATTTCGATAATTTCAAATTGAATATGATGGGAAGTATTTACATAGGCCCCAATAATTCTAAAAAAACAGATGGAAAAGATGATTATAGCCGAGAGCCACAGGACTTAGCTGATGTAGCTGCAAAGGCACATGATAAAGGATAGGATAAAGTTAAAGCAGAAGGAGCTCATGGAGCATTTATAGCTGCAATAACTATAGAAGCAGACATCCAACTAGTGAGAGGTGCTAGAAAAATAATGGACATGTATACTAAAAAAGCTATTGATTTTTATACTAGGAATCCAATTTCAAAAGAAACCTATACAAGAGCTAATAATATTAGTACTTTATTTACGGGCATAGTAAGGACTAAAGTTGCTAAAGGAGCTTCTATATTAACAACCAAACAACAAAATTTATTAGATAAAATGAATGATTTTATGAATATAACAACAGACGACATCGTAAATCCAGTTGATGGAGGGGGGATAAAAAAATTAAACTATAATTTATGAAAAAAATATTAAATTATTTAATAATAACACTTATTACTGTTTGTGTCCTATACAATCTAATTATGTTTGGCTTTACATATTTTTATTTTCATGGAACACCTAGTAGTCCAAGCAAAATAGAGAAATATGAATTTAACACAACAGCTATAAACTTAAAAAAAGAGTTTAAAACAATATGTGATAAATCAAAATATCTTTCTTATAAAGATTCTGTAGATTATGACAATGTCAACACAGGAAATGTCAACACAATCCAAATAACAAAAAAAGGAGAGAAGTTAACTTATTTTCTAAGATTAAATGAAGTGTCAGATAATAAAAATAAATGCGTTAAGCTTTACTTATATTATATAAATGGAAAAGGAAACGATAGCTTCGGATGGTTTTCTCTCGAAAAATATAGAAAAGTAAAATTATTTGAAGAAACTATAATAACTCCATTATCCAAAAAAATATGAAAGGATAGAATCAAAATAATACAAGAAATACACTCCCCTCCCCTACTTCGTAGCGATAACTACAATTAAAATATAAAACTATAGCTTTTAAATAAAAGCTAAGAAACGCTGTGAACAAAATCAATAAAAAACAAAATAAAACTTACAATAAAAATGATTTTAACTATAATATGACTATAATTTTTTTAATATTTGTAATGATTTAAAAACAATCCTTCTACTCTACTAAGTCTCCCTATTTCATAGCGAAAAGAATGCGAAAATTTAACATCTAAAATATCGGAATGGGTACGAAGTAGAGAAACGTCACAAAGTATCCTCTGATAATATTTTCATTTACCAGTAGGCTACGGTAAACAGAAAAATAAAATTAACAAACAACAAATAAAACTTAATAATAATAAACAACATGAAGAAAATAATTTTAGTAACAATAGTACTATTGATTAGCATCTGCACATCTGCACAAAAGCTTAAAATAGTCAAAGGAGAAATCAAACTAGACGATAAAACAATAGGTTATGTAGAAGGAAAAAGACCCATTTATAAATACTATAATATGGATAAAACGTACTGGGTAACAGCAGAAATAAAAAGTGCTCCAAATGAGCCTTCATTAACCCTTCCGTGGATAGAGTTAAAAGACGAAAAAACAGGGAAAACAAATGAATTAGAATTTAAGAATAAGAGTAGAAAATTTAGTGCCTTTAATTATGATAGAAGCATTTTTTACGAGCTTATGGATAGAAATCTAGTAACTGCTGAAGGTTTAAATAAAGAAACGACAGAAAATTTTATTAACGGGGAATCAGCAGGTATTGCAGCAAAACGATTAGGTGCTCAAAACGAAATAGATCAAGCAAATAAAGTAGCAGATACCTATCAATTAAGTATAGATGATGCTGGTGCTATTTACAGCGTCAAAGCCCAAAATCCAAACCCAAATGATAAAAAAATTGGTTACATCAGGATGACATCACCAGCAACTAATGGAGAGTTGATGTATGAAATTATGGATTTAGATAATTATAAAATTGCTACTTGGTATGCAAAAAGCGGTGTGGTATCAGGTTATAATAAATTTTTAAATCAAGAACTTATTACGTTTGATAATAAGGTTTTTAAAGCCACTTTTGACAATAGAGGTAATCCTATTGGATATAGAATGAGCAAGGATATTACAGCTATGAATATTGTAAGGGTTCTTGTTGGCAACGGATATACCTTAGCGAGTCAATATTTAGAAAACAGAAAATAATTAAGTTAACAAAAATTACATGAAAAAAAGAATTGCATTAATCGTCGTATTACAACTTTCTGTATTGTTTAGTAATTGTAGTTCGGATTCAGGAGACGATACAACTCCACCAGTTGAAGTGGTTAAAGCAGCAAAAATTAACTCCTATTCAAAAAATTATGGGCAGACTGGAGAAACAATTACAATGTATGGCGAGAATTTCTCAGCCAATACAAACGATATAAAGTTAGCGTTTGACGGAGCTCCAGTAGAAATTCTTTCGGCTACAGCCACAGAAATAAAATTTAATTTACCACAAACAGAAAAACTATTACCTAAAGTAACTTTAACAATTGGAGGCAAAGAAATAGTAAATGAAGTTAAAAATGATTATGAAGGAAATATCGGTGTTTTACCTATTCCATCAACTACTGGTTGGTTTACTATTGAAAATATTCTAAAAGGAGACCGGAAAATTTACAAAATACAAATTCTAAATGATAAAGTTTTGTATTATTCTATGGCTGATATATTTGGTAGCGGTGTGTATAGAACACTTGATGGTGGAATTACATGGAAATACAGATGGGGATCAACAGGTGCTTCAGGTATCTTTTTTGCTACTAAAAATGATGAAGGATGGGCTGATACAATGTTTGGAATTCAAAAAGTACCTATTGGTGGATCTGAAAAGATGGATATTATCAAGTCAACAGAAGGAGATAGTTACTATGCTATTTATGTTGATGATAACATGAAAAACGGAACAATTGTTACACAATTAGGAAAAGTTTTTACTACAAACAATGGAATAGATTTTACTAAGATTTATGATACGGCTACATCTAATGATGCATTAAAAAATCTGGAGAACATAGCGCAATCGGTGGTAATAGACAATGATCATATTTGGGCTATTGGACATAAAATCATAAAAGATGTAAATGGATTTTCTGGAAACCGCCCTTTTATTTTGTTTAAAAACAACACAACAGATGGTTGGAAAGAGTATCCTTTTGTAAAAGAAGGGTCAAATTACTATGCGAGAGAGATCTCTTTTGTTGATACTGAAAATGGTTTTCTTTTAATAAACAACTATATTACTTCAGATGTTAAGTTGTTTAAAACCATTAATGGAGGTGACTCTTGGTTGCAAGTCTATAACGGAGAAAAATTTACAAAATTTGCCTTTAAAGATGCCAATACAGGTTGGGCAATTCTTGACAATAAAATTTATAAAACTACAAATGGTGCTAGTACTTGGGTACTTGACTACACACACGACCAACCTATCCGCAATATCTCGTATAAAAACAATGTAGTTTGGGCATTTTCTACGGATAAGATAATCAAACGCAATTTGTAATATTTCGTAGCAGAAAAATAAAAAATTAAAAACATTACAGCTTTTTAGAGCTGTAATGTTTTAAAATAAATGGCATGAAAAAAACTTTACTCTTAATTTTACTTATAATCGTGAGTTCTTGTTATCAAGAAACTTCTATAGCCGTAGGAGGAGATTTTACAACTTCGTATGTAAATGAAGATGAATCTATCCCTGTTATTATCAAAATCGATAACCTAGTTACTGGAGCCGATGCCTATGATTGGACCTTTGAAGGCGGAAGTCCCAGTACCTCCAATTCTAAAAATCCGGGCGAAGTATTATACGAAAAACAAGGTACCTATACCATAAAACTCATCGCAACCAACGTAGATGGAGAGCGTAAAGAATTCAGCAAAACAGTTATTATAAAAGACGACATCAACATACAATTTAGCCACGAAATCATCAAAAGCAGTTATTCGCCAGTAGAGGTTGTATTAAAAAACACCACCGTTGGAGAAGGCTTCACCTACAAATGGGATTTTGAGGACGGGATGCCAGCCAATTTTACAGGCAAAACACCACCTAATGTAGTCTTTACCACACCAGGAGAACACAAAATAAGCCTAACGATTTCTAACGGATTTGAATCCGATACCCAAATTCAAACCGTAACTGTAGCACCTTATTTAGTAAGCCTATTTGAGATAGAACCAAAGTTTGAGGATGATGATTTTCAGACCCCAGTCACGATTAATTTCAAAAATAAATCAATCAGTGCCACCAGTTACAAATGGACGTTTCAAGGCGGAAACCCAGCCACATCAACCGAAGAAAACCCAAGTGTGGTTTTTACCACAATAGGCATTCATGAAGTAACACTCGAAGCCATCAATGATAAAACCAGTCAAATTTACAAATCAACAATAACGGTTCAGCCTAATACCAATTTGCGTATTCTGACCAATGTTAAACTCGGTATCAACACAGCACACAACAACAATAGCATTGGCGCCATGTATTCGACCACGACCCGACAAGTGTACAAAGCCAACGAAATAACTAGTGAAAACAGCAGTCTAATCGACATCGTATTCCAAGGATTAAACGCCAACTTGACCTATAATAAATTCATTTCGCCAGCTCAGGTAAGCAACTACGGTTTCTTGTCACTTAAAAATGCACAAAGCACCCTATTTGTCAACTCGCAAGAGTTATGCAATTGCGGCTTAAACTTTACCACAGCACAATTTGACGCCATGGTAAACGACAATCCATTACGATCCTTAAACATCAACTATAGCGCCGCAGGCGAACAACAATTTGGGTACACCTACCCAAGAATAATTTTGTTTAAAACACAAGACGGAAGAAAAGGAGCCATCAAAATAAAAGATATGGTAAAAAACGGAGCAAACTCTTCTATTTTATGCGATATCAAAGTACAAAAACAATAGAAGAAGAATTGAATAATGAAAATGAATACTAAAAAATATACCTTTAAGCTACTTCTTGTATTGCTGCTTGTACTATCTAAAAACTGCTATTCGCAAGATGTAGATTTAGAGACCTTCTATAAACCCAATTTTAAAGTAACAGGAGGCATAAATACCAATATGATATTTTACAATTCGAATCAGGAAAACTCGCGTGATCCTTTTACGTATTTACTATCGGGGAATTTAAACGTGAGCGCTTTTAATTTCAACATACCTATTTCGTACAGTTTGACCAATCAAGGCAATAATTTGGGGTATTCGACCCCCTTTGATTTTAATCGATTGAGTATAATGCCCAAATACAAATGGATAAAAGCTTATATAGGTAATGTCAGCATGACCTTTTCTCCCTACACCCTAAGCGGTTTTCCCTTTAGAGGCGTTGGTTTTGAACTCACACCAAGAAGCCACTTTAAGATTAGCGCCATGGGCGGACAATTATTAAAACCCGTAGAAGATGATAAGGCATTTGGCGGAGTACCTGTTTACGAACGTTATGGATATGGAGCTAAAGTAGGCTACGAAAAAGACAGTTATACCATAGGCTGGATAGGTTTTTATGCCAAAGACAACATCAATTCGCTCTCGCATGTTTCAGATGATAAAGGCGTAACCCCAAAATCAAATTTTGTAAATAGCTTAACTTTCGGAACCTCTTTAGTAAACAATTTGACTTTCAATGTCGAGTATGCCTTATCGGTACTAACAGATGACACCAGATCAGAAACTCTTTCAGGAAGGCATTTTAAAGACCGCCTTTTTTCAACAAAAGAAAGTACAGCATTTTTGAATGCACTGAATGTCAATTTTGATTATTCAATACAAAAAAGCAAAATAGGACTAACTTACGAGCGTATCGATCCTAATTATAGTACCCTGGGGGCCCTTTATTTTAATAATGATTTAGAGAATATAGCCTTGCGATTTAATCGCCCTTTTTATAAAGATAAAATCAACTTTTCGGCAAGTTTAGGCTACCAAAAAGACGATTTGGCCAAAGAGAAAAAAGAAGACACCAAACGAGTTGTAGGATCTGCAAATGTAACCTATAAGGTAACCGATCAATTGAATCTGACAGGAAGCTATTCTAATTTTTCAACCTTTACCAATAAAAAACTCGACCAGTTTGAACTCATCAATAATCCCAATGTAGTGGCATCCGATACATTAGATTACAGACAATTATCGCAAAATGCTAATTTGAATGCAAGTTATGCTTTTGGAAAAGAGAAAAACCAAAACATAAACTTTAATTATAGTATTGCTGGACAGGCAAACGAGCAAGGCGGAGTAATAAGAAGAGGACAAGCCAGTAAAGTACAGAATTATAATGTAGCCCATAGCATTACTTTTTTAGGAATAAAAACAGCCCTAAACAGCTCCTTAAACTATACCAGTAATCAAGTTGGATTGTATGATAACTCCTCAACAGGAGTCTCACTAGGTGTTTCTAAAAAGGTATTAAAAGAAAAAATGAATACCAATTTTGGTTTATTGTACAACAGTACACAGAGTGATTCCGACTCAAGTTCCGTTTTCGGAATCAACCTCAATAACAGTTATATACTGCTGCAAAAACATAATTTCTCCTTAGGATTAATTTCCATGTTTCGCAGCGCAAAAGATAGGCCCAATAACAACGATATTATGCTGAATTTTAATTATGGATATAGTTTTTAGCAGAAGAAAAAATGAAAATAAAATTTTTAAAAGCATAAAATCAATCCGAAAATTCAGTACCGATTTACAATATAAACTCTTTATTATGAAAAAGTTTTACTCTATATACTTCCCTTTTATGTTATTGTTTTTTTCAATAATAAACACTTATGGGCAAGAATTACCTGTTCCTACCAGCGAAATAGGGGCTGCTTCAGGTTCCATCGAAAAAATTGAAAAAGCAGACCGTTGGATAGATCATTTCTCGAATCAGGATTTGGTAGAATTACCCGTTGGTATTAGAAAAACCCTGGACAATGTTGCCTATTCCATAGGGATAACCAAAGCTGTTTTCTCACCAGAATACACCACACTAACCGTTTTTTGTAGAGTCGATCTTCCACAAACAGGATCAGATGGAAAACCTGTACAATTATTTTTTGGGGCTGATAATGTAAAACTATCGCACGAAGGCGGAATTATAGGCGAAGCTAAACTGGTTTTATTAGGCAATATCGATATCCCTTTTGATAATAAAAAATGGCAATTATCTCTATATGGAGGTTTTAATATGGCAACAGGGAATACCGAAGATTTAACCTATGTTGTAATGGATTGTGATGGTTTTAAAGAAATGAAAATTTCGGGAGCCGTAGAGTTTTCAAGAAGCATGATTTTGCCAATTGACCCTCAAAGTAAAACCGTTGACGAAAGCAAAACAAAAGAACTTAGAAGATATTACAACGGAAAAAACTATTTGGTACCCAACCGAGTGCGAGGCGAGTTTAGCTTCATGGCAAAAAGTTGGAATGATATTTTGGTCAATGTAAGTTTGGAACCCTTTGTGCAAGCAGAAAAACGAAACGGCAAAGATTTTGATGGCAACTTTACCTTCGAAGTCAGCAATGCCGTATTGGATTTAAGTGATTTAAAAAACGATCCTACAGTTGAATTTCCAGACATTTATATAAAAAATGGGCTTTTAGTACCAAACCAGAATGCTTGGAAAGGGGTTTATATTCGATCCTTTGAAGTAGGATTACCCAAAGAATTCCAAACCAGCGATAGCGCTTCAAAAAAAGAGCGAATCTATGTAGGGGCACAAAACTTAATTATAGACAAATACGGAGTTTCGGGAACCTTTTATGCTGATAATGTTTTTACACTCGATAGAGGAATTACCAGTCAGGAAAAATCTTGGGCGTATTCCTTAGATCATATCGATGTAACCATTGCAGCTAATACTTTTGTAAAAGCTAATTTGAATGGAGAAATACTTTTACCCATAACCAAAGCAGCCACAGCAAAAAAAGAAACAAAAACCACTACATCAAATACAACAGATACTACGGCAAAACCAGAGCAAACCAAAAGAGCCGGTTTAGCCTATAGCGGTTTTATCTCGATGCAAGAGCAACAATTGGTTGTAGTCACAAAAGATTCCATTGCTTTCGATATTTGGAAAGCAAAAGCACTATTATTACCCAATAGTTCGGTAGAATTAAAATTAGTCAACGGGCGATTTTTACCCAAAGCCAATTTAAACGGAACCATCTCTTTTGGAACCAATAAAAAAGCAACAGATGATAGCGAAGTAGAAGGAAAACGTACCGTAGATTTTAAAGGAATAACTTTCGAAAACCTACAACTGCAAACTGTATCTCCTGTAATTTCCGTTCGAAATATGGGCTACAAAGGCACAGTCGCTTTTGGTAACTTCCCCGTGTCGATAGGCAATATCAATGTGGGCATTAACGGCGATAATTCAAGAATCGATTTTGATTTAGGAATCAATTTTATGGATGGAACTAGCGGAGCCGGTGCTACAGCCCGAATCGGAATTTTGGGTAAAATGTACGATGATGGGTACAGGCAACGCAGCCGTTACGACGGACTGGATGTCTCGGCGATTAGTATCAATTGCGAGTTTGGCTCCATGACGATGAAAGGAAGTCTTATCCTGATGGAAAACGACCCTGTTTATGGAGATGGTTTTAATGCTGATTTAGAAGTGGATGTTGCGGATATCGTTAATGTTCATGCAAAAGCTATTTTTGGAAAAAAAACCTTTAGATATTGGTATTTTGATGCCGCAGTAAACTTTCCGCCAACAGCAGGAAGTCCGTTTATGATAACTGGTTTTGGAGGAGGTGCCTATTACAAAATGCGTCGCAATCAAGATGTAGCCATTGGCGATTTTTCGCCTGCGGGATTGAGTTATACACCCGATGAAAAAGTAGGTTTAGGATTAAAAGCCCTAGTTTATTTTTATGCAGGTTCAGATAAAGTTTGTAATGGAGAAGCAGGATTCGAAATTACTTTTAACTCAAAAGGCGGAGTAAATCGATTGGCTATTTTTGGAAAAGCAAAAGTTTTGGCAACTATTCCAGGAATGGAAAAAATAAGTAATCTGATGCAAAAAGTAGCATCAGATGTTACCTCCAAAAAAAGTTTTATGGGCATAACAGAAGACAATCTTAATAATTCGTCCTTTGCCAGCAAATATATTCCAGCAGCAAAAGAAGCCATACCGGGTGATTTATCAGCAGATGCAAACATTACAATGGCAACTGCAATAGAATTTGATTTTCAGAATAATTCATTGCATGCCACGACAGATGTGTACATTAATACTCCGGGAAATTTCTTGTCAGGAACAGGACCTGGAGGAAGAGCAGTTTGGGGTGTTTTTCATAAAGACCCAAAAGATTGGTATTTGTACATGGGAACTCCAGATGACAGGTGTGGTATAAAACTAGGATTTGCAGGAATGTACCTAAAAACCACCAGTTATTTTATGGCAGGAACACTACTGCCGGGAAGTCCGCCACCACCAGCAATAGTTGCCAATATATTAGGAGTTGACGCCAAAGAACTCGATTATATGCGTGACGAAAATACACTTGCCAACGGAGGCGGTTTAGCCTTTGGAGCCAATTTGGATTTTGATACAGGAGATTTAAGTTTCTTGCTTTTTTATGCCCGTTTTCAGGCAGGAATGGGATTTGATATCATGTTAAAAGATTATCAGGAAGCCAGATGTTCCAACACAGGAAAGCAAGTAGGAATAAACGGTTGGTATGCAAATGGACAATCGTATGCATATTTGCAAGGTGAATTGGGTATTCGTGTAAAATTGTCGTTTTTGAAATTTAAAGTGCCTATTATCTCTGGAGGAGCAGCTGTTCTATTGCAAGCCAAGTTGCCCAACCCAGTTTGGATGCGTGGTTATGTAGGCGGAAACATGAACATATTGGGAGGACTTATAAAAGGAAAATTCCGCTTTAAGCTAGAACTCGGAGAAGTATGTCAATTTGAAAATGCCTCTCCCCTGGGTGGTATTAAATTAATTACCGATGTGACCCCAAAAGACAAATCAGGAGATATAGATGTTTTTGCTGTACCGCAAGCCGCTTTTTCTATGAAAGTAAACGAAGCATTTGTAATCCCAGAAGATACAGGAGACGTCACCTATAAAGTAATTTTAGAACAATTTAAAGTTTTTGATGGTACAACCGAAATACCAGGAAAATTTGAATGGGGTTCTATGAAAGACAGAGTAAATTTTGTTTCATCAGATATTTTACCTCCAAACAAAGAACTAAAAGTAAAAGTAGAAGTAAGCTTCCAGAAAATGATAAATGGAGTTTTTCAGCCTATAAAAGTCGACGGAAAAGTGGCAACAGAATATGAAGAGAGACTATTTACAACGGGAGGAGCACCCAATTATATTCCGCTTACTAACATACAATATTCCTATCCAGTGGTAGAGCAAAAATATTTCCTTGAAGACGAATATTCAAAAGGATATATTCAGCTTAAACGTGGGCAGGATTATTTGTTTGACGATCCTAATTGGGAAACAAGCATACAAATAAACGAAGAAGGAAAGTCTGATGCTAAAGCGACAGCTTTTAACTACAATACAAGTTTGAATGAAGTGTATTATGACTTGCCTAATATCAATCAAGAAAAGAAATACAATTTTGCTATTGTAAGTTCTTTGAAACAAAAGCAACCATCAAAAACAGGAACAACTAATCCAAGGGCCAATAGCTTTACGGGTGATGGAAATGACATACAAATAAAAGAAAATCAAGCCGATGCTTTATCAAAAGCCGAAGGAACACTAGAGCGGTTAACGTATCCTTTTAGTACCAGTAAATACAAAACATTTACTTCAAAAATGAATGCGATATCGACAAAAAGTTACAATTTTGGTGTATTGTATTCCGATGTTATTTATTTGACCAATACAATTTCAAGCCAGGAGGCCTTTGATTTAACAGAATTGCAAGGCGTAACTTATAGCGATAACAAACCTGTAGTAACAGCAGAATCCAAACTCAATGATGAATATTATACAACGGATATTTATCCGTATTTGTATAGAGATTACCCGCTAAATGGTAAATATGCCATCACCAATCGAGATGTAAATGAGTTAGGAATAATTCCAGCCAAAGCCATTTCGCTCAATGCCTATTATATGACCAGTATTGAGAATAATGTAAACCAATCATGGACAAAAGGCAATTTCCCTTTTAAGTATAATATGCCATTGCTTTACAAACAGGATTGGGTTGATTTAAACAATCAGATTATTAATGACTATGTAAATGGTTTGGTAAGTAGTACATCCATAGCAAACCGTTTTCTAAATAGTAATTTCTTGTTTATGCGCTATGGTAATTATGAAATAGTAATGAAATACAATTTGCCGGGAGATAAAAAATCGACTGAGTTTACGTATAAGTATAAAAACAATAATAATTTTAGATAATGACAAATACACCTCAACAATTTAGAGCAGTTTAATATTAGAAATGCTATTTTAAATTCAAAAAATGAGGAATAAAAAAAGCTACATCTCAAAAAGGTGTAGCTTTTATAATTTATCCAAACCTACTCTATTTATTTTCGAAAATATATTGATAATTTGTAACAAATTAGTCCTATCGAATAAATAATTAGTATTATTAACCATTATTTTTGTATTTTCATTTACAATCTAATAATACCTACCGCTTTAAGCTAATAATAAAGGCTTTTTATTAATTTATCTTCAAAAGATAACCCGTAACTTAAAACCATCACTATCTGCGCTTATTCCTGCTTAATATTCCTTTTTTATATTCCGAAAGAACTTTTAGCATCTTTAATTAATCTATCATTATAATAAATTAAAAACAATCATTCCAATACATCATTTATAAAAACAAAAAAACTCCAGATATCTCTGGAGTTTTTAATATATAAGTGTATTTTATTTACTTTACAAATTCAATTTTTTGAACTTCTTCTTCATTGACACTGTCAAAGAAACCTTGTTCGTTCATCCAATCATCGCTAAACACTTTACTCATGTAACGTGATCCGTGATCAGGAAATATTGCTATTATATTGCTATCTTTAGTAAACTCACCTTCCTCTGCATATTGTCTAATTGCTTGCATTACTGCTCCAGATGTATATCCTACAAATAAGCCTTCTTTTCTTGTAATTTCTCGGGCTGCATGAGCACTTTCTTCATCGGTAACTTTTATAAACTTATCGATGATATCAAAATCTGTAGCAGATGGAATTAGATTTTTACCTAAACCCTCTATGCGATATGGATAAATTTCTTTATTATCGAACTCTCTTGTTTCGTGGTATTTTTTTAATACCGACCCAAAAGCATCAACTCCTAGAATTCTAACATTGGGATTTTGCTCTTTCAAGAATTTTGCAGTCCCTGAGATTGTGCCTCCAGTCCCACTACAAGCAATAAGATGCGTTATCTGACCTTTTGTTTGTTCCCAAATTTCTGGTCCAGTAGTGTTATAATGCGCATCAACATTTAATTGATTAAAATATTGATTGATATAAACCGAACCTTTGGTTTCTTCATGCAACCTCTTGGCAACATTATAATAAGAGCGGTCATCATCTGCAGAAACGTGTGCTGGGCAAACATATACTTTGGCACCTAAGCTACGTAACATGTCAATTTTATCTTTGGATGATTTTGAGCTAACGGCAAGAATGCAATTATAACCTTTTATAATGCTAACCATTGCTAAGCTAAAACCTGTATTGCCAGAAGTAGTTTCAATAATTGTATCTCCTGGAGATAAAATCCCTTTCTTTTCAGCCTCTTCAATAATGTATAATGCTATTCTATCTTTTGAGGAATGTCCTGGATTAAAAGCTTCTACCTTTGCATAGAAATTACCTTCTAACCCTTCTGTGATTTTATTTAGCTTAATAAGCGGTGTATTCCCTATTAACTCTAAAACGTTGTTGTAAGCAGTTATTTCTTCTTTCATAAAAAAATAGTTAATCGAGGATATTTTTAAATTAACCTCGACAGGATGCAAATTTAACAAAAAAAATCTAATTACATTTTAATTTTCTCTAAATCTAATAAAAAACTAAACTCTTTGGCTAGTTCCTTTAGGGCTTCAAAACGCCCGGAAGCTCCGCCATGCCCCGCATCCATGTTTGTATTTAGGAATAATAAATTATTATTAGTTTTTTTATTTCTTAATTTGGCTACCCATTTGACTGGCTCCCAATATTGCACCTGAGAATCATGTAACCCAGTAGAAATGTACATATTAGGATATTCCTGAGCACTAACATTGTCATATGGCGAATACGACAACATATAGTCATAATATTTCTTTGTATTCGGATTTCCCCACTCATCATACTCTCCCGTCGTTAACGGAATACTACTATCTAACATTGTGGTCATAACATCTACAAAAGGAACTTGAGCTATCACTCCATTATATAATTCCGGGGCCCAATTTACGATAACTCCCATTAAAAGTCCACCCGCAGAACCTCCTTCAGCATACAAATGCTCTGGAGAAGTATATTTTTGTTTAATTACATATTTAGAACAATCAATAAAATCTGTAAAAGTATTTTTCTTTTTCAATAATTTTCCATCTTCATACCATTGTCTTCCTAAATCTTCTCCTCCACGAATATGTGCTATTGCAAAAACAAAACCTCTATCTAGCAAGGATAATCGTGTAGATGAAAAATAAGTATCCATTGTAATACCGTAAGAACCGTAAGCATAAAGCAATAACGGATTCTTGCCGTTTTTTTCTAATCCTTTACGGTAAACCATCGAAATAGGTACTTTTACTCCATCTACAGCTGTAGCCCAAATACGCTCTTCTGTATAATTATCTTTATCAAATTGACCTCCCAAAACTTGTTGTTCCTTTAAAACTACTTTGGTTTTCGTTTTCATATTAAAATCGATAACCGAAGATGGTGTTGCCAAAGATTGATAGCTGTAACGCAAAATATCGGTATCAAAATCAACATTCGTAGTGGTAAAAGCACTGTATGTTTCACTTCCAAAAGGCAAATAATAATCTGGTTCATCATTCCAAGGCATGATTCGGATGTGATTTAATCCGTTTGAACGCTCCTCAACAACCAAATAATTCTTAAAAATCTCAATATCTTCTAATAAAACATCTTCTCTATGCGGAATAAGATCTTTCCAGTTTTTCTTTCCAGTAGCGTTTTCAGGCGTTTTCATCAACTTAAAGTTTGTCGCCTTATCTTTATTGGTCAGAATGTAAAAATGGTCTTCAAAATGTGAAATACTGTATTCTAAACCGCGAACACGTGGTTGAAAAACAACAAACTCACCATCAGAATCATCAGAGTTTAATGTTCTATATTCTGTAGTCAATGTACTTCCTGAACTAATTACAATATATTTTCGTGATTTTTCTTTACCTACAGAAACATTAAAGGTGTCGTCTGTTTCTTCAAAAACCAAAACATCATCAGCTGAATCAGTATTTAATTTATGCTTAAAAACTTTATCAGAGCGCAATGTAACCTCATCTTGCTTGGTATAAAATATAGTCTTATTATCATTTGCCCAAACCGAACCTCCAGTTGTATTTTCAATTTTATCAGAAAAAATTTCACCTGTTTCTAAGTTTTTAATCTGGATTGTATAGATTCTTCTTCCCACAACATCCTGTGCAAAAGATACAAATTTGTTATCAGGACTTATACTTAAGCCTCCTAATTTAAAAAAGTTATGTCCTACCGATAATTCATTACAATTGAATAAAATTTCTTCATCGGCAGTTAAACTTCCTTTTTTACGGGAATAAATCGGGTAATCTTTACCAGATTCAAAACGAGTAATGTAAAAATATCCATTATAAAAATAAGGAACCGACTCATCGTCTTCCTTAATCCTTGCTTTCATTTCCTCATACAATGCTTTCTGTAAATCTTTAGTATGTTCCGTCATACTTTCGTAGTAGGCATTCTCTTTATTTAGATAGTCAATGACTTCTGGATTTTCTCTATCATTCAACCAAAAATAATTATCAATTCTAACTTCTTTATGTTTTTTTAATGACTTAGGAATTTCTTTGGCTATTGGAGCAGCAATTTTATTTGGCATTTCTTGAATTTTAATTTTAAAATGAATTTACAAAAATAACATAAACGAACGCGTAACTAAATTCTTTTTATGTAAATTAACACTTGATTTTAAAATTGAATTAGTAATTTCGTTTCATAATTTAAAAACAACTGAAAATGGATTTAATGGGAATGATGGGAAAACTTAAAGAAACCCAACAAAAAATAGAGGATACAAAAAAACGATTAGACACGGTTTTAATAGATGAACAAAGCGCTGACGGATTATTAAAAGTTACTTTGACAGCTAACCGAAAAATAAAATCAATTACAATTGCCGATTCTTTACTAGAAGATAAAGAGCAGTTAGAAGATTATCTAATTGTAACATTAAATAAAGCAATAGAAAAAGCTACCGATGTTAACCAAACGGAACTTGATGCTGTTACAAAAATGGACATGCCAATGATTCCTGGAATGGATGAATTATTTAAATAAGATTCAAAAAAGGTCCAAAGGTTAAAGAAAAGATACAAAGGTTCAAAGGTTTTACTAAATCCGTAAACTTTGAACCTTTTTTATTTATAATTTCTGTAATGTTTCCAAAACGTAAGTATGCATTACTTGTCTGTAATCAAGATGAGTTACAATTCGGAGCTTACCGTGTCCCATTGAACTTATCGAAATGTTTTTCTGCTTTAATTTCTCTATTAAAAGTTGCTCACTGAAATTAGGTTGCAAAGAAAAAATTAAAATATTAGTTTCTACAGGCTCTATTGAAGCAACCCAATGCTTTGTACTTAAAACAGCCGCAATCTCTTTGGCTCTACGATGATCCTCTGCTAATCTTTCTAAATTATTCTCTAAGGCAAAAATTGCTGCAGCAGCTAGATAACCAACCTGTCGCATTCCTCCCCCCAACATCTTTCTAATTCTCAATGCTCTTTTAATGTCAGCTTTGGTTCCTAGTAACATCGAACCTATTGGAGCTCCCAATCCTTTGGAGAAACAAACCGAAATAGTATCGAATAGTTTACCAAATTCTTTAGGGTCTTGTCTTTTGGCGACTAAAGCATTCCAAATTCTCGCTCCATCTAAGTGGAATTTCAAATTATTGGCATCACAAACTTCTTTTATTTTTTTTAAATCTTCAAGTTCGTAACATGCTCCCCCACCTTTATTAGTAGTATTCTCTACACATACCAAACTTGTAAGCGGACTATGGTAAAATTCCGGATCATTAATAGCTCCTGCAACCTGCTCGGCGGTAATCATTCCTCGATTTCCATCCAATAAACAACAAGAAACACCACTATTAAACGAAGCGCCTCCTCCTTCATAATGAAAAATGTGTGCATATTTATCAGCAATTAATTGCTCTCCAGGTTGTGTATGTAATTTTATTGCGGTTTGATTTGCCATGGTCCCTGATGGAAAAAATAGCCCAGCTTCCATACCAAACATTGCTGCTACTCCAGCTTCAAGTTCAATAACCGTTGGGTCTTGCTTGTAAACATCATCTCCTACTTGAGCATTAAACATGTATTGCAACATTTCAATACTAGGTTTGGTAATTGTATCGCTAATTAAATTTATTTCCATATTCTAAAAACTATATCTTATTTTTGTCCAACAAAATTACGTATTTCGTGTTTTCTAATACAATGAAGTTATATAAAATTTAACCCATTACAAAACAGTTAAGCACTAAAACGAGTTATTTATAAAAATCTTATTAAAACTACTACTAATTTATGACAACTACCGAACAAATAAAAGGTATTGTGGAGCGCCTTGGTGCGTTGAGGAGGTATCTTTGACGTCGATGCCAAATTAATTGAAATTGCAAATGAGGAAGAAAAGACTTTTGCACCCGATTTTTGGAACAATGCAAAAGAAGCTGAAGCCATTGTAAAAAATCTGAGAAACAAGAAAAAATGGATCGAAGATTACAACAAAGCTATTGAGCTTACTGATGAATTGCAAATTGCCTATGATTTCTATAAAGAAGCAGCAATCTCTGCAGAAGAATTAGATGAGCACTATAAATCCGCACAATTGCATATTGAAAATATTGAGTTTAAAAATATGCTTTCTGATGAAGGAGATAGTTTAAGTGCCGTAGTTCAAATAACTGCTGGTGCAGGCGGAACTGAAAGTTGCGATTGGGCAGGAATGCTTATGCGCATGTACATGATGTGGGGCGAAAGTTATGGCTATAAAATAAAAGAGCTTAACTTTCAGGCTGGCGAAGTAGCAGGTATAAAAACTGTAACTCTAGAGTTTGAAGGCGATTATTCTTTTGGTTATTTAAAAGGAGAAAATGGTGTACACCGCTTAGTTAGAATCTCCCCTTTTGATAGTAATGCCAAACGCCATACCTCATTCGCATCAGTTTATGTTTACCCCCTTGTTGATGACAGCATTGAAATTGACATTAATCCTGCTGATATTGAAATTACAACTTCTCGCTCTAGCGGTGCAGGAGGACAAAATGTCAATAAAGTAGAAACTAAAGTTCAATTAGTCCACAAGCCAACAGGAATTCAAATTCAATGTTCAGAAACAAGATCACAGCAAGACAATAGACAGCGCGCTATGCAAATGTTACGATCTCAGTTATATGAAATAGAATTAAAAAAACAACAAGCTCAACGTGCTGATATTGAAGCAGGTAAAATGAAAATCGAATGGGGATCACAAATTCGAAATTATGTGATGCAACCTTATAAATTAGTCAAAGATGTTCGTACAGGTTATGAAACCAGCGATGTTGATGGAGTAATGAACGGTGAAATAGACCCTTTCCTGAAAGCATTCTTAATGATGATGGGCCAAAAAGAAGAAGAATTTTAAATATCAACCCAGCTTAATGCTGGGTTTTTTATTATTCTAAAGTGGCCCAATTAAAGAAACCCCCACACCTATTGTAGTTTGCAGATTATTATAATCTATTAACGTTTCACCATAACCATGTGTTGCTAAAAGAAACCCTTTCAAATTTCCAACAATAGGATAGGACCACGAAAAGGCAGCACCCCCTCTATTGTTATTAAAACTTAAATTATTAGTTCCTGTAAATGTAAATATGCTTTTATTTTTAGTGTAAATTATATTTATATCTCCACGTCCTATATATTTAGCAATATCTGGATTATCATCTTTTGTTGCGCGAAGTCTCAACCATGGTCTTACATATACACTCCAATTATCACGATCAAATCCCAAATGAAAAATAATCCTATTCCAACTTCTAGAAAAAGGCAACCCTTTTCCGTTTGATTCATGATTGAATGCAACACCTACCATTCGCATATTAAAACCTAAAACACTAAAATCAAGTGGGTAATTAAAAATAACTTCAGGCTCATAATTAATTTCCCTAAATGGCCTTGATAAACTTTCATTATAAATCTGCCATTGTGATTCTTGTGTGTACCCAACCCATAAATCTCCTTTCCCAAAAAGAGCATTATGAAGAATTTTTGTTTTAAAACTAAGCTGAAATTTTGTTTCAATATTATTATAATTCGTACCTGGAGGTGCAACATACTCTGGCTTATTATTTCCTGAGTAAGGCTGCTCATTGGGTGAACTATACCAATTAGCAGGCAAAACATAAATAGATTTATATGGTGTTATTAAAAATGTCCCATTTGATGTCTCTGGAGTTAATTCCCATCGTTCAGATATTGTATGAAGCTTAGTAGGCTTACTAAACATGTCCTTAACTTGGGAGTAAGCAATTACCGAATTAAATAATAAGAAAATAAATACTTTTCTAACAGAAAATAATTTCATATAAATTTTGTTGATTTTTGCTATAAAAATACATCATAAAGAATTATTACTGTTACACATTTTAATTAAAATATTATATCTATCACAACCTCATTCATTTACTACTTCATATAGAGCGATATTAATATTCCAAAAAAAAAAATCTCTTATCAAATAAAAACTATTAACAATTTAATAGATTTAATAACGTTTTTATAATAATCAGATTATTATTTTATCTTTTTAATAAAATACATCAAATTATAATTAGGTAATTAAATACTAATTGATTTTATTTGGCAAAAAATACCACGCAACCCTAAAACTAATCAATAATAAATGAAATCCTATTCTATTCAAGAGCTTAATGAAGTAATTAATGGTGTTATTTATGGTAATACTTCACAGAACATTACCGCAACAGAACAATTAGACAAAGCCACCAATACCGAAATTTCGTTCATTGGAAACAAGAAGTATGAAAAATATTGGCAAGACTCCAAAGCCTGTGTAGCCATTGTTAATGAAGATATTTCAATAGAACCAGGAGAAAATCGAGCTTTTATAAAAGTAAAGAATGCCGATTTAGCAATGTCACAAATATTAGCTCTTTTTGCACCGCCTACACCAGTTTTTCATAATGATATTCACGATAGAGCAGTTGTAGATGAATCTGCAATTATTGGCGATGGCGTTCGAATAGGAGCTGGATGTTACATCGGGCCTAAAGTAAAGCTAGCCGATAATGTAACTATTTATCCAAATGTGACTATTCTTGACGATTGTACCATCGGAAAAAACACCATAATTTGGTCTGGAGCTGTAATCCGCGAACGTTGTCATATTGGTAATGATTGTATCATACATCCTAATGCAACTATTGGCGCAGATGGCTTCGGATTTCGTCCATGTAGTGAAAAAGGATTAGTTAAAATTCCTCAAATCGGAAATGTAATCATCGGAAATGGGGTAGAAATAGGAGCAAATTCATGTGTAGATCGCGGAAAATTTAGCTCTACAATTCTAGGTGATGGATGCAAAATTGATAATTTAGTCCAAATAGGTCACAACAGCAAATTAGGTAAGTTTTGTATAATGGCTGGGAATAGCGGTTTAGCTGGTTCTGTAACGCTAGGAAACGGAGTTATTATTGGTGGTAGCGCTTCAATTAAAGACCATACAACTATCGGTGATGGTGCTATTGTGGGTGCTGGATCTGGAGTTACTGGTGATGTTCCTGCAGGCAAAACAATGTTAGGATATCCAGCTGTAGAAGCTCGTGATGCATTAAAACAATGGGCGATTTTGAAACGATTAGTCTCCGATTCTAAAAAATAAAAAAAAACTTAAATATATTAAAAACAGAAGGTAACTTCTGTTTTTTTTTGTTTCTACCTGTATATAAACACTTTACGGTTTATCTTTTTAAAGTAATCGCATCATATCAATTTATTTCGATCGATTTCGTAAATTAGCACACACTATTTTATAAAAACATTATTTTATTATGGATTTAAACTTCAATAAAAACGAAGATCACAATAAACTCTTACTTTCTGAACTAAAACAAAAATTTGCTAAAGTAAAATTAGGCGGTGGCGAAAAACGTATAGAAAAACTTCATGCAGAAGGAAAAATGACCGCAAGAGAGCGAATTGATTATTTACTTGACGAAAATTCAAAAAATATAGAAATCGGAGGCTTTGTTGGAGACGGAATGTATTCCGAACATGGCGGATGTCCGTCTGGTGGTGTTGTTATAAAAATAGGATATGTGCGAGGAAAACAATGTGTTGTGGTTGCCAATGATGCTACTGTAAAAGCAGGTGCATGGTTTCCTATTACTGCCAAAAAAAATCTACGCGCACAAGAAATTGCAATGGAAAATAGATTACCTATAATTTATCTTGTAGATAGTGCAGGTGTTTATTTGCCTTTACAAGATGAAATTTTCCCCGATAAAGAGCATTTCGGACGTATTTTTAGAAATAACGCTCAAATGAGCAGTATGGGTATTACTCAAATCGCTGCTGTAATGGGTAGTTGCGTAGCAGGCGGAGCCTATCTGCCAATTATGAGTGATGAAGCTTTAATTGTAGATAAAACTGGAAGTATTTTTCTTGCTGGAAGTTATTTAGTAAAAGCTGCCATTGGAGAAACAATAGATAATGAAACATTAGGCGGAGCAACTACTCATTGCGAAATTTCTGGTGTTACCGATTATAAAGCTAAGGATGATGCAGCTGCATTGGATAAAATAAAAAATATTGTAGATAAAATTGGTGATTATGACAAAGCTGGTTATAACCGAATTAAAGCCCAAAAACCAGCCTTAGATCCAACAGAAATCTATGGCATTTTACCAAAAGCACGAAATGAACAATACGATATGATGGAAATCATTAAGCGTATGGTTGACAATTCGGAATTTGAAGCCTATAAAGAAGGCTATGGCCAGTCTTTAATAACTGGTTATGCACGAATTGATGGTTGGGCAGTAGGAATTGTAGCCAACCAAAGAAAAGTGGTGAAAACTGCAAAAGGTGAAATGCAATTTGGAGGTGTTATTTACTCAGATAGTGCCGATAAAGCAACTCGTTTTATTGCCAATTGCAATCAGAAAAAAATCCCTTTGGTATTTGTACAAGATGTTACAGGTTTCATGGTAGGTTCTAAATCAGAGCATGGCGGAATTATAAAAGACGGTGCAAAAATGGTAAATGCTGTGAGTAATTCGGTAGTACCAAAATTTACCGTTATCGTAGGGAATTCATACGGAGCAGGAAACTATGCCATGTGTGGAAAAGCTTATGACCCTAGATTAATTTTTGCTTGGCCAAGCGCCGAACTTGCAGTAATGGGTGGAACACAAGCTGCTAAAGTATTGGCACAAATAGAAGCCTCTTCTCTAAAATCGAAAGGAGAAATCGTAGATGAGGCAAAAGAGGCGGAATTATTTGCAAAAATAAAAGCACGTTATGATGAACAAGTTTCTCCATACTATGCCGCTTCTCGATTATGGACCGATGCTATCATAGATCCATTGGATACACGCACATGGATCTCTATGGGAATCGAAGCCGCGAACCACTCTCCTATCACAAAACCATTTAACCTTGGTGTTATTCAGGTATAATTTTTAACATAAAAAATCATTTAAACATTTTTTACAACCAAAAAAAACAACTATATAACTAAAAATTAGTAACTTAGTACTATTATTAAATAATTATAGTATCATGGAAAATGTAAAAAATTTAAATAAATGGGCAAATGCGCACACTTATTTACCTGTAGATTTATTACGTATTGCTTTGGGGGTATTTTTGTTTATGAAAGGAATTTTCTTTGTAACTAATATCCAGTATTTACATGATTTAATATCTCCAATTGACAAGTTTGGTGGCGGAATGTTCCTTTTACATTACATAGCACCAGCCCACATGATTGGAGGTATCATGATTGTTTTTGGACTTCTTACCCGATGGGCAATCGGCGCACAATTACCAATCTTATTAGGAGCAATCTTAGTAAATTTTATGGGCGAAATGCATTCTCAAAATTTACTATTAGCTATCTCTGTTTTTATTGTATGCTTATTTTTCTTTTTTTATGGCAGCGGAAAGCATTCAGCAGATTATTATTTTAAAATGCAACAATAATAAATCTTAAAACATTTAGAGGCCAGCATTATCAGATATATTATGCGATTTTTTCCTTAAAAGGTGCTTAAAATTACATTTTATGAATTAGATTTGCAATATGACTTGGATTCGCAAAGCAATCATCTTTGTTGGGCTCTTAATGCTCTTTTTATCTGCTTATAATGCAGACAAAGTTGTTATTGATGTAATTCAACCTCAAAAAACAGATGCTAATTTAACCCCTGATAGCATCAAAACTTCTGCATTTATACAGCCCCAGGCAATCTTTTATATTGTTGCCGATTTAAAAACAAATTATCCGAACCCTTCTCTATCTAAATGGTTTGATGCTTTTTTAATCGTAATTCCAGATTACAAAATTCAAAGAAGTACATTCAACTTTGTAGATCAAATTATAAATCAGAGAAAGAAAATATCGATACTACTCTATCCTTTCCATTATTTCTGGTAATTAAATCTCATGATTTCATTTATTGAAGATTAATTTCTTCTCAAGTAAACAGTTTGCAAATAGCATTCAGTTTATTATTTCATGTTATATAATTAAATTTAAAATAAAACAATAATGGATAACTCCGTAACTATAATAGGCATTGCACTTGCTATAATAACAATATTACCTCTTTACTTCTCTTACCGCTCAAATTCATTAAACAAAGCCAAAATCAAAACTATAAAAGAGAAATATAGTCAAAATGGAAAATTCAACTTTGATTTAACTGAATCACAAAACAAAAAAATTCTAGCTCTTGATAAAAAGAATAAAGGTTTTATAGCAATGAACTTTAATAAAGGAAAACAAGAGAGTTCATTTATAGATTTAAATCTTGTTAAATCTTGTCGATTAGTACCTACAACTGAAGCAAGCTCAGAGGCTATTATAAAAGTTGATTTTGAGTTTCAAGATAAAACAACAGCACAAAAAATTATAATTCCATTTTACAATATTGAAGATGATCAAATAAATCAAGCATGTTTACATGAAGATCAACAATTAGGTAAAAAATGGGTAGAAATTATACAGGAATGTATTTAAGATTAGTTTTTAATTCGTTAAAGAGGCTCAAAAATGAGCCTCTTTTTTTTTGCATTACATTATGATAATTATCATTTTAATCTTCTAAGTTTCTGATTAATTTTGATAATACATTAAATATTTAACTATGAAAAATTCGTTGATACAAAAATACAATGTTCCAGGGCCTAGATATACAAGCTATCCAACGGTTCCTTATTGGAATGAAAAGGATTTTACCTATCAACTTTGGATTGAATCGTTACGAAAATCATTTACCGAAAGCAATAAAAAAGACGGAATTAGTTTATACATCCATTTACCTTTTTGCGAAAGTATGTGTACTTTTTGTGGTTGCAATAAGCGAATTACAAAAAACCATGATGTAGAGAATCCATACATAGAAGCAGTTATTAAAGAATGGAGTCTATACTGTAAACTTCTTAACGAAAGACCAACAATTAAAGAGATTCACTTAGGGGGTGGAACACCTACTTTCTTCTCTCCTAAAAATCTTGAAGATTTAATCAATGGTATTTTTTCTTATGCCGATAAAGCCAAAGAACATGAATTTAGTTTTGAAGGGCACCCTAATAATACAACATACGAACACCTACAAAAACTATACAACTTAGGCTTTAGAAGAGTAAGTTACGGTGTTCAAGATTATTCAAAAAAAGTACAAAAAGCCATTCATCGTGAGCAATCTTTCCATAATGTGGCCAAAGTAACATTTTGGGCTAAAGAAATTGGCTATACCTCAATAAGTCACGATTTGATTTTTGGGTTGCCTTTTCAGGAAGTCGAAGATATCATAGATACTATAGAGAAAACAAATGCACTACAACCTGATCGCCTAGCCTTTTATAGCTACGCACACGTACCTTGGATTAAAGGCAACGGACAAAGGGGGTTTAGTGATGAAAATGTCCCTAAAGATGCAGAAAAAAGAAAATTATACGAAATTGGAAAACAATTATTGCATAAAAATGAATATCATGAAATTGGTATGGATCATTTTTCTCTAAAATCTGACCATCTATATACTGCATTTAAAGAAGGGAAATTACATCGTAATTTCATGGGATATAGTGCTTCCAAAACACAATTAATGATAGGACTAGGAGTTTCATCAATCAGTGACAGTTGGTATAGTTTTGCTCAAAACGTAAAAACAATAGAAGATTACTATCAATTATTAGAATGGGACAAACTTCCTGTTGTAAAAGGACACATATTGACCAACGAAGATCTTATTATTAGAAAACACATACTAAACTTAATGTGTAATTTTGAAACCACCTGGAGCGAAGAAAGTGATTACTTTAAAGAGATACCTGAAATTTTAGTTCAGCTAAAAGAAATGGAGAACGATGGATTACTTACTATTGAGAATAAGAAAATAAACGTTACAGAAGCTGGCAAACCCTTTGTACGTAATATTTGTATGGCTTTTGATTTACACTTAAAGAGAAAAGCTCCAGAAACAAGTTTATTTTCAATGACTATTTAACTCCTCCTAATTAATGACAACTAGGTGTTTCCTGAATAAATAAACTCATATTTGATGGAGATAAATATGGAATCCCAAGACCTAAACCTCTCAATATAAAGAGAACTCCAATAAGAACAGCAACGTAAGGAATTGCTTTTTGAAATTTATTGCGAGTTGATTGCGCTAAAAACGAATTGAAATATACCACACTGGTCATTAAAGGAACTGTTCCTAAACCAAATAAGACCATATATAAAACACCAAATTTAGCGCTTTGCATAGCAATTGCACCAAATAAAGCTACATATACCATTCCGCAAGGTAAAAACCCATTAAGTACTCCGATAATAAAAAGAGACTTATAGCTTTTGTTTCTAAAATGCTTTCCTAGATTGGTTTTTATTCTTGAAATGAGTTTATAAACTGGTTTTGAGAAATTATATTGTGCAAATATTTTCTCTGGTGTTAGAACTACAATTATCATAATTACCCCAATGATAATAGATGTTTTTTGTTGAATTCCGGCAAGAAAAAAACCTTTTCCTAATAATCCAAAAATTAATCCAATTGTTCCATATGCTGTTAATCTGCCTAAGTGATAAACTGTGATTTGTATTGCTTTTTTTACTCCATTTTGCTTGTCTACTGGTAACATCATAGCAATTGGGCCACACATACCGATACAGTGAAAACTACTGATTAAACCGAATATAAAAGCTGAATAGAGCATTGTTTTATATATTAGATATACTTCTATTACCTATTTACACTCAACAGATAATAACAAGTATCATTTTAGTTAATGTAAACAACTTCTTTAGTTAAATACTGTTTACCATTATATTGCCATTCCATATTAACATCCCAACGTCCTTTTATCAATTTATTTTGAGGAATCAATAATTCAGAATTGGTTAGACTAATTGCTGTATTAAAATCTAGCTTTTTATTTGATGGACGATACATCAATACTTCTCCTTTTATATTTTTACTTTCGAAAGTATTTGGAAAAGTAATTTTAACTCCATCTTTCATAGTAACAATCGTAGGCTTTAACTTTAAGTCATGAGCATTTTGAACACGTATCATTTCATCTCCAAAATGAGAATCATGTTTATAATATTCTTCAACAACCAAATCATTACTGTATTTACTATCAGATTGTACTTTAAAAACAAAATACAAAATGAACGTCATAAACAATCCAAATGCAATTACAATTGCTGTTCCCCAGTTAATTTTCATAATATTAGCTTTTTAATTAAAACTTCTCGGTCCTAAAAAGTTTGTTGATGTCTTTTCGATTAATTTATCACCGTTAAAAACGCCTATTTCTACCTTCGTTTTATCACTTTCTAAAAGAGCTTGGTCAATTTCTATAAATAGTGTTCCTTGCGAGATTCCTTGTTTTGGAACTTTAAATTTCTGAGTTCCTACATTTTTTATAGTCCCTTTTTGATCGATTAATTCAAAATGAATATCATTAAAATCATTTATCGTTTTATTGACAATCTTATAGGTATAAATATTACTTATTTTATCTCCTTTGTGCTGGAACAACTGTCCTGGTAAACGTAAAATAACTGCCTGAACATCATTTCTTAAAAATAGCATTCCAACAAAAATGCCTAGCAAGATAATCAATACTGCTGTATACCCTTTCATTCTGGCTGTAAATCGGAAAGGCTCTTTTTTCTCTATTTCATCCTCAGAAGCATATCGAATAAGTCCTTTTGGCAAGCCAACGTTTTCCATGATAGTATCACATTCGTCAATACAAGCCGTACAATTTGTACATTCTAATTGAGTTCCGTTTCTAATATCAATCCCCATTGGACAAACATGAATACATTGCTTACAATCGATACAATCTCCTTTTCCTGTTGCAGCTCTATCTTCTTGTTTATTATATTTGGCTCTCCCTAGTTCTTTTTCACCTCTAACAAAATCATATGCTACATTAATAGATTTATTATCTAAAAGTACGCCTTGTAATCTTCCGTATGGACAGGCTATAATACATACTTGTTCACGAAACCAAACAAATACAAAATAGAAAACTGCAGTAAACAACAATAACGCTATAAAGTTACTTGATTGTTTGATTGGTCCTTCTTCAATCATTAAAAATAATTGATCACTTCCTACCAAATAAGCTAAGAAAACATTGGCTATTAAAAAAGAGATTACAAAAAAGATAAACCATTTTATTAGTCGTTTTCTAATTTTTTCTCCATTCCATTCTTGTCTAGCTAATCGAGATTGCGCTCCTCTATCTCCATCAATCCAATATTCGATTCGACGAAAAACAAGTTCTAGAAATATAGTTTGTGGACAAATCCATCCGCAAAAAATACGACCATATACTACTGTAAATAAGATTATAAATACAATACCTACGAGCATTGAGATTACAAAAAGATAAAAATCCTGAGGCCAAAAAGGGAAACCGAAAATATTAAAACGACGTTCTAAAATATTGAACATCATAAATTGGTTTCCATTTACTTTTATAAACGGATTTGCAACTAAAATGGTTAATAAAATATAACTAACCCATTTTCTGTATTCGTAAAATTTACCAGACGGCTTTTTAGGTAAAATAAATTTTCTATTACCCCCTTCATCAATCGTTCCGATGGTATCTCTAAATGCTTCGTCTGGTAAATTTGACATTATAATTATTTTTTAACTTGTGTAGAATCTGTTTGCGTAGCTACTGCTCCTGCATCGGTTTTTGGCGCTTCTTTATCTGTCCAAATTTCTCCTTCTGGTTCTTTTGGATCTTTAGGATTACTTCCTTGTAGAGACAAAATGTAACTAGCTACTTTCTGTATCTCCTTTGGTTTTAGTGTTCCTTTCCATGCTATCATCCCTTTTCCATCTCGTCCTCCATTGGTAATCGTATGGAATATTTCTTTTATTCCTCCACCTAAAATCCAATGATTATCTGTTAAGTTTGGCCCAATTTGTCCTCCTCCATCAACTCGGTGACATACGGCACAATCTGTTGTGAAAATTTCCTTTCCTGCAGCAAGATCAGCAGGATCTGTTACTAGTGTAACTGTTTTTTCATCCATTAAATCTGGAGCCGTTTTAAGATATTCTTCAACCTCTATCTTAGCTTGTGCCATTTCCTTTTTTAGTTCCATTTCTTGGTCATCACCACCAAATACATGGTAATTCGCTACATAAACCACTGCAAATATGATAGTGATATAAAATAAATAAATCCACCATGGCGGTAAGTTATTATCTAACTCTTTAATGCCATCATAATCATGATTCAATAACAAACTTGCCTCTGTTTCAATCGGCTCGCTTTTTGTTAATTTTTGCATTAAATTTTTATACCAAGCTCTTTCTTTTAAACTTAAATTACTATCAACTTCAAGCTTAGCTTTCTGCTCTTCAGTTAGCAAATTATAAGTAATACGGTCTATTGCACTTATCGTAATCTCTATTGCTATTAAAAGGAAAAGAAATACGAATAAAAACACAGAAACCATTGGGTATTTTATAAATGCTGGCCTATCTCCTGAGTCTATAAAATATTCCATTGCACCAAAAACCGTAAAGAAAATTAGTGGTAATCGTATATATACTGGAATTAATTTTTTCATTTTATATATTATTTTTAATTCTACAATTTAATTTTCGTCCAATGGAATTTGACTCATTTCTTCAATTTTTTCTTTTCCGTATGAAAACACCCAGATTCCTAGGCAAACAAAAAAGATGAAAAATATTAGCAAGGAAAGTATTGGGAATACCTCTACTCCCGCAATAGTCTCTAAGTTGTGTTTTACTTGTTCGAACATAATTTATCTATTTTGAAGTCTCTTTTACTTTGATATCTGTTCCTAATCTTTGCATATAAGCAATAAGTGCTATAATTTCTCTTTCATTCATCGGAATGAATTTTTCTCCTTTTGCTTCTGCTTTTTTCTTACTATCTGCATAGCTCTTAACATAATCAGGATCATTTTCTAGATTCTTTTCAATTTTAAGTGCTTGTGCTCTCAATAATTTTTGCGCATTTGCTACTTCTTCAGGTGAATATGGAACTCCTAGCTGAACCATTACTTCCATTTTCTTTTGCGTTAATGAAATATCCATTGGTTTATTATCGAATAACCATTTATACCCTGGCATGATTGAACCTGCTGATATACTTTGTGGATTCCAGAAATGATTAAAATGCCAGTTATCATTATACTTACCTCCTACTCTTAGCAAATCTGGTCCAGTACGTTTTGATCCCCATAAGAATGGATGGTCATACACAAACTCTCCTGCTTTTGATTGTGGGCCATAACGCTCTACTTCACTTCTAAACGGTCTTACTGATTGTGAGTGACATCCAACACAACCTTCACGGATATACAGATCACGTCCTTCAAGCTCTAATGGTGAATATGGTTTTACACTTGTTATTGTAGGTATATTTGATTTTACCATAATTGTTGGAACGATTTGAATAATACCTCCAATTAAAATAGCAATTGTAGCCAAAATAGTCAACTGAATAGGTTTTCTTTCTAACCATGAATGGAATTTCTCTCCACGAACTCTACTGCTACTAATTCTTTCTAATGCTGGAGCTTCTGCCAACTCGTCTTCAATTGGGCTACCAACACGTATAGTTTGAATTATATTATACACTAATACAAACATTCCAATAAGGTAGAAAGTACCTCCAATAGCTCTCATCCAATACAATGGCATAATCGCTGTAACTGTTTCTAGGAAATTTCCATAAGTTAAAGTACCGTCTGGATTAAATTGTTTCCACATAGAAGCTTGCTGAAAACCAGCAACATACATTGGCAACGTATATAATATAATTCCTAAAGTACCAATCCAAAAATGGAAATTGGCTAATTTTTTAGAGAACAAAGTACTTTTTGTCATTCTTGGTATTAACCAATAAATCATACCAAATGTCATAAAACCATTCCACGCTAATGCACCAACGTGTACGTGAGCAATAATCCAATCTGTATAATGCGCAATAGCATTTACATTTTTAAAAGAAAGCATTGGCCCTTCAAAAGTTGCCATACCATAACCTGTAATTGCTACAACGAAGAATTTCAAAACCGGTTCTTCACGAACTTTATCCCATGCACCTCTTAATGTTAAAAGTCCATTGATCATCCCTCCCCATGATGGAGCAAGCAACATAATAGAGAAAGCAACTCCTAAATTTTGTGCCCAGTTTGGTAATGCTGAATATAATAAATGGTGAGGACCAGCCCAGATGTATATAAAAATTAATGACCAAAAATGTATAATCGATAATCGATAAGAATACACTGGACGATTAGCAATTTTAGGTACAAAATAATACATCAAACCTAAAAAAGGAGTTGTTAAGAAAAAGGCAACTGCATTATGACCATACCACCATTGTACCAACGCATCCTGAACTCCTGCGTAAACAGAATAACTTTTCATTGCCGAAACTGGTATTTCTATATTATTAAAAATATGTAATACTGCAACAGTCACAAATGTGGCTAAATAGAACCAAATAGCAACATACAAATGACGCTCTCTACGGCGTAAAATAGTCCCAATCATATTGATACCCATTACTACCCAAATTAAAGTGATAGCAATATCTATTGGCCATTCTAATTCGGCATATTCTTTTGATGAGGTATACCCTAAAGGCAAGGTAATAGCTGCCGCAACAATAATTAATTGCCATCCCCAGAAGTGTAGGCTACTTAAAAAGTCACTAAACATTCTAGCTTTTAAGAGTCGCTGCAAAGAATAATACATCCCTGCAAAGAATGCATTTCCTACAAAGGCAAAAATAACTGCATTGGTATGTAAAGGTCTTAATCGTCCGTAGCTTAACCATGAGATTCCGTCGGTAATGTTAGGAAAGAGGTACATGACAGCCAATGTAAGGCCGACCAGCATTCCTACTACACCAAAAAGAATGGTGGCATAGATAAATTTCTTTACAATTTTGTTGTCGTAATAAAATTGTTGCATTTCCATAATCTAGATTTGTTTTTCTGTGGTTATTTTTATTTTATTGTTGGGAGTTTTTATTTTATCGTTGGGAACTTTTTTGATTTCGTCATCAAAAAGCATTCTAACTGAAGGGGTATAATCATCGTCGTACTGCCCTGTTTTTACAGCAACTACGAAGGCTATAAAAAAGCCAATCGCAATGATAATACTAACGGAAATTAATAAGTAAATAACGCTCATACCTTATGACATTTAAGTTCTACAAAATTACTTTTAAGCATCGTTTTAAAATATGACATTTATCATGCTCTGCCAGTATATGTTAAAATTATGAAAAAAAAATACTTAAATTATTTATAATCACTTTAAACTACTCCTGCTGAAATAGTTAGATGCTAGCGTTACAAAACTTACTATTGTAATCGTACTCAAAGGCATTATGATAGCTGCAACCAGAGGAAGTAAATTTCCAGTAATAGCAAAAGACAGTCCTACTACATTGTAAAGTAGTGACAAAACAAAACTCATTTTAATAATCTTGATGGCATTTTTAGAAAGTTTTAAGAAATAGCTCAGGTGCTTAAACTCAGTTGCATCCAAAATAGCATCACAAGCAGGTGAAAAAACATTGACATTCTCCGAAATAGAAACTCCAACATTACTTTGCGCCAATGCACCCGCATCATTTAATCCATCACCAATCATCATTACATTATGCCCCTGCTCTTGTAACTGTTTAATAAATATTAACTTTTGCTCTGGTTTTTGGTTAAAAACAAGCTCAGTCCCTTTAGGTAAAAGTTTTTCTAAAGTCTCTCGTTCTCCATCGTTATCACCAGAGAGTACTTTAATCTTATACTTCAAGCTCAATTCTTTAAATAAATCCTCTAAGCCTTCTCTATATTGATTATTGAATATATATTTTCCATAATAAACCTCATCTATTTTTATATGAAGTGATGTTTGCTGAATTAAATTTTCTTCCTGACCTGCAACGAAAGTAAATGATCCTATTTGAAACTGGTGATTTTGGATTACTGCCAAAATCCCCTTTCCTGTTATTTCTTTAAAATCATCTAATTTTATTCGGGAAGAATCTGGTAATGAATCATATAACATCCGGCTCAAAGGGTGATTTGAAGCTCGAAGTACATTTTTTAACATAACAAGATTATTATCAGAAATAGGCTTTCCTTCGTAGATAATATTCGATTTTTTATTGGTTGTAATCGTTCCTGTTTTATCAAAAACCAACGTGTCAACTTTAGCAAGCTGTTCTATAACCAAAGCATTTTTTAAATAGAACTTCTGCTTTCCTAAAATTCTCAAAATATTACCAAATGTAAATGGTGCTGTTAATGCTAACGCACACGGACAAGCTACAATGAGTACTGCTGTAAAGACATTAAAAGCTGTATTGGCATCAATAAATATCCAATAACCAAAACCTGCAAAAGCAATTAACAATAAAATTGGTGTAAAATAACGGCTTATTGCATCGGTTATCGTTTTATGTTTTTGCTGAACATCTTTCTGGAAAATATCATTTCCCCACAACTGCGTTAAGTAACTTTGAGAAACAGTATGAAGTACCTCCATTTCTATCACTTTACCTATTTGCTTGCCTCCAGCAAAAACTTTATCTCCTGATTTTTTGGTAATAGGAACTGCTTCACCAGTTACAAAACTATAATCAATTTCAGCTTGCTCACTTATCAAAATCCCATCAACGGGTATTAATTCCTGATTTCTAATTAATAGCCGATCTCCTTTATCAATATCATAAATAGGAATACTTTCCTCTGGGGTATTGGGATTTATTCGAGTTACTGCAATTGGAAAATAGGACTTAAAATCTCTCTCGAAACTTAAAAAACTATAGGTCTTGATTTGAAACATTTTTCCTAACAACATAAAGAAAATTAATCCTGTTAAGCTGTCAAAAAAACCAGGACCATAATCCATGACAATATCAAAAGTACTTCGTATAAACATTACGATGATTCCTAGCGCAATAGGAATATCAATATTTAGCATTTTGCTTTTTATACTCTTATAAGCTGAGACATAGTAACCGCTTGCTGAGTATATAAAGCTTGGCATAGCCAGAATTAATATCAGCCATCGAAAGAAGGGCTTGTAATTATCTAACCAAAACTCTTTTACTTCAAAATATTCAGGAAAAGAAAGCAACATAATGTTTCCAAAACAAAAGAAAGCGACTCCTAGTTTGTATGTCAAACTTCTATCCACATTATTCTTTCCAGCCTCATAATTCTCTAGACTTATATAGGGTTCATACCCTATCGAGCTTAATGCATAAGCAATATCTTTAAGAGTGATTTTTTCGGAGTTATAGGTAATCCTAACTTTCTTTTCTGGAAAATTAACTTGTGAAGCGCTAATTCCAGGTTTGAGACGACTTAAGTTTTCTAAAATCCAAATACATGAACTGCAATGAATATGAGGAATATTCAATGAAACTATTGCTGTGGTATCTTCCTGAAATTCTAATAATTTAAGTTGAATACTTTCATTATCCAGAAAATCATATTTACCTTGAATATCTTGAGGCGTTGCTCCTGGAGACTTCTCAAAATCATAATAACAAGTCAGGCCATTTAAACTAAAAATCTCATAAACTGTTTTACATCCACTACAACAAAATTCTTTTTCATCAAAAACAATTACTTCATTTTTGGGAATAATTAAACCGCAATGAAAACAATTTTGTACACTCATATATTTAACTATTTTAAGCTTTTACAAAGATCACAAACCATCTAACCAAAAAATATGACATTTATCATAGCTCATAAAATACATTTTTTAAATTTAATAAAACAAATTGGGAATAAAGCTATAGAAATTGCATTTCTGTCATTATTTCAAAAATTTAAGAGTATAAAATCATAATAATACTTAATTTTGCAAACAAATAACTTCCCCTATGAATAAATGTGACCAATGTATTGTAAGACAACTTACTTCGTTAAAAGCTTTAAACAAAGATGAAGTTATAAAATTAGCGAATAGTAAAACTACCTATACTATTAAGAAAGGTGATTCTATCTTTGAAGAAGGCGAAGTAACTAATGGTGTTTTCTGTGTAAAAGATGGTGTGGGTAAACTTTCTAAACTAAGTGCCAACGGTAAAGACCAAATTGTTAAACTTGTAAAATCGGGAGAACTTTTAGGCCAGCGATCTATGATTAGTAACGAACCTGCTAATTTGAGTGCAAAAGCATTAGATGATATGGAAGTATGTTTTATTCCAAAAACAGAAATCATCAATTTCTTTAATCAAAATAATCAGTTTTCTATGAATGTCATGAAAACAATTTGTGATGATTTAAAAGAATCAGATAACCATACTGTTTCCTTAGCTCAAAAAACTGTTAAATCACGTTTGGCCGAAACATTACTATACCTACATGATACTTTTGGTGAAAACAAAGATAATACTCTAAAAATACAACTTTCTAGAGATGAACTGGCTAGCATGATTGGTACCGCTACAGAAAGTTGTATCCGATTATTATCAGATTTTAAAAAATTAGATGTAATTGAATTAATTGGTAAAAAAATTGTTTTAAAAAACATTAACGCCTTAAAGAAAATTGCTGAATAATTACAGCTTTTTTGCTTCGTTCCAAAAAACATCCATTTCTGCCAAGGTCATATCCATTAATGGTTTTCCTAATTCTCCTGCTTTACTTTCAAGATATTGAAATCGCTTTATGAATTTTTTATTGGTACGTTCCAAAGCATCTTCGGGATTTACATTTAAAAATCTTGCATAATTTATCATCGAGAATAAAACATCTCCAAACTCTGCTTCTATTTTATCCTGATCACCCGCTTTAACTTCAGCCTGTAGTTCTTGTAATTCTTCTTGTACCTTATCCCAAACCTGATGTGGTTCTTCCCAATCAAAGCCTACTCCTTTTACTTTATCTTGTATTCTACTTGCTTTAACTAATGCTGGTAAACTCTTTGGAACGCCTTCTAAAACAGATTTCTTTCCTTCTTTTAGCTTTAGTTTTTCCCAGTTTTGTTTTACTTCTTCTTCATCTTTCACAACCGTATCGCTATAAATATGAGGATGACGATGAATAAGTTTTTCGCAAATTTCATTACACACATCAGCTATATCGAAATCATTTGTTTCGCTACCTATTTTGGCATAAAAAACAATGTGCAATAACAAATCTCCTAATTCTTTTTTTACTTCATTCAGATCATTATCCAGAATTGCATCACCCAATTCGTATGTTTCTTCAATAGTAAGATGACGTAAACTTTGTATCGTCTGCTTCATGTCCCAAGGGCATTTTTCACGCAAATCATCCATTATATTTAATAATCTCTCAAAGGCTTGTAATTGCAGTTCTTTACTCATTTTGAAGTAATTTTAAGTTGGTAACCAATTCGTGTAAAAGTAAAAAATCCTGTCAAGAAATCATCTTAACAGGATTAAATATCGTTCAATTAATTGAAACTATTTTTTTTCAGCAGCTGTTTTAGCTTTTTTTGCTGGTGCTTTTTTTGTCTCTTCAAGAACTGGAGTTTCTTCTTTAGCTGCTGCAGGTGCAGGTGCTAAATCTGTAACTAATCCTTTTGCCTGAAGCATATTGTACCAGTTCAATACTTTTTTAATGTCTGAAGGATACACTCTTTCTTCGTCGTATTGAGGCAAAATTTCTTTAAAATAAGCTCCTAAAGTAGCATTATCTTCTTTATGAGAAATAGCTGGTCCTTTGTTTTCTTTTACTGCAATTAATTGCATTACTTCAGACAAAGGTTTTTCTCCTTCATAAGTATAAATTGAAATTTCTGACAATAAACTTACGTTACTCTTTAAGCTAACAGTGATTTTTTTTCCATCAATTAATGATTCAGCTACAAATCCTGTACGCGTTTGTACTTTTAATGCGTATAAACCTGGTTTCCCAGAAATAGCTAATATTTTTTCTAAATTCATGTTTATTATAATTAGTATTAAGAATTCGGTTATTTTATTTTTTTATCTAAAGAATTTCAAAAACTATCTTCCTTTTTTAGCAGCAGCAAATTTCATTCTGTATTCTTGAAAAGTTTTGCCTTCGGTAATGTTTTTTAATTTCTTTTGAATTAAACGTTTTTTTAATGATGAAATTTTATCTGTAAACAAAATTCCTTCGATATGATCATATTCATGCTGAATTACTCTGGCAATTAAACCATCAAACACTTCGGTTTTTACGACAAAATCTTCCTCACAATATTCAATTGTAATTCTTTCGTGTCTGTAAACATCCTCACGAACATCTGGAATACTCAGGCAACCTTCATTAAAACTCCACTCTTCACCATCTTCTTTTAGAATTTTGGCATTGATAAAAGTTCTTTTAAATCCTTTCAACTCTTTTTGTTCATCTGCTGGCAAATCTTCGTCATCGCTAAAAGGAGTCGTGTCAATTACAAATAAACGCAAGGCCAAACCAACTTGTGGTGCAGCAAGACCTACTCCATAAGCATTGTACATAGTTTCGTACATGTTAGCTATTGTTTCTTTCAAATTGGGATGTTCAGGCGAAACTGCCTCTCCAACTTTTCTTAAAACAGGATCACCATATCCTATAATTGGTAAAATCATTCTTGTTGTATTATGTATTAACGACTATTAATCCAGAATTTCATTATTCTGAATTAGGTTGGCAAAAATAGTAAAAAATAGTCAATGAATAATTCTATAAATCATATTATATGCTTTTTGATTTCTATTTAAATCAAAGCCACTATTTTTGCTAAACAATTCATACAATTCTTATCTTTGCTAGTAAACCTATTCATATGTTCGATCGCATCGTTAAATTCACAAACAATACTTCTTTTATCAACGCTTCAAAAGTTACACTTGCATCTGTTGTACCTGTTTTGTTTTTTAACTTTTTAGGCTATTTTGAAATTGGCTTTACAATTGCGCTTGGGGCTTTTTATACTTATCCAAGTGATATTCCTAGTAATCTTAAACATAAAATAAAAGGAATTATAGTTACGGCTCTAATTGTTTCATGCGTCAACCTATTAGTTAATCTTGTATACCCATTTCCTTGGTTGTTCTATCCGTTTTTAGGAATATTACTTTTCCTATCATCTATGATTTCTGTTTATGGGCAAAGAGCAACTATGGCATCATTCTCAGCTTTACTTTCTATTTCGCTATCATTTGCTCACTTACACGAAGGCTGGGAAGCTGTATTACATTCTAGCTATATTTTTACAGGAGGTTTATTTTATTTAATCGTGTCACTTATTTTTCATTATGTAAAACCCCATCGCTATGTCGAATTACAAATTGCCGATGGAATTCGACTAACTGCAAAATACTTAAAACTTAGAGGTGATTTATGGAATCCTGACGCCGACAGAAAAAAGATCATTGAGAAACAATTACATCTTCAAGTTGAATTAAACCAAATTCATGAGAATTTGAGACAAGTGCTTATTGGTAATAAAGCCACATCTGGAGACTCCAGTCAAAACCGAAAAATGCTTATTGTTTTTATAACATTAGTCGAAATTCAGGAATTAGCACTATCTACCTCATTTGATCATAATAAATTACACAAAAAATTTAGTGACCATCCCGAAGCATTGCGTTCTTATCAGAATCTGGCTTACAAACTTGCCTCTACATTAAAAAAACTATCCAAAAGTGTTCATAAAGCCTCCGAATACATCTCTATAAACGATTTAAAAAAGGAGTTAGATGGATTACAATCTGCAATTGATGCATATAAAAACAATCTAGGTAAAATTGAAGCCTCCGAGGGAGTTTGGATGCTTACCAATATGCTGAAGTATGCTCAAAAACAGGTCGAAAAAATAAAAATTGTAGAAATGGCTTTTTCATCAGCTATTCATTCTTTTGATTTCAAAGAAAAAAACAAGGAACTTGAAAAATTCCTGACTCCACAATATTATCCGATACGCACATTAATTGAAAACTTTAGCTTCTCATCTATATTTTTCAGACATTCACTACGCCTTACCATAACTATAATGTTAGGTTTCATAATTGGAAAATTACTTCCATTTCAAAACGTATATTGGATTTTATTAACTATTGTAGTAATTATGCGCCCTGGTTACGGATTAACCAAAGAGCGCTCTTATAATCGCGTTTTTGGAACCATTTTAGGTGGATTAATAGCTTTTGGAATTGTATCTTTAGTACACAACCATATTGCAATAAGCATATTCGCTATTTTTTGTATGCTCATTGGTATTTCTTTTACACAAAGCAATTACAAAATAAGCACCACACTGGTTACTATGTATGTAGTATTTGTTTATGGAATCCTAACTCCTAATATTCTTGAAGTTATTCAGTTCAGAATATTAGATTCTCTTGTTGGTGCTACATTGGCCTTTTTAGCAAATTATTATTTATGGCCAGCTTGGGAATTCTTAAACGCTGCATCATTTTTAGAAAAATCTATTGAAGCTAATAAAAACTATTTACGAGAAATTGCCGAATACTATAATAAAAAAGGAACTTTACCTACGTCTTATCGTTTAGCCAGAAAAAATGCCTTTATCGAAATTGGAAATCTGATGACTTCTTTCCAAAGAATGGTTCAAGAACCTAAGTCGAAACAAAAGCAACTCCCTCAAATAAACAAGCTAGCTGTACTAAATCATTCCTTGCTTTCATCTTCAGCATCTTTAGGTACCTATATACAATCCCATAAAACGACTTCAGCATCTGAATCATTTAATTTTGTAATTGATATTGTTATTTCTAATTTGAATCACTCAATTGCTATCTTAAGACATGAAAAAACAGCTATATACACAAACAAAGACATTAATGTAGAAAAATTAACTTTTCATTTTGAAGAATTAAAAAGAAAAAATTTCAGCCAATTAGAAAATAATAATGAACTTGACGAAAATGCAAGAGAATCCAAAATGCAAGAAGCACAACTAGTAATCGAACAATTAATATGGATGACGGATCTATCTGATAAAATACTTACTATTACAAAAGAGTTTATAGCAAAAAATCCAGATTAATTAATCTGGATTTTTATTTAAATATATTTTCATCACTACGTTAATTATTCAATTTTAAAGCAGCTGCAGTATTTTTTCTTATTTCGGCCAATAACTCTGGTTTATCATTTAAGGTTTGACCATAAGAGGGAATCATTGCTTTGAACTTTTCATTCCATTCTGGTGTTTTAACTTTATCTTTAAAACACTTATTAATCAACCCTATCATAATTGAAACTGCAGTTGAAGCTCCTGGAGAAGCTCCTAATAAAACAGCTAATGTTCCATCTTCGGTATTAATTACTTCTGTTCCAAATTCAAGAATTCCGCCTTCTTTTTCGTCTTTTTTAATAACCTGAACACGTTGTCCTGCACGTTCTAATTTCCAATCTTTAGATTTCGCATTTGGCAAGTATTCACGTAAAGCGTTCATTCTGTCTTTAGGCGATTGTCTCACTTGCTCAATTAAATATTTAGTAAGTGGAATATTATGATACCCAGCCGCCAACATTGGTATTATATTATCTGTTTTAATAGACATAGGTAAATCCATATAGGATCCATTCTTTAAAAATCGAGTTGAAAATCCTGCAAATGGTCCAAAGAGCAAAGCTCTTTCTCCATCTATCATTCTAGTATCGATGTGAGGAACCGACATTGGCGGTGCACCAACACTTGCTTTTCCATAAACTTTGGCCTGATGTTGAAGAATAACTTCTGGATTGGTACATTTTAACCATTGTCCACTCACTGGGAAACCTCCAAATCCTTTTCCTTCAGCAACATTTGCCTTTTCTAATAAAGGTAAAGATCCTCCACCAGCACCAATAAAAACGAATTTAGTATATACTTTTTTGGTTTGGCCAGTTGATAAATCTGTGATTTTAATTCTCCAAGATTTATCTTCACGTTGCTTTAACTTTTTTACTTCGTGGTTAAAATGAATTGTCACACCATCCAGTTTTCCTAGATAATTGAACATGCTTCTTGTTAATTCTCCAAAATTTACATCTGTTCCAATTTTCATAAAAGTTGCAGCAAATTTATCTGAAGCATCTCTTCCTTCCATTACTAAAGGCATCCATTCTTTTAATTGAGAAAAATCAGCACTAAAAACCATCTCTTTAAATATCGGATTTTGATGTAATGCTTCAAATCTTTTTTTAAGATAATCTACATTTTTTTCTCCCCAAACAAAACTCATATGAGGAACACTTTTTATAAAATTATCTGGAGATGTAATTTTATTTTGCTGTACTAAATAAGACCAAAACTGACGAGAAACCTCAAAAGATTCTGCAATACTAATTGCTTTTTTAGGATCAATACTGCCATTTTTTTCTGGAGTATAATTTAATTCACAAAATGCAGAATGTCCTGTTCCAGCATTATTCCAAGCATCAGAGCTTTCAGCTGCGGCAACATCTAATCTTTCGTAAATTTCAATTTTTAAATCTGGCTGTAATTCTTTTAAGATTAACCCAAGAGTTGCACTCATAATTCCAGCACCAATAAGTACTACTTCGGTATTTGAACGTATGGTTTTGTCGGACATAGCAAGAAAATTTTAAAGTGCAAAGATACTTCATAAAATTCCAAAAAAAAACTATAAATTTCATCTGAAAAGTTATAGTTTTCTAAAACGTTTTCGAAATAAAACTGCTTAAATGTTAATACATTTTTCGGGATAAATAGTCCTGAAGCATTATTGTTGCAGAGATTTCATCAATCAAACCTTTATTCTGACGTTGCTTTTTACTAAGTCCACTATCAATCATTGTTTGGAAAGCCATTTTAGAAGTAAATCTCTCGTCTACACGAACCACTTTCATATCAGGGAAAATATTAGAAAAATGAGTTACAAAACCTTTTATAATCGAAGCGCTTTCTGATGGCTCTCCATTCATTTGTTTTGGTTCACCGATTAAGACCGCTTCGACCCTTTCTTTAGCAAAATAATCCTTTAAAAAATCGATCGTTGTATGCGACGGAATTGTTGTTAAACCCGAAGCAATAATTTGCAATTCATCAGTAACAGCTATTCCTGTTCTTTTCTTTCCGTAATCTATAGCGAGAATTCTTGGCATCTTAATTAAAATTATAATACAAAGATACATAAAGTAGAAACCAGATACCTTTAGAGCCTCTTTAAAATTTAAATAGGCTCTAAAAAAAATCCGTTCTAGAATTTAAAACGGATTAATTAAATTTTTTCTCCAAAAAAAATTAAAACAATATTAAAAAATTTATATTAAGAGCTTACCAATCAACTCTATTTATACTAATTCATATATTAAAAAAACTTAAATGAAATTTTACTCCTAAAAAAATCTTTATATATAATTTCATTACAAAAGTAATACTCATTATGATTTTAATTTATGATAATTATCATTGAAGAAGTAAAAAAAATTAACTTGTTTTTAAAATAATTTCCTTAAGCAAATCATACCTCAAAAAAACAGATAAAACACTAAAAAACAACACAATTAAACAATCATTAATATTCAAAAACTTATAAAACTAATATCATGCTCTCAAAAATTAGATTAATTAAGTAATCATAATTTAAAAAAAAATAGTTCTTTTGCTCAAAATTTATTTTTCTTCATTTAGAAAAACATAAAAACAAAAGCAATTATTTCAAAAAAATACTAAAAACCAAATGAATAACTATAAAAATAGTATTGTTTTATTTCTAAAAAGATTCTTTTTAATTGTTATAATCTACCAATTCGCTCGAATTCTATTTTATCTCATGAATTTAAAATTATTTGAAGCTTTTACGTTTCAGAACTTTTTAGGAGGAGTTCTTTTTGACTTCGCAGCCATTGCCTATATTAATATTATATTCATGATTGCCCATTTGATTCCTGGTAAATTCAAATACAAACCAAGGTATCAAAACATTTTAAAGATTAGCTTTTACTTAGTAAATCTTGTATTTATTGCAACTAATTTTATTGATATTATCTACTATCGTTTTACTGGCAGAAGAAGTACTTTTGGAATGATTACTGCCAAGGGAATGGAACAAGAAGCCATAGGATTAATCCCTTCGTTTTTACGAGATTTTTGGTATATCCTCCTTTTATTTCTTATAGTAAGCATTTTATTATGGAAATTAATACCTAACTTAAAAACACATTTAATACACGAAAAATCAACTAAAAAAGACTATTATAAGCAAGTTGCTTATTTTGTTATTTCATTAATTTTAATTTTAATAATTGGCCGTGGAGGTTTACAAAAGAAACCTATTAAAATTGTAGATGCTGCTAAATATGGAGCTCTAAATAATACGGGATTAGTCTTAAATACTCCTTTTTGCATTCTAAAAACTCTTTTTAAGAAAGAAGATATCGATAAAACTAAATATTTTGATGAAAAAGAATTAGTTTCAATTTATAATCCAGTTATTTCATTGAAACCAGATCAACCTACTATTAAAAAAAATGTAGTAATTTTAATTTTAGAAAGCTTCGGAAATGAGAATATTAGACGCGGACAAACTCCTTTTCTAGATTCTCTTATTACAAAATCGTACTATTTCAAAAATGGATTTGCAAATGGAAAAGTTTCAATTGATGCTGTTCCATCAATACTTTCAAGTATTCCAAGCTTAATGAATAATTCTTTTATATCGTCAAGTTATTCTTTGAATAAAATAAATGGTCTTCCAAAAATTTTAAAGAAAGAAGGCTATAATACATCCTTTTTTCATGGTGCTTTTAATGGTAGCCAAAATTTTGATCAATATGCAGAAGTTGCAGGTTTTGACCAATACTACGGAAAAGATCAATATACAGGTGAAGATGTTTTTGATGGAAAATGGGGCATTTTTGATGAAGAATTTCTACAATTTTACGCTTCTAAGTTAACGTCATTTAAAAAACCTTTTTTTAGTTCTTTATTTACCATTTCTTCACATCATCCCTATACTATTCCTGAAAAATACAAAGGAAAATTCCCTAAAGGAACTACCGATATTCAAGAAAGCATAGCTTATACTGATTTTGCTCTACGAAAGTTTTTTAATGCTGCTAAAAAAGAAAGCTGGTACAAAAATACGTTATTTGTTATCTCTGCTGACCATACTTCATCTGCTGGTGATAAAGATATTGACAAGACAAATATTGGAAAATTTCACATTCCAATATTATTTTTCGATCCATCAAATCCTGAATTAACTGGTGTTAGTGACAAAAACTTTCAGCAAATTGATATCATGCCTAGTATTTTAGATTATTTAAATATAAAAACTGACATGGTTAGTTTTGGTAAAAGCTACAAATCCAAAGAAAACTTTGTAGTATATTATCTTCAAGGAACATATCATTTCATTAAAGACGATTATTATCTGGCTTTTGCAAATAATCAAACAATTGGATTATACAAATGGAAAGAGGATGTTCTTTTAAAGAACAATTTGATGCTGCAAAATAAACCTAAAGTCAAAGAATATGAAAAATTCTTAAAAGCATACATCCAATCTTTTAATGAAAGAGTTATCAATAATAAATTAGCTATTTAAAGCTATTAAGATAAAACACTTACTAAATAAAATCCTTAGTACTAGATTCATAACTTTAGAGAACAATCCTAAAAATACATTTCCACATCAGAAAAAGGGTTTAACTTTAATTAAAAGTCAAACCCTTCTTTTAAACCTAGCTCATTTGAAGCTGTACCAATACATCTCTATCTGTTAAAAAAACGACTAAAGAAACCTCTCTCCTCCTCTTCCTCTATTTCATGAGGTTCTGGTTGATGATTATGTTGTACCTTTAATTGAGTTCTCTCATACTCATACATTAAGTCTTTAATATACTCGACATACGTTTTATTTTTTTCTTCTAAAAATCCGATCAGATATTTCTCGCTATATTCAATTCCACTAGCAGATTCTATCTGTAATAATTTTTTATATAAAGGCTCAATATGCATCGAAATTACTTCTTGTGGTACAGCACGTCTTCTACCAAAATAATTTACAATCACACCATTTGAATCTTTTGCTATTTCAAAATCAGTAATAACCCAATAAAACCTACCAGATTTAGCTAGATTTTTCACAATGGCATGAAAGTTATTCCCTTTTTTTAGGTTTTCCCATAATACTTTAAAAAGTACTCGTGGCATATCAGGATGTCTTATGATGTTGTGCGGCTCCCCCATTAATTCATAATCTTCGTATCCGCAAACATCTACAAAAGTTTCATTTGCATATTCGATAATTCCAATTGGATTTGTTTTACTCATAATTACTTGGGTTTTATCCCAAGAAACCTCTTTATCAATTGGCGTAGGTCTTTTAAACAACTGGTTTTCTTTATTCATAGTTATAATACTAATTAAATTTTGGATTCAGACAAATCAAAACTGACGTTCTGTTATTATATTGTTCAGCAAAACTACTTTTATAACAATAATCAAAAATTGATATTTATCAGGAAATAAGATGAAAAAATATTTAAAATAAAACACTTTTTATCTTAAAATAACCAAATTAAATATTCTTTTTTTATAAAAATGTTACTATAAAGCAATGAGGGTTGTTTTAAGAAAAAATCGAATTATATTTGTCTAAAATATTTACTATTATGAATTCATTACAAACTATTATAGAACAAGCTTGGGAAAACAAAGCTTTATTACAAGAAACAACAACTACAAATGCTATCAGAGAAGTCATTGAACTTTTAGATACTGGAAAATTACGTGTTGCTGAACCAGTTGGTGATGCTTGGCAAGTAAACGAATGGGTAAAAAAAGCAGTTGTTATGTATTTTCCTATTCAGAAAATGGAAACTTTAGAGTCTGGTATTTTCGAATATCACGATAAAATGCTATTAAAAAGAGGATACGCTGAAAAAGGTATTCGTGTAGTGCCTAATGCTGTAGCACGCTATGGAGCTTATATCTCTAGCGGAGTAATCTTAATGCCTAGCTATGTAAATATTGGAGCATATGTTGATGAAGGCACAATGGTAGACACGTGGGCAACTGTAGGAAGCTGTGCGCAAATTGGTAAAAACGTACACTTAAGTGGTGGTGTAGGTATTGGAGGTGTATTAGAACCTTTACAAGCTGCTCCAGTAATTATCGAAGACGGCGCATTCATAGGCTCACGTTGCATCGTCGTAGAAGGTGTACATGTTGGAAAAGAAGCTGTTTTAGGTGCAAACGTATGCTTAACTGCCTCAACTAAAATAATTGATGTAACAGGTGATACTCCAGTTGAAATGAAAGGATATGTTCCTGCCCGCTCTGTAGTGATTCCTGGAAGTTACACCAAAAAATTTGCCGCTGGAGAATTTCAAGTTCCATGTGCATTAATTATTGGTACTCGTAAACCATCTACAGATTTAAAAACTTCATTGAACAATGCACTTCGAGAATACGATGTTGCTGTATAATAATATATCATTAAACTCCCTTATTATAAGTAAGTATATTAATTAAAGAAATGAAAAAACTATCCGTTATCATACTTACTTATAATGAAGAGTTTTATATTGCTGATGCAATAAAATCTGTTTCATTTGCTGATGAGATCATTGTTTTAGACTCTCATAGTACTGATGCTACACAAGAAATTGCTTCTAAATTAGGTGTTAAGCTTATTTTTAGAAAATTTGATAATTACTGCAACCAAAGGAATTATGCAATAAGCTTTGCAACTGGAGATTGGATATTATTTTTAGATGCCGATGAAAGAGTTACAGAAAAGCTTCAAAAAGAAATACTTGAAAGCATCGAATCGGATAAATTTGATGCTTACAAAATTTGGTTTCCACATTATTTCATGAATCGTTTTCTATTTCATTACACAGACAAAGTCGTTCGTTTAATGAAAAATGAAAATCTAGCTTTTGAAAATGAAGTACATGAAAAATTAATACTAAAGTCAAAGCCTGGTGTATTAAAAAACTACATGATACATTACACCTACAAAGGACTATTCCATTTCATAAGTAAAAAGGATAAATATGCCTGGTTCCAAGCAAAAATGTCTGCAGATAAAGGAAAAAAAGTAACGCTATTTTTACTTTTCTTTAAACCCTTTTATCGTTTTTTTCATACTTATATTGTAAAAAGAGTCTATCTTGATGGAGTACCAGGTCTTGCGGCGGCGGCAATCGATGCTTATGGTGTTTTCTCTAGATATGCAAAAATGATGTTAATAGAAAAAGATTTAGAATAGCTTTAATTTCCCAAACTTGATTTTTAATCTGAATGTCATTAAACTATCATGTCCTTTAATATCTATTCGCTTAATTTCATAATTATCTTTAAAAGGAAAACGATTAGGGCGATTGCCAATTTTTAAACCAAATTTTATTTTATTCACAGCAACTATCTGCTTGAAATGCTCTTTACCACTACCCTTCTTAGGGTAATTACCATATGGATAAGCCAAAGCAGAATATATTTTTAAATCATTAACTTTTATCACCTCCTCGCACTTCATAAAATCTTTTTCTATTTCTAAATCAGATAATAAACTATACTTCTTATGTTCATAGGAATGGTATCCTAATTCTATTCTGTCTCTATTCAGTTTTTTTAACTGCTCGATTGTCATTATTTTATTCCCCAAAACCTCAGAACTTTCATTCCATAAATCTGTTTTTCCTATATATGAAAAAGGAATAAAGAAACTGGCCTTTAAATTGAACTTATCCAATAAAGGTACTGCATAAGTAAGCTGATTTTCAGTAACATCATCAAAAGTAAGAACAATACTCCTTTTGGGAATAGACTTCATTTTTGCTAACTCTTCAAAATGATAGGTTTGATAATTATTATCTTTTAAATATTGAAATTGTTCTTCTAATTTTTGCACTGAAATAGTCAAATTATTAGTTTCATTTTCAGATTCACAAATGTTATGATACATTAAAATAGGGAGTCGAGACATTTTGTTTAATTTTACACAAAGTTATAAATCTAAAATTATTAATATTGCACAAAATTGATTTTATGCCCCAAAATGTAATAGTTCCAAAAATTAGTGTTTTGACATTTTGTTTTAATGAAGAGAACAATATAAAAAAGCACATTGAAAATGTTTCATTTGCTGATGAAATTATCTTCATGGATGGTGAAAGTACTGATCAAACAGTAGCTATTGCAAAGGAACTTGGTGCAACTGTTATTAAACAAAATACCACTGACAAAATACAACAACAAAAGATAGCTATCAATCATGCCAAAAATGATTGGATATTATTATTAAATTTAGACGAATATCTTTCTCCTGAGCTTAAAGATGAAATTTTAACTAAAGTTTCTGATCATAAAAATAATGAACTTTATTACATTAAACAGACATTATTTTTCTTCAAAAAGAAAATAAAACACGGAGAATTCAACAACAAAAAAAGAATTTTTCTTTTTGATAAAAAAAGATACTCTTATTCAGGCGATGAAAAAAGGAAATCTAATATATCGTTCTTTAAATCAAATGTATTAAAAAACAGAATAGACTCTTATTCATACAAAAGTTTCGACGAATACAACTATAAGCTAAGTTTATTAAGTAAAAAGGAAGCTTTAGAATTATATGATAAAAATATGAAACCAAATTTTTATCATTTTTTACTAAAACCTTTTTTCAACTTTATAAATCAATATTTCATTAAATTTGGCTTCCTTGACGGTAAAGAAGGCTATATTCTTGCTTATATAAATTCATTTGCGGTTTTAAAACGTTATTTAATACTTTGGATAACATATAATAAAATGGAGTAACTCTACTTTTAAACCCCTTCAATAAGAAACAAAATATAGTTTTTATTAAACTTACCCCTAATAATGAAAATATTAATCATACAACAAAAAAGAATTGGTGATGTCCTGATAAGTACAATACTTTGTAATAATCTTAAAAAAAAACATCCCAATTCAACTATAGACTATATGTGTTATTCTAATTGCACAGATGTTTTAATAGGTAATCCGAATATTGACTCAGTAATTGTATTAGAAAATAAAATAAGAAAATCATATTTATCATTATTTAACTTTATTTTCAAAATGAGATCTAATAAGTATGATATATTAATTGATGTTTATGGTAAATTAGAAACCAATTTAATAACTATTTTTTCTGGTGCTGATTATAAAATATCATACTACAAATGGTACTCGTCTTTGTTTTACAACCATAATATGAAGCGTTTTGAGGACACTACCGAAACTAAATATGGACTAGCTATAGACAACAGACTTTTGCTATTAAATCCTTTAAATTTGGACGCTGATTCAATAGACCCTTTTCCAAAATTATATGTAAGTAAAGACGAAAATGATGAGGCAATTGCTCTTTTAGACAAACATAAAGTAAAAAAAGACCAGAAAATTGTAATGATAAGCCTTTTGGGAAGTGAAAAATCAAAAACTTACCCTCTAGAATATATGGCTAAAGTAGTAGAATATGTTGCAGAGAACAAAAACCTAACTATTCTTTTTAATTATTTTCCAAATCAAATTGAAGATGCTCAAAAAGTATTCAATTTATGCTCAAAAAGTACCCAAGAAAAAATCCATTTTGATTTATTAGGCAGTAATTTACGATCCTTTATAGGTATAATGAATCAGTGTGATGTAATCATAGGAAACGATGGCGGAGCAATTAACATGGCTAAAGCATTAAACAAACCCTCTTTTACAATCTTTTCACCATATGTTAAGAAAAACGACTGGGCAACCTTTGAAGATGGATTACGCAATATTTCGGTACATTTAAATGATTTCAAACCCGAATTAATTGATTTAAATTTACCACACAAGGAGATTAAAAATAATTTCGCTCAACTTTACCAACAATTTAATCCTGAATTATTCAAAGATCAGATTGAGTTCTTTATAACTAAGAATCTTTAAAAGATAAGTAAAGTCTAGAAGGATATCAACAACAAAAAAAAACATTATTTTAAATAATGTTTTTTTTGTTGTTGGTTTTAAGATTTCCAAAACTTTAATCTCTTTTTTAACCTTTGCTTTTTCGCAAATTCTTCTTGAAATTTAACGGTATCTTCCCACATTTTTTCAAAAATTTGAGCCTCAGTCTTAGCTGAATATAATTTTGCATATTCATTACTCATAATTGCAATCATCTCTTTACGAGGAGTAAGTCTTCTAAAATTATTCATACGTTGTACAAAGCTCATTTCAGTATGAAAATTCATTCTATTTAAATCTACTAAGAAAAAATCATATTCATTATTGTTTCTTTTTTTTATTAATGTATTCCCTGGAGAATGATCTAAAAATTCAATTCCCTTTTCATGTAGTTTAAAAGTAAAGCGTGTAAACTGTCTTAATATATTTTCGAAATCAGGATAATTATCAACCTCAATAAGTTCTCTATAAGTTAACTCAGTTACTAAATGTTCACTAACGTAGTAACTATCTCTTAAACCAAGCCAATTATAGTTCTCTAAAAAAGCGATTGGTTGTGGAGTTCCAATTTCTCTTTCTAACAAAATTGTAGCATATTCAAAAGAACGTCTTGCTTTTGATTTTCTAAAATATTTATAAGCTATTTTATTAAATAAATTTGGAATTTTAAAGGATTTAATATTAATCTTTATCCCCTCAAAATCAAACAATTTTATCTTATTTCGATCTCCATTTCCAAAAAGGGCACCCGAATTATTAAATCTATGAACATAATCAATAATTAAATCCGTTGCATCAATATAAATTGGGTTTATTTTAAAATTCATCCTTTAAGTTTTATAAGAGAACAAAAATACGCATAGAATATAAGACTTCAAATTATTATTGTATTTTCGTAAAAAAAAGATAATGTCGCATAATAGTATTTTCCTAGAAACTCATAATATTAACAACAGAGCAGCTGGTCTAGGAACCTTCAATTATGAATTAATAAAAGGTATTTCTAAATTAAATTTAGATAATTATGAACTCACACTAAATTCTTCAAATCCAGAACTTCTTAAAGCTGAATTTAAAGAAAAATTTAATTATCATAAATACACCAGCCTATCCAGACATCCTCTTTTCAGAATTAGAAAAAAGTATGATTTATGGCATTCAGTAAATCAGAATACAAAAGTAGAGCCTTACCATTGTAATAAATATTTACTTACTATACATGACATAAATTTCATAGAAGAAATATCTTCAGATGTAAATCATAGACTAAATAGACTTTTTACTGCTAAACTAAAAAAAGCTACAGCAATTACTTATATTTCTGAATTTGCTAAAAAACAAACACATCAATATTTTAATGTCCCTAATGTTCCTGAGCATATTATTTACAATGGAAATCCTATCTCTACATTCTTAGACACATCTTCATATATTCCTAATGTTCCTGTGAACAAACCTTTTTTCTATACAATTGGAGATTTTATGGAAAGAAAAAACTTTTCTTCAATTATTAATATGATGAAATTAATAAAGGATTACAATTTAATTATTTCAGGAAACAACAATAAAAAATACGGCGATGTAATAAAAAACATGATTGCTGAAAACAACCTTACAAACCAAGTTTTTTTGACTGGTAAAGTTAGTGATCAAGGCAAACAATTTTACATGAAAAACTGCACAGCTTTTCTTTTCCCTTCAATTAGGGAAGGCTTTGGATTACCTCCTATAGAAGCTATGAGTTTTGGTAAACCTGTATTTTTATCTGACAAAACATCTTTACCTGAAATAGGTGGTGATGCTGCTACTTATTGGAGCAATTTTGATCCAGAATATATGAAATCTATATTATTTAACGGCTTGAATGATTATGAAAATGATAAAAAAGAAAAAGAACAACTCATAAAAAAAAGAGGAGCTAGTTTTGACTGGAAAGATGCTGCAGCCAAATATTTAAAAGTTTACGATTCTATTATAATGTAACAATCCTAAAACTAAGTAAAGTCAAACTATTTTACTCTTTTGCTAATTAAATAAAAACATTGTAATTCTATTAACTAAATATACCAATTATATAAATTATTGACCCAAATTTTAATTAAATTTGTCAAATAGAAAAAAAACAAAAATATATTATGCGCATTACATTAATAACCCTAGACAATTGGGGATTTAATAACCATATTGCAGTCGCGTTAAAACAACAAGGTCATAATGTACACCATATTAACTTTGATGAATTTGAATATAAATACCCTAATGTCTTTTATAAAGTTTACAATTTCATCTTAAAATCTGTTTTTAAAAAAAATATTAAAACAAACTTTTTCGGAAAAAAAGTTATTGAAAATCTTGAAGAAATTGGTGAAATTCAAGATGTCATATTAGTCATTAAAGGGGACCTCATTAATACTAAAAATGTATTAAAATTAAAAAAATATGGAAAAAAAACAATTGCATATTTTAATGATAATACTAAGCGTTGTACTAAAATATTGCATGTGCTCCCCCATTTTGATGAAGTCTTTTCCTTTGAAAAAGAAGATTGTAAAAAATACAATCTAAAATTTGCACCTAATTGGATATACAATTCTTCAATAAAAAATAATACTGAAAAATTTGCTTATCAAGTTTTCAGCATTATTACAAAAGATAAAAGATTACCCATTCTATCAAAAATAGCGACTAATCTAAAATTAAATGATATAAACTATAAAATATTTGTCTATACTAAAAGTTGCAAAAGGAAAACTGGAAACATTGACTTTATAAACGAATATATTCCATTACCAGAAATAGAAGAATACATAAATAAGACACAAGTTTTACTTGATGTTAATAGAAAAGGTCAAAGCGGATTAACCTTTAGAGTATTTGAAAGCTTAGGGCTACAAAAAAAACTCATTACAACTAACTCAGACATTATAAATTACGACTTTTATAATCCTAACAATATTCTTATAATTGACGAAAAAAATCCTGTAATCCCTCCATCATTTTTTGAAAAGGAATATGAAAAAATACCTGATATCATTTTTAATAAATACACCTTAGATGGTTGGATTCAAAATGTGATTTATAATTCTGAAACAAAATTTAATTAAAAACATGCAACAAAACATATATATAATATGCCCTCCTAGCAAAGCAACAGGAGGACCTGAAGCATTACATCAATTAGGCTATATCTTAAATACTTTAGGCTATAATGCTAAAATGTTATATTCAAAATACAAAAAAGATCCAGTTCATCCTTTTTACAAAAACTACAATGTTCCCTATGTAAGAAAAATAAAAGACAGTGCTGAAAATGTGATGATAATCCCAGAATCAATGACCAACTTAATCGCTAAATATCCTTTGTCTCAAAAAAAAGTATGGTGGTTAAGCCTTGATTTTTATGAAGTTTTGATGAATAGCAGAGAAAAGAAAAAAAACTGGATTAGAAAACTGCTAGTTCCTTATAAACATACCGAATATCGATTTGAGCCTAATAAAACAGTTACTCACTGGTATCAATCTCAAAGAACAAAAGAATTTTTATTAACTCAGAATCATGAAAATGATATTGCTTATTTATGTGATTATGTTACTGAACTTTTCTTTGATAATTTACCAAATATTCATCATTTTCCAAAAGAAAACATAATAACTTATAATCCCAAAAAAGGACTAGATAAGATTGAAAAATACATGGCACTTCTTCCTCAATATAACTGGATACCTTTATCTGGCATGACAAGGGAACAAATGAGAGATACCTTACGAAAAACTAAACTTCATGTTGATTTTGGTTATTTCCCAGGAAGAGATAAGATCCCAAGAGAAGCACTCATTTCAGGCGTTTGCTTATTAACTGGTCGTGATGGTACATCGGCTTTTAAAGAAGATTTAGGAATACCCGAAAAATATAAGTTGCATACAGATGAAATGCAGCCTGAAAAAGTAACTGAATTAATTAATCATACTATGAATAATTATGATGACGTTTTTGCTGAATTTTTAGATTTTAGAACATTTGTAATGAATGAGAAAGACAGTATGATTGAAAATACAAAAAAACTTTTTAATAAAAAATAACTACCCCATATGCTTGTAAGCGTTATAATGATTACTTATAATCACTCTCCATATATCAAACAAGCCATAGAAAGTGTCTTGTCACAAAATACCAATTTTGAATTTGAATTAATTATCTCAAATGATAACTCTACAGATGATACTGACGCTGTAATCAGAGATACATTAGCCAATAACCCAAATGGTTACAAAGCAAAATATTACAATAATGAAACTAATTTAGGAATGATGCCTAACTCTGTTTCTGCATTAAATAAAGCTTCTGGCAAATATATTGCTTCATGCGAAGGTGATGACTATTGGTGTGATAATCAAAAATTACAAATTCAGACTGATTTCTTAGAAAATAACCCAGATTTTAGTATTTGTTTTCATAATGTTTATTTACTAACTGGAACAGAACTCAAGGAAGATAACAAAAAAAAGAAGATTCCCGAGATTACTACTATTAATGATCTTGCAAAAAACAATTACATTCATACCCCAAGTGTAATTTACCGAAATAATCTTTTTGGAGAATTACCAAAATATTTTAGCGAAGCACCTATTGGAGATTATTTTTTACACATGCTTAATGCTCAACATGGAAAAATTAAATATATAGACAAAATCATGTCTGTATACCGTATTCATAATACTTCTTATTGGTCTTCTAAAAAAGATGCTGAGCAAAGAATAATAATGATTGATTTTCTCAATAAGCTAAAAACATATTTTGATTCGGATATTCAAAAAATACTGAACAAACAGATTTTAAAAATTAAATCTAAAGATTTTTCTTTTTTTCAAAAATTAAATTATAAAATAAAGTCTCTGTTTCAATAACAGAGACTTTATTTTTGGTGCCTTAAACTATTTCTTTTAGCTTGAAATAGATATACTATTAGAAGCCATTAACTTCTAAAAAAGCATTTCATTTTTATATAAAATACAATTCCTTTTTAATATATTCTTTTACAAATCACTTTACAAAGGCATTATTATAAACTGAAGTCATTTTTTCTATAAATGCGTCCGATCCAAATTTAGCAATGCTTTCTCTAGATATTAGTTCCTTATTAAAATTCAATTCTTTATTTAAAACTTTTAAGATACTTTCTGCCAAAGCTTTGAAATCCTTAACTGGTATAACAATACCATTCTCACTATTCATAAATTCATTTATACCTCCTGATTGCGTGGTAATAACTGGGACCCCTGTAAATAAAGCCTCTAGAGGAGAAATTCCAAAAGTTTCACATATACTTGTAAAAACAAAAACATCTGATTTTTATAAAGCAGAAACAATCTCAGCTTTTGATCCGATTTTAACTACTTCAATTTTTATGTTTTTATATCCAAAACCCGAAATTAATCTATTAACTTCTTCTTCCTGATCAACTCCTGTACTCCAGGCATTAATACCAATCCAAGTAAATTTAATTTTTTCAATATTTAAATCATCAATAATTTTCAAAGCTTTTAATGCCGTAATTTGATCTTTAAGGGGGTCGAAAGCTCCTACCGTCATAATTTCAAAATACTCTCCTTGTTTTGTTTCTTTATAATTAAATATTTTCTCATCAACTAAATTTCCAATGTTTACAAAATCATAGAAAAAACCATTAGTTGCTAATTGTCTGATCAAATCATTACTAACAACTAGATTAGAATTCGATTTCTTTAAAACCTCATCCAGTTTTCTTATTTTTTTTCTTTTTACATTTCTTAATTTAAATTGATTGTGTTCAGTTAACATATAAGGAACTCCATATTTTTCATGGTAGCTTAACGCCCAAAATGCAGCATCAAATATCCCTTGAGCATGAACTAAATCAATTTTTATTTTTTCCTTTTTTAGAAATTGATTTAAAATATTTAAAGATTTCTTTTCAATTAATTTTGCAAAAAAACCTCCTTTAATCAACTTCAATACGGGATAATATAAATAGACAATTGTAATTTTATCTTCGTAAACAAATTTTTCAGTTTTAAAAATTTGTTTAATGTTTTTAATTTTAACAGGTCTGAAATTTACTAGAATGAAATTAAAATCCCCACTCAACATCAATGCCTGATCTATAAAAAAACCTCCTAGCCCTAATTTATGATCTAGCCAAGAACAAATCATCAAAACATTTTTTTTGTTTTTCACTTTCATATATTATCTATATAATGATATTAAAATTCTAGCTTTTTCGCTGGAACTCCAAAAACTGTAGTATTCTCTTTTACATTCCTAATAACTAAACTTGCTGCACCAACGGTAGCTCCTTTTCGAACAACAACATTTGGTAATATTGTAGCTCTCGTGTTTAAGCAAACTTCTTCCTCTAAAGTAGCATAACCTCCCATAAAACTATAAGCGTTAATATGTGTCCATTTACCTATTCTAGAATCATGTCCAATTGCAACAAATCCTTGAATTGTTACATAATCATCTATTTCACAATCATTGCTAATGTTTGAATACATAAAAACAATTAACCCATTTCCCATTTTTACATTTGAATTAATTATTACAGTAGGATGTATTAAATTAGTAAATTTACCTCCTTTACTAAGAATCAATTCTATATAATGCTTTTTCCATTTTACACTTCCTAAAGCGCAAATAAATACATCATTATCTTGGATTTCATAATTCTCTACAGATGAAATAATTTCTGGATAATTATCAAAACCAACAAGTGCATCTGATTTATCATCTAAAAAACCTTTAACAACATAATCACTCTGATAACCAACACATTGCATAGCTAAATTATAAACTTCACGTCCATAACCTCTTGCACCGATTATTATTAAATTCTTCATTATTCAATTATTATGTTACAAGCAGCCCAAGAATATCCTACTCCAAAACCAGCCAAAATTAAATTACAACAATTAACCAGTCTCCCCTCTTTTTGAGCTTCATATAAGGCAATTGGTATTGTAGACGAAACGGTATTACCACAATGTTGCATTGAGATAAAGAATTTTTCCTCTGGTATTTTTATTTTTTTTCTCAGATGATTAAGCATGTATTTATTTGCCTGATGAAAAATAAATAAATCTATATCTTCTTTGATTAAATTAGATTTTTCTAAAATAGCTTCTGTCAGTTTTGGAACAAATTCTCCTGTAAAATTGAAGATTTCAGTTCCATTCATGAATAAATTTTTATCATTTCTAATATTTCCAAACTCATCCGAAATATCTTCATTATCGTCTGAAACTGGGAAACGCATTCCTCCTTGTTTTACAATTAGATTTTCGGCTCCTTTCCCATCTGTTCCAAAAACAAAATTTCCAATTGAACAAAACCCTTCTTCACTACTTATTAACGTTGCAGCTGCAGCATCTCCAAAAATAGTTTTATTGCTTTTATCTTTAGGGTGAATAAACTTTGAATAGGTTTCTGAAGTAATCAACAAAACATTATTTGCCATTCCTCCAGCAATAAGTCCTTTTGCTAAACTCAAACCATATACAAATCCTGAGCATCCTAAATTAAAATCTAAGGCTCCTATAGTAGTATTTAGTCCTAATTTTTCCTGAATAATACAGGCTGTAGTTGGCAAAAAATAATCAGGGCTTTGGGTACAGAACAATAAAAAATCAATAGTTGATTTATCTATATTATGTTCCGAAAATAATTTATTAGCAGCTTTTACTGCCATATCTGATGAAAATTCATCATTCGCGCTAATGTGACGTGAATTTATTCCTGTTTTTGAACTGATTTTTTCAATATCCCACTCTGGAAACTCCTGATTAATTAAATCATTTGATAAAACAGCTTCTGGTAGATAATACGAAATGGCTTTTATATTAGCTTTCATTCTCTAATAATTTTATATATGTATTTTGAAAATGATGCACTCGTTCCTCCTCATCAGAAAGTTTACCCAACTGATTTGTATGTTTTACACCTTGCTGAACTAATTGACAAACTGCTTTATCTTCATCAAAAACTTGTCTGTTAAAATTAATTAGTGATTCTTCAAAGGCTTTAATTAAAACTGATTTTGCATCTGGGCTATTTTTTGTTGTAGTAAAAACATGACTTGTGAATTTTGATACATTCGAAGTTATAGGTTCTATTACTGAATAATTAAACGATATACCATGCGTACTTGATATTAATAAGTTAGGAAAAATTAATATATGTTTATAACCTTCAATATCATAACTTCGAGGTGAAAAATAAGTATTTATTTTTTTATACCCCCCTTTATCTTTTACAATATTTAAGCTACTTGTCCAACTTGAATTATTTTTATCAAATTCAAAATCTAATCCAGAAGGCTCCAGTTTGGCAAGTGTTTCAGCGTGAATCAAACCTACATGGTAGCTTTCAAGAGTGTTCTCAACAACAACCTTCCAATTTGCAGTAATTTCCATTGCATTAATGTCAATTCGATCTCCTAATGCCAAAGACATTTTTTTTAATTCATCATAAAAAATACCTATAAACTCCTCAAGAGGTTCAATAGTTTCATTTAAAGAGACAAAACATAAATTACCACAGAAAGAAACTTTAAATTCTTTCAATTTCATTTCGCAAAGCTCTTCTTTTGAAAATTTCTTAAATAATGGTTTTTTAGGTATCCCACTCGGAATTCCATCTTTATCATAAGCCCAACCATGATATGGACACATCAAGGGTCTATTCCCTGATTTATCTTGTTGGATTATTGAGAATCGATGAGAACAAACATTCAAAAAAGCTTTAATAGTTCCCCTCACATTTTGAATTACAATGGGTGTTCCTGAAATTTTCAAAGTAACAAAATCATTCTCATTTTCAAAATCAAACCTAAACCCAACAAAATGCCATATTTTATTAAATAACAGATCATTTTCTCGAGCAAAAATTTCATTGTCATAATAATGAACAGCTGATATATTTGAATTCATAATATTTTTATTTCAGCGTGAAACCTCCATCAATAATTAAATCCGAACCTGTCATCCATTTACTCATGTCACTTAATAAGTACATAATTAATCCTCCTACATCTGACGGCTCTCCATATCCTAATGGATATTCTGACTCTGCCTTTTTTAATTCTTCTTGAGAAACTACATCGCTGGCTTGCTCAGTCATAGCTGTCCTGATTATCCCAGGACAAACACTATTGGATCTTATCCCTTGAGGAGCTAATTCTGAAGCTAATACTTTTGAAAAAGAAGAAAGCGCCGCTTTTGATGCTGCATACATAGCTGTACCAGGAACACCTAGTTTTGAAGAAATTGAAGAAACAAAAACAAGAGACCCTTTTTTATTTAACAACTTTTTTTTGATTAATTTTTGGCTCAATATGACATTACTATCAAAATTTGTAGCAAAAACAGAACTAATCTTATTGTCATTTAAAAATTTAACAGGCAAATATTCTACTATACCTGCATTAAAAACTACTCCATCATAAGGCAAACTTTCAATAATTAATTGATCAATATCACTAGAAACCGAAAGATCAACAGAAAACATCTTATGTCCTGTCCCTGTTAGTAATGAAATTGTTTCATTTAATCTTTCTATATTTCTTCCAAGAACAGTAACTGTAGCTCCTAATTCAGAAGCCATTATAGCAATTTGTCTCCCGATTCCAGACGAAGCTCCTGTAACCAATATATTTTTATCTTTTAATGTAATCATTCCTATATTTCTATTAAATCCAGACAATCTATTTTACAATCTTTAGCAAACATAGTTCCCCATGATAATCCAACTCCAAACCCACACATAATTAAATTTGTCGATTTATTCAAAATATCTTCTTTTAATTCAGAAACAATAGTCAAGGGTATTGTAGCCGAAGAAGTATTCCCGAATTTTTTCAATGAGTATGGTACTTTCTCTATAGGAAGTTTCATTTTTTTCGAAATCATTTTATTCATCATCATATTTGCTTGATGAAAAATAAAATAATCTATTTTATCTTTATCTATTTCAAACTTTTCGATAAGTTTATTCACTGTTTTTGGTCCTTGCGATATTCCAAAACTAAAAACATCCATACCGTCTAGAATCAAATCACAGGAATTTCGGCTGATCCCCTCTTCTATTTTTTCAATTTTTAACGAATCCTCATTTATTCTATTTCTAGATCCACCATCAGGAATAATTATCGTTTTATATCCTGATCCATCTGACCCCAAATCAAAAATAAGTTCTGAGGAATCTATTGTCAATTCTAAAGCGGTCACGCTTCCGGCATCACCAAAAAGGGGTAATGTACTTTTATCATTTTTTGAAATAATTTTACTTATTGTATCTCCAGCAAGTAATAATCCCTTTTTTATACCAGTAGTTTTCATCATACTAGCAATTATCGACATACCATAAACATAACCTGAGCAACCTAATGGCACATCAAAGGCTATACAATTTGTAGACAATCCCAATCTGTCCTGAAGTATGGCTGCAGAAACAGGTAAAATATAATCGGCTGTTTGAGAAACAAAAACTAAAATTTCTATTTCTTCTTTTTGCCAATTTAAATCTTTGATTAATTTTTCAGCAGCTTCACAGCACAAATCAGAAGTACAAATTTCTTTGGTTGCTATACGTCGTTCTTCCACTCCTGTTACAGCAATGAATTTTTGAATTTCTTCCTGTGACAATATCTCTAAATCAATATTGCGTTCCTTATTTTTGGGAACGCAACATGAAATACCTTTTATTGCAATATTATTTACTGAAAAAGTAGCCATTTTACTTACCCTTTATTTTTTATTATTTCGAAGATATCGTTTAATGTATTTGAAGATTTAATATCATCTCCAGTTAATTTTACTGAATACTCTTCATCTGCCATAGCAATTAATGATAAAGCCGTTAATGAATCCCATTCTTGTAAATCTCTAAAAACAGTTTCTTGTTTTATTAATGTTGCATCCGTATCATCTAAAATATCTGCAAAATTTTGCAAAAAAGTGTTGATTTCCATAGTATTCTTAAATTTATTTTGGGTTTTATTATTTTATTAATTTCAATAAAAACTAAAGAAAAACCACACATTTGGCAAAAGGAAGTCAATTCTTAAAATCTTGTTTTTCAAACAATCAGATACTCAAATTTTTTCTTCTTCTTTTTATAATACTCACATATACCAAAAAATCAGGTTTCTTTTCCTATTTTTACCCCGCAAATATAACAATAGTTTACCCTTAACGGTTAATTAAACTCACTAAATCCATAATTAAATGATTCCTGTTACCAAAACTTTTTTACCTCCACAAGAAGAATACAATTCTTATGTAAAACGTGCGTGGGATAAAGCTTGGCTCACAAACCGTGGTGAACTGACATTAGAACTAGAACAAAAACTTAAAGATTATCTTAGTGTTTCTAACCTAACAATCACTAATAACGGTACAATCCCGATACAAATTGCATTAAAGTTATTTGGTAAAGGAGGCGAAATAATTACAACTCCTTTTTCATATGTTGCTACTTCGGCTGCAATTGTGTGGGAGAATTGTAAACCTATTTTTGTAGACATTCATCCTGAATATCTAACTATAGACGAAACTAAGATTGAAGCTGCAATAACTCCTAAAACTACTGCAATATTAGCAACTCATGTTTTCGGAAATCCATGTCATGTAACCGCCATAGAAGCTATTGCAAAAAAACACGATCTAAAAGTAATTTATGATGCTGCACATTGTTTTGGGGTTAAATACAAGAACCAATCGATATTCAATTTTGGAGATGTAAGTACTTGTAGTTTTCATGCTACAAAATTATTCCATACAGGAGAAGGCGGAGCAATGTTCTGTAATGATGATAAAATACACCATCGATTATTTTACAGTCACAATTTTGGTCATAATGGTCCTCTTGAATTTCATGGCCTCGGAATAAATGCGAAAATTTCTGAATTGCAATCGGCTATGGGATTGGCAATTTTCCCATACATGGAACATATTATTTATGAAAGAAAAAAGGTAACTGATTTTTACAATGAAAATCTAAATTTCAGCAACTTAAAAAGCATAAAAATCAGAGAAAATACAGACTGGAATCATAGCTATTATCCTTTATTATTTGATTCTGAAACTACATTATTGAAGGTTCAAGAAGAATTACAAAAAGAAAATATAGTTCCTAGACGCTATTTTTATCCATCATTAAACACCATAAATTATACAAAAGGTGATGTAATGCCTATATCAGAATCTATTGCATCCCGAATAGTATGTTTACCGCTTTATGTAGGACTTACTCGCGAAGATTTAGAAAAAATTACTCAAATTATAAACAAACTAACATCATAATATCAGTTATATACTGTTATTATCAAAAAATATTTCTCATTTAAAATCAAACTTATGAGTCAAGACATAAATACAGAAATTCAAAACGCATACGAAGTTATTAAAGATGGCGGAATAATACTTTACCCAACCGATACTGTTTGGGGAATAGGATGCGATGCAACAAACCCAGAAGCTGTTGCTAAAATATACAAACTCAAACAAAGAGCCGAAACACAAAGTATGATTTGCCTAATGAATGGTGAAAAAATGATGTACAACGTATTCAAGGATATTCCTGAAGTAGCTTGGCAAATTTTGGATTTATCCGAAAAACCAACTACGATTATCTTAGACAAACCTCGAAATGTGGCACCAAATATTATTGCTCCAGATAATTCTTTGGGAATAAGAATAATAAAAGAACCATTTTGCTTTAAGCTTTTAGAACGAATGAAAAAACCTTTAGTTTCTACCTCGGCAAATATTTCTGGACAACCCACTCCTATAGCCTTCAAGGATATTAATCCTGAAATTATCAAAGGGGTAGATTATGTTGTTAATTTATATCGTGATAAAATAGCAGGAAAACCATCAACAATTATAAAACTTACAAGTGATTCTCAAGTAAAGGTAATCCGTAAATAATTTAGAACTAATTGATAATTATCAATCGTTAATTATCAATTAGTTTCAAGCTTTCAATCAACCAATCAATATCTTCTTTGGTATTATAATGGCTTAAAGAAATTCGCAAATTCGGAAGTTTTAGATCTGCTTCTGATAGCATTTCTTTTAAAACATGAGATGGACGTACGCTCCCCGATTGGCAAGCACTTCCTCTAGAAACTGCTATTCCTTTCATATCCAAACCAAACAGCAACATCGCGGTTTTATCTGCTGAAAAAGGCAGTATTACATTCAGAATTGTATAAAAGTCATCTCTCTTTCCATTAATTCTAAAAGCTGGAAATTCAATCTCTAAACGATTAATCAAATACGCTTTCAATTCTGTAATATATTTTTCTTCAGTCTCTAAGTTTTCATATGAAAGTGCCAAAGCTTTTGCCATTCCAGCAATTTGATGTACTGCCTCTGTACCTGCTCTCAGCCCTTTTTCTTGTTCCCCACCAAAAAGTAAGGGCTGCAATCCTGAATTTTTTCGAACAAAAGCAAAACCAATTCCTTTGGGCCCATGAAATTTATGAGCACTTGCAACTATAAAATCCAAAGAACTACTTTGTAAATCTATTTTAGTTTTACCTACAGATTGTACTGTATCTGAATGGAACAACACATCATATTGCTTACATATAACACTAACTCTGTCTAAATCTAATATCGTACCTGTTTCATTATTAACATGCATTAAGCTCACCAGTGTTTTCTTCTCCTCTGATAATAAATTTGACAAGTGAGTTAGATCAATTGACCCATCAGAGTTAATATTTACATAATCAATTGTAATATTATATTCTGATTCTAAGACCAAAGCCGTATGCAAAACAGCATGATGCTCGATTCTAGTCGTTATTATACGTTCGATTTTTAAATCCTTTACAGCTGAACGGAGTATCCAATTATTAGCTTCAGTACCTCCTGAAGTAAAAATAATTTCTTGTGCTGAACAATTTAACTGTTTAGCAATACTTTTCCTTGAAAGTTCCAAAATTGTCTTCGCATTTCGCCCAAAACTATGTGGAGAGGATGCATTTCCGTAATCTTCTGTCATTACTTTAGTCATTTCTTGAATGACTTCTGGTCGTATGGCAGTTGTAGAGGCGTTATCGAGATATACTTTTTTCATTGTGGCAAAGTTATGAAATATCAATTGTCTATTCTTAAATATCAATTATCATTTTTTTCACTATTTTTGACCCAAATAAAAACATAATGAAAAAAATCATAAGCATAGCATTATTTGCCCTTCTATTAAACGGTTGTGACGATGGAGATATATCTGTTGACTCTATCGAATTTCAAGATATACTACCTTCCATTTGTCCCGATAACAACTCTACAAGCAGTCTTATTTTTAAACTAAAAGAACAAGAATCATTATTGCTTTATCTTCCTAAAGAGGTTTTTGCAGGTGAACCTTCTGTAGGTACTCCTCTAGTGCCAAAAAAATATAGTATCGACCTTACTAAATATCGTGTTATTTATCGCGCTTATAATGGTAAAGTTACTCTAAACAATATGTGTGATGTTATTCCACCTGCAACCCCTAATGTAATAGAAGAATGGGTAGCCACCTCTGGAATAATAGAAATAATAACAAGAGCCAATAAGACTCCACCAGATGAAGCCAACGGTAGCACCAGAATAAAAGGATATACTTATAGTATTATTTTTAAAGACATCACATTTAACAAACCTAGTGGACCACAAACATACGAAAGCTTTCCATTCGGAGATTACGTAGCTACGATAACAGACATGCCATTAACTTTCGTTCCATCAAATGCAAAGCAATGTACAGTTTCAAAACAGATATATAACTTTAATGAAACTGCAGCACTTACTATTGATAATATCGACCCTTCTTTGATTGCAAATGCATCAACTCCTTTAAATCAACCAAGAACAGGCTTAATCAATGACACAACAAATAAAGTATTTTATCGCGTATTTGCCTCTCCTTTATCTCCAGATTATTTCTGTCAAACTAGTACCCCCTCTACTCCTGCAATAACTCAAATATGGGCAGGTATAAATGGAATTACTGAAAAAGAGAGTGGAATAATAGAAGTCTCAACAACAACAAATGGGAATAACTTTGTGCACACTATAACTCTTAAAAATGTCTCATTACAAAAAGGAAATAATGATTTCAATTTAGGTAATGCTTTTGTCTTGGGAACAATAATAACAACTTCAAATTAGAATAAAATTCAACACTCAAAAAGAATATTTCACTTTTCTTTTTGAGTGTTTTTATTTAATATTTAAAAAAATATTTTCCTACAAAAACGTCTGTTCTAAAAATGAGTTTCTTAATGAAATTCTTTTTAAAACAGACGTTTTTTTTATGCTTATGCCTAACTCATTTCACACTTTAAAACATGCTTTATTTAGTGTTTTGCTTAAAATAAACTTCGGTTGCACCTAAACCATATTTCTGATAATTGGCATCTTGAAAATCAACTCCATCATAACGGCCTAACAAAAAATCAAGTTCTGCCTTTAAAATCCCCTCACCAACACCGTGAATAAAAACAATTTTAGGAATGCGATTTCTGATAGCGAATTCAATATGCCGTTTTGCCGTTTCTGCCTGTAAAGTCAAAATATCATAATTAGACATTCCGCGTTTATTTGGTACTAACTTCTCGATATGCAAATCAAATTCAGGAGCTGGAATTTCACGTTTATCCTTACGTTCTTTAACAAAACTCCTAGCTTTTGGCTCTTCTTTTTCTTTTGAAACCTCATTTAAATTAATTCTTTTAATAGAGTTCATTAAATCATTGGTATCTTGCATTTTAATCAACTCATTGACAAAAAACGTCATCACGAATCCATCTTCTGTTTCTATAGTAATCTCGTTGTTTTTAACAGATAACACTACTCCGTTTATAGCTTCATCCAGCACCGAAACCTTATCACCTTTATTCAGCATCTTGTTCTTCTTTATCTTGGTTTTTACTTGGCGTTTTTGCACTTAACTGCATCATCCCTATCATGAAAACTACAATCGCTACAATTGTAATGTATACATTTTTATCAGTACATGACTGTTCATATAACGCAATCAAAATTGCAATTATCATTATTGGGATTCTTAACTTTTTCATTTTTATAAATTATCAGATTCCAAAAGTAATCAACTTTAAAATAGCATTTAATTATTCTTGAAATAGATTGAACTATTTTTCGTAAAATTGTAAAAAAACAAATCTCTTGAATCTAGAAAAATATATGCTACCCTGTTTGAGCAAAACTCTCTTTGGAATAGAGTGTTTGGGATGTGGATTTCAACGTGCTTTATTCTTACTTTTTAAAGGTGAATTTAAAGCTGCCTTTGAAATGTACCCAGCACTATATACCAGCCTTTTATTTTTAGGAATTTTTGCGTTATATTTTTTTGATAAAAGCCGAAATTACAAAAAACCACTTTGGCTTTTTGGCATCCTTAATAGCCTAATTATGATATTGGCTTATGCATACAAACACTATTACTAATGTTTCATAAATATCCGAAAATCTATTTCTTAATCTGATTCAAAATATCATTTATCATTTCGATTTGAACTTTCTGAATTTCTATTAATTCTTGTTGTTGATGCATAATTAAATGATCTAATTTTTCGTGCATCATTCTTATTTCTAATTCTGATTTTAGATTAATCATATAATCTTTTTTTGCTCTATCACGATCTTTTTCTTCCTGACGATTTTGACTCATCATAATTACGGGAGCCTGCAAAGCAGCAACACATGACAAAATCAAATTAAGTAAAATAAACGGATAGGGATCAAAGCCTTTATTTACCAAAATGTAAATATTAACGCAAATCCAAAGTATTATGAAAGTAATAAATAATAAAATAAAAGTCCAGCTCCCACCGAAATCTGCTACTTTATCTGCTACTTTTTGACCAAAACTCCTTACCTCTACTTCATCTTCAACAGCACTTACTAATAACTTTTCGTCCGTCAGCGATCCCATCACATTTTTTTCAAGACTAGAAAGCACTCCTAGCTCTGAAGATAAATAATTCGAAATGTATTTTTCACGAAACAAATTCAATTCCTTTATAGAAATATAATCTTCTCTCGTGAATTTTGGATGCGCAGCAACAATTAATGCCAAAATAGGACTTTGAATAGATTTTCCTGAAACTTTTTCACTTTCAGGATAAGAAATATGAGAAAGAGCACTTTTAAACATTCCGTTTGTTTTCATTTTAATAATTTTATATAAGCTAATTTACTCTTTTAAATCATTTTATAACAGATACTTTTAAGGTGATTAAATATTTTTAATTATTGTAAATAGAATGTTAATGATTAAATTTCTTTAACTAATTACTACTTCTATTTATAAAAAACACATTACTTTTAGCATTTCAAACTAACAATTTAATTAAATAATTGTGACAAAAAATATGATTATCCAGAACATAAATGCTTTAAAGAGTCACTCTTCTATAAACTATGGAATCAAAACCAAAACAGAAGATTTCACAGAAAAGCTATTTTATACTTTATTCGATTCTAATGCTCCTTTAGACAAAAGCATCAATGAACTCGAAATTTTTTTTAAAGAAATAGCTATAATAGCCTGTAAAAAGCCAGAAAAAACATGTGAATCAATTTGGGAGCAATTTCTGGAAAAACTACCTATTGTTTTAGAAAAACTAATTCAGGATGCAACATACATTTTAGAAAATGATCCTGCCTCAAATAGCCTAGAAGAAGTATACCTCGCTTACCCTGGCTTTTATGCCATCGCTATATATCGATTAAGCCATGAATTATACAAATTAGACCTATTACTCCTTTCAAGATTAATGAGCGAATATGCACATCGAATTACAGGAACGGATATTCATGCAGGTGCAACAATAGCCTCACCATTTTTTATCGATCATGCAACAGGAATTGTAATTGGAGAAACAACTGTAATAAAAAAACACGTAAAAATATACCAAGGAGTAACTTTAGGTGCGTTAAGCATTACCAAAGAAATGAAAAATGCAAAAAGACATCCTACCGTTGAAGAAAATGTCTGCATCTATGCCAACGCTACAATTTTGGGAGGCGAAACGATTATTGGCAAAGACAGTATTATTGGAGGAAATGCATGGATTACTAAGTCAATTCCAGAAAAGTCAATTGTAACCAATACTACCACAACAGAAGTTAAAGTAAAAGAAAAAAAATAACATGAAGACTCATACATTAGTAAACCTGATAGGAAACACTCCCTTAATGGAGACAGTGAATTTAGTAAAAAACAAAAATGTAAAACTTTTATTAAAACTTGAAGGAAACAACCCTGGTGGCAGCGTAAAAGATAGAGCTGCATATAATATGATTTTTTCGGCTCTGGAGAGAGGCGATATCAAAAAAGGCGATAAACTTATTGAACCCACAAGCGGTAATACAGGAATAGCTTTGGCAATGATTGCACAATTGATGGGGATCAATATCGAATTAATTCTTCCTGAAGACTCCACCAAAGAACGAGTACAAACTATGCGTGCTTATGGCGCCACAGTTATTTTAACGCCTGCTAGCGAGGGAATAATTGGCTCGAGAGATTATGCTGATAGAAAAGTTGCCGAAGGCGGTTATATCATGCTGAATCAATTTGCTAACGAAGACAACTGGAAAGCTCATTACAAAACTACAGGACCAGAAATATGGAATGATACTGATGGAAAAATAACTCATTTTGTTTCAGCAATGGGAACCACAGGAACCATTATTGGTACATCTACTTACCTTAAAGAAAAAAATACCGATATTCAAATAATAGGGGCGCAACCTAGCGATGGTTCACAAATACCTGGAATAAGAAAATGGCCAAAAGAATATTTGCCAAAAATATTTGATGCAAAAAAAGTAGACACAGTTGTAGATGTAAGCGAACAAGAAGCTCGTGAAATGACTAAACGATTAGCTCTGGAAGAAGGCATTTTTGCAGGAATGAGTAGCGGAGGCTCTGTAGCTGTGGCTTTAAAAATTGCTAATCAAATAGAATCGGGAGTAATTGTAGCTATAATTTGCGATCGTGGGGATCGTTATTTATCTTCTGATCTATTTGATTAAGAGAAAAAGGCTCAAAGTTGCAAAGATTCTGAAGTACTAAGGTTTTAAAAGCTTGCTGTAAAAAAAACATTTACAACTTTGTTTCTCTAAAGCTTTGCAGCTTAAACAAAGAAGCTATTTTTTTTAGTTTTTCACATTTAAAATCTTAGAAACTTAATTTATCAAAATCTTTAAAAGAAAAAACAATAGTAAAAGTTGCTCCTTTGTTTCTACCAAGACTCGTTGCGCTTAATTTACCTCCATTTTTATCAATAATCTTTTTGCATAAATACAGTCCAATTCCTGTAGAGGTTTCGTTGGCAGTTCCTAATTTACCCATTTTAGTAAACTTTTTAAACATCTCATCAATTTGAGTTTGATCAAATCCAATTCCTTTATCCGAAACGATAAAAACTATTTTTTCATTGTCTTTAAAAATTTTGAGTAAAATTTCACTTCCTGCGTAAGAAAATTTAATTGCATTACTAATCAAATTCACAAGAACCTGAATTAGCAATTCTGGATCAATTTTAAGCACAGCTTCACCAACAGTAATATCCGAAACTAACTTAATGTTCTTTTGAACTAAAAGCTGAGACACTTGCTCATTTATAGCAGGAAGAATTGGTGCTATCTGAATTGTTTTTGCTATTGAGTTCGATTTAGCAATTTCATCTTGTTGTTTAAGTAATTTAATGAAATTTTCAATATATCGAAACTGTAAATCTGTTGATTCGCAGATTAATTCCGCCATGTTCTTAACTGAATCCGATGGATTTTCTTCTATAATTAATTTTGCTAATGATTGAGGATTTCCAGCAAAATTTCTCAAATCATGAGAAATCATATAAATTAAATCTTGTTTCTCATTGATAAAACTTTCTGCTTCATCAATAGATTCCTGAATATTACGCATCAATAATCCTGCTTCATCCTCATACTGAGATGGTAAAACAGACAGTTTTCGATTAGTTCTGTATTCATTCAATGCTTTTGATGCTATAACAATTGGCCTTATTAATTGATTAATAATCACCAATGTAACAACTGTAGCAAATAAAGTCATTACTAATGAAAAAAACAAAATAGAATTGACTGAAATGGAATGATTACTATAAAGCACAAAAAACAAAATCCCGATTAAGGGAATATGAATACCTATAAAAGCAATAAAAAGAAATTTAAACGCATAGCTTTTCTTCAAAAAACTAATCTTTGACAACATGTGATACAACTTCATAAAAATAGTATAAGTTCCTGATTAAGCCGTAGAATTTGGGTATCTAGATAAAAACAAAGTTAACTTTTAAACACAAAAAAAATGTTAAATAAAAGAATTTGATAAAATATTTCCATTTTTAAATTTATAAAAGTTTACAAACCCTTATTTTTGCGCTATGGGAAGAAAAAATACAGACAAAGTTGTCTTTCATCAAATACAAGTCCTTGATGCTGGAGCAAAAGGCGTATCGGTAGCAAAAGCTCCCGACGGAAAAGTAATCTTTATCCCGAACGTAGTTCCGGGAGATGTGGTAGATGTGCAAACTTTCAAAAAACGCAAAGCGTATTATGAAGGAAAAGCAGTAAAATTTCATGAACTATCAGAACATCGCATAGAACCAATTTGTGAACATTTTGGTGTTTGTGGAGGTTGCAAATGGCAAAACATGAAATACAGCCAACAGTTGTATTACAAACAAAATGAAGTTAAGAATCACTTACAACGCATAGGTAAAATTGAACTTCCTGAATTTGAAAACATTTTAGGTTCTGAAAAACAGTTTTTCTACAGAAACAAAATGGAATTTTCATTTTCGAATAGCCGTTGGTTAACCGAAAAAGAAATAGACAGTACCGAAGATTTGGGAAATCGCAATGCATTAGGTTTTCATATTCCTAAAATGTGGGACAAAATTCTGGACATTAATAAATGTCATTTACAAGAAGATCCATCAAATGCAATTAGAAACGAAATCAGAGCTTTTGCTAATGAACATAACTTAGCCTTCTTTAATCCAAGAGAACATTCTGGTTTATTAAGAACATTTATGATCCGTACTGCTTCGACTGGAGAAATCATGGTATTGATTCAGTTTTTTGAAGAAGACAAAGCCAACAGAGAATTACTTTTGGATCATCTTTATGATAAATTTCCAGAAATAACATCATTACAATATGTTGTAAACGGAAAAGCTAACGATACAATTTACGATCAGGATGTAAAACTATATAAAGGTAGAAATTATATTTTGGAAGAAATGGAAGGTTTAAAATTCAGCATAAACGCAAAATCATTTTACCAAACCAATTCAGATCAAGCATATGAGTTATACAAAATAACAAGAGATTTCGCAGGTCTTTCTGGTAACGAAACGGTTTATGACCTTTATACAGGGACTGGAACTATAGCACAATTTGTTTCTAAAAAAGCAAAGAAAGTAATTGGCGTAGAAAGTGTTCCTGAAGCAATTATAGATGCTAAAGCAAATGCTGAGCGTAATAACATTACCAATTGTGAGTTTTTTGTTGGAGACATGAAAGTGGTATTTAACGAAAGTTTTATTGCTACACATGGTAAACCAGATGTTATTATCACCGACCCACCTCGCGACGGAATGCACAAAGATGTAATTGAACAAATTATGAAAATAGCACCTCAAAAGGTTGTTTATGTAAGTTGTAACTCAGCTACACAAGCTCGTGATCTAGCATTAATGGACGAGAAATACAAAGTAACACGTGTACGCCCGGTAGATATGTTTCCACAGACACATCACGTAGAAAATGTTGTGCTTTTGGAACTGCGATAAGTTTTATTGAATAAAAATGTGTGAAGTATAAATCACAAACAGTAAATGAAAAAAATACTTTTTATAATAATCGTAATGGCATTCACTTTTTCAGGATGTGAGAAAGATGATATTTGTGACCCCAATACACCAACAACACCTCGATTGGTAATTTCCTTTTTTGATCGTACTAATTCAACCCCTAAGAATGTAACAAACTTAAAGGTAATTGGAGAAAAAATGACAGAAGGTATTATCTTTAATGAGAATGCTCTTGTTGAGTCGGATAAATATATTACTAATGGAAACAAAATTTCTATTCCGCTTAAAACAAATGCCGAAAGTACTACCTATCGTTTTATATTAAATTACAATGACCCAAACCCAGCTTTAGTAAATGAGGATGTCATAAAATTTAACTATACGCATATAAATACTTTTGTATCAAGAGCATGTGGTTACAAAACCACATTTGTTTTAGACCAAAACTCTCCATTTGTCCTAACTGATTCAAATAATCTTGAAGGATTTTGGATGCAAGCTGTTTATGTACAAGAACCTAACATTGAATTTGAAAATGAAACACACATCAAAGTATATTTTTAGCTTTTGCCTTATGTTCTCTTTATTTACGGTTCAAGCCCAAGAAATAACAGCAAACAAAACTACAATAACAAATAAAACAGAAACGGAATCTGTAAAACCAACTCCTAAAAAAGTGGTAACACAGGAAGTTAAGCAAGATAGTATACCCGCAAAAACAGATCGTTATGGAGTACGTTTTGGCGTTGATTTATATAAATTAACCCGAGGTTTTTATGATTCCGATTATAAAGGAGTAGAATTCACAGGTGATTATCGATTAACAAAAAAATATTATCTGGCTGGCGAAATAGGTACTGAAAATAAAACTACCGACGATGACAGACTAAACACAACCACTAAAGGTACTTATCTAAAAATAGGATTCGATTACAATTTGTATGAAAACTGGCTAGATATGGAAAATATTATATCAGTGGGTCTCCGTTATGGTTTTAGTACATTTAGTCAAGAACTAAATAATTATAAAATATACAATTCAGATCCGTACTGGGGAGAACTTCCGCCTGAAGTTTCTGGCGAAAAATTTAGTGGTCTATCAGCTAGTTGGTTAGAAGTAAATGCTGGGGTAAAAGCTAAAGTTTTTAATAACGTATTTGTAGGATTCAGTGTGCAGTTAAAAACATTGGTTACAAATAAAAAACCTGACAACTTCGACAATCTTTATATTCCAGGATTCAACAGAACCTATGACGGTAATTTTGGAATTGGTTTCAACTATACCGTTTCTTATTTCATTCCAATTTACAAGAAAAAAGTAGTAATCCCAGGAGCTGAAACAAAAAAATAATATAATCTTACAATTTGGTTATCATAAGTAAATAACCAAATTGTAAAATATAATTTAGCACTACCCTATTTCTTTAATTCCTTTCATGAAAATCCATTTCATAAAAAGTTTCTCACCATCTTTAGTCTTAGCTGCCTGAAATTTTGGAGATAAAAGAGTTCCAGCAACAAATGCTGTCATAGGAATCCAAAAGCCAGTTAATTCTGTATATTTTCCCACCAAAAATCGCGCTAAAATAAATAATATAGCAAAACAGCCTAGCTGATATAAAAATGCTCTTACTTGTAATTTTGTCATCCTTTTTTAAGTTAATAAGGTTCTGAGGCTATAAGATTCTGAGCTAATCTCAGGAAATTAATATCTTAGCACTTAGCGCCTTAAAATTATTATTCTGTTACTTGAAACTTTGTTCTCTTACTTCCTTCGTACATTTCGTATTTTACTAATCTTGCTTCTAAACTTGCATTAAAAAGCTTGATCTTTCTAGACGGTTTAAGCCCAACATACTTTAAGGCTTCGAGATTTGCAGTAATGAACCAAGCATTAGTTCCTGGATAATTTTTCTTTAATGTGTCACCAATATTTTTATAGAACTCTTCCATATGAATATCCAAACGCTCATCATATGGTGGATTAAATACCATATGCAACGTTCCTTGGGTAGTTTTTTCAGTATCAAAAAAATTATTCTCTTCGATAGAGATATAATCTTCTAGGTTTGCATTCTTAATATTATCTTTTGCTTTGCTTACTGCACTTGGTGCTTTATCAAAACCTTTTATAGTATAATGAAACTCTTTGGTTTTTTTCATCAAACTACTTACAATTTGATCAAACAAATCATTATCCCAGTCATTCCATTTTTCAAAAGCAAACTCTTTTCTATTAATATTTGCTGGAATATTACATGCAATCATAGCAGCTTCAGCAAGAAAAGTTCCAGAACCACACATAGGATCCAAAAAATGCCCCTGACCTTCCCATCCAGATAACAACAAAATTCCTGCAGCCAATACTTCATTTATAGGAGCTATATTTGTAGCCGTTCTATATCCGCGTTGATGCAATGAATTACCTGAAGTGTCTAAAGCAACCGAAACTTGATCTTTATCAATATGCACATTTATTCTTAAGTCTGGATGCGCTTTATCAATACTAGGACGCTGTCCCGTACGCTCTCTAAACTGATCCACAATAGCATCTTTACACTTTTGAGAAACAAACTCTGAGTGATTAAAATATTCTGAATGTACTGTTGCATCAATCACAAAAGTCTGATTAGCACTTATAAGTTTAGACCAGTTTACACCCGAAATACCTTTATATAGAGTTTGCTCGTTATTAGCTCTAAAAAAGTAAATTGGTTTTAGCACTTTTAATGCCGTACGCAATGACAAGTTAGCCTTATACATAAACCCTTTATCCCCCTTAAAACTTACCATTCTCACTCCTTGCTCAACATCTTGTGCTCCTAGCAATTGCAATTCTTTTGCTAAAATTTCTTCAAAGCCAAAAAAGGTTTTGGCTACCATTTTAAAATTATCTTCCATTTTTATATTTAAATTAAAACAGACCTATTTAAACAAAAATCAATCTGTAATAAAAAATTTCAATTATACACAGCGACATTCTTCGTGTATCACTTGCGAAATAGTTATTTTTCAGCAAAAATACACTAAATTTGCGGGACTTGAATTAATTGAAAAAGAATAAATGTCTGAAGCACATCACCCATCTGTAACAAATCCAAATCAACCATCCGAAAACTGGTTCACATCTTGGTTCGATACACCTTACTATCATATATTATATAAGGATAGAAATTATAGAGAAGCGCAAATTTTCATGGATAATCTTACGCACTATCTTAATCTACCCGAAAAAGCCAAAGTACTTGATTTAGCTTGCGGAAAAGGACGCCATTCAATTTATTTAAACCAATTAGGTTTTAATGTTCTTGGTGCTGACCTATCCGAAAATAGTATTACAGAAGCAAGTAAAAACAGTAATGAAACACTGCATTTTAAAGTGCACGATATGCGTGAGCCCTTTGAAGAAAAATTTGATGCTATTTTTAATTTATTTACCAGCTTTGGTTACTTTGAGAATGATGATGATAATCTTACCACATTAAAAGCGATAAAAGCAAGCTTAAGCGAATATGGTTTTGCCGTAATCGACTTTATGAACGTAATACAAGTATTAGAGACACTAGTTCCTGAAGAAGTAAAAACAGTAGATGGTATTGATTTTCATATAAAGCGATACTTAGAAGATGGACACATTTTTAAAGAAATAGATTTTGAAGACCAAGGCAAGAAATTTCATTTTACCGAAAAAGTAAAAGCCTTAACTCTAAAAGATTTTGAAGAGCTAATGGAACAAGCAGGGATTTTCCTTTTAGATACATTTGGTGATTATAAATTAAAAAAGTTTCACAAAACCGATAGCGAACGATTAATCATGATTTTTAAGTAATTGACAAGCACTTTTTATTTAATTAAACTAAATGAATTATCTATTACCCTTACTTTCTGTATTATTAGGATACATTATCGCATTGGTTCTAAAACCAAAAGACAAAACCAATCTTAAACTGTTATTAGCATTTAGCGGATCATTTTTGCTATCGCTTACAGTAATGCATTTATTACCGGAAGTTTACGAATCGCACAACCATAATATTGGATTGTTTATAATGCTTGGAATTTTATTCCAAATCATACTTGAGTTTTTCTCCAAAGGAGCGGAACACGGGCATGTGCATGGTCATGCAAAAATATCTCAAATTCCGTGGTTACTTTTCATTAGTTTATGCATACACGCTTTCCTTGAAGGATTCCCTGTGAGCCACCACCACGATATTGCCATTGGTATTGCTATACATCACTTACCAATTGCAATTATCCTTACGACCTTTTTTATTAATGCACAGCTTAACAAAAAAGCCATCTTTGCATTTATGATTACATTTGCAATCATGACTCCGCTAGGAACAATAGCATCAGAATATTTACCGTTTTTAAATGATTATTATACTGAAATTACAGCAATTGTAATCGGAATATTATTCCATATATCATCGACTATAATTTTTGAAAGCAGCGAAGGACACAAGTTTAATATCGCTAAAATTTCAATGATTATTTTCGGAATTGCATTGGCTTATTTTATATAATTTGGGCGTGCCCCTCTGGGTCGGGCTTTTGGCTATATCTTTTTTTTTCGTTCCTTAAAAAAAAGGATACCGCCTCAATCCCTCACGCAACTTAAAAATTAAAAAAATCATTTATCACACAATAAATATTCTATTTTTCCTTTCTAAATATTTTAACTAATTAGCTCTATTTCACATGAATTGTTTATCACTTAGTAGGAAAAACTTTGTAACTTTGATGCTTTGTAACTTAGAAACTCAAAAAATAAAATGACTTTTACAAAAATTACAGAGCAGTCCTCAAAATACGAACATCTAGAAAAAATGTCTGTACATGACTTACTGACCAATATTAATCAGGAAGACAAAACAGTTCCTTTTGCAGTAGAAAAAGCAATTCCACAAATAGAAGCTTTAGTAGCACAAATTGTAACCAAACTGAAACTGGGCGGACGATTATTTTATATAGGAGCAGGAACATCAGGTCGTTTAGCGATTGTAGACGCCTCAGAATGCCCTCCTACGTTTGGTGTTCCATTCGATTTAGTAAATGGAATCATTGCAGGTGGAGACAAAGCTATTCGCCAAGCCGTAGAAAATGCCGAAGACGATGCTAAACAAGCATGGATCGACCTACAAGCACATAACATTACCAAAAATGATGTTGTAATAGGTATTGCAGCCTCAGGAACTACTCCTTACGTAATTGGAGGGTTAGAGCGTTGCAATGAAAATAATATTATTACGGGATGCATAACATGTAATGCCGAAAGTCCGCTTTCGCAAACTGCACAATTCCCAATAGAAGTAGTTGTAGGTCCTGAATTTGTTACAGGAAGCTCCAGAATGAAAGCTGGAACTGCACAAAAATTAGTGCTTAATATGATTTCGACAGCAACCATGATACAACTCGGAAAAGTAAAAGGAAACAAAATGGTCGATATGCAATTAAGCAATAGTAAATTAGTTGACCGCGGTGTTAAAATGATTATGGGTGAAATTCCAGTTTCATACGAGCAAGCAGCTGAACTATTGCATACTTATGGAAGTGTACGAAAAGCGATAGAGAATTATAACATCTAAAAAGTGACATGTATTTTGTAAAACATGAAACTGAAAATTAAAAAATATGGGAACAAACAAAGAGTTAATAGGAAAAGGAGTTAAATATTTATCGGGTTCTTTACCACTATTATTTATTGGTCCTTCGGTAATATACAATGCGTTTATGAACAAGCAAAACGTTTGGCATTACTTGGTTCTTGCTATTGGCATTATTGCCTGTTTGGCAGGAATGTATTTAATCTTTTATGGACTAAAAACAATTATGAGAGGTCTGTTTAACGACTAATTTGTATCTTTACTAAAATACTTAATTATGAATATTCAAGCCGAAATAAATTGGATTCATCAAGAAATTGATAAAGTAAAAGACCCAACTTTTGTTGAAAAACTAAAAAATCTTTTACAATCTATCAATAATCCAACTGTTGATTCTGATGTAGTCTATAACATAGACATAGAAAATGCTTTAGAAGATATAAAAAAAGGTGCCTTTTATTCTGAAAATGAAGCCAAGAAAATAGCAAAAAAATGGGGGCGAAAATAATTTGGTCCAACAACGCTTTAAAATAATTAGAAAACATTCATTTTTATATTTTTTTCGAAAGCAAATCAATCGATATTGCTGATAAAGTAATAAATACTATTTTCGAAAGTACTGAAATACTAAAAATGCAACCTAAAATTTTCAAACTCGACAAACAAAAAACCAATAACGATGGTAGCTTTAGAGTTTATAGCATCTATGATTATAGTATTTCAAACCAAATCAACAATCACACAATCCAAATTCTTCGGGTAAGACATAATGCTCGAAAATCCAAAAAACATTCATGGAAAGTCTAATTCATATTCAAAAAACATTCGATAAGGTTATCTATATTGATAAGAAAATAAACAATCGCGAATTTGAAGATTGCGTATTCAAAAATTGCGATTTCTCAAACAGTAATTTTGCCTACAATACTTTTTTAGATTGTGAGTTTATAGATTGTAATTTATCCATGACTAGTTTAAAAGGAACAAGCTTAAAAAACGTAACCTTTAAGAACTGCAAACTCCTCGGGATTGTATTTAATGAATGTGAGGACTTTTTATTTCAGGTCTATTTTGAAGAATCTGCTTTAGACTACGCTTCATTTTCGAATAAAAAAATGCCAAAAACAAAATTTATAAATTGTTCGATGAAAGAAACTACTTTCATTGGTACCAACTTAACTAGTTCGGTTTTTGACAACTGCAATCTGGAAGGAGCAATTTTTAACGAAACACAATTGGCTAGTGTTAATTTTAAAACTGCTTATAATTTTAAAATTGACCCAGAGTTTAATCCCATGAAAAAAGCACAATTCTCAACCGAAGGTGTTTTGGGACTTTTGGATAAATATGACATTAAAATTGTATAACTATGAATACATCCGAATCGTATTTAGAAAGTATAAAAAAACAGTTTTTATATTATAAAACCTTAGGTGAAAAAGCTATCGCCCAACTTGAACCCGAACAGCTTTTTATTGCTATAAATGAAGATACAAATAGTATTGCTACTATAGTAAAACACATCTCAGGTAATATGCTTTCGCGTTGGACTGATTTTCTTACAACCGATGGTGAAAAAGAATGGCGCAATCGGGATGCCGAATTTGAAAATGACATTCAACAATCTAAAGATGAAGTAATGGTTACTTGGGAAAAAGGCTGGAAATGCCTTTTTGATGCTTTAAATAGCTTACAGCCCAACCAACTCTCAGACATTATATATATTAGAAACGAAGGCCATACTGTTATTGAAGCCATCAACAGACAATTAGCACATTATCCTTATCACGTGGGTCAGATTGTATTTTATGCCAAACAATTAAAAAATAGTAGCTGGCAAAGTCTATCAATCCCAAGAAAAGAATCTAATAATTATAATGCTGTAAAATTTGCACAAGAAAAAGAAATCAAGAACTTTGCAGACGAAGAACTTAAGAAATTGAAATAAAACACTCTATTCCTTTCTGTCTGCTCAGAGTAGCCCTGATTGAAGCGAAAATCCTTTTTATTTTTTTCTTTAAAAAATAAAAAGATTCTAGTGAAAAGCAGGAAAAAGCTCCAAAAAAAATTAAACAAATCATTTATCATGAAAAAATTACTAGTACTCCCTTTATTACTTATTATCGCATCTTGTTACAATGCCGAACACAATTGCAAGGATTTTAAAACTGGAAAATTTAAGTTTGAATTCGAAGTTGATGGAGTAAAAAAAACTACCATTTTTGAAAGAAAAAATGATATTGAAATAGAAACGTATGAAGGTAAAACCGACACTGCAACTATTCGTTGGGTAAGCGATTGCGAATATGTTCTACAAAAGAAACATCCTAAAAATAAAGCCGAAGAGAAAGCAATTGGAATGAAAATTTTAAGTACAACCCAAAATTCTTATACTTTTGAATTCGGAATGATTGGTTCTAACCAAAAACAACGTGGAACTGTTGTTCGAATAGATTAATTTTTATCCCTAATTTCACCCCCTAATTAACACCCAATTTTAAATGGAAGTATTTTTAAATCCTGATGCATGGATTGCCTTATTGACACTGACCTTTCTTGAAATTATTTTAGGAATTGACAATATCATTTTTATATCAATAGTAACAGGAAAACTACCCCCCGAAGAGCGTAAAAAAGCGACTCGAATTGGTTTGTTTTTGGCCATGTTTATGCGTATTGCTCTATTAATGGGTATTTCGTATTTAATAGCAATGAAAGCAACTGTTTTTAGCATCAATTGGGGTTGGCTAAATGCCGATTTTACCGGGCAAGCTTTGATTTTATTAGGCGGTGGATTATTCTTGATTTATAAAAGTACCAAAGAAATAAGTGAAAAAGTAGATCATAAAGGCGAAGAAGAGCAAACATTAAAAGGGGTTGCAAAAAAATCTTTTTCGAATGTAATTGTACAAATTTTACTAATCGATTTAATATTTTCTGTAGATTCAATCCTGACTGCTGTAGGAATGACAAACGGTGTTACAGGTGCTTTAACGATTATGATTACAGCCGTAATTATTTCGGTAATGGTAATGATGCTGTTTGCGGTTCCAGTTGGAAATTTTGTAAATGCAAACCCTTCTATACAAATTTTAGGATTAGCCTTTTTAATCTTAATTGGATTTATGCTAATCACCGAAAGTATGCACCTATCTAATGCATCTCTAATTGGTGAACATATAGGCGCAGTACCAAAAGGATACTTGTATTTTGCCATTTCGTTTTCATTGGCAGTAGAGTTTATTAATATGAAAATGAGAAAACGATCAAAATCATAACAGCAAACATTATAGTACCTGAACCTATTGTAGTAAAGTCCTGTTTCTACATCTCCATACTGTTCAAGCTGTCTAAATGAATCTCTCGACTGACACAAGCTTGAAGCTTACGCATACCTTTAGATTTATATAAAAATTATTCGTGATTTCTATTTATATATTCATCAATGACATTTTTAATATTATTGATGAATATATATTCACTAAGGTATTTAGCACAAATTACTCCTACCAAGCTATCTAAGTCTTTTAATTGTTTTTCATCTTCTTCATTATGAATTTTATATACTGATTTAAGATTATACTTTTTTTTGTTTCATTAGTAATGATATAATTTAGATTATATAAATATTCTTCTCCATCATACAAGTAAACTTCAACAACACTTAAATTTGAAGAGAAAAGTTCTTGGTTTTTATTAATTTTCTCACATATGGAATTTTCAATATTAATTGCGATTCCATATAAACCATGTTTTACACATTGAATCATTCCCATAATTTTATTTACATTCTATTAAATTAAATCCATTTCTTCGTAAGAATTTTGCATATCCTAATTTAGTTTTAGATACAGGAGCTTTACCCCCGTTTTCTAATACGTCAGTTACATGAGATAAACAACTGTTATTGATAGCTTCATATTTTCCTAAATCAGAGATTTTAATAGACTCTTACTGGTATTTCATAGCTGTATCTGCTAGATTAATTGTACTTGTTTGAACAAGTACATAAGAATTTGTTCCCAATCCCGACCGACTGAAAGCGAGGAATGGAACAAAGGGAACGACCGAAGAGAGACAGATAAATTGCCCACTGTTTGGATTTTACAGCTTTGTTAGATTCTTTCAATAAACAGTTAGTAAGCCTTTTATAAAACGATAAAACCACACTTTTTGTGTGGTTTTTATCAATGTTATTTTCTTCTCTATGGCACACGGATTAAAAATCCGCGTTATCAAATCCGAGCGATCGGGAGTATTAATAAATTTTAAAATCGCCCTCTCCATTTTCAATATATAAATCATATATTTTAAGATTTGAAGTTTCAATAAAAATATTAAACTTATTAATTTCTTCCCCAATTTGATCTACTAAAAGAAATGAGCCTTCTGTTACTAATTTTTCTTGTTCTGTAAGTAATTCTTGTAATTTTTTGGGTACTCTTTCTTTATGTAAAATAATATTACCAGAATAGTGTTTGTTCTTTTCGTTTATCAAAGAAAATTCAAAAAAAGCTATATTTATTGAAGTACCATCTTCTGTTACTAAAATAAGATTATCTTTTAAATCCATGATTAATTGCATTTAAATTTACTCTGTAATTTTTTTAAATTACTTTCATTAAATCCATCTACACCATCGGGCTTATATTTAAACAAAGCGGACACAAGCAAGATGCTTGCGCCAACATGGGTTTGATTCTTTTTGCGGGTACAGATTACATATCTGAGCTATCGGGTAAAGATAAAAAATCTTTTATGGAGCCTCTAATGTTATCTATATATTTGTAATTTTCTATAATTTTTAAAGATACAGCTCCTAAATAATTATATATAAAATTATATTTTGATTCCTCCTCTTCGTTATAAATTTTATATGGATTTTTAAGTTTATGTTCTTTTGAAAATTCTCGAGTCAATAAATATTTCACAGATGTAAGGTATTCTTCATTATCATATAGGTCTAACTGAAAAATAAATAAATCATTCTTATTTATCTCAATATCATTTAAGATTTTGTTACATATTTCATCTTGAATTCGAGGTATAACATCAATACAATATTGTTTTTCCATTTTTTATAATCTATTAAATCCTATTTTTTCAACAAATCTATAATACCCTAACTCTGTTTTAGAAACTGCAGCTTCCCCTCCCTTTTCTAAAACATCAGTAACATGAGAAAGACAGCTATTATTTAAAACATCATATTTACCCAAATCACTTACTTTCATTAGGTCCTTTTGATGAGTCATAGCGGCTTTAGCATTTGATAATTCTATAACTTTAGTGTTAGCTAATTCATAAGGAGCTTTCCCTAATCCGTCAGTGTTGCTTATAATCCTAGACATTTTCATTTCTCGATTTGTCACTTGATGAGTAGTTAAACTCGAACCATTTTTTGTTTTTATTTCAATCGTAAAATGCCCTTCAGAATGTCCATTGTGGTATTGCCTAATAGTTGCTGTTCCTTTTACATCGCAATCCAACCCAAACGGATCGACTTGTGTATTAGAGTCATACGTATACGCGTAGAAATTTGGGTTATTCCCCGCTAATCCGATAGGATCCTGACTTATGTAAACCCCAGTTTCAGGGTTATAATAACGGAATCGATTGTAATATAATCCTGTTTCTACATCCTCATATTGACCTAGTTGCCTAAACGGCAAAAATTCTCTATCTCCTTTAAATTCTCTTAATCCCCCATAAATATCATAATCGGTTTCCCAAACGAGTTCGCCAACTTCACTGTAAACATGTACAGGACGACCAATATAATCATTAATTATTGAAAACTTCTCTTCGCCAATAATCTTTGCACTCGGAATAAAAGAACCTTCTTCATAAACCCAAGTAATTAAATTCTCAATTGGTTCAGGTTTGTTGTAAACCAAATTGTCTTCGTCAACAACAATTAATTTAGGTCTTTCTTTCAGGTCGTATTCCCACTCATTAATAAGAACATTATCATCCCAAAAATAGCGTTTTTTTTCAACTTTACTGTAATTGTAATATAATTACTACTTATTAGTAGTTTCGAAAACATTCGAAGTGGATTTTTTAATTCAACGTTTTAAGATATTATTAAACCAAAAAGCATAATATTTTCGAATGTAAAAAACTAGAACGAAACCTCCTTATTGAGTTCTTAAGGGGTTCGATTTTTCTATATTCTCTAAATAATAAATTGGCTAAAAAATAAAAAAACTACACCAATGTAAGGTAGAGAACGTGTGAAGAGAGGAGCGGAAACGGAGGCTTTTTAGCCGACTGGTAGCGACGAATGCAACTAAGTGAACGACTGAATGAGATCGATAATTGCCCGCTGTATAGGGTTTTAAAATTCAATATTCTCTAAAAAAACACCAAACCCCGCAATTAGCGAGGTTTGCTTTATATTTGAGTAAAACAAATAAAGTACTATATAATTTTTATAGTAAAATTTCTTCTATTGCAGATTTAATTATTTCATCTTCATTTACATTTTTAGGTAATTCTTTTATAAATTTATTAAAGTTTTCTCTACCTAAATATTTATCAATATTAAATAAAAATAAAGATAAGCTAGAATGATATACAGCATTGTTTTTTATTGGATATTTTAAATAATATTGTTTTAAGTATTCTAAAGCTATTTCTTTATTTAGTTTTAAAACTAGTGAAAATAAATAGGGATAATCGGAACTATATTTTATTAATTTTTTAAGTTCATCATCTGAATAATCAAACGAATCATCCCTAATGGAACTAACGTACATTTTAAAATCTTGTTTTTCAATCTCTAATGATTCCACTCGATCTAAGATATTCATTATAGATATACTACTTATTGAAATTATTTCACATATTCCTACTTTATGAGGACCGTGAAAAACATCAAAAACATATCCTTTTTTTAAAATATGAGAAGGAGCATTGTCCATCATAAAGCCAACTTTTCCTTTAGATTTATAACCTTGAATCCTTGGTGGTTCATCAAATCTTAAATCAATAGTCCATCCTCCAAGGTTATCGTCATAAAAATTACAATATAACTGATTGCTAATAGGTAATAATCTATTTTCCCCATCGAAATAAGTTTTATTCCAAGTAATTATAGCGTCTTTCATTTTATTTACATTTTACTCTTTGTGAATTAATAGATTTAACAGGAGTCTGTTTACTGTTTAGGTCATCAGCTTCAAGATATCTTGCTTTACCAATACCATCATAATTATCGTAATCACTTGGCATAAAGGCATTTTTAGCAATATCATCATCTATTTCAAACCCTACAACATAAAATTTAGAATCAGAGCCGTGTCCCATTTTATGTCCCCATGTTACAGCATCTTCGTAACTTTCTGCAAACCATTTCCCTGACATGTTTTCACCACCTCTCCACCCGTGGTTTTTTATATCAAAGAATTCTTCACGAGTCATTGATCTAAATAATTCCATTAATCCAAACGGATCGACCATCCTATTTGAATCATGAACGTAGGCATAGAAATTCGGATTATTTCCCGCTAATCCGATAGGATCCTGACTTATGTAAACCCCAGTTTCAGGGTTATAATAACGGAATCGATTGTAATATAATCCTGTTTCTACATCCTCATATTGACCTAGTTGCCTAAACGGCAAAAATTCTCTATCTCCTTTAAATTCTCTTAATCCCCCATAAATATCATAATCGGTTTCCCAAACGAGTTCGCCAACTTCACTGTAAACATGTACAGGACGACCAATATAATCATTAATTATTGAAAACTTCTCTTCGCCAATAATCTTTGCACTCGGAATAAAAGAACCTTCTTCATAAACCCAAGTAATTAAATTCTCAATTGGTTCAGGTTTGTTGTAAACCAAATTGTCTTCGTCAACAACAATTAATTTCGGTCTTTCGTTTAATGGATATTTCCATTCATGAATAAGAACGTTACCGTCCCAAAAATAGCGATTTATTTCTTTGTATGCAATTTTTGCGGTACGTCTTCCAAGTGCGTCATATTCAAAACTTACAACTTTCCCATCAGAGTTGGTTACACTTTCGAGCATTCCGTTAGCAAGCCAGCTGTATCCAGTATCTCCTTGTTGCCACTGCTCATGCTCATGTTGCAATCTGGTTTCCTCGGTTTTGTTGCCAATTAATCTATCCATCCAGTTGGTGGGTTCTGAAAATTTCAGCTTTTCAAGAATATTTCTAGGGCTTTTGTGTATTAAATTCCCTTCTTCATCATATTTATAATAATACTTTTCGTCTTTAAGTAGTTTGCCTCCTTTGCCATATTTTCGGTCGCTACGGTCATAAGTTTTATAAAGATTCCCTACTGCATCAGGAGTTTTGTATAATTCTCCTTTTCCATCATAATCCGCTTTAGCTAGATTACCAAAATCATCATAATCAAAAAAGGTCATTCCTTCTGTAAGTTGGTTCACTACACTTCTTAGCTGTTGGTTGGTGTCCCAATTGTAGTAACGTGCGCCTGTGCGTTTGCTATTAGCGAATATTTCCTGTTCTTTTTGTTTGCCGCTGCTATTGTAGCTCGTTTTTATATGTAGTCCTCCTGTAGCATAGCGCTCTATTTCTCGTCCTAGTTCATCGCGTTTTAAAGTCGTTTCCCAAGTCTGATGTTGTTCTTTAAGTTCTGTACTTTGCGCTTCTATACGCTCTAGTTGTCCCTTTTCATTATAGTACGTGTTAACATCAGCTCCTAAACTTGTACTGATGTTGGTGCGTTGACCTAAAACGTTGTAAGTAGCTGTTAGTGTTATAGCGTTTTCGGCTATGTCTAACTGCTGTTTTTGCGTTTCCTGTATGATTCTTCCATTTGGATCACGCTCAAAATAGATGCTTACATTTTGGTTCGTAGCTTCTACTAACAGTCCGTTTTTATTATAGGTGTAAATCTCCCAAGTCCCATCGTGGTAATTGGCTCTAGTGATGCGCCCGAGTGCATCTTGCTCGTATTCGGTATATTTCCCGTTTGGTCTTTCTATTCGGGTTACTTCGCCAACAAGATTGCGGTTGTATTTTTTTATGATCCCATCAAAAGCAGCTTCTTTTATAATGTGTCCTGCTTTGTTTCGGGTAAAAGTGTAGCTTTCGTAGTCTTCGTTTTGAATGCTTTTTAGCTGTTCCATCTTATCGTAGGCAAAACGTACTTTTACGCCGTTTTGCTCTCTTGTGGCTAGACTCCCTAGTGGAGTATAACTAAACTTAATATTGTTCTTTCTGTCTTTTAAGGCAATTACTTCGCTGTAATTATTATAACTAAACTCAATAACATTGCTGTCCTTCTCAACAATTTTCTGTACTCTGTCTAGGGCATCATACGTAAAATAGTCCGCCATTTGCATTGGGGTGTAAATCGCTCGTACACGTCCTCGGTAATTGTATTCCCAAGTTTTTAGCTTTTGGTCGTTTTCTCTCCACTCTATAAGGTTGTACTGCTGGTCGTAAACGAGTTGTAACTTATTCTTGTTTTTAGCAACGCTTGCCAGTAGTCCATCATCATTATAAGTAAAATGCGTACTGGTTTTATCGGGTGCAATAATAGTTTTAAGCTGATGCGCTTTTTCTTTATTGTATAAATAGATTGTTTTATGTCCCTCTGGGTCAATAGCTATCGATGGGCGATTTTCGTCATCGTATAACATCATTTCTTTTGTACCATCGGGATAGGTGGTACTAATTTTATTGCCCATATTATCGTAAGTAAAGCCTAATATACGACCTTCTTGGTCTATTTCACGATACAATTCCATGAACTCGGTATAATCATAAAAAATGCTATTGCCCATCGGGTCTTTCTCTTGGGTTACAAGCTGGTTTGGCTCATAATAATAGATCCTTACAGCTCCGTTAGCATCGGTTATTATGTTATAACCTTCCTGAGTATGATATTCCATCCAGCCTTCTTGCCAGCCTCCATCGCCCCAAGTGTGAATACACTTGTTTTGAGCGTCGTATTCCCAATAAAAAGCTTGTCCGTTACGATCCGTTTTTTTGACCATTAAATGGTTCTCATATTCAATTCTTGTTGGTTTTTGTAAAGCATCAAGAATTGCTACCATATTATAGTGCTCGTCATACTCATAAGCTACCAGTAATTCATCTTGCTCTGGTGTTACTAATTCTAGTTTCTGGATGAATCCTTCTTTGGTGCTTACCTTGATTTCTCTGCCTGAGACATCTATGATTTTATTTAAACGATATCCTGTAAATTCAAAAATGATGCAAAGTCCATCGTTATTGGTAATTTGAGTAAGTTGGTATTTTTTACCATCAAACAAGGCAAAATCATAAAAAAGTTTGCTTTTATGATCGTAAGCCTGATAGCCTTTTTCTGTTCTTTTTAAGGTTGTTTTTTCTTCGCGCAGATAGTAATCTTCATCTGGAAGTAAAGTAGGAAAAGCCACTAATCTCCCATCGTCCATGCGTAGTCCCAAGGCATCGTCTTCTGGATATAATTCTACTGCGCGGTCATAAACACTATGCACGCCATGTCCGAGCCAACCAATATACTCAGAGTCAGAATACCAACTACGTTCCCAATTAAGCGTAATGGGACTGGCTATATCAAAATCACTTCCTTCATAAATAACAGCTCCATTTATAAGATTTACAGGATCATGAGCACATTTTCTGAGTGAATCTTTAAGTCCTTTTGGACTTTTTGATCCTTTCATGTTAATTTTTTTAGCAAGTCCTCTAACTTTTTTCATAAGAGTGCTAAACCCGATACTCGATGCTAATCCTGTTAGCATCCCGCCCCAATCTGGCAGATAAGGTCCGCTTACCATTACAGGTTTTCCTGTAGGAATTGGCAATGAAAACGAGGTTGGTGCAAATAATGTTGGGGCAAAAGGCAGCATTTTTTTTCCGACTTTAGTTTTTCCTACAGCCATAGATAGTGGGATTCCAATATCGTTACAAGTCATTAACATATGTCCTTTGGGACTTATTCGCGTACCATCGGAATAAACAGTTTCTGATGCAAAAAAGTTCATGCTTTCGTGCCCGATTATTGGCGCCATTACCCAAGGTGAAAAAAGAGGAATGTGTACCAGTGGTATTATTATTCCGCTAGTATCTGAGTTACCTCGTTTAAATCCGTTTACATGTACATTGCTTCCTAAAAAAGGAATATAATCAAATGGATCAATAACGATACCTACATAGGGATGAAAGGGATTAAATGGAGGTAAGGTCGTAAAGTGGATGTCGATACCAACGACAATAGTAAAATGATTATCGGTTAATAACATAGCTAGTAAGTGTTGCTTGATGAATATTCTTCTTGTATTTGTTTGGCTATCTCACGAGGCGTATCACGCCAATTATCTCCAAAAATCATAGCCATTCTGTTGGCAATAGCCTCTTTTTCTGTATAATCTATTTTGGGATAGTCCTCTAAATAACTATTCGCAATGAAAGTAAAATTGATAATTTTGAGCATCGTGTCTGTCAAAGCATATCCATACTCAAAAGCGTCATTCAAAATTTCGTTATATTGTCCATCTCTCTTTTTTGCTGCCAATAATAAAGCATAATTATACCCATTAATAACTTGCACTTCCTGCTCTATTTCTTTGGCTACAGCTACTTGCTTTAAAAAATAATTTATGGCTAAATCAGATTTCCCTGTAATGCTGTAATGGGATCCTTTGCATGATACCAATTGTAGTAAAACACCTGCAATATCTTCTTTCTCCTTATAAAAAGGAGTAGTTATTTTTATTCCTTTATCCAATAGTTCATGAATAAGCTCTTTTTCATCTTTAAATCGAAATAAAAAACTCGCATAAATAAGATAAGAAGAAGCCCAAAAGCTGGTTTCTCCTGTACTCTTGCTAATATCAATAAGTACGTTACCTAGTTTTTTTACTTTCTCTTGTTTTTTACTTTTTGCAGCTTCACCAATTTCAAATAAGCATTTTCTATATTTCACCTGCGGGTCATTTGGATTACCCTGAGTCGCAATTTCTTTATAAGCTTTACTGATATTCTGATTTGGAATTTCGATGATAGTTCCTTTCTCCTTCATAGAAACAATCATGTCTTTATATAACTGTCTTTCTTGATAATCAACAAATAGGAACCCTATATTAGCTGGTAATAAAACGGAGAGTTCTTTTATACTTTCCTTTAATAAATTAGCATCACGAACTTTTTTAATTAAAAAACTAACAATTAAAAGATTACCTGTTTTAGCCTCAAATTTTTTAAAGCTGATCAGCATTTTTATATAAAAATCTTTAAGATTTTCGATACTAAGTTTATCAATCTCTGGCAATACTTCCCTAAAAGTGGCAAAGTCTTCCCAATTCCAACTTGGATTTTTTTTCAAATCTTCTTCAAACGTTACGATCCATTGTTCTATAATTGTGGTATAAAAAACTTTTTTATCATAAAAATCAAGAATAAAGGCAACAAATGAATCTTCTGATTTACCATATGCTGAAGATTCTAACCTAATAAAACCATCTACCAAAGGAAAATCTTCAGTAAAACAAACCATACTAAATAGTTGCACTTTAGGCTTAGCTATTCTGGTTTTATTCCATATTTTTTGAATATTTTCGACCCTTACAGCAATAGGATTGTGAGCGTTATTCATTTTTGTTTTAATTTAAATTTACAACTCCCCCCTTAACATTAGTCATCGTTTTTCCATCAATATCAACGACCATTCCTTCTGCCAAAATGGTGTTTTTCCCTTTTATATTGATACTTGGGGCTTCATCAGTAATTTGAGTATCACTTTTAACAGTAACTTCATCTGTACCTGTAGTAAGTACTTTTTTACTACTGATATTTACTTCATTTACACCATCAATATTCACCTTTTCATCAGCAATAAGATTGATCTCTTTAGATTGTATATCAATTTTATTTGGTGCATAAAGAGTCATTGTTCCATCACCATTAAGCTTCACCATATTACCACTTGGGTCTGTGGCTGTAAACGTATTTTTTTCTTCATCGAGAACAAGCGAAGTTCCGCCTCGGGTAGCAAAGCTTCTTTGATTGTTATCTTTTCCTCCACCACCACCACTTTTCCCATGGAAGACGCTTCCAAGAATAAAAGGTCTATTAGGGTCACCATAGCGGAAATGCACCATAACATGATCACCAACTTCGGGTATAAAAACCATCCCTCGATTAGTACCTACTGCATTACTGCTCCCTGCATCTGGAGTCATAACACGAAGCCAGGCTGTTTTCATATAAGTACCTTGCTGCCAAAGCATTTGCACTCTTATTCTTCCTTTGTTTTGTGGATCGGTGTTACTCTCTACAATCGCTTGTTGTGTTTGCGCGATTGGATACGCCACATCTGGTTCGGGCAAGCTCAATACTTTTGATGGTATGGCTCTAAAATTATTTTCATACTCTCCTAAATGTGTAGCGTAATGTGTGATTTCTGTAATAATATAAGAACCAACTTCTTGTGTAATTCTAATCTTATTTTCTAGAACACTCGATTGTATATTCACAATACTGCCTATTCTTAATTTTTTATTTTTGGTACTAACTTCAACAGTATTCGTATTTGCGGCAGCACTTTCCTGTTTCTTTTTTAAGAAGGATTCCAAAACCAAATCATCTCCTGTACTCACAATACCGTGTGTGAAAGCAGGGGTTGCAAATACTTCTTTTGAGCTTGCAAAGGCTTCGTTACCTAATTTGGGCAACCCCCCCACCGCATCTTTAGATTTAGCTGTATAGCGTTTATCAGCACTCTCATTATATGTAAAAGCACTAAATTTATTAGGTACTGCATTAACCGATATTTTTAATTTCGAAATATCACTATTATAAGTTAATGATATAGGACTATCAAAACTTTTAGGTTTCCCGAAAATTAATTTTTCTCCGTCATAATACAGCCATTCATTGTATTGTTTTGCCAGTCGCTGGATAAATTGAAAATCGGTTTCGAGATACTGATTTTGATACTCTATTTTAGTAACATATTCAGGATTAATTTCATTTTGCAATTGTTCTCCAGCTCCATTTTTAACTACCTCTTTTACAATATCTTTTAATGGCAGTTCTTCCCAAGAATATAATTTCTCACCTGATTCTAATAATATTGTCTTAGAATACCCCGATACAATAATATGATTACCCGAATGCCCTTCTTCCTGATCAAAATCGATATTGGTAACAACTCCCAAAAAGTTATTCTTTTCATCTAGCATGATGTGTACTACCTTACCTAGCCATCCTTGGGCATTTTCTAAAGTATATGCCAATGGACTCTCTATAGCAGCATGCGGAACATGAATTTCAAATTGATGATGTCCATTAATTACTTGTTTTAGTCTGAGTTGTTTAAAATGTGAAATCTTTTTACTGTCTATTCCAAAAATAATCGTTGGTGGTTTCATAAGTTTATAGTTTTAAAGATGATTCTCTCATCATTATCTATTTCATCAATTTTATATATTCTTTAATTATTATCGTAATAACAAGGTTCTCTTATATTTATAGCTCAGACTGTCATATTTTACATAAATAGTCTGGAATTTATTGTTTTGACTATTTTAATTAATATCTCTAATTGTAGAAGACAAAAATCCCTCTTCCTTTACAACTTAAAAATATTAAAAAGGAATTACCTAAAGTATTTTTTCCATCTTTATCAAACTATTTTATGTCATATATAACAACTCTTTCTTGACTATTTTCCAAGCATTGTCCTCTTTTGCGAGTAACACAATATAGGTTCTTCCAAAACTTCCAACTCTTCTTGGACCTCCTACTGATTCTGATAATACTAGTATTGCTTTATTTTTATATATCTTTAAATTTTCAATATCAATTCTTCCAACATACTTTATTTTTTTGTCAATTTTTTTTTCGTCAAAAAAAACATAATACTTTCCTATTTTTTTTTGAAAGTTTTTATCTAATGAAAAATTAAAATAATTTCCATTTTCTAATAAATCTTTAAAATCAGCTTCTACTTTTTTGTTTAAATTAAAAAAAGTAAGAACATCTTTCTCTATTCTTTTATTATATCTAATTTTCTTATTTAATTCTATTGCTAAGTGTGGGTAGAGTGGTCTCTTTTCAATAATACCATTTGGTAATGGTGGTGGGATTACAAAAGCGCCATGTTTATATGCCACAGTATCAACAATTGCCAAGAAATTATTCTCTATGAAAGTACTTGGATTTTCTGTCTTTCTTTGACAAGAAATCAATGAGCAACCAATCAAACATAAGAATATAACATGATATTTATTTTTTAAAACTCCACCCATTTTGTTTATATAAAGTATTAGCATTTTCTTTTTCGACTACTTCCCCAAAAGCCTCTCTTTCAAATCCCCAACCATATTCATAGGCACTGTCTAAATTATTTTTTATTCTTCCATAATGTACAAATTCATGGAGTATTGTTGCTACTATCAAAAAAGAAGTCCCTTGTATCGTTTCGTTTAATTTAGCGGCTTCTAAACCTTTCATTTTATATTTATTTTTATGCTCGAACCATCTCGTAGAGTTTGGCCATATTCAGTAACCATTATTTCTGCTGACAAAATTGCGCCTTTTCCATATTGCAATTGATTTAATACTTCTGTCGATGAATAACCCGAATAATATGAAAGCCATTTAAAAACATTTTCATTGTTGTAGACGTAGTCACTTAATTGCTTTAGAATTCGAATGAATCTAGGGTATTTTATTAAATAATCCTTATCATTGGGTTGTATATCAGCATTAATTTTTCTTCTTTCAATATTCGCAGCTAAAACATTTGTATTTTCCCATTCGCCAGTTTCTCTATTATATCGTGGACTTTTAGCCCCTAGTGAGCTTGCATTTTTATATTTTCCTGAAGATGATGATCGAAACATAATAAACTTATTTTTAATTATTTAAAATTGAAAAAAGATTGACTTTTTTAGAAACTATCTTGAATCTTTTTATTGGTGCCATCATAGTTTATTTTTTTTTGTATTAGTAGCTAATCTTAAGGAATATTATTGTTATTTGTATTTAAAAACTTAAAAAATGCTTCATTGCTTTCAAGCATTTCAGGTGTCAAGTCTAATTCTTTAGTACCTTGATGCATTATTAATTTTTCACCTATTTTGTAATAATGCACAGTTGTTTTCTCTTCATAATTTAAACTATTTGTACTTATAATTATATTGTTTTTCTCATTAAAATAAAATGAATTAATAGCCGTTGTAATTATATCAGATGTCTGTTTAAATTGATAGTTTATTTGTTTTTTATCTATTAAATCAACTACAACTAAGTTTATTCTATTATTCACTTCACTTAATGGTAATAAAAGCATATAATTATTTGTGATATAACAATCTTTAGATTTATCATTTACAATCAATCCATTTATTGGAAACACCTTATCAAATCGTTCACGGTATCCAATTTTTAAAATATTTTCTTTGCCCTTACTAATGTAAATAGTATCATTATAATATCTAATCGTGTATAAAACTCCATTTTTATCTTTAACTTCTAAGCTATCAATTTCAAATTTATCTTGCTCACTTTTGATTATCTGTTTTGAAACAGTCCTTTCTTTAGTCTTTAAATTACATCCAAGGACAACAAAAAACAATTAAAATTGATTTTAGTTTAAAAAAGATAGTTAGTTTCATTATAAATAGAGTTATTTTTTTTTTTAACCAGACTGGTTTACGTCATGTTAGGAATTTCTTTTTTACATCTTTCAATAATTGTGTTATTGATACCCATTTTTAGCTTACCCATTTTATATATTTATATATTATTCCCCACTCTCCATTCGTTTTAAATAAAAAAAATGCTTTACCCTCTCCACAAAGAGCTCCACAATGATGATTAAGTTCTACATAAGCTTTAGTATTATCTTTTGAGAAAATAGGAATTGTCATATCATAAAAATTATATCTTTCTCCTATTTTTTGCTTTAATGTTTCTTTTTTCAATTGTAGTTGAATTTATTTTATCTATTATATTCTGTTCTATTTTAAATACCTTTTGCCCTAAATTTTGTGAAATTAAGTAGGTAGAATCTGTACTTAAAAAAAATCTTTCTTTCCCTGTTTTAAAATTTAATAATTCATTTATTGATACATTATTAAATGGAAGCGGTGGCGGAAGATTTGGATTCTCTTCACTTTTTATTGGAATTCGAATATTTATTTTTATCAAATCCGTACAAAATGACCTTGAACTATTATCATTCTTAGAAACAAATAAGCTCTCTCCAATAATTATTGTTTCGGCTATTTCATTAATATCTCTAACCGTAAAAGATGAAAATTCTTTTTCTTTACAACTCAAAAGCGTTAAAAAGGCAAAAATTAAAATAATGTTTCTCATTTTTTATAATTAATAACTCTAAACAACACCTTCATGTATTTTCATAACCAATTTTGATTTAAAATCTGGTCAATATTTTAGTATTATCTATTTTTAATTTCGATAAATCGTAAGCATTTTACAGTTTTTACATTTATAAAATACAAG
>NZ_JADNRC010000015.1 GCF_015594725.1 Flavobacterium sp. ALJ2 | reverse complement strand
AAAATTACATCACAAAATTCGTAGGTACAACTATTGGTGCTTGTGAAGGTGTGAAAATTGATTTTGAAATTCAGTTCATAGACAAAAAATTCATATCGGCAGTACTACAAGCCTATCCATTATCAGAAAAAACGAAAGATAAGGTATATGAAAGAGTTGTATTAACAGCCAAATCAGATATTTATTCTAAAACTTTAGAACAATTAGCCAATGCTTCAACATGTGGTAGTGGACAATATGGTCACACGCTCTCCTTAACTCCTGATGGATATCTTACTGTAACATTTTATGACACATTTCCATATTTTCCAAATGCAGGGATTGTTGTAGTTTATAATATTGAAAAAACAAAATATAACTAATAAAATTAAATAGTTTTAGAAGTAATAAAAAGTTTACTACATATACACTTGACAAATCTTTTAAAATACAAGTTAATTACTTTTCAAAGTTTTTATTACTTCCAAAAACTAAAAAACATAAAATATTTAATACTGTCTCTTTCTAAAAAAAACGATACAACCTACCTAATTTATTAAAATCAGAATTATAAAAAATTTAACAACCAAGACAGTCAAGAAAAAGTATCTTTGCACTTAACTATGACAAAAAAGTTCTACATATTGCTACTTGTAATGCTTGGTTTCCTAATGGGACCAACGTTTACTTATGCACATGAGACAAAAAATGAAATGTCATGTTGTAAAAAAGAATCTCCAGTAAAAGATTGTTGCAATAAAAAAGATTCTACAAAAAAAGGGCACAATTGCGATAACAGCTGCTCAGGAAGCTCTTGTAGTTCTACAACCGGAAACTGTGGCTTTTCGACAATAGCTATATTTCAAACAGAAAACAATTCACTTTTTGATTTTTCTGAAAGAAAGCAAAATTATTATTATACCGAAATCTTTATTTCTTCGGATTTCCGTTCTATCTGGCTTCCACCTAAAATAAGCTAGATTTTTTTCCCGACAGCCATAAGTCTGTCTTATTCAAAAGCTATTTATAGGCTTTAAATCAAAACATTTTTTAATCCCGATTCTATTTACAGAAATAGCTTTATTTGCTATGTTTTCTGTTGTATTTTAGGATTAATCCATCCAAAAAAATTACATACAATGAACTCAATAAAAAAATTATTGATGGTAATGATGCTATTACTATCAGTTACTTTCGCCAATGCGCAAATAAAAAATAAATCTACCGAAACTGTAAAAATCAATGGTAATTGTAGCATGTGTAAGAAAACTATCGAAACTGCAGCAAACATCAATAAAGAAGCCAAAGTAAACTGGAATGAAACTACCAAAGTAGCAACCATTACTTACGATAACAAGAAAACGAATCTTGATGCTATACTAAAACGTATCGCAGATGCTGGATATGATAATGGCAAATTTACAGCTCCTAAATCAGTTTACGATGAACTACACGGATGTTGCCAATATGATAGAGAAACAAGCCCTAAAAAAGCAGAGTAATCACAATCAAATAATTGCCTGTTTATTGTAATTCGTATTTTTTTTACCACATAAAGACATAAATTTTATGTGTAAAAAAGATTCCAAAAAGAAATACATTTCTCTAGCTATGTGCATTTAAAATAAGTGAAACGTCTATTTTGAGAGTACAAAACCTATGACTCTATGTGTTAAAATCAATTACACTCAAAAATAAAGCATTAAAAAAAAATCATGTTCAAAACAAAACATATAATTACATTATTCGTCCTTGTAGCAACTATTTCTATAGCAAATGCACAAATAAAGATAGGAGACTCTTTTCCAGATATTCAACTTCAAAACAATAAAAACGCTACAATTAAACTAAATTCTTTTAAAGGAAAAACAGTTTTAGTAGATTTCTGGGCATCATGGTGTGCTCCTTGCCGAATGGCCAACAAAAAATTAGTGAAATTATATGACCAATACAAAGGTCAGAACTTTGAAATTGTTGGAATATCAATAGATATCGATAAAACAAAATGGTTAAAAGCCATAGAAAAAGATAAACTGAAGCACCAGCAATTAATCGACCCTAAAGGTTTTGATGCCAAAACGGCTGTAACTTTTGGAGTTGATGCCTTGCCTGCTACCTATCTTTTTGACGCATCAGGAAAACTGATTGCCATAGACCCAACTGAAGCGCAAATTATTGCTCAAATCAAAAAAAACAAAAAATAAAATGAAAACCATAAATATAAAATTCATAGCCGTTACACTTGTACTATTATTGACAAGTGTAAATTCTTATTCTCAAATTACTAAAGCCGAAATAATGGCAACAGGATTAACTTGTTCTATGTGCTCTAATGCCATCAACAAACAATTAAAATCTTTTACCGAAGTAGATAGTATCGCTACAGACTTAAACACAAATACGTTTACCGTTTACTTAAAAAAAGATAATTCATTACAGCCTAAAATATTGAGAAAAGCAGTTGAAAGGGCTGGTTTCTTTGTAGGTTCACTAGTTTTAACAGCTAAGTTTCATACGGATAAAATCGATGATAATACAACTCTAAAAGTAGATGATGCTACCTATACTTTTATCGATATAAAAAGCCCTGTAGCTCATGCTGAAGCAAAATACAGAGTACTGAATAAAGGTTTTGTAACTCAAAAAGAGTACAAAAAACTAGTTAAATCATATTCTAAGTATCCTGGTTATGCTACAGAAAATGAGGGTAATTATTACTTAAAAGCACTATAAAATGAAATATTTATCAATAGTCTTTATATTCCTTATTTCTTATAATATAGACGCTCAAGAATTATTTGTAGTAACCGAACCCGCCAGTAATGCTCCAGCGGGTTCTATCGGGGTACGTGTTGGACAATCGCTTATGGATAACAAACACGAAAGTGGCTCTATGTATAATTTAACACCTGAAGTGACATGGGGAATAAATAAAAATCTAATGGTTCGTACCTCAGCTTTTTTAAGTAACCAAGAAAACGGATTAGGAATTAAAGGGGGCGGTTTTTATGCCAAATACCGATTCTTTTCTGTAGATGATTTACAAAGTCATTTTAGAATGGCTGCGTTTGGAAGATACAGTTATAATACCTCCTTTTTTAATCAGGAAGCTATAGATTTAGCAAATGGAAATTCTGGTTACGAAGCTGGTTTAGTAGCAACTCAGTTAATTCATAAAGTTGCCTTGAGCTCATCTGTAAGTTATGTGCGTGTACTTAACAATCCTGATTATAGTTTTCCAGATGCTTTAGGGAAAAATGCAGTAAACTATACATTTTCAGTCGGTAAATTAATGTATCCTAAAAAATATACGAATTATAAGCAAACTAACATTAATGCAATGTTGGAATTTACTGGACAAACAATTACCGAAAACGGAAAATCATATCTAGATGTAGTTCCTTCTATTCAGTTTATAATAAATAGTCAGGCGAGAATTGACCTTGCTTACAAAAAAGAATTGTATAGCTCGATGCAACGCGCCGCATCGGATGGTATTTTTTTAAAACTAGAATACACTTTCTTTAATGTGACAAAATAATTTTTAAACTGTAGGTGAATTTTATTTCACGCAGATTTAAAAAGATCTAAGCTGATATAGGCAGATTTATTTATGATCTAAATTAAATCTGCTTTAATCTGCAGACCCGAGCGACATTGCGAATGGGCGAAGAAATCTGCGTAAAAAAAAATTGGCTAGAAAAATGTTTATATAGAGATCTCTTTTTAGTTGAGTAAAAGGTCGTTTTACTCAAAAGATTAGATCTCATTCCAAACCTAACAGGTTTACAAAACTTGTTAGGTTTATTTTAATAAAAGTCTAATCAACATCAGGACAAAACGTTCTGATTAAACGTATAACATTTACATCAAAATTAACAACCATCTGTTAATTAAATTTTACTTTCGTATTTCTTATGACAAAAAAATTCTACATACTATTAATTATAACGTTTGGTTTCTTTATGGGACCTACGCTTAATTTTGCACGTGGAATTAAATTAGAAAAGATATGTTTTAAAAACAAAACATTCTTAAAAGCCGATTGTAAAAAAGCCGATTTAAAAACAAAAGAACACAGATGTGCTAAGGGTTGTATAGAAAGTGCTACCGATTGTCCTGTAGTTTACTGTAGTTATTATTCACCTATGATTTCTTTTCAAATAGATAATCATTCTTTTTTTAATTTTTCAGAAAGAAAGCAAAACTATTATTATTCAGAAATCTTTATTTCTTCAGATTTCCGTTCCATTTGGCTTCCGCCAAAAATAAGCTAAATTCCTTTTACGACAGCCATAAATGCGTTTAATCCAAAACCATTTTAAAGCTGTAAATCATTAAAAAAATCCAATTCTTCAGGATATAACAGTATTTGTTATGTTTTTTGTTGTGTCTTGGAATTAATTCTTTCAAAATTATAAAAACAATGAATTCAATAAAAAATGTATTGATAGCAATGACTCTATTACTATCTATCACAGCTATTAATGCACAAATTAAAAAAGGTGATTCTTTCCCGAATATCCAATTACAGAATGATAAGAATAAAACAGTTAAACTAAATTCTTATACAGGAAAAATAGTTTTAGTCGATTTTTGGGCATCTTGGTGTCCGTATTGCCGAATAGCCAATAAAAATTTGGTGAAATTATATGACAAATACAAAGGACAAAGTTTTGAGATTGTTGGGATATCTGTAGATGTTGATAAAGAAAAATGGTTACAAGCCATAGAAAAAGACAAACTAAAAAATCCACAATTAATTGATCCAAAAGGATTTGATGCTAAATCAGTAGCTACCTTTGGAGTAAGAGGAATACCAAGTACATATCTTTTTAGTAAATCAGGAAAACTAATTGCTATCAATCCAACAGAAACACAAATAATTACTCAAATCAAAAAGAAATAAGTGTTTTACTAGAAGACACTATCTAAAATCAAATCATCACCAGAACAAACCGTTCTGATTAAACATACAAAATGAAGAAAATCTTATATTTATTATTACTGGTTTTTGCTTTTGCAAAAGTTCAGGCACAGATTATAAATCCTGTAAAATGGGAAGCTTCAATTGAGAAAAAATCCGACTCTGAATATTTGCTTTCTTTTAAAGGAGCTATCGAATCAGGCTGGCATGTATATTCTCAATTCACTCCCGAAGATGGTCCGCTACCTGCCGAATTCATATTTCATGATAACAAAAATAATTATGACCTTGTAGGAAAAACAACAGAAAGCGAAACCCAAAGAGAATTTAATGAAATATTTGGTGTAGATGAAATATTCTTTTCGGACAAAGTAGTTTTTACTCAATTGATTAAACAAATTAATCCTGAGAAAAAAACAATACAAGTAGAACTTTCATATCAAGTTTGTAAAGAAAATTGCATTAGCGAAACTAAATATTTTGAGTTTAATCTTAAAACACTTGCTGCAAAAGAAATCCAAGCTTCCGACATTGTAAACGAAAAAACGACTAAAAAGGATGTTGCCTCTGCGGCAGAAAAACAACCCGAATCGAAAGAATCTGATTCTAGTTTATACATGATTTTCTTTATTGCTTTCTTGTCTGGATTTGCAGCACTACTTACTCCTTGTGTATTCCCGATGATTCCAATGACGGTAAGTTTCTTTACAAAACAAAGTAAAACCAAAGCCAAAGGAATTAAAAATGCTATTATTTATGGTGTCTCAATCATTTTGATATATGTATTTCTTGGAACAGTAATTACCTTGATTTTTGGTGCCGATGCACTAAATGCACTATCTACCAATGTTTGGTTTAATGTTCTTTTCTTTGTGCTGTTGGTTGTATTTGCCTTATCTTTTTTAGGTGCTTTCGAAATTATGTTGCCTAATTCATGGGCAAATAAAGTAGATCGTCAGGCGGATAAAGGAGGAATATTAGGAATCGTATTCATGGCATTGGCGCTGGCAATCGTTTCTTTTTCTTGTACTGGCCCAATTATAGGTACTTTACTCGTTGAAGCAGCTTCTAAAGGTGGAATTGCTCCAATTGTAGGAATGTTAGGTTTTTCATCTGCTTTGGCATTGCCATTTATGTTATTTGCTATGTTCCCAGGATGGCTAAATACATTACCAAAATCTGGCGGCTGGCTAAATACAGTAAAAGTCTGTTTAGGTTTTCTAGAACTGGCTTTAGCATTTAAATTTTTATCTAATGCCGATTTAGTATTGCAATTGCATTGGTTTGAAAGAGAAATTTTCTTAGCTATTTGGATTGCAATCTTCGGTACTTTGGCATTCTACTTATTCGGAAAGATAACCTTGCCACATGATTCACCTTCTACTTCTATTTCGGTAGGTAGATTGTCTATGGGATTAGTGGTATTGGTATTTACAATATATCTTATTCCAGGTTTATGGGGAGCGCCTTTAAAATTAATTAGTGGTTTTCCGCCCCCAATGACTTATAGCGAATCGCCTTATGGTGTAGGTGGTTCAAGCAAAGGTTCTACCTCTGCAATAACACTACCTGATGGAGCTCATAAAGGACCACATGATATTATAGCTTTTACCGATTATGAAAAAGGATTGACCTATGCTAAAAGTGTAAACAAACCTATTCTTTTAGACTTTACTGGTTTTGCTTGTGTTAATTGTCGTAAAATGGAAGATTACGTTTGGTCAGATCCACGTATTTTATCAATATTAAATAATGAAGTCGTTTTGATTTCTCTGTATGTTGATGATAAAAGAGAATTACCTATCGAAGAACAATACACTTCAAAAGAAACAGGTAAAAAAATAAAATCAATAGGAAATAAATGGAGCGACTTCCAGATTACTCGCTATAAAGCAAATGCACAACCGTATTATATTATATTAGATACTAATGAGCAAAGCTTAAATAAACCTACAGGATATACACCAAACATTGCCGAATATGAACAATGGTTAAACTCAGGAATACAGAGTTTTAAAAACTAAATTATGAGTTCCGGATAGCACTCGGAAAAAGGTTTCTTATATTGTGAATAATCTAGAAAACACTAAGGTTCTGAGTTACAACTAAACCTGACAATAAATAAAAAAGCTGTCTAAATTTATATGCCTTCAAAAAGTTAAACACTATTTGGAGGCATTTTTATGATAGTTCGAATCTTAAAATTATCTTATTTTATGCATTTGGAGGTTAATCTACAAAATGAAATAGTAACTTTATGGCGATGAAAATTTTAATTATAGAAGACGACCAAAGAGTAGCCGAATTAATACAAAGAGGATTAGATGAGCATGGTTTTACACCTACACTTGCTTACGATGGTATTTCAGGAAAAAAATTAGCCCTTAATAATCAGTATGATCTAATTATTACTGACATTGTTTTACCTAAACTTGACGGTTTGGATTTATGTAGAGAAATACGCCAGGTAAAACCCAATTTACCAATCATAATGCTAACAGCTTTAGGTACAACTGATGATAAAGTAGAGGGCTTTGATGCTGGTGCTGACGATTATCTGACAAAACCATTTGAAATGAGAGAGCTTTTGGTTCGCATAAGGGCTTTATTAAAACGCAGTAATGGGATAATAAATAATACAGGATTCATTTTAAAATATGATAATCTTGAAATGAATTTGCAAACAAAAAATGTAAAAAGAAATGATATCGAAATAAATCTTACTCCCAAAGAATTTAAACTCTTAGAGTATATGATCCAAAATTCAGAACGTGTTTTATCCCGAACAGAAATTGCCGAAAAAGTTTGGGATACTCATTTTGATACTGGAACAAACTTTATTGATGTATATATTAATTACCTAAGGAAAAAAGTTGACAAAGATTTTGATAAAAAGCTTATTCATACCCGATCCGGAATGGGATTTATTTTAAAAGTAGAATGAAAATAAGAACTCGATTAACCCTATTATTTACGTTTACAACAGCTACTGTTTTATTAGTTTTTACCACTATTATCTTAATTTCCGCAAAGGAAAACAGAGAAAAAGAATTTTATGCATTACTAAAAAAGGAAGCCATTACTAAAGCCAATTTGTTTTTTAATGCTAAGGTAAACAGTAAAACATTACAAAATATTTATAGAAACAATCGAACTACATTAAATGAAGTAGAGGTTGCTATATACACTCCTTCTTTTCAATTGTTGTATCACGATGCTGTTGATATAGATGTTGTTAAAGAAACAAAACCAATGATTGAAGAAATAATTCATAAAAACGAAATACAATTTTATCAAAATGATTGGCAAGTAATAGGAATGAAATACAAATTTCAGAGAAAAGAATACATTATTACAGCAGCTGCATACGATGAATTTGGATATTTAAAATTAGAAAACTTACTAGAAACTTGTGTTATTGTATTTATCGTATCTATTTTACTCCTTTATATTGTGGGCCGTTTTTTTTCTAAGAAAGCATTCGAACCTATTGTTGAAATGACAGATAAAGCAAAAACTATTTCTGCTACAAATCTCCATTTACGATTGTATACTAACGAAAGTAAAGATGAAGTTTCGGAATTAGCAACTACTTTTAACAAAATGCTAAATCGCTTAGAAAACTCCTTCGATTCTCAAAAACAATTTGTTTCTAATATTTCTCACGAGTTACGAACGCCACTTTCAGCTATCATTACTGAATTGGAGCTCTCGACCAACAAGGAACGTAATAATGACGAATATAAAATTGTTATTCTTAATACGTTACAGGATGCCAAAAAAATAGCAAAACTGTCTAATAGTTTACTCGATTTTGCTAAAGCTAATTATGATCCTTCAGAGATTGCTTTCAAACAAGTTCGCATTGATGAAATTTTATTAGACGCAAGACAGCAGGTACAAAAAACAAATCCAAATTATAATGTTGCAATACATTTCGAAAATGATTTTGAAGATGATAAACAAATAACTGTTAATGGAAATGAATATTTATTAAAAGTCTCCTTTCTAAATCTGTTTGAAAATGGCTGTAAGTTCTCCGAAAATAATCAAAGTAAAGTTGTCATATCATTAAAAAAGGAAAAGATTATTTTACAATTTACGGATAATGGTATCGGTATTTTAGAAGAGGATTTAAAATATATTTTCAAGCCATTCTATAGAGGATTAAATAAAATATACGCGGAAGGAAACGGCATTGGACTATCTTTAACTCAAAAGATTATCTTACTTCATAAAGGGACTATCTCTGTTACATCTGATAAAAAATCGGGTACGATATTTACCGTTGAACTTTATCATGATATAAAAAATAACCTCGATTAGTTTTTAGACTTTGTAAGCTATAATTATAGCTGTTATAATAATTAAGTAACTGAAATGATTTATTGTCGCAATTACCGAAACTATCTAATTACTTGAAAAACAAGACACACCATTATATCATTTTCACTACTTATTTCTTTTATTAAACTTTTCATTTTAATTTATTAAACTGAGTAAACATGTAAGAACAATAGTACTATATTTAAAGCTAAGTTTTTAGAAGGTTTAAATTTGAAATTGAAAAAACAAAACACAACTACATCGAATAGAGCTTGTTTGGGATTATCGATTAAAACAAACTATCTAGAATGGTTTAAATCACAAAGAGAGAAGAATTAGACAATAATATTGATGAGTTAGTAGTAATTTCAATAAATTTAGTAAAGAAATGTTTTAGTTTTATTATTCTTGTCTTTTTTATTTCTTGCGGAAATCAAACAACTACAAATTAAATTTTGAATGTTGGAAAAGAATTAACTACGAATGATTTATCAAAAACAGATTCCACTGAAAATATTGTTTTTATTGGAAAAGAACTAAAGTAATAAATAAATTAAAAAAGCAAAACTCTAAATTTAAATTAGAAGTTAAAAATGGGGACTTAAATTATCCTTTTGGAGATTCCAAAGCCGAGAATGTTTTAATATTAAATAATGGAACCCAAAAAATTAATGTGAGATTAAAATATAATTCAAATAAAAAGAAATTTGAGATTTTAGGTTATACTTCTGAATAAAAACTACTGCTACTATAACGGATTAGGATAATTGGCTTTATGAAAAGTCGATTATTTAATTGCAATTAGATGTTTTTTGCTTTTTATAACAAAGTAAGTTGTTTGATGTTTTCAGCTTATTATTATTGGCAAAACATATATGTGGAATTCAAATCTGCTATTCCAGTAGACCTTGGACGTCCTCTAATTGTTTTCTCTCAAAATGAGTTTTACAGAATTGCATAACCAAATGAAATACCCCCAGATTTTTATAAAAACATTGAGGGAACTTTAAAAGATTGTGATATAGATTACATGTTCAAAAATGGTGTAATATATGCTAAGTATAAGCAAATAAATAATTATGAAACTATTTGGAATTATACAACTAAAACTAAAGATTCTGCTTGTTTTAATAAAAGAGCTTGGTGGAAGAAAAAAGTAAATTGATTAAAAAATGCATCAGGAAATAGGTCTTTTGTCTTCCAAACTATTTAAATATAATAAAAATTCTGCTCGGTTTTAAACCAAGCAGAATTTTATACTTACACCGTTTTTGGTACAGTGTCTATTGTTTTGTAAACCCATTTCAAATTAAAACAGGCTTAAAATCAATTTAATATTTTAATTTAGCAATAGCTGTAATTTCTCCACCTTCTACTTTCATTCCTCTAGCAGCCACCGCTGTAGTACCGTTAATTGTATAAACCCAGTTACCATCAGGTGTATTTATACCAAGTATAATAGAGTTATTATCTTCTGTAGCAATATTATATTTTGTAGTAGTCGAATTAATTACTTTAGGCACATTAGTTACCCAAATAAAAGTTTGATTATATACATCGGCTACTGCCAATTTAGGTACACCGCTATCTTTACCTATATCACCATACATTTGTAACAATACTTTTCCCTTACCGATATAACTGCTTGAAGAAATTTTATATCCACCAGATTTTTCCTGTACATTAAAGAAATAAGTCTTGTCAAATTCTGTAGTTCCCTTTTTAATTTTTACAACAGCAGATGGCTTAGTAGAAGTTATAACATTGTTACTTGTTGCGGTTGCACTAGAAAAACCATAAGCATCGCCATTCTCATCCTGAATTAATCCATTGGTAAAATAAGACCCTAAATAACTTGTACGGTCGTCTTTAATTACTTTTTCTAATTTTAATTCAGGATAGTTGTATACAGCAACCCATGTACTATCTGGGTAATTAGTCCCAAAAGTATCTACTCCATCTCCTTTAATACTCATGTAAGGCATAAAAACTTTATCTCCTACCTGTGTTGCCCATGTATAATGTGCTCTTTCTCCGTTTTTAGCCAATTTTTTAATGTCCTGTTGTGCTCCACCGACAATAAGTGATGATGTTGCATCAATTCTGTACATAGATGCAATTGCTGAAGCACCACTTCTTGGTACTTTAATTGTTAAAATCTCTTTGTTTACTGTAGCAAAAACCTGTACAGTTTCAGCTTGAAAGTTAGATGTTTTAGCCAACTTACCTTCTGTTGTTAGTGCATAAGTAGTTACAGCTCCAGGATTTCCTTGCCCATAAAGTAAACTAAAAAATTTATTCTGGTTTGTAATATAAAAACGGTATGAACCATCTTGTTCTAATCCATTGCCCTGAGTAGTGATAGATCCTTTAGTCACATCATCAGTAGTTAGTAAATAATCTGCCACGCCAGATGCGCCAGTAGTAACGGTAACAATATATTTTGTTTTGTCTGTTCCTGTACTTGGCGCTCCTCCATTAGGTGAATTGGAGTCACTGCTACAAGAGAACGATGTAAAAGCTATTAAGGCTGCGAATATCGCTAATGTGCTACTTTTCTTCATGATAGTTATTGTTTGATTTATTAAAATTATTTATTTGATTTGGTAAAAAAATACCTGAATTTTATATTGAAAGAACGACTTGGTTTTTGCAATGAAAAGTTGTCGTAAAGTTTATTATCCAACATGTTTTTACACTCTAAGGCAATATTATATTTCCCATCTGCAAAGGTGTAAACTGCATTTAAATCATGATTAAACTGTGCTGGAATATCGAATTTACCGACTTTTCCCCCACTACTTGGCCAATACAAATAATAGTCATGTACATATAATAAATTGTAACCAACTGAAAGATTATTACCCTTTTTTATGAAGTCATTAAAAAATACTGTAGCATCGGCATTACCAAAAAGAAAAGGAATATTTGGAACTCTATCTTTATAATTTAAGGATACTATATCCTTACCTGGTTCATATTTTATATTGTTACGAAGGTTTTGATATGTCATATTTACACCAGCGGTAAATCTATTCTTATATGAATATCTTATCTCTGTATCAATTCCATAATTTGAAACACCTTTTTGATTGACATTAGTTACCATCGTTTGATTTAAATTCAGCTCAGGTCGAATAAAATCAGCAGCTTCACGATACATAAGATTTACATCAAATGTCATCGCATTTACTTTCTTAAAACTAGTTTGGTAACTAAGTCCTACATTAAAGTTCTCACTCTGTTCTGGTTTTAAACCAATATTTCCTGATAAATTATCATTTACACTTCCAAAAACTTCCTCTGGAGCTGGTAGTCTATAACTTTTTTCAAAAGATGCCTTTATTTGTAAATTATGTTTTAAGTAATAACTACTCGCAGCACCATATCCCCAATAACTTTTATTATCAACATGTTTTATATAAGCAATATCTCCCCAATTACCTGAAGGATTATAACTTTCTGAATAGGTGTTTTTTAAAGTGTAATTTTTAATAAATACTGAAGTGCTCCATTTTTCGTTATAATCGAATTTATAACCTACTCCTAAAATATTTTTTTGAGATTTTTTAGGCTGCTGATAAAGTAAAGATTCAGGAACCAGTTCATCACTTTCTTTACGATCAAAAGTAGTAAACGTATTATTTAACATAAACGAATGTCTTTCTCCTAAACGATAAGTAAGGTTTGCTGTAGCAATTCCATTATTATTTTTGAACTTACGTAAGGTACGACTACGCTCTCCTCCTAAACCTTCTAATTCTATATAATCTCCAAACCAGTTGTATCTTCGATAAACGGTATCAATATTTTGTTCTTGTCCAAAATTATAATTACCCGTCACACTAAAATCTAATCCTTTTGTAAAGAAATCTTTTACCTGATATTTTACTGTTGGCATCAAAATATTTCCTTTTCTATAAACCTGTCCAAATACACTAACCATTCGTGCTCCTGTCTGTATATCTGCTTTATTTTCACCTGCTGTAAAACCAAATAATAATTTATCGGCATACTTTTTACCTGTCACTCCAATATTAAAAATTACAGTTTCATTACGATATTTGTCATGAAATCTTCTCACCCGCTGATTTGGATAATACTGTCCAGTCTTTAAATCTGCTACATCTACATTTACCCAATAGTTATTATCTGAGTAATTTTGGAAAGCATTAATTTCTGTAGTAAAACCACTCTTGGCGGTATAACCTGCATTTACAGTGGAACGATGTGTATTGAATGAACCAAAAGAATAGGATGCATCCAAATAGGTACGTGGCTTAGAATTTGTAACGATATTAATCGCACCTCCAAGAGCATCGCCTCCTAACCAAATAGGCACAACTCCTTTGTAAACCTCTATTCTATCAGCAAGATTTACAGGGATATTATTAAGTTGAAATGATGAACCAAAATTGTCCATCGGTACTCCATCAATAAAGAGTTTTATCTGATTGCCTGAGAATCCATTAATAGAAAGTTCTGATCTAGATCCTACTCCTCCCGATTCACGAACACGAACACCCGAAACTCTATCTAACGCATGGGATAAATCTAGTGTAGAGTTATGTAACTTTTTAGCATCAATTGCAGTTACGCTATATGATTGCTTATTTACTTTTTCGGTTTGAGTACGTCCCATTACCGTTATATTCTCTAATTCATTTAATTCGCTTTCTAAACGAACTGAAAGAATAATTTCGTTTGTTCCCTTAACTTCTATATGTTTTTTTGAAGTTGTAAACCCTATCGCTGAAACTTTTAAAATATAATTCCCTGCTTTAACATTCTTAAAATTATACTTGCCATTTTCATCGGACATAATTATAAAATCTGTGTTTTCGAGACTTACTGTTGCGAATGGAATACTTTGTCCTGAACTCTCCGTAACCTGTCCTGAGACTACGATTCCTTCATTTTGTTGGGCTGATAAAAAAAATGATATTAAAAAAAATATACTAAAAATTGAAATTTTGTGAGTTGACATGATTTTATTTAGACTAATTATAAATAACTTTGTTGCAAAAGTACCATGTCTCTCCCAATTAATTAGAGGGAAAAACGGATTATTATTTTGTAAAAAAGGATTATTATTATGAATATTAAATCGAAACTTCTAAAACACAACCAATCAATAGTTTCTATTGAGATACGTGATAGCTATGATCCAAAAAGTCACTTAACTCAAGAAAACATATCTATAAAAAATACCCCTTTAGAAGAAATAAAAAGCTTTCATTTAATAACTGACGGACTTGTAATTCTAGATACCCAAATGTACTTCTCAGAACCACAAACTATTTTATTTGAGATTAGTTCTGAATCAATTATAATGAATTTTATATATTCTAATAACGTCGAAACTCATATTGATCAACTAGAAACTGAAAAACTTACACGAGAAAATACACACAACATCTTCTATACGGCAAACTATAAAGCAACTTTTAAAATCCTACCATTTGAACAAATAAATTTCTTTTCAATCATTTTATCAAAAGATTTTTATTACAATATTATCAATGAAGATTGGGAACTTCATAGGAAATTCTCAAAAAACATTCTTTTAAAAAAATCCAGTTATTTGATTTCTAAATACATACCTTTTACAGCATCTATCCTATGGGTAATTCATGAAATTAAAAATTGCAACTATCAAGGTCCCTTAAAAAGAATGTACATCGAAACAAAGATAAAAGAGCTTTTAATTTTACAACTAGAAACTCTTATTGAGAAAGTGACTCCAAAAGAATTTTTAGGCGAAGATGATTATGACAAACTTCAACAGGCTAAATTAATTTTGGATAAAGATTATGTACATGCTCCTTCTCTACCTGAACTTTCAAGGATGATTTCTCTAAACGAATTCAAACTCAAAAAGGGATTTAAAGCTTGTTTTGGAACCACTGTAAAGAGTTATATTATTGAGCTTCGGATGAAACACGCTAAAGAATTATTTAAATCTAAATCCATAAGCGTTAGTGAAGTAGCCTATAAATGTGGTTACAAAGATGTTTCTCATTTCTCTGCAGCTTTTAAAGTTTTTTATGGTTTTTCTCCTCAAAAATTCAAGATCAATTGGAGCAGTATTAACGTTTTAGTAACTAGTTTTTTATTACTTGGTTAGTATATTAAAACAAACCATATAAATGATATATGTTCATTTAAGAATGGTTTAAATAAAAAATACCTAACATATTTTAAAAATCTGTTAGAGTAAAAAAGGAAATATTATATAAATAAGTTGAAAATTACTTATTTTGAGATATAATTCTTTTAGCACAATCAGAGGCACATAACAAGCCTCCTGCCATCATTATAATATCTTTAATAACTAATCGTCCAGCTCCCGATAAATACGGAAAACCATGCGTTGCTGTTCCTAAATCTGGCACCCAGGTTTCTGGAGTAGTAATTAAAAAAGTAAGTGTTACTAATGCCATACAAGCTGTAAGAACTCCACCTATAAGACCTATTTGGGTATTAAAAATTCCAAATAAGGTAAGTAATCCAATAATTATAATTACACCTCCTAGTGCATAAGAAAAGACATAAGTTCCATTCTCCATATGCCATTTGATATTTTCTTCGACTACTTCGCCTTCTTTATTTTTATGGTCTTTATATTCATTTGGGTTATTATAAAAGAAACTCATTAAGGGGCTATTTGCAACAAATGGCACAATTCCATCTGCTTCATATTGAAAAGCTTTAAGTCCACCAATCCAAACCATTACTATAAAAATGGCGATACGCATTAAATTAAAAAACTGACTTTGCAATTCTGATAAGATCGATACTATTTTCATGATTTTTATTCTTTATAAGGTATTAAATATAAAAAACAAAATTAGCCTCGTTACACTCTTCTCACAATGGACAGATAGGGATATTACCTAGACAAATCTGCTACGATAGATATGCCAACATTCTCTCGAAATGCAGTTGGCGCAATACCAGTATGCTTTTTGAAATAACGGCTGAAATAATTTTCGTCATCAAAATTAAGCTCTGCTGCGATTTGCTTCATGCTTTTATAACTAAGGTGAATGAGTTTTTTTGCCTCAAGGATCACTCTTTCGTGAATGAGCGTAGATGGTGTTTTTAAAAAATACTGTTTACATAATTTGGAAAAACTATTAGGCGAAATATTCATTTGAGCAGCATAAAAAGATGGTTGTCTTTCTTTATGAAAATTATTTTCTAATAAGTTTTTAAACTGAATTAGCGGGTGATGTAGGTTTCTTTCTTCATGAACAAGATTATCTTCTGATTTTATTTTACTGCATAATGCTAATATCAATTGCAAATAAGAACGCACTACTGCAATACCATAGCTAGTAGTGTTTTCAAGCTCTATAATTAGTTTTCCTAAAATATAATCTAATTCGATATAATTTTTAGGCTCTAGATTTACATAAGGTTGCTGGTATATATTATTAAATAAAAGTCCATTACAAGCAACTTCTTTTTTATGATATTCTATACAATAAAAATCTCCGTGAAATTGTAATCTCCTAGTTTTAATTGACTGTTTCGTATCAAAATGAACAATTTGATAGGGCGTTGCAAATAATATAATTTTTCCATCAAAAGTATATTCTATCAAATCTACGCTTACTTTTCCGTTGCCTTCAAGAAAAAAAATACTATACATTGGTGAACTACCATACAAGTTAATATAATCTGTATCGCATTCCTGAACCATGCAATATTTATGAGCTATTTCATTTTCTTTCATTAATTTTTTATTTACTATACCTTTTTATCTTAAAATAATTTTCAATAGTACTTTCTTATAACAAATCACTTTTTCGAAGCTTCACTCCTACTGCAACTTGTTTCCAAAAAAAAGCTGAATCTTGAGGATATTGAATTTTGATAAAATGGTTTTTTGATAATAAATTTGCTCTATCTCCTTGTTGATATATACATGCATTTACATAATCTATAACATGAAATGTATTAAAATTTTATCGAAACTGGGGCGAACTTCATCATTATTTGCAAAACAAACTTCTTCTTCGGTATAGATATCTAACATAAAAGGAATACCAATTATTTGTTTTATTCTCTCTAAAATTTCTTTATCAAAGGTAGGTATCATATAGCATTCTAAAAGTGATTATTCTAAAAATAGTAATTCTCTAATATATTATTAAATAAAAAAGCCGCTTCGAATTACGAAACGGCTTATTAAACTCAATATTTTAATTTAGCATCCAGTTACAGAACCATCTTCTAAAAGTGTTGGTAAACAAGGTATTTCTTGAGGACCAATACAAGGATAATTAGGGTAATCTGAAGGATTGGCACCTACAGGCGCCCAATCATTCTTATCACATCTAGGAACAGGTATTGGACCATTATAACCTTTGCCAATACTATTTTTTTGTTGATTTTTACTTAGTAATTCTACTCCATTTAAATTCAAAATTGTTTTTAACATAATAAATTAAATAATTAGATTTTTAAATTCATCAATCCTTTTTAAGTCCATTGATATTTAGACTTTTAAACATTTAAATATAAGAAAACGCCCTCGAAAATACCTGATTATTTTACAAATATATCGACTATATGAATTAATAATGTCGTCTAAAAATACTTTGATAAAGCCTAAAGAACCGCAATTAGAATTAACAAAAAAAATACCGAATTAGGATTTGCAAAATTAATTGTCCATTCCATTAATTTTATTCTTTTAGGAGGAAATATTTTTTTGTCTTCTTTATTAAAATAAAAAATCCCCCATATCCAATTTGTCGGATCTTGATGCCATTTATCTTTGGTCTCTTTACTTGGTTCCATAATTTACAAATTTGGCATTTTTGTTATAATCGTTAGAAAACAATATTTCACTTAAAAAAAAACAGGCCATCCTAATTAAGATGGCCTGTTGATTTATTCAAAACTAATTTTTCCATGTGGTCATCCTAAACGGACTAGAAGCACTTGTAAAAGTGTAAACAGTATTAGTATAATAAAGTCTAAAACTTTCTTTATTAACATAAATCCCTTTTGCATCTAAAAAATAGTTATCAAAGTCTGCTAGGAAAGCAGGAGTTGGATTAGCTACATTACCATTCCAAGATTTATGAGTAAGAATCAAGGTTTTATTAATAGGATCTTCTTTAACATTTACATAATGAAAGATTGAACCACCATCACTAAATAAATATTTAATAAAATTACCTTTAGAATGATTAAAATAAAGCTCTACAGCAATAATTATAGCACCTGCAGGTAAACTTGCATTTATTTTTTTTATTTCATTTTTAAATAAAATAGAATTTGTAGGCGCAACTTTTGTAACATCAACTTCATAATACCCAAAATCACTTGAAGGCTGTCCATTCAAAAGAATTTTATAATCCTCTGTTAAAACAAGAGGCTTATTACTATACTTAATAGTAGCCGATACTCCATTTGTTCCATTTGCGGTAAAACTTCCATCCGCATCATTATAAACAAATTCAGATAAGGCTTGCCCTTTAATCTCTATAGCAGGACTCACTATTATTCCGGTTGGAGAATATCCAATACCTACATTAAAACTTTTAGAAAGACCTGCTGCAATAGGGTCAGCAGTAGCAAAACGAGTGATATCATTAAAATTAAAATCAAATTGATTTACAGCTGTTCCGTCATTAGTTTCTAAAAATCTAAAAAGTGAGCGTGTGTCTGCTCCAATTACATTACCCTTCATCAATATATTTTTTGACAAATTAGCCCAATCTGCTGCAGTAGCTTTTATAAAACGCAATTCCTCAAACTTACGATTAGTTCTAAAAACAATATCACCTTTATCTTCTCCATAAAACAAAAACTGAAAATCGCCTAGATATCCTTGCCCTTTTAAATCTTTGGTTGGGTATGAATTTGAATCAGATAAAAGATGTATTCTGTTGGCTGTTGTAAAAACAAGACTTACAGTACTGCCCAGCTGAATCTCATATTGACTATCATGTTTTTTTGTGTCACTATCAAAATCTGATGCCATTGTTACTTTTCCTCCAGGAGAAAATTTAAACAAATGAGTATATCCTCCTAATTGTGTATTATCTGTAAAATAAACAGCTTTCCATCCATACTCTGATGAGAGCAATAAGTCGTCTAATTTTTTGGACTCAGCATTTGTTCTTGCAGTAGGCGTTTCATTAAACTTTTCTTCAGTATCACCGTTACTGCAAGCAACTAATTGAATTGCTACAAAAGCAACAATTAGCAACTTATATAAATATTTTATTTTCATACTATTTTTTTAAAAGTTAATATTTTCGAACTTAATATTCCAATTAATAATTGCCTTTAATTACATCTGTTGTATTTTTTTCAGCCTCATCTCTCAATGCATAGAAATCCATATTAAAAGTATCTTTGAAGTACTTAACTACTATGGCTTCCTTCTTCTTAATATCATTTCTTGCTTTTTCACTTCCTATACCTGCTAAAATAGCTTCATAATCTTGTTTAGTATTAATTAAAATTACTGATGCCGTCTCAGCAAAATCTTCAACAATATTAGACCTCGCATAACTAGTTATAAAACCCAACTCTCTAGATTTGGCATCACTGTCTAGATGCCAAATCGCTGTATATCCTGATGGAGTAATTTTGGCCCAAGCCTGCTCATCAAAAGGTTTAGTCTGGTTTAAAATATGAATGTATTCATGCTGAATAGTGTGAACAAACTCTTTAACAATTTCACGCTTTTTATTATCGAGATAATCTACTTCAAAAAGGGTTATTCTCTGACCTCCTTCTGCAATTCCTAAAATTCTAGTACCACTCTCATTTGAATTTACTCCACCAACCAAAACAAATTCTCTTGGTGCAATTTTCTTAACAAAATCAGCTCCACCAATGGTTTCGTAGCTTTTTAACCATATTTTTTTAACAATCTCTAAAGCTGGCTGTACTTTATCGATAGTAGGAGGAAACAAAAACCTACTATTATCAACAGTATTTTGATTCCATTTATATAACGTGTTAATATTATACGGATTAAGGTAATTTTTAACAATCCAATTATCCAATTCTGTTCGTATAGGTTGATTAAAATCTAATTGGCTTTCCTTAGGCTGATCTTCTTGACCACAACTAGAAAAAATTACAACTATTCCTGCAATTAATGCTGTTTTTTTATATTTGTTTACTATTTTCATAATACTTTATATTAAATTTTTATCTAGGATTTTTTTCGATACCATTAGTTGATGCACTAAGTGGTATTTGTAAAACTCTACGTTTATCATCTTTAGTTAAAATATTTATTGCACTATTTAAATTATCATGTTCTACTTCAAGATTAAAACGCTTCACATCAAACCATCTCATTCCTTCATGAACAAACTCTCTTCTTTTAGTCTCAGCAATAGCTTTAACATATGAAGTTTGCAATGGAGTCATAGCGTAAAACGGCGTATATTCATTAGCAATTACTGGATATTTAGCAACAACTTTTGCTTCTGTTAACTTATCTGTTGTAGGATTATAACCTTCTGTTCTTGTCCCTAAAAAGAATTCTAGCTCTGTATTTGCTTCAGTGATTCTATTAGTCATTATAAGCGCTTCTATCCTATTTAAATAAAATTCATCGTTTGTAAAAAGTACTGTTGCTAAAAAAGGAAATCCGATACTTGCTGTTATATTAGTATACTTAAAATATTCTTGGAACTTAGGCACAAAATATGTTCGTAGATTAGTAACAGAATACTTCGAGTAGATCCAATCTTTGTCATATATATTCGACTCTATTCCAAAAATTTCAACATTTTTAACTTTGTTTAAATAATATCTGTTACTGGATTTAGATCTTGCGTAGATAGAACCTGATGATACAATTAATAAATTTGTATTATGTTCTTCTTTTGCATAATCAATAAGCTGTAATTCCGGTCCTAAACTTGTATTCGCTATATAATCTCTAATTTTCCCAGCTGGTTTAGATCCTAATCCTTCTGTAAGTTCTATTACTTTAGCCCAGTTTCCTTTTATAAGATAAAAACGACTTGCAAATGCTTTTCCTGCTTCTTTATTAAAATGAAATTTTGGTTGGTTATACTCGTTGGTTACATATTTCAGACCTTCATCAATGTCTTTTTGAATGTAATCATAAACTTCTGCAACAGTATTTCTAGTATATTTTTTAATCAATACGTTTTCTGGTTCTGTTACATATGGAATGCCTAAATCAGTTGCAGCAGTTGCAGGATTATATTGTTTAGACCAGAATGTCACTAACATAAAATGGGAATAGGCTCTAGCTAATAATGCCTCTCCTCTTTGTGGGTTCAAATTAGTAGGATATCCTAGTTGTTCAATAGCCTGTAATGCCTTATTAGCATGCGCAATAGCACTGTAACAGGCATCCCAATAATTAGACTGGGTGTCTACACCAGTATCATCTTGCATTTCCCAGTTATAATTCTGGCTGTTATTAGGTGATGCCCCTGTAAATCTTCCATCTCCAACGTTGTCAGACATTGTTTCTGCAAAATCCATATACGTTCCTCCTATCGGATATGCATTAACTAATAATTCTGATATTTTCTCTGGAGTATCTATTTGTGTTCTATTATCAGGCGTTTCCGAAAGAAACTCATCGCAACTACTAATACTAAATAGTAATACTAATGCTAGTGCTATTTTTATATTTTTCATAATTTAATACTATTATAATGAAATATTTAAAGTAAATGTATACTGAGAAGTTATAGGAAATGCAACTCCTCCTGTATTACGGAATTCAGGATCCTGACCGTTTAATCTTTTATCTGAATAAATTAACCAAGGATTAACTGCTGATCCTTTTAGAGTAAACGTATTTAAACCCAACTTTTTCTTAAACTCTTTAGGAAATTCCCAGCTTAATGAAATGTTTTTCAATCGCACAAAATCGCCGTCAGCAATTCTAACATCTGAATAATTGTAAGTGTTATATGCTCTTGCAAGCATACGTTCACCATCATAATTAGCATTTAATCTCTTATCTGCGATAACTGGAACATTCGTTCTATTTTCATCACCTTGATTAATCCATCTGTTGGTAAAATCTTTTGTAAAAACAGTTAAATCGTCATATTGACTATCATAAATAGGGTTTAAGCGAACTTTATTTCCTGCTGATCCTACGAAAAATACATATAATGACCAATTTTTATAAGTAAACGTATTAGCAAGTCCAAATGATTTATTTGGCTCAATTGAGCCTTCGTATTTTAAATAATCCGTTACATTATCACTATCCTGAAAATTAGCTCCGGTAATGTTATTTTTAGCTCCATCTTGCATTACAAATGTTGGAAGCCCCTGATTATTTAAACCTGTAAATTGATAAGAATAGATAGAATTTCTAGGACGCCCTATAGCATTTCCACCATTTCCATCAACTAGGTCATAAACTGTTGGTTTATTTTCTAACCTTGTGATTTCTTGATTATACACAGAAAAGTTAAATGTTGTTGACCATTTAAAATCTCTAGCTACAATATTTTGTGTTGTTAAACCAATCTCTAAACCTTTAGTTTCCATGTTTGCATTATTACCTTGCTTAGTTTTTTGTCCACCAATACCTGATGTTATAACATAATCAACTAAATCAAAGGCTTTACGTCTGTAGATATCGGTCACTAATTGTACTCGGTTATTAAACAATCCTAAATCTAAACCAATGTTAGTTTCAAATTGTTTTTCCCAAGTTAAATCTCCATTTTGTAGTTGATCAATTTGGATACCTATTTCTCTATCATTTAAACTTAAACGATCAGCTATTGCACTCTTATATATCGCCAAAGAATTTGTTGCAGGACCGGCAGTTGCAGTAAGTCCATAAGAAGCTCTTAATGCTAAATTATTTACTGCTTTGAAATTTTGCATGAATTTTTCTTCAGAAACATTCCATTTACCACTAAAAGTATACGTTGGTAACCATCTCGAAGAACCACTATTTCCTTGTCTATTTGAACCATCATAACGACCTGTAACAGATGCGGTATAGCGACGATCATAGGTATAACCTGCTTTTCCAAAAAAACCAATAGTTCGCTCTCTTTCAGCATTAAACGCAAAATAAGAACTCCCTTCATTGATTATTTTTTCAATAATTCTAGGATCAGTAAAGGCTGTAAGACCTCTATCATACTGAATACCTGCAGCTGTAAAATTATCACTATTTCTATCTAATGATCTTAACTCAGTACCGAAAAAGCCTTCTACTTCGTGTTTGTCATTAAAAGTATTTCTATAATTCACACTATTTCTAATATTATAAGATGTCATATCATTGTTGAACTTTCTTAAAAATCCTCCATTAGGTAAAACGGATACTGGTGGCGTAGATAAATCATTTGGATCTTTGTATAAAAAGATATTTGCATCTCTTACAATTGTAGTTTCCATTGCGTTATAAGCACCAACAATATTTGATTCCTTTAGAATTTTATGCTCTCTTGTTGTATTGGCATAACGAACAGATCCTGTAAGGTTATAAGTTAAGTGCTTATTTATTTTATAGTCTAAATCCAACTGAAAACGAATATCTTTTACATTAATATCCAAGTAGTTGTTTTTTAACTCGTTAATAATATTCATAGGAGCCCAGTTATTACGATAGTACTCTAAGTTCCCATTCTCATCATAAGGTCTTAACGTTCTGCTTGTATTTAAAACATAGCTAAAAGGATTAATATCGAAATCTCTCGTTACTTTTCCAAAAACAGCATCCTTCTGGCTTTCATATGTACCTGGAGCTTGCTGGTCTCTAACAGAAGCCATCGTAGATAAAGTAATATTCAAATTGTCATTTATAAAAAATGTCCCTTTTATATTTGATGACAATTGTTTTACATTATCAGCAATAGTCCATCCTGGATCTGTATAATATGCTAAAGATGCATAAAACGTATTATTTTTTCCACCACCAGAAAAACTCAAAGAGTGACTTTGTGTTATAGATGGTCTGAATAAAACTTTAAACCAATCAGTATTGGCTAATTCATATTTTTTCAGAAAATTATTACGACCAACTATATCATTGTTAACTAAATAACCATCTGTTTCAGGTACATAAGTATTAATAGCTCTTCCTAAAATATTATATACGCCACCGTATCTTCCTTGAATAGTCGAAGGCAAATCAAGATACCCTTTAGATTCCATTTCTTTAAAAATACTCATAGATTCTTGTGAGTTCAAAATATCATATTGATTATAATTTGGTACAGCTCTAGCACTTTGTTCTAACGAGTAAGATACTTTTAAAGGAGAATCTCTACGCCCTTGCTTAGTAGTTACAACTACAACTCCATTTAAAGATCTTGATCCATAAATAGACGTAGCCGAAGCATCTTTAAGAATTTCGATACTCTGAATGTCATTAGAGTTCAAACCGGCAACTGAAGAACTTAATAAAGTTTCTGAATTTCCAGAAGCTAAATCTGCAAATGAAATATTGATAATATCTTCTTGTACAACACCGTCAATAACCCATAAAGGTTTTGTATCTCCAAAAATTGAAGATGATCCACGCACTGTAATTTTAGGAGCAGTACCAAATGTACCAGTGACGTTTTGAACTGTAACACCCGCCGCTTTTCCTTCAATCATTCTGCTGATATCTGCAACACCATCAACTTTTAACTCTGCTCCAGAAATTTTACTGATCGCTCCTGTAAAAGTTCTCTTTGAGGTTTTCTCATAACCTGTAGTAATCACAACCTCTTTTAAGTTCTGACCTACCTCACTTAAGCTAATTGTAAGTGGTGAATTTACAATATCAACTTCTTTCGTTTCCATTCCTACATAAGAAACTATAAGTTTTTTACTATTAGCTGGCATATCGATTACAAAATTACCATCAGAATCAGTAAGTGCTGCAACCTTACTTCCTTTTGCAAGTACTGTAGCCCCTGGTAGAGGGTCACCTCTTTGATCAACTACTTTTCCCTTTACAACAGGAATAAATAAGCTCTCAAACAGAGAACTTGATGCATTTATATCTTCAAAGCTAGCTGATTGAGAACTATCCTTTTGCAATATAATTTGATTACTTACTTCTGAGTAAGTAATATTAAACGGTTTAAGTACTCGATTAAGAATACTCGATAAAGTTTCATCATTAGCTTCGATACTCACTATTTGATTTAGTTGAGTCATCCTTGAGTTATAAGAAAACTTAACTTTTGCTGATTTTTCAAGTTTAGATAACGCATTATCCAAGCTTAAATTAACAACGTCAATAGTTACTTTCGTGTCCAACTTCCTTTGTCCTTTCACACTATTTGCCATAGTGACACTTGAAAAAACAAATGCCAAGACAAACTGAAATAATGTTATTTTCATGATTCGAAAGAGTAATCGTTGTTTAACAACAGGTTTTTTCATAATTTTGGTTTGTTTAATTAATACTATTTACTGGGTATTGAGGAACATCAAAAATTACTCTTTACAGAGAGTAATTTTATTTTATCTAAGCGTCGAAAATGTTACAGCATCTTCGGCGCTTTTTTTATATATCTTTTTTTTACATAAATATTAGGTTTTATTCACATCCATTAGATGTAATGATGATTTGATTTCCATTCATCTCATAACTTGTATTGTTACCAAGGCTTTTACAAATAATTTTAAGTTTCTCCGGTAGTGGTTGGTCACTTAACGAAGTAGTAAGATGGCAATCTTTAAGACTTGAATGGGGAAAATCAATCTTTACCAAATATGCTTGTTCTATTGTTTTAAATATCTGCGTAACTGGAATATCTGTAAATTCGAAGCTTAACTGCTCAATATTACCTACAGAATGCGCTAAAGACTCATCTTGTGTAATATCTGTAATTTTATTAAAAGTAAATCCTTGACGTACAAAACGTAAGGCTTGATTTGGCAATAAAACAACTTCTCTTCTTTTTGAACTCAAATTTTCAAGTAGTTCATTAGATCTTACTGTAACTTTTCCTGTACGAACAAGTACTTCTACATTTGGTTGATCCGAATAAGCTTTGATTCTAAAACTTGTTCCTACAACTCGCGTAACTATCTCATTGGCGAAGACGAAAAATGGTTTTTTGGGATTCTTACTAATTTCAAAAAAGCCTTCGCCAGATAGATAAACTTTTCTCTCGTTACCTATAAATATTTTAGGATAACTTAGCTTACTGTTTGGTTTTAACAAAACAGAACTGCCATCAGATAAAGTTATAATTTGTGATTTATTTGTATTATTAGTTTGTTCTACAAGACCTTCATTATTTTCACTTACAAGTTCTTTATAAGTAATAACAGTATCCGTTTTTGCATTATCTTTATAGTACCAAGTAGCAACAAATCCAAAAAGCAAAACAGCTGCAGCTCCACTAAGCCAATAATTACTCCAAAGTTTAAGTACAGGGGAGTTTGCTCCTTTTTGGGCAATTTTTTTTCTTTCAATCTTATTCCAAGTAGATTCTAGTGCTAATTGAATATCTGCTTGAGATAAAGTAATCTCAGGAACATTCATTGCTAATAACCACAAACGAGCTTCCTCTACTAATTTGGCACGTTTAGAATTTTCTAGAGTCCATTCCTCCCAACGATCCAAATCTTCTTCAGATTGTACCCATCTATGAAATGATTCATTAGCTAAAAAATCTTCTACTTCTGTATAATTGTTACGTTCTTGCATCTTAAAATAAGGGGTTACAAAAACATAGAGGACAGTTTTTATTTTATATACTCACTTATTTATGATTATTTTTAGATTTAATTAAAAAAAACTAAAAAAGGCTTGAAGATAAGAGTACTAAAAGAGAAATATTCCCTTTCCATTCTTTACGTAGATTCAATAAAGCTCGATGCAATAAATTGTTTGCCGATTGATAATTAACATTAAGCATGTCTGCAATTTGCTCAACACTAAGTCCTTCATTGTATCGTAGAAACAATGCCTCTTTTTGTCTTCCTGGCAAACTATTTAATAATTTATTAAGATGTGAAACTTTGCTAAAAGTCTCTTCATCTACAATAAGTTGATGTTCTACAGAAAAATCAAATAAAAATTCAATCGAATCTATAGTAGTAGTTTTTCGAAAAATATGATCACGCTCATGAAGTCGAGCAATTCTCTTACGCACACTAGATAACAAATATGCTTTTACAACAACTGAATCATCTAATGTCTCTCTATATACCCAAATATCTGTGAATACATCCTGTACACAATCTTGTACTTTTTCAGCAAAAGCTGAAAGGGAATTTCCATAACGTACTAATTGTGCATAATGCTTTTCAAAAAGTAATGAAAAAGCCTTTTCATCACCAGCCTTCAGATTATTCCAGAGTACAGAATCATCAAAGACATCTACCTTCGTTATTGTTTGGACTTTCATAATTTGGTTTTGGTTAATTGCCAATATTCAATGCAAATACACTGATGTATAAGACAGTCATAATCATCATTAAAGTGTATTGGTTTGAGAATTTTAATGCTAACAAATAAAAACTTACATTTTATTTTTTTGATGAATTGAAGTTCTACTGTATTTTTAAATTTATAAGTAGCAATCAATTCAACCAATGATTTTATTTTTATTAACATTTCAATGAATTTCAATCGTGATTGTATTACGAAAATTCTAATAAATACGCTTATTTACAAAACTTAAGAGCCCTCGATATCAGGTACAGTTTAGCAATGGATTTCTATTTATTAAACAAAACATTCAAAAAAGGAAAAGTTAAAATTAACCTTATATTTAATATTTTATTAACAAACATAAACAATTATGAATAGAAAAATAATTTATAATCACAAAATTTTAAAGAAATATAACAATGAAAATGAAATTGCATTTTTTTATAGAAATCTACTTTTTTTGAGCATGTCTATTCAAAATTCAATAACCTTAGGTTAACTTCTTTTTTTAGTAAAAAAGTCAAAAATACATAAACGATACTGTTTATCAACTGAGAGGTAAATCATCTAACAATAGCTTTCTCACCCTTAAAAAACACTGTTTTCTTATAGATTATAAGCATCTAATTACATTAAATAAGAAAAACAATTTAATTTTATGTAGAAATTTTCTTAAAACAGGTAACTTTATTGTTTTCTAACAACTTTAAAATTTTAATTATGGCATTTGAATATATAGAAATTGAAAGAGTAGAAAAACTTACTAAAAAAGAATTCATAGAAAATTATTACAAACCTCAAAAACCTGTTGTTATAACTAATCAGATAGAAGATTGGCCCGCTTTTACAAAATGGAATTTTGACTTTTTAAGAGAAGTCGCAGGTGATAAAACTGTTCCTCTATATGACAATCGCAAAACGGACCATACCAAAAAAGTCAATGAGCCAGATTTTACAATGACTATGTCCGAATATGTCGATATACTCGTAAAAGGACCTACTAACTTACGTATATTTTTATATAATTTAATGAAAGATGTGCCGTCAATGAAAGATGATATGCGATGGCCAAAACTGGGACTTCGGCTAATAAAAAGTTTACCATTGGTCTTTTTTGGAGGTCAAAATGCTAAAGTATTTATGCATTATGATATTGATTTTCCTAACATATTTCATATCCATTTTCAAGGAAAAAAACAGTGTGTATTAGTAGATCCTAAAGAAACAAAATACATGTATCGCCTTCCCTACTCTTGGATTTGTAATGAAGATATAGATTTTGACAATCCAGATTATGAAAAATTTCCAGCTCTTAAATTAGTAAAACCATATATAACTAACTTAGAACACGGCGAAATGCTTTATATGCCCGAAGGTTGGTGGCACTATATGAAATACACCACTCCAGGATTTTCGTTAAGCCTACGCTCTTTATCCGGAAGACCAACTAACTTACTTAAGGGATTGGCAAATGTAGCAGTTATTCGTCATTATGATAATTGGATGCGAAAGCGTAAAGGACAGGCTTGGCTTGATTATAAAGATGAAGAATCTATTAGAAGAACAAATGCTTTATTAGATGTTCAAAGCAACAAAGATTCGAAACTAACAGAGCTAAGAAAACAACCATAATACTACTCCAATATTATCAGAAATGACAATATTTAGGAAAAGAACTTTGTACTCTTCATATATATCTTAGCAAACTTTACAGTTAATTTTTCTGCCACAGATTAGAATGATTAAAAAATCACAGTTTCCTATCTACAATCCTAAAAGTGAGATTAATTCTTGGCAAGATATCCTTTGTAGTCTTAGGAACCTGATGTTGCCAAAAACTTTGTGTTGTTCCGCCCATTAATAAATAAGACCCGTGATGTAACGGGATTTCTAATTGTGGAATTTCTTTTTTAAATTTATGTCTTAATTTGAAAACTCGAGTTTCACCAAAACTGACTGAGGCAATAATAGCATCTTTTCCTAAATCTTGCTCACGATCACTGTGCCAACTCACTCCGTCTTTTCCATTTCGATATAAATTAAGCAAAACACTATTGAACTTTACTTGTGTCTCTGCTTCTACTCGATCTTTTATTTGCAATAATTCAGGTGTCCAATCTGGGCAATCAAGCGCAACACCAGTATCACTTTTGTCTTCATACCAAGAGATCATTCTAGGTACTTTAAGTGATTTATCATAAATTTCCATTTCGTATTCACGCCAAGCTGTTCTATTTAACAGCAGGTCATAATAATGATCTGATTCTTCCTTCGTAAAAAGAGAATCGTGCAATATCAATTCGGTGTCAGGCAGATCAAAAACCTTTCTTCCTCTATTGCCACTTGTAAAAATTTCGGTATCCTTAAAAAGTAACATGCTTATTGAATTAAGTGAAATCAACTAATAACTAGTATCTGCTTTTATTTAAAACAAAATTAGTATATATCATCACAAATCACGTATCTTTACTGTGATAAATTATCCCATTAACATATGTCGTTATTTTCTGAAAATATTAAGCACCTTAGAGCCCGAAAGGAAATTTCACAACGTGAAGTAGCCGAAGGTTTACACATCTCTCGTGATCGTTATGCCAAATATGAAGATGGAAAAAATTCGCCTCCACCGGAAATATTAGTAGCTATATCTCGCTTTTTTCACATTAGTATTGATATTTTGCTTTCGGTAGAAATGAAAAAAATTCCTATGGGCGAATTACTAAAATTAGGAGATAACCGAATATTATTACCAATTACAGTTGATAAAAATGGTGATAATTTAATCGAAATCATTCCGCATAAAGCAAAAGCAGGATACCTTACTGGTTACGCTGATCCTGAGTTTATCGAAAACTTACAGCATATCTCACTTCCGTTCTTAGGCCACGGAAAACACAGGGCTTTTCCGGTTGAAGGAGATTCTATGCCTCCGCATGAAAGTGGGTCTTTTATAGTTGGTCGCTATATAGAGAATTTAGGCGAGGTCCTTGATGGCAGAACTTATATTCTTATTACAAAAACTGATGGTATAGTTTACAAACGTCTTAACAAAAATGGAAAGAATGATTTAATGGCACATTCTGATAATACTTTTTACCCACCATATTTAGTAAAAGCTTCAAATATTTTAGAAATTTGGGAATATGTATGTAACATTGGTCGAAATGATAAAGAACAAAAAACTTCAGAAATAGACGATGTTAAAACTATGTTTTTAGAATTAAAAAACGAAATCAAAGCGCTAAAAAATAGTTGATTTTTAAAAATATAATCACCTAAATTCCATTTATCCTACACCATTTTTCTCTTTAAAGTTGGATATAATATATCTCCAAACTCTTTAATAGCGATGGGTTTACTCAAAAAATCGGTAACATATCGATTACTTTTAATTCGTTTTATTTCTTCTCTTACTAATGAAGACGAAAGAACAAATATTTGAGTTTCATGCCTTAAATCTTCTGAAAGCTTATCATACTCAATAAGAAATTCAAAACCAGTCATTATTGGCATTTGAATATCAAGAAGAATAACTAGAGATTGAGAAAAATTTTTACGATTATCTACAATCCATTCTATTCCCTCTTTACCATTATTAACAGCATTTACATGAGTTACATCAAGTACCTTTTTAAGCAGTTGTTTTATAACTAGCTTATCGATATCGCTATCTTCTATCAGCAAAAAAACATATTTAGATTCCATGGTGTTGATACTATTTTGGGGAATATGGTATTAACATTTTATTTTTATTTCTTAAATTATATACTATAATCTAGGTATTGTTACTACAAACTTACTTCCAACAGCAAATTCAGATTCTATCTCAATACTACCATTAAGACTTTTTACAGCTTCTTTCAGTATATACAAACCTAATCCCGAACCTTTATTACTATCAATAACATAGAACATTTCGAATATATGTTCTTTAAATTCTGGTTTAATTCCAATTCCATTATCAATTACTTCTATTTTATAAAAATCACCTTCACTATAAGTCTTAATTAAAATACGCATTTCTTGCTTACTTTCATCTGCATATTTAATAGCATTAGAGAGTAAATTGTGTATGATAATTTTTAATCTAAGACTATCACTTTTAATTACGTCTACTAAAATTTCAATATCTACTATAATACGATCTGAATTCTTTATGTGTGTATGCTGTATTATCGCTCCTTCAAACAAACTTATTAAACTAATATATTCTAAAACAACTCCTTTTCTTTTGTTTTTAGAGTAATCAATAATATCACTTATAAATTGATCTTGCTTAATTAAGCTTAATTTCATCAAATTTAGGTATTCTCTTATTTGACCTAAGTCATCCTCCATTTGAGTAATCTCTATCAACCCTTTGAGGGAAGTTATTGGAGACCTTAAATCATGTGAAGCGCTGTAAACAAATCTATCCAGTTCTTTATTAGCAAGAATTAAATTTTCATTATTCGTTTCAACTTCCTTTTTCGATATTATAATATTTTTAACCATTATTGAATAATAGATACAAACACTACTAACAATTATTAAAATAAAAACAATGTTAGTAAAGATCAGTTGATCTTTAATTACACGTGTTCCTTCTCCTAATATATCCGAAAATTCACGCTCATTTATTGTTAACTTATCACTTATTACACTAATTAAATTAAGAAAGTTTTTTTGATCTGCTTCACTTAAACTAGACGTTTTTATTTTTTTATCAATTGTTTTCCCAACCTCAGCTAATTCATTAACTAAGTTATCTGCCTGTTCCCACTCATTAATGGCTTTTGCTAAAAAAGAAACGGATTTAAAGTTTCTAAACAGCCAAATCATATCGTCTAAATCCTTTTCATGATTGCGACCATCTCTTAATCCATTTTTAACAGTATTAACATCTCCATTATTTAAGAGTACTATTCTGGCAATCCAATCACCTTGAGGTACTTTTAATTCTTCCTGATATAATTTCCACTGCTCTTCATCTTCTGTATACAAATATGTTATAAGGTGTCTTACTGCATCTTTCTGTCCTTTTGAATAGTGTGACTCTCCATTAACATACGCTCTATTTACAGATAAAATCTTAATTGTATAAAAATTAATAAAAATTAAAAATGCACAAGATAAAAATACTATTAGTAAAAGAATGTAAACATTTGGGAGCTTAAGGTTTTCTATAATTTTGGTTTTAGGCATATTATAAATAGTGATTATGAGGCTTATTTATACCAAGTCAATTAAAATTGATTTAAATTTAAGCATTTATTAGATAATTCTAACAAAAAAAAAATAAAAGCACATACATTATTTTAACAAGTTTAACTTTATTTATAATATTAATTTAATCTCTGGAGTAAAAAAACTGCACACTGTAAATCAGCACATCAAGTAAAATTCGCTTCAAAAATTAACATTTTATTGGTATTCTACTTAACCTATAGATTTTAATATAACCAAAATCTGAGTTACATTTGCACCATAATTTAGAGGATATAAATAAAAAGGCATATTAAATTTCCTTTAATTCTATAAGAGTTTGACACTTCCTTTATTTTATTAATGCATACAAATAGTTAGATATGATAGAATTAAAAAATATAACCAAGAAGTTTTACAAGACTGGAAGGGAAATTACAGCCCTTAAGAATGTCTCTCTTCATGTACCGCAAGGGAAAATTTTTGGTGTAATTGGTACTTCGGGAGCAGGAAAAAGCACCCTTATACGTTGCATTAATTTATTAGAGAAACCTACTTCGGGGGATGTAATCATTGATGGGAAATCATTATTACAACTATCGAATGCTGAACTAGCACAGGAAAGAAGACAAATCGGAATGATTTTTCAGCATTTTAATCTACTTTCATCTAGAACTGTTTTTGGTAATGTAGCTTTTCCGTTGGAGCTAGCGGGAGTTTCTAAAGACGAAATTAAGACCCGAGTAAAAGAATTACTAGAGCTTGTAGGTCTTGAAGAAAAAATAAATGATTATCCTGCTAGTCTTTCTGGAGGACAAAAACAACGTGTGGCTATTGCAAGAACTTTGGCTAATAATCCTAAAGTATTACTGTGTGATGAAGCGACAAGTGCTTTGGACCCAGGAACCACAAGATCTATTTTGGATTTACTAAAAGACATAAACAAACGATTAAATATTACCATCTTACTTATTACTCATCAAATGGAAGTTGTAAAAGCCATTTGTGATGAAGTTGCTGTGATTAGTAATGGTGAATTAATCGAGCAAGGAACTATTGGTGAAATTTTTGCCAATCCAAAGCATCCTTTAACAAGTGAATTTATTGCTTCTTCGTTACATATTGAAATTCCTGAAATATATCAAGAACGCCTTTCTGTAGCTTATAAAAAAGGACTAAATCCTTTATTGCGATTAGAGTTAAATGGTAAGTCGGTAAACGAGCCTATACTCACCCAAGCAGCACGCAAATTTAATATTAATGCCAATATTATAACCGCACAAACTGCATTTGCTGGTGACGTAAATTTTGGAATTCTTATTGTAGAACTTTCTGGTGACGAAAGTGAGCAAGATCAAGCAATTAATTTTTTTAAAGAAAAACACATAAAAACTGAAATATTAGGCTATGTCTGAATCTATTATAATATTATTATTAAAAGGTACATTAGAAACCATTACAATGACCTTACTTTCTGGTTTCTTTGGTTTTATCTTGGGGCTTCCAGCAGGGATATTTCTATTCCTAACCCGCAAGGGACAAATTATGGAACATGTTTTATTTAACCGAATTTTGTCGGTTATAGTTAACATATTCAGATCTATTCCTTTCATCATTTTAATTGTTTGGATGATTCCTTTTACCAGAGCATTAGTAGGAACTTCTATTGGAGTGAGTGCTGCATTAGTACCACTTAGCATTGGAGCTGCACCATTTATCGCAAGATTGGTCGAAAACAGTCTTTTAGGATTGCCTTCAGGATTAATAGAAGCTGCAAGAGCATTAGGAGCAACTCCTTTTCAGATTGTATATAAAGTATTGTTACCAGAGGCACTTCCGTCGATTATCAATGCTGCTTCAATTACCTTAATTACACTTGTAGGTTATTCTGCAATGGGTGGTGCTGTAGGCGCTGGTGGTTTAGGACAAATTGGGTATCAATATGGGTATATTGGTTATGATGCTACCATCATGAATGCGGTATTGATTCTTCTTGTTGCTCTTGTATTTATTATACAATTTGCGGGAGATGCACTTTCAAAACGTTTTGATCACAGATAAAAAATAATTTTAATATTAAAATAAGAACATGAATACAAGAAATAAATTTTCAATACTAGCCGGAATAGCACTACTTACATTAGTATTTGCAAACTGTGGGAAAGAGAAAAAAAACGACCCTAATCATATCATTGTTGGAGTTGCTGCAGGACCAGAATTTGCAGTTGCTCAAGCAGCCCAAAAAGTTGCAAAAGAAAAATACGGACTGGATGTAGAGCTAATTACATTTAACGATTATGTAGTTCCTAACGAAGCATTAAACCAAGGTGATATTGATGTAAACGCATTTCAGCACAAACCTTATCTTGATGAACAATCTAAACAAAGAGGGTATAAACTTGCTATCATCGGGAAAACCTTTGTTTATCCTATCGCTGGATATTCTAAAAAAATAAAAACACTTGCCGAATTACAGCCAGAAAGCACAATTATTATTCCTAATGATCCTACAAATGGTGGCCGTTCGTTACTATTATTGCAAAAAAACGGTCTTATAAAACTTAAAGATGGCGTTGGGCTTTTGCCAAAAGTAACTGATATTGCCGAAAACCCTAAGAACCTAAAAATAATGGAATTAGAAGCGCCACAAATAGCAAGAGCGCTTGACGATGCTAATGTAACTATTGCAATTATCAACAATACTTTCTCCTCTCAAGCTGGTCTTGTACCGTCTAGAGACGCCTTGTTTGTAGAAGATAAAGATTCTCCATATGTAAACTTAATTGTTTCTAGAGAAGATAATAAAAACGAAGAAAAGGTTAAAAACTTTCTTAAAGCATTCCAATCTGAAGAAGTAGCAAAAGTCGCTGAAAAAGAATTTAAAGGAGGCGCTGTTAAGGGCTGGTAATCTTTTAGTACCAATATTCAGTTGGCAGTTGCAACTACAGTAAAAGGCAGATAAGATATTGTATTAATATCTCATCTGCCTTTTACTTTTTTTCTTTCTACACAATCCACTGAAAATTGCCTCTGATAATAAACTTCGCATCTCACAACCTTTGAACCTTTCTAAACCATCTCCCCAGCTATCATTTTCCCATTAAAGAATACACCTTCTCTTTTCGGCAAACGAGCTACAGCTTCGGCTGAACAACTTGCTTTTACCAAAATAAAATTAGCGTCATTTCCTATTGCTGGCCATACCCTGTTTCCTGCATCGTTAAGTGGCAATACCTCGTTTGTTGTAGCAATATGCAAGGCACGGCTTAAACTATACTCATCTGTCCAACCATAAAGTTGTGCACATAATTTTGCCTTTTCAAGCATATCACAAGTCCCAAAAGGCATCCAATGATCTACGATACTATCTGTACCTGTCATTAATTTCACACCATATTTTTTTAAAGTTGGAATCGGCATTATCGTTTTACCAATAGGAATTGTCGAAACGACTCCTATACCAAGTACTCCCATTTGTTCTGCAACTTTTTCTAAATCTTTAGGCTCCATTTTTGCCAAAGCAAAACCATGACTTATATATGTTTTTCCTTGCAGTTGCTTATTTTCTTCAGTTCTTTTGATAATATGTTCTATCGCGGCTTTACCCGATGGAAGTCCTTCATGCAAATGAATATCAATTCCTTTATTAGTATCAATTGCAATTTGAACCATTGTATCCAACGATTTTTCCATATTTCCATCTACATTTGTTGGATCTAATCCTCCGATGAAATCTATTCCCATTGCTGCAGCTTCTCGTAGTAACGATTCCGATTGTGAATATAAAATTCCATGTTGTGGAAAAGCTACAATTTCCCACCCAAAACTATCTTTATTTTTATCTAAAGCCGCAAGTAAATGTTCTAAGCTTTTTAATCCGCTAACTGGATCAATATTACATTGACAACGGGAAAAATAGCTTCCCTGGCTTTGCATAAGTTTAATCGCTTCTTCTGCTTTATACTGAGAATCCGTGAGCAATTGCGGTATAATTTTTTGCTCCAGCGTTATCATATCTTTTACTGTATATCCTTTTCTAGGCGCAGCATTCCAGTTCCCTCCATAATACGTTTTATCAATATGAATATGCATATCTCGTAATCCTGGAAGCATTAAAAATCCTTTGCCATCAACCGTTTTTAATTTTGTTACTGGTTTATTTTTAGTAATACTTTTTATTTTACCATCTGCAATATGCAAATTATATAAAGCTGTTTTTGTCGCAACAACTTCATTTTTTTCATTGTATTCAAAACCTTCTTCTAATCTTACATTACTTAAAATATATTCTTTTAAAGCTGACTTCTTCCCATCCTCTGCCTGTTCTTGTGTCATTGCTGTAACGCCTATTCCCGAAAACAATGCGGCACCTGTAGCTGCTGCTCCCAATCCTAAAAATTTTTTTCGGCTTATTGTATTTTCTTCCATACGTTATATTTTATTTTCCTTTAGCTTCTTCTAATACTTTTATCATTTCTGTGTACCCACTTTTTTTAGCATGCGCTAATGATGTTATACCGTTTTTATCTGCAATATTTACATTACAGCCGCCTGCAATTAATGCTTTTACAATATTTACATGCACTTTACCTCCATCACTAAGTATGACTGCTTCTAATAATGCAGTCCATCCCAAATTATTAATATGATCTTTAGGGTAATTAGGTGTGTTAACTAACAATTTTACCACATCCAGATGTCCTTTTTCAGCAGCTGGAATAAGTGCCGAACCTCCATAACGATTATATACGCCAAAATTTGCTCCATGATTTAAAGCCAATTTTACGATCTCAAGATTCCCTTCTGCTCCAGCATATAAAAATGGACTATTGAGCATTTTATCTTGCGCATTTACATTGGCACCCGCATTAATTAATACTGTTGCTATTACATTATCCTGATTATAAACAGCCCTCATTAAAGGAGTTTCTCCATCAATATTTTTTGTTTCTAAAGAAGGTTTTTCTTTTAAAAGTGCAATTACATTATCAATATCTCCCGCTTCAACCGCTTCCATAAGTGTTTTATCTTTCATCTTATCTGTTTTTAAATCTGTTTGTTTAGAAGAACATCCCATTAATATTAGAACATATAAAATCGAGCAATATCGCAGATTGCTTCTGTTTTTATTTTTTTCCATATCATTTTTAAAATTCATAATTGTTTCCGGAAAACAATTGTTATTAATTGTTTACAAAAATCGGTTAGATTTTTTAACGGCAATGGTATTATTAATGAGAAGGATGGTAAAGATTATAACTTTCTTTAAAATCGCCTGGTGTTTTTCCTGCATATTTTTTAAAAACCTTACTAAAATAGCCGTTATCATTAAAGCCCAATTGGTAGGCTATTTCTTTTATAGATAAATCGGTGCTAGTAAGCAATCGTTTGGCTTCGAGAATTGTTCTTTCTTTTATCACGTCGCTTGCAGGCATCATTAAATACTTCTGAGAAAGTATGTTTAGATAATTAGGAGTAATACTGAGTCTATCAGCATAAAAACCTACTGAAGACTCTGTTTGAAAATTAGCATCTACTAAATCATTAAACTTCTTTATTACTTTTTCTGGCCTACCCGAAAAATGATATTCAGGAAACTGTTCCAAATAATCTTTTTGCAATAGCTTAAAAAGTAAATGCAAGCGAAGTAAAATTATTTCTTTTGTAAGTAAATCGTTTTGAGAAAGTCCAATTTCTATCTCTTGCAGATGATTTTTATTTTTTTGAAATTCTTCTTTCGTTAAAGAAAGGCATGACGGAACGCTTTGTCCAAAATATGGAAGCTGTGATAAATTAGAAAAAACAGTAATTACCTCAGCCGAAACCATAAGCTGAAATCCTATCGTATTTGCATTAAGTAACCAATTGTGTACTTGCCCTGGCCGTATAAAATAAACCTGATTATCTGCTACTGTATGCTGTGTAAAATCTATATTATGAAATCCTGTACCTTTCTCTACAAAAAATAACATGTAAAAATCATGTTTGTGAGGTTCCTCAAATGCATCTCGTCCCTTTACGCTATGCTGAAATAGTGTAATACCCAAAGTTTCTTCACCAAGAATATTACCAACAGATAAAATAGGAATGGAATAGTTGCTCAAGATAATGGTACTATTAATTATACTCTTCCAAAAATATATAATTAATTCTATAAAATGACTCCTATTTTTTTACAATGTAGATTAATACGAAGAATAAATATCTCAAGTATATTTATTCTTCGTATTGAATTAATCTATTTAAGAGTCTCTACATTTCCTGTACGGGTAAGTACTCCCCAACTCTGACTTTCTCCTTTTATAGCTCTTCTTAATGCCTTAAATAATATAACATACATCAATTGTCGGTATACAAATCGTTGAGGTATCAGCCAGATTAATTTTGTTAGTTTTTCTTTTTCGAATATAAAAGCAACAAGACTTACCAACATATCCACCAACATAAAAACTATGTAATAAATTCCTATTTTGTGCAAACTGTCTATATCGTTATGGTTCCAAATTAAACTCAGTATCAGTACTAAATCGGCCAGAGGAGCAAAAACAGGCAATATTATCTGAAAAATTAATAGATTTGGTAACGACACCATTCCTAATCCTTTGAATTTTGGATTAAAACAAGCATCTCTATTTTTCCAGAAAGCCTGCATTATACCATAACTCCATCGAAACCTTTGCTTCATAAACTCGTTAAGACTTTCTGGAGCTTCAGTTACTGCAATAGCTTCTATACAATTTATAATGCGATAATCATTTCTTAGTATGCGAATAGTCAAATCACAATCTTCGGCAAGAGTATCAGTTGTAAAACCTCCTGCTTTTTTGATAGCTTCTTTTTTAAATGCTCCAATTGCACCCGGAACAACTGTTATACCGTTGATTAAATCAAAAGCTCTTCTGTCAAAATTTTGAGCTGTAGTATATTCAATACTCTGCCATTTGGTAAGCATCGTATTTTCATTTCCTACTTTCACATTTCCCGCGATAGCTCCAATTTCCTGATTGTTTTTTAACTGCATTCTAAAACCTTTCATCAATTGCGAAATCGCATCCGTTTTGAGTTGCGTATCAGCATCGATACATACTACATAATCATTTTGTGTAAGTGTAATACCATAATTTAATGCCGAAGCTTTACCTCCGTTAAGTTTGGTATGTACTTTTACAACAGGATTATTTTTAAAAGCATCACTTACCATTTTAAAGGTGCGGTCTTTTGATCCATCATCTACAAAAACAATATCAAAATCAGAATAATCCTGGCGAAGTAAATTCTCTATAGTTTTTATTGCATTTATTTCTTCATTATAAGCAGGTACAATAATACTCACTTTTGGGGAGGAACCAATAATTGGATTGTAAACAGGCGGGTATTTATGATCTTTCCATTTTTTTATAAATGCCATTCCTGCCATAAGTGCAATACGTAAAAAACCTAGAAAAATAGCAACCCAAAACGTAGCTGTTATAAATTGTCCAAACCAATATACAAAATCAAAAACTATATTATCCAATGTTATATAATCTCCTTTTGCCTTGGGCATAATTTCATTTTTTGTTTTACCCAACAAATGCGAAACTGTTGTAAACTGAATCCCTCTATCTTTAAAATATTTAATTATTCTTGGTAAAGCATCTACAGTTGCTTGTCTGTTTCCACCAGCATCGTGCAACAAAATAATTCCTTTATCAGGATTAGCTTCATACTGTTTTATTGTTCTTGAATAAATAGTATCGGCGCTAACTCCTTTCTCCCAGTCGTTAGGATCAATGCTTTCACCTACTGTGTAATAATTTTGAATTTTACTTAATGCAACAGGTCTTAATTCGGCTTCAGTAGTCGGTTCTGCATCTGCATTATAAGGAGCTCTAAAAAGCACTGTGCTCCTTCCTGTAACTGCTTCTATCAACAATCTTGTTGTTTCCATTTCTGCCGAAGCTCTTTCTGAACTAACCAATGCTATATTGGGATGCGTAAAAGTATGGTTACCTATTTCGTGTCCTTCATTGTAAATTCTTTGCAGTAAAGGAATATTACCCTCCCCTTGCAATCCTATGATAAAGAAAACTGCTGGTACTTTTTCTTTCTTTAAGATATCTAATATTTGTGGCGTATAAGTAGGATCAGGACCGTCATCAAACGTTAAAACTACTTGCTTCTGAACATTCCCAAACTTGCTAATTACATATTTAGTTGGCAATTGCACATAACTTTGTTCTGTAATTATAGACTCAACAGGATCTGTTTCAAGATTTATAATTCCAGGTTGTGGATCTGTAATAACATCTAGTATTTCGCCATCTCCTATATAATCAGGCGTTTCGAATCTTGTGTTTACATGTTTGAGTTTTTTAAAATTAAATGGATTTTCTTTAATACTGGCATTGGTTAAACTTCGCTGATAATAGCTCCACAATCGCTGATCTTCACTTCCTAATCTCCACAATGCCGTTCCAGCAATTCCATATTCATCGGCAAATCGGATAGTATTAAAGTTGGTAGCTGCATCTGCAAAATAAACTTTATGTTCTTTCTCGTTACCATCTCGATAACTAAAAGAGTTATTATAACTATCATTATTAAATTTGATAGTTGCGCCATATTGTTTGGCTAGAGCAATTGCTTCATTATAACTTACTGTCACTCCTTGGCTGTTTTGTTGCCAATCATATCCATAACCTGCAAAACAAAGTATGATTTTATCCGAAGGGATTTCTTTAACGGTTTCGTCTAATATTCTTTCTATCCACTTCTGGCTGCTAATATCTCCTGGTACACTACCGCTATAATGCTCATCATAAGCCATTAAAAACATATAATCATTATATTGGGATAACGCTTTTATATTAAAATCGGTATCACCAGCCATTATATCCTGCGTAACTAAATATCCTAAAGGTTTTAATTTTTCATAAAGTTCTTTTTGGAAAGCTATAATCGGTTCATCACTATTTTCTTTAAACTCTTCAAAGTCAATATTAATACCCTGTAATTCATATTGTTTAAGATTCTTTACAATATCATTAATTAGTCTTTCTCTTTTTGTTTTATCATGAAGAATACGATGAATTAGATTCCCATCAAATTCACCTTCCCCGAGTGATTCATTGATATTATTAATTATCGGAACTATTTTTACATGACTTTTCTTCATTACTTTCAATGCCGCAGTATCAATTTCTGTTCGCAATAAATCGGTTTTAGGATCAATAAAAAACCATTCTGGAATAACCATATTAAGTTTATTGATATTCTTTTGCAATGAGAATAAGCTCTGTGGATCCCAATCAACATAAAAAGCAGCCCTTACTTGTTGTATATTTATAACAGCTGGTTTTGTTCTTAGTTTTTCTATTTTTCTCTTTTCTCTTAAGAAATAATCAAATCCTTTATATTTTTTTAATTCTTTCGCACTTAGTTCTTCTGGAACAATCGGGTTAGTTAAACTTAGTTCTGTTTTTACATTGGTACCCAAAAGAGGTAATGCTGGTTTCAACCCTCTTTTTAGCGTGATGAAGAAAATCGGAATCATTAAGAGGATAATAAATATAACAAATCTTGTTGACCACTGAAAACTTCTCCAACGATACTTAGTGTTGGTCTGAAATACTTGTTTTTTATTCTCCATGTAGTATTTATGTATAATTTGCTGTTATAATTAATCTTTTACTATTACCTCAAAAAACCTTCCTTTTTTATAAAATACTCAATCAAGGAATTTCATGATTTGTAATGTTTTTTAAATTAATCCTTGGTTTAATTTAAATTTAAAATTACTTCACTTAAATGAAAAACAGATTAACTTTTAATAATTTACCATGTATATTTATACTAATTAAATTATTTATTATATTTTAAAATTCAATACAATATATTCATAATAAGACACTTAATTAATACAATATTGAAAACACTATCAAAAGTCAATAATTACTTCCAAAAAATCAAAGAAAGAAGTATCCCGTTATTATCTAGAAACGGAAAAATATTAACCCAATTTATAGTAACCCTTTTCTTTCTTGGAGTTGCTATTTGGTTTGTTAAACAAGAACAAACTGAATTATCTCAGATCAAGAATAGTTTTACAAATGCAAAAATTCAATGGATAATTGCTGGATTTTTCACAACTATGCTCTACATTCTCCTCCAGGGATTAATGTACATAAACTCTTTTTCGGCAATTGGAGTTCGGATTAAACTTAAGCAAGCGCTCTCTTTATTTTTAAAACGAAATTTTATTAGCGTTTTTATTCCTGCTGGCGGTGTGACTTCACTCTATTTTTTTACAGAATCGATAATAGAAAAAGGTGTTGAAAAAACACAAGTACATTTGGCATCGACTATTTATGGATTTATTGGCATCTTGTCAGTAGTAATAGTTGGAATCCCTTTGTTTATTTATACACTACTAAATGGTACAATTACTTCTAGCGAATGGATCGGAATGTCTATAATCATTCTATTAATTCTTGTATTGTTTGCATTGTTTAATTCAATGGTAAACAAAGGATTCGCAAACAAATTATTTTTAAAATGGTTTCCAAAAACTGAAATATTCATAACCGATTTGCAAAATCATAATATCAATAGAAACAAATTTATTCGTACCGTTTTCATCTCTATTCTTATTGACATAATTGGGGTTGTACATTTGTATATTGCTATGATAGCACTACAGCTTGAACCTTCATTAGTTGCTGCATCCATGGGATATATAATAGCAGTTATCTTTCTTATCATATCCCCTTTTCTTCGAGGGCTGGGGCCTGTAGAGGTTTCAATGGGTTTTATATTAATACGTTATGGTTTTACCAATGCCGAGGCAATTTCTATTACGTTACTATATCGGGTATTTGAATTTTGGCTTCCATTATTCGCAGGAATGCTAACTTTTTTATCTAAAATAAATAAACTCTTAATGAGAATTATTCCGGCCTTATTACTATTTCTCCTTGGAATAATTAATATCATTTCAGTCCTAACTCCTGCAATTAGTGGCCGATTAATGCAATTAAAAGGCTTTTTACCTCTAGAAGCAATCCATCTATCTAATTATCTAGTTTTTACATCGGGGCTATTCTTATTAGTTACCTCATCATTTATGCTAAAAGGCTTAAAAATGGCTTGGTGGTTTGGTTTAGCATTATCGATAATTTCTCTTATAGGGAATCTTACTAAAGCAATAGATTTTGAAGAATCGACTCTTGCGCTAATAGTATGCATCAGTTTAATTGCAACCCGAAAAGAATATTATGTCAAAACCAATCCCAGACTCCGTCTATTGGGTTTACAAACTGCAATTTCAAGTATAATAGCGGTACTAATTTACGGCATTATCGGTTTTTATTTTTTAGATAAAAAACATTTTAATATTGATTTTAGCATCGGTCAATCCATTCGATATACTTTGCAAAATTACTTTTTGCTGGGGAGTTACGATTTGATTCCTTTAGATAATTTTTCAAAACATTTTCTAGCATCAATTAAAATTAGCGGGTTTATTTCTTTCGCCTTTTTAATTTATACGTTAATAAAACCTTATATATTAAAAAATTCTGTTACAACTGCAGAAAAAGAAATTGTAAAAGAACTTCTAAAAAAATACGGAAATTCTTCTTTAGATTATTTTAAAACTTACTTTGATAAACTTTTATTCATTTCACAAAACAATGATGCTTTTATTGCTTATCGAATTTCTGGTAATTATGCTGTAGTACTTGAAAATCCTGTCGCAAAAAATGAAGTCGAAATAAAGCAATGTATAATTGAATTTGACAATTATTGTTATGAAGCTGGATTAAAAAGCATTTATTATCGTATTCCCGAAGAAAATCTGGAAGTATATAAATCACTTGGTAAAAAATATTTTTTTATTGGTCAAGAGGGAGTTGTTGACTTAACAACTTTTAATTTAGAAGGGGGTAGTAAAAAATCGTTACGTAATGGATTAAAGAAAATTAGTGACTTACAGTTAAAAACCACTATCAATTTACCTCCTATAAAAGACGGGGTATTACAAAAAATACAATCCGTTAGCGACGAATGGCTAGAAGAAACTGGACGCAAAGAAATTCTTTTTTCTCAAGGTGTTTTTTTGTGGGACGAGCTAAAAAAACAAACTATAATCACGGTTGAAAATAACGAAGAAAAAATCATTGCATTTCTTAATATCATTCCAGATTATACTAAGAACGAAGGAACCTACGACCTAATTAGAAAAACTACTGATGCTCCAAATGGCATAATTGATTTTATTTTAATTGAACTTTTTAATCACCTAAAATCTCAAAATCTTACTGCTGTAAATATTGGTCTTGCGCCAATGAGCGGCATTAAAAACCCAACTACCATTCAAGAAAAATCAATGAAATATGTGTATGAAAAAGTAAAGTCATTTTCGCATTATAAAGGCCTAAGAGATTTTAAAGAAAAGTTTTCGCCTTCATGGCATAACCAATATATTGTCTTTACGGATGATTATGATTTAATACAAATACCGCAAGTTCTATCAAAAGTGATAAAACTATAATTTTTTTTTAGTTAAATTAAAATTATGAAAGTTCAAATCATTTTTATTTCCTTCATTTTGCCCAAAATAATTTTACAACCTTATATAAATATAATAACCAAAAACGCCTGCAAAGAAATCCTTACAGGCGTTTTTTATTTAATTTATAGTTCCAATCTGTATGGTTATTTTTTTACACATTTAAAAAATTTTAACCTATAAAAAACCTCAGAACCTTAATGTTCCAAGACCTTGAAACCTTTCTTCCTAACCACATTTAGAAGAACCGCAATCATTACAAGTAAGACAACCCTCCTGATAAATAAGATTCTCCGAATTACAGTTACTACATTTTTGACCATGCGCCTCGGTACCATCAACGATATAGCGTTTAAGTGCACGAGCAACTCCATTTTTCCAGGTACTAATAGACTCTCCATCCAACTGAAGACTGCCTATTAATTCAACAGCTTTATCTATAGGCATGCCATGTCGCAATGTACTCGATATTAACTTGGCATAATTCCAATATTCTGGATTAAATTTATGCGAAAGGCCTTCGATAGTTGTTTTATAACCTCGAGTATTTTTATACTGAAAATCATAACGACTGCTTCCGTCTTCATTTTTATTTTTGATAATAAATCCTTCTGATACCCAACGCGGAATCAAAATACCATCTTCATCATCTACAAGACCTGTGAAAATTTCATATGGTTTACCATCTATCAAACCTATAAAGGCAATCCATTTGTCTTTACTATTTTGAAAACGAACCACATCAGCTTCTAATACTTGAGGACGCTTAGTAGGAAAAATACTTGATACTGCCTGAACAGCTTCTTCTTTCTTTTCTGTATTCGCAATAAGTACTCCCGAACGTGAGCCATCGCGATATACTGTTACTCCTTTACATCCAGCTTCCCATGCTTCCATATACAATTTGTCAACCATTTCTTCTGGCGTTTCATTCGGCACATTGATGGTAACAGATATTGAATGATCTACCCATTTTTGTATCTTACCTTGCATACGAACTTTACTTAACCAGTCAATATCGTTGCTTGTCGCTTTGTAATAAGGTGATTTTTTTACCAACTCATCAATTTCTTCCTGACTGTAGTTTTTAGAAATATCATACCCGTTTATAAGCATCCATTCTTTAAACCTATGATGAAATACCACATATTCTTCCCAACTGTCCCCAACCTCATCAACAAAATCTACACGAGCATCTTTATCATTTGGATTCACCTTTCTTCTTCGTTTATAAACAGGCAAAAAGACAGGTTCGATACCCGATGTTGTTTGAGTCATTAAACTTGTTGTTCCTGTAGGAGCTATAGTTAGTAAAGCAATATTACGACGTCCATGTTCTTTCATTTGAAGATACAATTCTTCATCAGCTTCTTTTAATCTAAGCAAGAAGGGATTGTTTTTCTCTCTTTCTGAATCATATATAGCAAACATTCCGCGTTCTTTGGCTAGATTCACTGAGCCACGATAAGCCTCAATTGCCAGTGTTTTATGTATTTTCTCAGAAAAAATAACACCTTCATCGCTTCCGTAACGAAGTCCAAGTGCAGCAAGCATATCTCCTTCGGCTGTAATACCAATTCCTGTACGGCGCCCTTCTTTCGCTTTATTTCTGATATTAAGCCATAAATTTTTCTCCACCATTTTCACTTCATCACTTTCTGGATCTGCCTCTATTTTTGCTAATATTGCATCAATCTTTTCTAATTCAAGATCAATAATATCATCCATTATCCTTTGAGCAGCTACGACATGATTTTTGAAAAGAATAAAATCAAAAGAGGCTTCTTTAGTAAAAGGGTTATTTACATAGGACAATAAATTTATAGCTAATAAACGACAAGAATCATAAGCACAAAGCGGAATCTCTCCGCACGGATTTGTAGATAGTGTTTTGTATCCTAAATCAGCATAACAATCTGGTAAAGATTCATTTATTATGGTATCCCAAAATAAAATTCCTGGTTCTGCTGATTTCCACGCATTATGAATAATCTTACCCCAAAGTTCTTTAGCTTTAATCTCTTTTGTATACAATGGATTATCACTAAAAATTGGATATTTCTGAATATATATAGCATCCTCCTTGACCGCTTTCATGAAAGTATCATCTATACGAACAGAAACATTTGCACCTGTAACTTTACCCTGCTCCATTTTAGCGTCGATAAAGTCAGCTGCGTCAGGATGATTAATCGACACTGAAAGCATTAATGCCCCACGACGACCATCTTGAGCAACTTCACGAGTAGAATTAGAGTAACGCTCCATAAATGGCACTAATCCTGTAGAAGTCAATGCTGAGTTTTTAACTGGCGAAGCCTTAGGTCGAATGTGCGATAAATCATGCCCTACTCCTCCACGTCTTTTCATAAGCTGAACTTGCTCTTGATCAGTTTTCATAATTCCACCATACGAGTCTGAATTATCGTTACCAATCACAAAACAATTTGATAATGAAGCAACCTGAAACGGGTTTCCGATTCCTGTCATAGGGCTACCTTGAGGTACCAAATATTTAAAATCTTTTATCAAGTTAAAAATTTCATCCTCAGACAGCGGATTAGTATATTTTTTTTCAATTCGTGCTATTTCATTTGCAATACGATGATGCATATCATTAGGAGATAACTCAAAAATATTTCCTTGTGAATCTTTAAGAGCATACTTACTTACCCAAACCGTTGCAGCAAGGCTATCTCCCTTAAAATACGCTAAAGATGCTTGTATAACTTCATCTTGAGAATAGGTAATTGTTTTATTTTTTGTAGTTAATGATTCATCCATTATATTGATAATTTTAGGTATTTAATTCTGAAGCAAATCTAAAAACAATTAAACTATAAAAAAAATCAGAAGCAAAAAGCACACAAACAAAGCACCTCAAATAGCTAAATACCAAGTAAATAAAAATTTACCAACATAAGAAAGTTAACAAATTAATATATTTTTTATATAATATTACATTTATTGTTTTCTGTAAAAATCACATATTCTAGAAAACAAAACTAATATGTTAAAAAGTATACAAAACACAATAATACCTTTCTTTTTTTAGCAAAAAAGAATATTAATTAAGAGTTTTAACAAATCTTAATTTTTTAGAATATCTACTCATCCAAATAGTTTAAAATACCTAAAAATACTTTTCCCTTAATCAGCATTATTTTAGTTCAATTAATGAATACTCTTTCTCTTTAAAAACCTAGCCAATCTCTTAAGAAAAGCCATCTATTACTGTCTAACACCCCAAAAAAACCTTATCGTGTTATTTTTAAAATTTTAAGTGATAAATGAAAAAAAATACTTGACGGAACTTTGCAACTCAAAATAAACACTTTTGAATCAGCAAATTATATTTCATTATGATCAAACAAATTAGTCACATTACATTCATTATAACATTACTATTAACACTACTCTCATGTACTAATGATGTACTAAATAAAAGCATTTCATCAGGACCTATTCCTGAAGCAGATGTGGAGTACAATTATACTCCTGAAGAATTAGAAGTAACAGATTTAATAAATGAATATAGAGCTAGTATCGGCTTGAATACTTTAGAAACAATAAACTACGTTTCTGTTAAATCCGAAGAACACAATAATTATATGATCAGTAATAATGTAGTTAGTCATGATAATTTTGTAGCTCGCTCAGAAGATATTATCAAAGTTCTTGATGTTATAAAAGTTAGCGAAAACATTGCTTACAACTACAAAACTCCTCAAGCTGCCTTTAACGCTTGGCTAGCTAGTCCAGAACACAAAAAAAACATTACAGGAGATTATACTAACTTTGGCATTTCGATAACTAAAAACCCAATTAATGGCAGAAACTATTATACAAATATCTTTGTAAAGTATTAGTAGGTTGATTTTACTTTAAATATAAACTATTAACTTTTTTGCATCAATTCATCTATTTTAGAATTTGAAATTTTAGGGTTTGCGCCAACTGCCTCAGCAACCAAAGCGCCAACAGCACAAGCAAAATTAATTGCTCTTTGTGGGTTATTATTATTTCCAAGCAACGAAGTAATCAAGGCTGCAAGAAAAGAATCTCCTGCTCCTACTGTATCTGCAACCTTTATAGAGTAACCATCATTGCGATACAGCTTACCTTCCCATAACAGCAATGCACCATGTTTTCCTTTAGTCACACACAGCGCTTTACAATTTGTTTCTTTAGCCATAAACTCTATATTTTCTTCTAAGCTTGTAAAAGGAGAATTCATAACAGCTGCAATTTCTAATAACTCTTCATCATTAAACTTTATAAAATTAGCAGATTGCATTAGCTTTCTAATTATCTCATATGAATAATGTGGTTTTCTTAAATTAACATCAAAAACCTTATATACGTCATTCCTAAGGAGTTCTTCTAATGCAAAACGTGACACCGAATCTCTACAAACTAAACTCCCATAAATAAGTACATCTGCTTCTGTAACCAATTTTCTGGCAGCAGCATTGAGAACAATCTTATCCCAAGCCGATGGATAATTAATTTCATAACTAGCAGAGCCTTTTTCATTTAAAGAAACCTGAACTAAACCTGTTGGAAATTCTTCTGATTTAATAATAGTATCCGTTTCTAGTCCTAAACTCTTAATATGCTCTATAATTGCAACTCCATCAGCATCATTTCCCACACAACTTATCATCGCAACATCACAACCTAATGTTTTCATCCGTAAAGCAACATTAAGAGGTGCACCACCTATTTTCTTTTCATTCTCAAAAATATCCCAAAGTACCTCGCCATAAGATACAGCCTTAAGTTTTTTATCTTTATTCATACTAAAATATTTTATGATATTATCATTAAAATCAGTAACGTAAAACCAAACTAATCTAACGCGTTGGCCGTAATTTACAAAAATTATATTCAAAAAGATAAATTTAGAATTAAGTCTTAAGTATCTATTCTATAAAATCATACTTTTTATTTACAATCCTATGCTATATGATTTTTCAATAACTGATAACTTTTATAATTTTAAGATTATAAAAAAATTAATACCATCGAGATATTTACAAACAAAAAAGACAAGTCTATACGACTTGTCTTTTTAGTAAATTTAAGGTTGTAATTAAACTTTTTGTAATTGAAGAATACGCCTTTTTCTTTGTATAAATATATAAGTAATAAGTATCCCCAAAATTGACATTCCAACACCTATTAAATTAGGTGAAGCATAACTATATCCAGCGATTAAAGGCAATCCACCTAAAAAAGCACCTAAAGCATTTCCTATATTAAAACTTGCCTGAATTGCAGCTGAAGCAATCATTTCGGCTCCAGTTGCTGTTTGAATCATTAACATCTGAATTGGTGCTACAATCGAAAACGAAACACAACCCGTTAAAAAGGTTAAAAATAAAGAAGCATATTGATTAGAAGAAAAAGAATAAACTAAAAACAAATCGATTGCCATTACCGATAGTAACATCATTATAGTTCTGGCAGGTGAAAATTTATCAGCTAATTTCCCTCCAATAAAATTACCAATTACCATTCCTAATCCTGCTAAGATTAAAATGTAAGGAACATTTTCAGGAGAAAACCCAGAAACATTTGTAAGTAAAGGTGCAATATAACTAATCCAAGAAAACAATCCACCAAAACCAATAGCAGTTATTGCGATAATCAGCCAAGCTTCTGCTCTCTTAAAAAACTGCAATTGACTTTTCATACTTTCACCTGAATTAGATGCTAAATTTGGCATCCATAAGTAAATAAAAAGAAATGTAAGCAATCCAATTGCTGCAATGAGAACAAATGTATAGCGCCATAAAAAATGATGACCAATATAAGTTCCAATCGGAACACCAATTAAATTAGCCAATGTTAATCCAGCAAACATAATCGAAACCGCCTGCGCTTCTTTTCCTTTATCCGCAAGTCGACTCGCTACAACTGCTCCAACTCCAAAAAAGGCTCCATGTGGCAGCCCTGAGAGTAATCTTGAAGCAAACAAAATTTCATAAGTAGGTGCAATAATCGAAAGCGCATTAAACACAGCCAACATCATTGCTAAAATTAATAGCATTTTTTTTGGTGGATAATTTCTCCCTATAATAACCAGTAAGGGCGCACCAATTACAACACCCAAAGCATAAGCAGAAATTAAATATCCTGCCACAGGAATTGAAACATTCATATTAAGAGCAATGTCTGGTAATAAACCCATCATCACGAACTCTGTGATACCAATAGTTAAACCGCCCAATGAGAGCGCAATAAGACTTTTTTTCATTTGAATAGATAAGAAAAGGAATAGATTTTCTATGGGGCAAATTTACTCCTTCCATACATAAAATAAATTGTATATTTACGACATAAACTTGTATATATCAAGCATGACTAAATTAAATCAATTTGAAACTCTTGTTATAGATGAATTTGAAGAAGAAAAATTTCATCTTCCATCTCATAGTCATACCTATTATGAAATTATTTATATCGTAAAAGGCAATGGTATTCATCATCTTAACAAAAATTTGCTTCCCTATAAATCAGGTGACTTATTTGTAGTTTCACCAGAAGATGAACATTATTTTGACATTAAAAAAAATACACGATTTATATATATCAAATTTACTGATAATTATTTCAACTCAAATAAAAGCCTCTTTTGTGATGATTTACTTCTGAATACTCCAGAATGCTTTATGCGGGATAGGCTACTCAAAGAAACAGTCCTTAAACTAGACGAACCCTGCAAAACAATACTAAAAAATACAATTGAGAATATTACTGCTTACAATAGCAGGATTGATGTTACTACTTCTCCAATTGTTTTCTATCAAATTCTCTCTATCTTCGGATTGATAAAGGAAACCATGCGCAGTATGAATCCTAAAGCAAAAGGATCTTCTATTGATAGCGAGCAGATTACATCCTATATTCATCAAAAAATCTATTATCCAAAATTAGTTCAGATAAAAACAATCTCAGCTCATTTTAATATTGCCGAATCCTATTTTAGTGCTTATTTTAAAAAAGCATTCTCTATTAGTTATCGCGATTATATCAATAATTTGCGGACTACATTAATCGAAAAAAGGATTACCAACAACCAAATGCCAATCAAGCAAATTGCTCACGAGTTTGGTTTCACCGATGAAAGTCATTTATCGAATTACTTTAAAAAAAGAAAAAACATGAAACCTACTGATTTTAAAAAGTTATAAAATCATCTATTTCAAAATAAAAACACCATATAACTCGAATACATAATTTTGTGTATTTGAAACTTACCAGTCATTTATATAAAAACGACTTCAATCCGTTATTTCTTTTTACAAAATTATTTTAAAATTTTTATCAGACCATAATAACAATACAGTAAGGATACACATTATAAGCGAATTGTAAAAATGATTGTACTCCTGATGTGCCATATGAGCTGTAAATGCTCCTACTGCAAAAGGAAACAATAATAAAATTCCAATTGTTTTTATAGGCGGATTAAATAGCCCTATAACAATCAACAAAACACCTATAAACTCTCCAATACCAATATAGATGGTCCATATCTTGTTAAAGCCTAAAGATTCCATACTTTTCATCATTGATTCTTTTTGAAAAATTTTAAAAAGCGAGGCATAGCCAAATACATATAGATAATACAAATAACCAGACCAATGAATAATTGTTTTAATAGTTTCCATTTTTTATATATTTTATTTATCTAGCAAATATATTTACTAACTTGCATTTATATAAGTACATACAAAATTGTTAGGTACTAATAAAAAAGTAAGTACATATTATGAGAAAAGAAAATTCAACCAATAGCATTAATGAAAATTTTTTAAACGAAACTTGTGGTATTGCCTACACACTGTCTTTAATTGGAGGAAGATGGAAAATAAACATATTAAGCTATTTAATAAATGAACACAAACTTCGATATAGCGAATTAAGATCCAAACTTACTGGAATCTCTGAACGCATGCTCATTTCTAAACTTAAAGAGCTAGAAAGTGATGGATTAGTAAATAGAATAGTTCACCCGCAAGTTCCTCCTAAAGTAGAATATGAACTAACTACTCTTGGCAAATCTTTTGAAAAAATCTTAAAATTGATGGCAAACTGGGGAGAGGAAAATTATAAAAATGACAATACAACGGTCTTATAAAAAACAAAAAAGCATCCACCTGAGGTGGATGCTTTAAATATACTATTTCCAATAAAGCATTGAGAGTATTTACTCTTAAAGCCTAATCTAATTCATAAACCTACTAAATGATTGCCAGTATTTGTCTTTATAAATCTCATATTCAATATCAACCTGACCAGAAAATTTGTCTTTAATTTCTTCAAGCACTATTGAAGGCTTTCTAAAATCTTTACACGCAAAATAAATCTCTCTTAAACTATCAGCCGTTTCGCGTCCTAGATTTAAATATCCATCAGAATCTTTTAATTCTACCATTAAAAAATCGTCTTCAATTTCATTCAATAATTGAAACATGTCGTTATCAGGAAATCCATTATTATGCTCACCATCATACGGTATTCTTATAGCTATAATCCAAGGATGCGATGGTTTTGCATCCCATTCAAACAATGTCGAATTGATAACTGCCATCAATGGCATTCCATTATTAAGAGTAGCTTCAAGGCTTGCATAACCATCATTTTCAGTATCATGTCTTACCCCTTCATATTTTTCTACAAATTCTTTTTGTCTCCAAATCAGGAAATCCTTCAGTTTTTCAATAGGCACTAACTCTTTAGTAGCTTCAACTGGACCAATCACATTAATACTATCAATATTTTCGGTAAAATGCAGTTCACCAAGATAATTATCTAAAAAGATAAATGTTCCATTCGTTATAATTGATTTGTTCTCTTCTGTACAATCTAAATGAACAATTGTAATATCTATTTTATCTGGAAACTCATTATCCTCATTTGAATAAAAAAATAAATTGTCTTTATCAAAAGTATGACCATTCATTTGTATTCGTAAATTATTAATATCTATTGCTGGTTTTAGCGCAGTAAATTTCCAATTAGGAAGCTGAGGAGCAGCATTTACCAATTCTTCTACAAAAACAATCTGTTTAATATTACCATCAGCAGTAAGAACTAACTCGGCAGTGTCATCATTTAACATTCCTGTTAAAAAAAAATAGCCTTCTTTTAGCTCTCCCAATTTGGAAAATAATTTATCAAAAAAATCTTTTTCAATATTTTTTCCATTACTAACAGCATTAAAAAAAACTTTTTCATTTGTTTCAAACCAATTCCAAAAATCGGCATACGATTTTATAGCTATGTCTTTTTTTCCTAAAATACTATTGATTAATCCCATTATCTATACTCTTATTTTTCTATAAATTATTTTACAGTCGTTATGTATTATTTTACTTGCAAATATAACAAAAGAGCAAGACATTCAAAAATCAAATTAGCAAAAAAAACATCAAAGGTTATTATATAAATCAGTCCCTCACTCTGAAGTTTCAAGCTGAAGTACTACATTTTGATATTTTTCCCCCAAAGAAAAAATCTGCTCCACCAAAAACATCAAAACAACAGGAATAATAAAATATTCGACTTCATTCACAACATATAAAAAATAAGTCGTACAAATAAAAATTCGGAAATATTCAAGGTAATAAATCCATTTTCGTTGTTCTAACAGCGCTCCACAATTGATAAGAGTAATTATGATAAAAGACAAAACAAACATTCTATCAGATGTATCTAAAGAATCAAAATAATAAGTAAAAACAGTTAGCAAAAACGTACTTATACCAAGTTGTAAATAAAGGTAATTCTTAAATTTAAGTCGGTGACTTGGATTGTCTCTGTCTTGAAGAAAACGCTTTTCTAATATTGGACGGATATCTTGATCCATATCAGCAGGACTTCCAAATATGGCGTTCCAACGAGCTTTAAATCCTTTGGAGCGTTTCCATAGTTCATAAATTTCAAAATAATAATGAAAATGCTGCCAAAGAAAACTATAACTTTTTAAAGGATGCGTTAATCCGTATTTAGGTTGTTCTTCCTCTACTTGGAAAGTTCCAAAAATCCGATCCCAAAACGTAAACATATCTCCGTAGTTTTTATCCAAATATTTCTCATCAGAAGCGTGGTGAATTCCATGAACTGAAGGTGTAACAAAAACATATTCTAACCATTTTATTCTCTTTATAACTTGAGTGTGCGTAAAAAAAGAATAAGCACCATGCACAATTAGCATTGTAATAACCATCTTGGGATGAAAACCTATAAACGGCAATATGCACCAAAATCCAGTACGGATAATTGCCTGAAAAGTGGTTATTCTTGCAGCTGCAGTAAAGTTAAACTCATTACTATGATGATGTACAATATGTGCAGCCCAGAAAAAATTCACCTCATGTCCCAGCCTGTGATACCAGTACCAAACAAAATCTGTGGCGAGAATTAATCCAATCCAGACCAGGAAATTACTCGGAATATCAAAAATTCTGTAATTATTATAGATGTAGTAATACAATTGATAAAAACTTGCAGCAATAAAAAGATTAATTAATCGCTCAGCTATACCAATACTTATGTTTGAAACAGAGCTTTCATAATTGAATAATTCAGGTCTATTACTTCGTTGTGCCAATCGAAATTCTATATAAACAAAAAGAAAAAAAGCAGGCATGGCAAAAGCCAAAAAATTAATATGTTCCATCCTAAATACGTTAAAAATATTGAGTAAAAGACATTTCCATTGACTATATACTTACGCAACTAACCAATGCTGTATTTCAAAAAAAATATTAAAAAAATACAATATGTAGCCAATGAAAATTATCTTAAACCAGTTTAAAGCCAATTTTAAAACTCAATTGCTTTTAATTCTGTTTGAATTTTTTCTCAATCAATTTAATTTCTTTTACTTGCTGAACATCTGCCACTTTACGCAAAGCAATTACATAAGCCGCAATACGTGGTGTTATTTTATATTTTGCAGAAGTAGCAAAAACTGTTTCGAAGCTTTTCTCTAATATATCTTCCAAACGTTTATTAATCTGATTGATTCGCCAAGACTCTAAAAGACAATTCTGAAGCCATTCAAAATAAGAAACCGTAACTCCACCTGCATTAGCCAAAATATCTGGAACTACTAAAACATTGTTCTCATGCAAAATTGCATCAGCATCTGAAGAAACAGGACCATTAGCACCTTCAACTATAATTTTAGCACGAATAGATCCTGCGTTTACTGCCGTAATCACATCTTCTTTGGCGGCAGGAATAAGAACATCTACATCTAACAATAATAAATCTTCATGTTTTATGGCAACAGCATTTGGATATCCGTTAACGCTCTTGTTATTTAAATTAAAATACAAAATAAGCTCTGGAATATTAATCCCTTCTGGGTTATAAAAAGCTTCAGAAACATCACTAACAGCAACAATTTTTAATCCTTTTTCAAATAAAAATAAAGCAGAGTGAAGTCCCACATTACCAAATCCCTGAATGGCTGCTGTGGATCTTGCTGGTCTCAATTTTAATTTTTGAAGTGCCAGAATACTTATAATACTTACTCCTCTTCCTGTAGCTTCTACCCGACCCAATGAACCACCCGAATGCAAATGTTTACCTGTTACAACAGAGTGAATCGTTTTACCATGAATCAAAGAAAACTCATCCATTAACCACCCCATTTCATCTGGACCTGTACCCATGTCTGGAGCAGGAACATCTTTATCAGGTCCAAAAATATCCGACAAAGCATTGGTATATTCCCTTGTGATTTTTTCTAATTCTGTTTTAGAATGCAATCTCGGATCACAGATAATCCCTCCTTTGGCTCCTCCAAAAGGAATTCCCGTTACTGCTGATTTCCATGTCATCCATGCTGCGAGGGCTTTTACCTCATCTAGATTAACAGCTGTATCATAACGAATACCTCCTTTAGACGGTCCTAATGCCGTATTATGAATGACACGATATCCTTCAAAATTTTGTTCCTTACCATTATCAAGCGTAATAGAAAAATTTACTACGATTTGTTTCTCTGGTCTTTGTAGTTTTTGCCTAACCGATTCATCTAATTTAAGAATATCGGCAGCTATATTAAAACGATCAATCATCGATTGAAAAGGGTTCTGTTTAGCAATATTTGAGCTCATACTTTTTGGGTATTAAAATATATTTTTATTAAATAAGCATAGTAATTGAAATAGGAATAGCATAAAAAAACCCTTTCGAAATTGTTACGAAAGAGCCTAAATGTTTTTTTTATTAACAATAGCAAATTCTGCAACAGGGAGGAATTTTCATGTGGCAGCTTTGCATCATAATGTTACTATTTATAGAATATAATCTCATATTTATTTTATTATTAACCTTGAATGTTTTTTTACCATTAAGAAATTAAGTTCTATTAAGTTTAAAATACTTAACCGCTAAATTTTATTTTATCTCTAATTCTTCTAATTATAGCTATTTAAAAATGACACAGATTTAAACCTATCTAACTATTAGTAAAAACAAGAGCAATACTTAATAAAACTTAACTTCTTAATAGTTTATATTATTTACTTTTTAAACTAAATAACCACACCATAGAAAACCTCCTCATACAACAAATCATACATATAACACATTATAGTATCACAGTCATAAGGGATTGTATTTTTGCTTTCGTTTCTCATTTCTTTTACAAATCTATAAATATATTTCTAATATTCTATAGAATTAGTAGAGTTATTTTTGTAAAAATTTAAAACTCCCTGATTAACAAGTATTTAATCACTCTTTAACCAACCCGTAATACTCATTCTTGTATTTTGAGTAATCAATACTTCGTGAACCAGTTCATCACTTTTAAAAAAAACGGTTTTACCTTGTGTAGGGTTAATTTTTTGATTATTATCTAACTGATGAATAAGCAGTTCACCTCCATCGCTTTCTTGCCAATTGGCATTTAAATAACTAATCATTGAATATTTTCTGCTTGGATTATTTTTAAATTGATCTAAATGTTTTAGATAAAAATCACCCTTTTCATATAAAGAATAATGAAATTCATAACCCGTTATTCCAGCAAAACAACTACTATTTAAATAAGCAATAAACGCTTCAATTTGTACAAAGAATTCATTTTCGAATGCATTATTGTGCTTTTTGTCAAGCCAATAAATCGAATCACTACGAATAGCTCCATCATAAGTCACTTTATCCAGATTTCCGACTCCAGCATCGAGCAATAAACTTTTGGCATTTAAATCAAGAAGATTTTGTTTTAAATTATTTGCCAATTCTGTACTTAAAAATTGTTCGCATATACCTACTTTACTATCAATATAAGTAGCTATCAAAGCTTCAAAGCTATTTTCCATTTGTGTTTTTGATGGAATGCAAGTACAACCAACGTACCAAGGTAGGTTAAATAAAATATGCAGTACTATAATCGAAGATAAATAATAAAAGTTAAGCCATATTACAGTCTCCCAAAGCTTTTACATGTTTTTTTAGGTATGATAAATAATACAAAAAAAACTAATACTCTTAAAAAACTGTTGAAACAATAACGTAGTATCCATATAATTTTTAAATCCTAATAGATTATAATAAAAAAGCTGTCTCAAAAGGACAGCTTTTATTCTTTACAATTTACTGATATAACTACCGTAAATATCCTTGAACTCATATCCTTCGGAAAAACGATCCTTACTTAATTTTTTATATTCAACCAATCCCCATAATATAAACTCTTTCATAAAATAGTGATCTGCTGCTGGCAATTCTGGTTGGTGTTTTTTTAGTAAAACATCCAATGGTTTAATCCCATCAAGGATTTTCTTGTATTCAGCATCTAAACAATCATCTAATAATTCAAAACCACTTTCTGTAAAGAACCATTCGATTATATCTGTATATGGAGTTTTTTCGTCTGTTTTCTCCAATTTTTCAATTCTCGGAAAATACTTTGGAAAAAATGTTCGAATGGCATCGCCTATTAAGTGCTGAGCAACAATAGCTGCTCCCTCCTGCTCCCCTTCATAAACCAACTCAACCTTTCCTGTAATTGCCGGAATAATTCCCATAAAGTCCGATAAACGTAAAGTCGTTTTATCAACACCAGCACGCAAAGCACGGCGCTCGGCAGTACTTAATAAATTTTCGTAAGCTGTAATACTCATTCTCGCACTTACGCCACTCTTATTATCAACAAACTCACTTTCGCGAGCTTCAAAACTAATTTGCTCTAATAAATCCTTGGCTAAACCTGGTACATATACCAACTCTTCTTGATCGGTATCTAGTTTAGCTTCTTGCTCAGTAATCGTTCTAGCAATTGCGACTGTTTCTGGGTAATGCGTCAGAATCTGAGAACCTATTCTATCTTTTAATGGTGTAACTATACTTCCACGATTGGTGTAATCTTCGGGATTTGCAGTAAAAACAAATTGCATATCCAGTGGCATTCGTAATTTAAATCCTCTAATCTGAATATCTCCTTCTTGCAAAATATTAAACAGCGCCACTTGTATTCTTGCTTGTAAATCGGGTAATTCATTAATTACAAAAATACAACGATTGGCACGCGGAATCATTCCAAAATGTATCACACGATCATCTGCATATGATAGTTTTAAATTAGCTGCTTTTATAGGATCAACATCACCAATCAAATCGGCAACAGTAACATCCGGTGTAGCTAATTTTTCAAAAAAACGATCGCTTCTATGCAACCAACTAATTGGAGTTGCATCTCCTTTTTCAGAAATTATATCTTTTGCAAAACGCGAAATCGGATGCAACGGATCATCATTAATTTCCGAACCAGCCACAAACGGAATATATTCATCTAACAATTCGACCATTTTACGAGCCAATCTCGTTTTGGCTTGACCACGAAGACCTAATAAATTAATATTATGACGTGATAAAATAGCGCGCTCTAATTCTGGAATAACTGTATTTTCAAAACCATGAACGCCTTCAAAAACAGGTTTTCCTGATTTTATCTTTTCGCGAAGGTTATTTCGTAATTCATCTTTAATACTTTTGCTTTCGTATCCTGCTTTTTTTAGATCACCTAGTGTTTTTATATTTTCTACTTTCATTTTATTTATTTAAAAAATTAAAGAGTCTTAAAAACTCAAACCCCTTTTATAATTTTATGTTGCGTTTATTTTAATCGCATTGTAATCAAGCTTATTAAGGAGGTTAGGTTAAATCTAAAACCTTTAAAACTTAGTGATTTTGAGTCTTTAACCTAAATACTTAGCACCTCAAAAACTCTATTTAATCCTCTTCTTCCTATTCGCTTCATAATCTTCAAAAATCATCTCCCCTAAACCTTTCAGTCCAGTATAAAATGCTTTTCCTTGATTAGCTTCGGTAAAATGATTGACAAAACGTTGTAAATACGGATCATTTGCAATCATAAATGTGGTAATAGGAATATGTAATTTTCTAGCTTGTTGTGCCTGATTATAGCATTTATCTACAATGTATTCATCTAAACCATTACTATTCATATAATAAGAACCATCACGTTCACGAACACAACTTGGCTTGCCATCTGTAATCATGAAGATTTGTTTATTGGTATTTCGTTTACGGCGTAATAAATCCATTGCCAGTTGTAAGCCTGCTACTGTATTGGTATGATAAGGTCCAACTTTTAAATATGGTAAATCCTTAATAGCAATTGTCCAGGCATCGTTTCCAAAAACCAAAATATCGAGGGTATCTTTAGGGTAACGCGTAGTAATTAATTCGGCAAGAGCCATGGCAACTTTTTTAGCGGGAGTAATACGATCTTCTCCATATAAAATCATACTGTGACTTATATCAATCATCAAGACCGTACTCATTTGCGATTTATATTGCGTTTCCTCAACAACCAAATCGTTTTCTGTAAGCATAAAACTCTCTACTCCATTATTGATTTGAGCGTTACGCAAACTTTCTGTCAGCGAAATCCGTTCAAGCCCATCACCGAAATGAAATTCACGAAATTCACCCGTATGTTCATCTCCATTTCCAGCGTATTTAGTTTTGTGATTTCCGTTTCCTGAACGTTTTAAATTCCCGAATATCTGATCAAGTGCTTGTTGTCTTATCGCACGTTCGGTTTTGGCAGTAATTCCTATTCCCGAAGAACCATCTTCTTTTACTTCGTCTTTTATATACCCTTTCTTTTTCAGATCTTCTATAAAATCATCAATAGTGTAGTTTTTATCGGTGAGTTTATATTCTTTATCCAATTCCCGAAGCCAATCTATAGCTTCGTCAAAATCACCTGAAGTATGGGTAATTAGTTCCTTAAAAATACCAAAAAGTTTTTCAAACGGAGACTGATTTGGTGCTTCGTACGTTTTAAAATAAAACCCCTTTTTATGTTCCTCTTTCATAATTCTAAAATTACACCATTTTAGAGTCTAACAAAAACAAACAGATATTAATTTTTAGTTAAAAGATTACTTTAAAAGAGCCTCATAATCAGGTTAAAATCAATATTTATTCAAACTTCCCTTCCAGATAGTACCAAGCATTATTTTCCTGTTTAAAAGTAGAAAATTCATAATGCATTTGAGACTGCTTATTTTCATCTAAAAAATATGCTTTGAACGCTACAGTGTTTTCAGTAAAACTTATAATTTCTAATCGAAGCCATTCATTAGTCGTAGCCCAATTCAAAATATCTTCTTTCAGATAATATTTTCTTTCAGAAGAATGGGTTGTAGCCAATAAATAATCGGCATCTTTAATAACATAAGCCGAAAAACGAGAGCGCATTAAAGCTAAAGCTGTTGGTGCTTTTATATTATTCTTGAGATACTGACCACAACAATTATCAAAATCTAAGTCGGTATCGCAATAACATTTGGAGTTTTCCATGAAAGTAAAGTCAAATATTATTCGGCAGTATTTATCTTTTGGTGCAATTGATTCAGTAAAACCTGGTATTTACTAATCTCAATTAAATCTTCATCTTCTTCAGAAAAATCAAGCAATTCATCTAATATATCACTTACTTCTACTAGTTTATTATTCGCAGATTTATTTTGTTTCGCAGCAATTAAATCTATAATTTCCTGAACACTTTCTTTTAAACCGCTGAGTTTATCGTTTTCCATTTATTTATATTTTATTTATCAGAAGAAGTTTTATCTTCATTAAATTTCTTTACAATTTGTTTTAATTTTTCTTTACGCGCAATTTCAGCCTGTTTTACCTTATCCTGCGCTTTGTGCAACTTATCGTTGTGTTTCTTGATATTCCTTTCGTTATTCCTTCCCATTATTGTATCTCTTTTTTAATTTCTTCCAATGTTTTATTGGTAAAAATAAGTTCATTTATAATTGATTCTCGTAAAACAGCAATATCATCATAATCAAAATGTTTTGCCCACGAAGTTAATTGCTGTAAATTTCTTATTTGTTTAATTCTTTTTGCTGTATCAAAACTTGTTCTGAGTACTGCTTTATTATTGTATTCAGGATTATTTTTATGTTGATAATTGACATTGTTCTTATTAAAATCAGCCTCAATATAATACAGCTTATCGGTTGCATTATCAGGGTAAAAAGAACTCCAGGAAGCAAAACCTAATTTAAATTTAGACTCTGTTTCTGGTTCCAATGCGATTAAACGCCATTTACTATTGGCTAATCTTCCCCAATGATTTGAAAAACGATACATCCCTAAATCTGAATAATAATAGGCACTCCCTGCCTTACTTTCAAACTGAATTTTTAATCCTTCTACCTCATTCATGGTTACTTCCTGAAAAATACAAAATGTATTTTTGAATGAATTTGGATTTGGTCTAAAGTTTTTTTGCATGTGCAAATATAATCAGATTGTCATGAACTCCCTAAACCAAACAATATATTGATTAACTTTGCATCATCAATTTATAAATAAAAATATCATGACAAAAGCTTCTCAAGAAAAAATGTTGCAAAAAGGGGTTTATACAGGAATAATGGAGAAGGATGAAAATAACAATTATTTTTGTGGTATATACCTTTTGGATTACAAGATGGCTCATGCTAATCATGTAGTTGGAGATTGGATTACGATAAAGTCTATAATCGAAAATCCAAGCGATATTAGTTATAACAAATATCCAAAAAAGTCAAAAAACTTTGACAAAGCAAATAATAAACCTGAACAAAAATAAAACGATTCTTTTCAAAGTTTCGAACTTTAATACGCTGTTTACATAAGCAGCACACTTTTTACGTCTCAAAATCAATATCTTAGATATTTTTTGAATATTTTTTACTACGAAAGTAAAAAGTTAAAAAAAAGTGTACCTTTGCAAAAAATTTGTCTTTTTTTGGATTAAACAAATATTAATTTTAATCTAATAGACAAGTAGTTATCTTATTTATGAAAAAAATAGTTGAATACCGCAAGTTACTAAATGTAGACAAAACTGCAGAATTAAAAGATTTAAAAACCATTTACCGTAATGCTATGAAAGAATGTCATCCTGACAAATTTCAAGGCAACGATGCTGGTTTAAAAGAAGCAGAAGAAAAAAGTAAATTAGTCATTGAAGCTTATCATTTTTTGGTAAGTATCAATCCTGAGACAATTAAACTAAACTTGCCAGAATATACAGAAACAATCGCTACTTCATCTATTACAGATTACAAATTTGTAGAAGGTAGATTAATTATTGATTTCTCTAATGGTAGTGTTTACGAATACATCAGCGTACCAAAAGCTACTTATGTAAAAATGGTAAATGCAGATTCTCCTGGAAGATTTGCAAAAAGACATATTCTTAACTCTTTTACTTGGAGAAAGAAAACAAATCAAGACTAAATTCATAGTCCATATAGAAAAGCATCCACCTCTGGCGGATGCTTTTTTTTTGCTGCAAAAACACATTAATTATTGTTTTTTATTTAAAAATAAATATAAAAGAGTAACACCTACTTGCTAAAAGCACAATAAACATTCTGATTACGAAGTTTTTACCCTACAAAAATTATAACAAAATTTTAGGTTACAAAATTATTTATGTCTTATTATTTTAAATACTTTTGTTCCACAAATCAATTAACTAATTAATAATGAAAAAAATATTTTTTTTACTTACTGCTTCTATAGCAATAATTTCATGCAACAAAGTTAAAGACGGAGAATACCTTATTACTGGAACTGCAAAAGGAATTGAAAACGGGAAAACTATAATCCTACAAACTCAAGATCCAGCTACTGGAGCTTCAATCTCTCTTGACACTGTAAAAGTTGAAAACGGAAAATTCGAACTTAAAGGTAAAGTTACTGAGCCTGCATTTCACATATTACAAATACAAGATGTTCAAGGGCCTATTCCTTTAATCCTTGAAACTGGAGAGATTACTGTTGTTGTAGATAAAGACAGCATCCATAAATCTAAAATCTCTGGAACATACAACAATGATGAGTATGTAAAATTCAATGATGAGCTTATGAAAGTTCAAAAGAAATTAGTTGATTTCCAGAAAAAAAATACTGCAACTATGAATACTGCTCAACAAGCTAAAGATACAGCAGTAATCAATGGTTTAATGAAGGATTTTATGAAAATCCAAGGTGATGTTCAAAATGAAACAAAAGCTAAGTATACTACTTACGCTGAGTCTCACCCAAAATCTTTCATTAGTGCATTAATCATCAAAGGGATGTTAAACGACCCTTCAACTGATTTGAAAAAAGCAGAAGCTCTTTATACTAGTTTAGATGAATCAGTAAAAAACACTAAACCTGGTAAAGAAATAAAAGAAAAAATCGGTCAAATGAAAATGCCTGCTGTTGGTGCTAGTGCTCCTCCAGTTGGTAGCGCAAACTGAAGGTCAGATTTTTCTGCTCCTAATCCAGAAGGAAAAATGGTATCGCTTAAAGAAAGTTTAGGCAAAGTTACTATTGTAGATTTTTGGGCTTCATGGTGTGGTCCATGTAGAAAGGAAAACCCAAATGTTGTAGCTATTTACAAAGAGCTACATTCAAAAGGACTTAATATAATTGGTGTTTCTTTAGACAAAGATGCTAAAGCTTGGAAAGAAGCTATTGCAAAAGATAATTTAACCTGGACGCAAGTTTCTAACTTAAAATTTTGGGATGAGCCAATTGCAGCTCAATACGGTGTTCAATCTATCCCTGCAACATTTATATTAGATGCTTCAGGAAAAATAGTAGCACAGGATTTAAGAGGCGATGAACTCAAAGCAAAAATTATTGAGCTTTTAGCTCAATAATACCAGTAGTAGAATAAAACAAAAAATCTCCCTAGTGGAGATTTTTTTGTTTTATTTATACCCCACTAATTTCTAACGTAAACACCTAAAACAAATCAATTAATAGCTTAATATACCTTTTAGACTTCATACACCTAAAAAAGCAACACACCAAGATTCATGTACTAACGGAACAAAATCATAGTCTAACATCAAACTATTTAAAACAAAACCGCTCTAGTCATATTTTTTTTGATTTTATTAACTTTCATTTACTTTAAATACTACTTGTAATTAACCGTTTTTTAGGAAACCTCAATAACCAAATAAATATTTATCTCAATTAATTCTTCATGAAACCCATGACAAATTCATCAAAAAACAGCTTGAAATACTTGAGAAGTGATGAGCTTAAAACAAAAAACATGAAGTTTTTTGCCTAACAATGCCAACATTTAAAACAAAATGAAATATTTTTATCTAGCCATAATTTTTTATTTTATTCAATACCAATGATTTAAAAAACAACGTGAAATAAACTTAAAATTAAGTGTGATTTTAGTTTGCAGAATTAAAAAGTGTTCCTATATTTGCACCCGTCAAGCACAACAACGCAAGACAAAACAAGCTTAGGGGAGATACTCAAGCGGCCAACGAGGGCAGACTGTAAATCTGCTGTGAGAACTTCGCAGGTTCGAATCCTGCTCTCCCCACAAAAAAGTCCTGAATTACTTCAGGACTTTTTTTATACACAAAAACTAAAATTTTGTATTTATCGGATCATGCGCAAAAGTTGGGGATTATCCAAAAAGATTAGATAATCTGAATAAAAAGAAGTCTATTTTTCGTACTCCTCTAAATTGACTGCCGAAGCGTTTGTCAATCCTTCAGATCAATTTCCTAAAAACTGAGTGTCGCTTAAAGTTTTCATAAACGCAATAAGGTTGTTTTTTTCTTCTTCTGTAAGTGGAATTCGCTTGCCATTATCTTTAAAAACAGGATCAAGGTTATCGGCATCCAAAACACCATTATCAAAATAATCCAAAACAGATCTTAAAGTAGCAAACTGTCCAAAACTTCCATAAGGGGCAGTGTATTCTATGTTTCTTAAGGTTGGAACACGAAAACTCATAAAATCAGAAGGAATTCCCGTAACTCTACCGCGCCCCGCCTCATTGGTATTCATATTTAAAGGAAAACCTATATTTCTAAAGCTTTGGTCGGTAAACAATTCAGTACCGTGACAACTTGCGCATTTTTGCTGAAAGGTTTTATATCCCTGTAATTCGCTTGCTGTAAAAGATGCTTCTTTTTGCATTACCCTATCATATTTGCTATTGGCAGAAATTAAAGTATACTCAAACTGCGCGATACTTTTATAAATCCTTTCAGGAGTAATACTTTCATCTCCAAATGCTTTTCTAAACAAATCTTTATAAGCTGCGTCCTCTTTAATTTTACCAATAACTTCCAAAATAGAAGAATCCATTTCTTCATGAGTTATAATAGGAACAAGTGGCTGTGTTTCAAGCTGCAATTTACTTCCGTCCCAATTGTAAAACTTCATAAAAGCCAAATTTTGAAGCGATGGTGTATTACGAAGTCCTACCCTACCTTCTATGCCAATAGCTTGTGAATTATGATCTGTAAAGGCATTCGCTTGTATATGACAAGTAGAACAAGAAATAGTATTATCCGCACTAAACCTTTTTTCAGAAAAAAGTTTCCCCCCTAATTCTACTCCGTATTTAGTGGGCTTATTTTGACTTACAAAAGCATTAAGTTCAGGAAACCCAGAAGGAATATTTAGTGAGATTTCGGGATTATCAATAGAAATCATATCAGAGTCATCATTGCTACAAGATACAAGCAACAAGGAAAGTAATATGAAAGCGATTATTTTTTTCATTATAAATGAGTTTAAAAACAGAACCGCCTAACTTCTAAAATTAAAACGGTTCTGAAATATAATTTTTAGTTTTCTACACTAGAAACAGAAAACATACCTGTGATGTCACTTAATCCATTTCCTCCCAAATTATCAACAAACTTTACCATTTGAGTAGCAGTATGAATATTTGGCGTAGCATTATTATTCATCCCTGTTCCGGTAGACAAAGTAATTGTATTTGTTTTTCCACTTAATAACTTATCAAAATCAGCTTTAATTTTAATTTTCGGAACTTTACTACCAACAACTGCATTTGTAGTCAGGTTCAAAGTAATATCTCTGTATGCATTAACACCCTGCGTGAAGTTTGGCGCAGTTCCTTCCACAGTACTTCCTGTATGGATTGACATTACTTTATTATCAGTATCATAAAATCCTTCCACTTTTGTAAAACGGTATCCACTTCCCCATTCCCACATCATTTCTGTATCATTGGCACCTGCCGCTGCATAGAAATTAGGAAACCGTACTTGGTCTAAAGTATTTTGCTCTGATTTGATCCCTAACCCAAATTTAATTTGTTTATAGGTTGCTGACGGCACATTACTTAGAACATAGGTTAATGAAGCCGTTTTCGCCTGATCGATTACTGTAGCTCCTTTATCTAAATCATTTACATTATATGGAACTTCATCTCCGTTATCTTTCACAAGACGGATGTTACTGATCACATATTTCAATTCAGAAAAATGATGAACCTGCCCTGCAGCTGATGTATTTACTGTTGCTGATGTTGAAGCTGCATTGCCAAGAACAATAGTGGTGTTTTTAAAAGTATTATTAAATTCTAATATTACATTGTTGGCAACAGGATTGTTGTCATCACTTGAACACGATACGAATGCGAATGAGGCAATTGATAATAAAAGGTATTTTTTTAAATTTTTCATTTCTTTTGATTTAATTTTTGTAACTCTACTTATAAATTTAAACGGGGCAACGATAATTTAAATAGGCGGCGGTACAAAAATTTCTAGGCATGGTTCTAATTGCCCAAATTCCTTATAAAAAATTACTTTATTAGAATTTATGGCTTTTAAAACGATAACTTTAAATTCAATATTTGAAATCAAAGTCATATCTATTTTTTTACCAATAATGGTCAGTTCCAAATCGGTATTATCTGATTTTTCTAATTCTTTCTTTAAATGACATTTACCATGGCACTGCAGCTCAGGCTTGGCTATGTTGACACAAAACTCTTGTTCTATATTTTCCTGATTGAGTTTAAAGTGTACAATAATCAACGCCTGCTGGAAAGAAACCAGCAGAAATAGCATTGTCATTACGATACTAAAAACTTTTTTCATTTTTACTAGAAGTTAAATTTTAAAGACGTGAAAATATTACGTCCCATTCTAGGAATGTTTCCCCAGTCAGCATATGTGCTGTAATATTGATTTAATATATTCTCGGCACCTATCTGAACAGTGGTTCTAACTTTATTGATTTTAAAATTATAATTGGCTGAGATATTCCAGATTGAATAAGCAGACGTAAGATCTTCTCCATATTCTGGACTGTAATTTATCTGCTCAAAATCACCATTTAGGGAAGTCTGTATCCCAAAATTTTTATGCATAAAATGAAGCGATGTCTGATAACTAAGCGGGCGTATAAAAGGAAGATTCCCTCCTTTATCATCCATTCCGCGAGCATAAGTCAATGCTCCTTTCCAGTGCAGATGTGGCAGAATATCATAACTAACATTCACAGACATATTCAAAAGCGTCGCATAATCTAATGAAGTATATCCTTTTACACCAACTGACTGATAATTCATCGGGCTTCCCATACTTAAAACTCTCCCAATAATATAATTCTGAATATAGAAGTAATTGATTTTACCCTGAATGCTTAATTTTTCGTTTTTAAAACCTGCGCTAGCATTTCCTTCATACGAAATTTCATTTTTTAAATCAGGATTTCCAATATAATCATAACGGTCAAAACTATTATAGATATAATACCCGTAACCTTCAGATACGGAGGGTGCTCTGTGTCCGTAACCTGTTCCTACAGAAAAATTAAAATGATCAATATCCAAATTATAACCTGCATGAAGGCTAGGTAAAAATCTAGTTTTTTCTTGTGGTGCTCCAGGATGAAAAATCCAGTTGAACTCTACATATTTGGAGTAATTGTAATTAACGCCCAATGAACCTCCTAAATTTACCCGGCTTTTCTCTGAAATATCCCAGGAATTATTCATAGAAAGTCCTGCATAACGCGTCGTTACCCAAGGCCAACTGTAAGCAAACATCGTTCTTTTACTACGATCCTGTGGGTACATTCTCATTTCGGCAATAGAAAGATTATCATAGGCATTCAATTGAATTTCAGAAGAATAGTCATTATTTTTTAAATTGGCTTTAGAAACCAATCCATAGGTTGTACTCCAGCCTGGCATATCCATGTGAACCAAATTTTCAGGACGTGTAGTATCATCCATATAATGCTCAATCGCATTAAAATAAACCTTTGTATCAACCACTTTTATTAATCCTTCTTCAAATAATTGTTTATAAGAAACTGATGTAATAAGTGCTCTTGAAAGTGATAAATCCATTGGCAGGGCGGGATAACCAACATCTTTTGCCATATCAAAAATTGCATCCACTCTCACAGCTGACAAATCAGTTGTTTTATAGGCAAAACCTAACGAAGTGTTGAATTTTTTATATTGTGAATGCTTTACCTCATCATTTTCACCATCATAGTAATCGTCTGCTTTTCGATATGAAATACTTCCTTCAGCTACAAATCTATTGCCAGAATACGCCACATTTCCTAGATTAAAAAACTGTTTATTATTAAACTCAAATCCGCTTTGATATGTTCCGTTCCATTTTTTTTCCATACCGAAGGGCGTACTTTTTCTTTTTAAGTCAATACTTCCTGCAACAGTTGCACCGTGAAGGCTTCCTTCTTGTCCTGATTTTATATCAATTGTCGAAAGATTATTACTCTCCACATAAGACGTTACTGGGTCCATTTTATCGGTACAAGCCCCGAAAATGTGCATTCCGTCAATTGTAACAGTAGAACGTTCTGTGCTCATGTTATTTAGCAATGGTTCCCACGCGTAGGCACCGCGCTTTATGAAACTGATATTATCTGATGATGACAAAAATTCATCAACCGAAACTGCCATTTTCATTTCAGTTTCAATTTTCTTTTTGGTAGTATTTTTTACTTTTACTTCTTCTAAGTTTTTTATACTGTCGTGATGCACATATGTATTTTGAGCAGTTACTGACATTCCCAAAAAAAGTAGTATTATTATATATTTCATGTTTTTAGAATAATGTATCAATATAAAGTTCACTTTTTACCCCTTCGACTCCGGGAGTAAAATCTGTTGGAACAACAGTTCCTTTAATGATCAGCCCATTTTGATTCATCATTATTAAATTCAATGTCCAGTTTCCAGTCATCGTATAATTAACAACTCCATGATATAAACCATCGTTCTGCTGTGTCAAATCCTGATTATTCGGCGAAGAATGATTTCCCATTGAAGGCTCCGGCATTCTCGGATCTAATTTTAAAGTATAACCGCTCACTACTGAATAGGAAAACTGAGAAGGATCTGGAAAAATTCCCTCAGTAATAGTTGATTTATTATATTTATAAATACCCGCAGTCAATTTGTTTTCAGATACCGTTGGCCTTTGAGGAGCAATTAAAGCAATAACATATTGTTCATTATCCTTTCCAGTAAAGATTGCCATATTCAAATTTTTATTACTTTGTTTTTCGATCGAAATATCTTTGCTAACCTTATAATTCTGATTATCAGAAGTAAAACTCACATATAATTTCCAACTGTCTCCTATGGTACTTTCTCTTGTGAATACAGAATACCCCGTAAAATATTTGTTGGTCGCATCATATTGAAGATTATACTCATGCGGGCAAGAAGTTTTCTTTCCATCAGTGCTACTCAAAATTGGCAAAAAAGTTACTTCTGAAGAACTTATGTTCTCATTGGTCTGGGTGTTTACAATTTTAAAATGAAGTTCGTTGTAGCCTTTATAAAAAACTCCATTTAAAGCTTCAATGCTTATTTTATAAATACCGCTGGTAAACGAAACGGCTTCTTTAAACTCATAATATTCCGGAACCTCAGCGCTTGTTTCGGCTTCATAATCTGTTTTATCGATTGTGCAGGAAGTAATCACACAGAATAGTGCAATGACTAAAAATTTAAAAGATTTCATTGGTAATGAATATTAGAAAAACTGTTTAAAATATAGTACAAAGCTATCTGGTTTTACAAACCAGAAATGAGCAACTGTACTATGAAATTTGAATTTTCAATTGAGATAATATAGTCAAAGTATATTTTTCAATTACAACAATACGATCAATAATTTCGGTAATAAAAAAGATAATGTAAATAAAAATAGTGTTTCATGTAAACTCACTTCTTGTAATAAATTCACATTTATACTAATATGAAAATACATCACACTTTTTGCAACATTGAATAGTTACAATGACATCTAATTTTAAAAATAAAAACTAAAATATTGATCTACACCAACCAGAGCGGAGGGTGAAATGTAAGATTAGAAGCACCGATAGGCTTCTTTTCAAATAAAATAGAAGTGTTTTCTTTTGATTCTATAATAGGAATATTATCAAAACATACTTCAGCAGTGTTATAAACGTACACAAGCTCTAACTTATCTTTTAGACTGTCCTGCATTTTTCTTTCGTTGTCAGAATATTTTTTGATGCTTTTTTGAAGTTCACATCGACCATTACAACTATTGAAAGATAATTTACGCTGTACACAAATGGTTTTAGAAATTTCTTCCTGATTGATTTTGAATGAAGCATAAACGAACAAGCTACCAAATGATGGCGATAAAATTAAAATGGAAAGTACTATAATAATTAACCTTTTCAATTGCTTGTTTGCTTGTTTACTTATTTATTTCTGCAAAAATACGTCATTTTTACATTTATTTTAATAAACCTTTTGTTTTATTAAATAAAAAATCATTTCATACTCAACTACAAGTCCTTATTTAATCTTTACCAACTGTGTTTCAAAGTCAATCTGACATTAAAAGGAATCATTATAGTAAAATGTATTACCGCTACTAGACTAAAATATAGTTAGGCATCCTTCCTTTTATTTTCTAATTGTTAATTAGGAAATGCTAGGATTTATTTTTTATGTCCCATACCTCGCATTCTTAACTATTTACAACATTTCTAAACAACTAGTTATCTATAATTTTACAAGAATATTAGTTATATTTGAAGTGTGAAAAAATACTTATCCATATTATTTTTATCTGTTTACCTACTCTCAATTACTCAATTAGGTGAACTAATAAAATTACCTCTCTTGGTAGAACATTATATGGAACACAAACAGCAAAATAGTAATTTGACTATTTTGAACTTTTTACATATTCATTACCAAGCACAACATGTATTTGATGCCGATTATGACAAGGATATGAAATTACCTTTTAAATCACATACTCCTATATCTTCTGTTGTATTTTATCCACTAATACAAGAATATAAGACAATACAAAAAGTTGATTTTAAGTATAAAAAAGAATTTTTATATACATATTCTTTTTCCTATTCTTCTATTTCACTTTCGTCTATCTGGCAACCACCCAGAAACTGTTAATCGTTTTTTATTGGCTTAAAAACTTTCACGTCTAATGGCGCGTGTTTTTGCTATTCCTTATTTTTTATAACGACGATTAATAAAATAAACTTATGCTTACTAAAATAATTGAGTTTTCTGTGAAGAATAAACTCATCGTAGGGCTTTTTATAATTGCCCTGATTGGCTATGGCTCCTATGAAGCCACTCGCCTACCCATTGATGCTGTTCCTGATATAACCAACAACCAAGTACAAATTATCACAATAGCACCTCCATTTGGCGCGACTGATATTGAGCGATTGGTCACTTTTCCTATAGAACAGGCCAATAGCAATATCTCTGGAATGAAAGAGATTCGAAGTTTCTCCAGATTTGGATTGTCTCTGGTCACTATCGTTTTTGATGATGATATTGATGTTTACTGGGCAAGACAACAAGTTGCCGAACGCTTACAACAAGTACAAAATGAGATTCCAAAAGGCATAGGCACACCCACATTAGGGCCTATATCTACAGGACTTGGCGAAATTTATCAATATGTGGTTAAACCCAAAAAAGGATACGAACAAAAATTCAATGTAACCGAATTAAGAACGATTCAGGATTGGATTGTGAGAAGACAGCTCTTAGGTGTTAAAGGAGTTGCTGAAGTGAGTAGTTTTGGGGGTAAACTAAAGCAATATGAAATCAGTATTAGCCCTGACAAACTTAACGCTTATGGAATAACGATCAATGATGTTTTTACTGCTGTTCAAAACAATAATCAAAATACGGGTGGTTCTTATATAGAAAAAGGACCAACAGTACTTTATATTCGTAGCGAAGGTCTTATTGGGACTATTGCTGATATCGAAAACATAGCTATCCCTAATAAAAATAGTGACACTCCTTTATTCATAAGAGATGTAGCTCAGGTAAAAACTGGATTTGCTACGCGATATGGAGCAATGTGCTATAATGATGAAGGGGAAGTTTCTGGAGCAATAGTTATGATGCTTAAAGGAGCTAATAGTAGTGAGGTCATTAAAAATGTAAAAGAAAAAATTGCTCAAATACAAAAAACACTTCCTGAAGGTGTAGAAATAGAACCTTTTCTTGATAGAACAAAAATGGTAAATAATGCCATTGGAACAGTCGAAAAAAACCTGCTCGAAGGGGCCTTAATTGTAGTGTTTGTTTTGGTAATGTTTCTTGGTAATTTCAGGGCGGGCTTGTTGGTCGCATCAGTAATTCCGCTAGCCATGTTATTTGCTATTTGCATGATGAATTTCTTTGGCGTAAGCGGGAACTTAATGAGTCTTGGCGCCTTAGATTTTGGATTAATTGTAGATGGTGCGGTTATAATTGTAGAGGCCATCATGCATCAGCTCTCCAGTAATACTAAATATAAGGAGCATGCTTCACTTACTTCTGATCAGATGGATAAAACCGTTACAAGTTCGGCTAGTAAAATGATGAACAGTGCTGTATTTGGACAAATAATAATATTGATTGTTTACTTACCCATCTTTACATTACAAGGTATCGAAGGCAAAATGTTTAAACCTATGGCACAAACAGTTGCTTTTGCTTTGCTGGGTGCTTTTATTTTATCTCTTACCTATATTCCTATGATGAGTGCTTTTTTTCTAAGTAAAAAAACAAAACACAAAGAAAATCTATCGGATAAAGTAATGAAACGTCTTGAAAACACCTATCAAAATACACTAAAAAAGATACTTCGTTTTCCTAAAACTGTATTAGGTTCTGTATTACTGCTATTTATTTTGGCTGTTATAACGCTTACTACCTTGGGAGGAGAATTTATACCTGCTCTTGAAGAAGGTGATTTTGCTGTAGATACACGAGTACTTACGGGCAGCAACTTAAATACAACAATAGAAAGTACCCAAAAAGCAGCACATATATTAAAAAGCCAATTCCCTGAAGTGCTAAAAGTAGTTACTAAAATAGGCAGCGGCGAAGTCCCTACAGATCCAATGCCTATGGAAGCCAGTGATATGATGGTAATTTTAAAAGATAAAAAAGAATGGACTTCTGCTAAAACTTTTAATGAATTATCGGCTAAAATGAGTAAGGCTCTAGAAGATGTTCCAGGAATTACGACTGGGTTTCAATTCCCCGTACAAATGCGTTTTAATGAATTAATGACAGGCGCCCGACAAGATGTTGTTCTTAAAATATTTGGAGAAAATCTAGATACACTAGCAGTCACTGCAAGTAAACTGGGCAAAATTATTAATACAGTAGATGGAACTGCTAATTTATTTATAGAACCAGTTGCAGGTATGCCACAGGTAATTATAGACTACAACCGACCAGCAATTGCTCAACATCACCTGTCAATTGTAGATATTAATAAAGTTATAAATACAGCATTTGCAGGGCAAAGTACAGGCTTGGTGTTTGAACAAGAAAAAAGGTTTGATCTAGTAGTTCGATTAAATGCCAATGAAAGAAAAGATATTGAAGACATTCGAAACCTATTAATTCCCACACCAAGCGGCAATCAAGTTCCTTTATCGCAACTTGCTACTGTAGAAATTGAAAATGGTCCTAACCAAATACAACGAGAGGACACAAAACGTAGAATTGTTGTAGGTTTTAACGTAAAAGACAGAGATGTACAAAGTATTGTAAATGAATTACAAACCAAAGTAGATAAGGAACTAAAGTTGCCTGCTGGTTATTACGTTACTTATGGCGGTGCATTCGAGAATCTAAATCAGGCAAAAGACCGCCTTATGATTGCCGTTCCTGTTTCGCTGGTACTTATTTTTATTTTACTCTTCTTCGCATTCAATTCCGTTAAACATGGTTTGCTTATTTATACTGCAATTCCGTTATCAGCTATTGGAGGGATATTCTTCCTTGCTATGCGTGGTATGCCTTTTAGCATTAGTGCTGGTGTAGGTTTTATTGCCTTGTTTGGAGTAGCCGTTTTAAACGGAATTGTATTAATAGCTGAATTTAACCGACTTAAAAATAACGGAATGAAAAATCTGGCACAAATTGTTTTAACAGGAACAAAATCAAGACTTCGTCCTGTATTAATGACCGCTTTTGTAGCTTCTTTAGGCTTCTTGCCTATGGCTTTAAGCAACGGCGCTGGTGCCGAGGTACAACGCCCTCTTGCCACAGTAGTAATAGGTGGTTTATTAGTCGCTACTTTTTTGACCTTATTTGTATTGCCTCTACTCTATATATTGTTTGAAAAAGGCTTTAAAATAAAAAGTTTAACTCAAAAAGCAGCGTTTGTTCTGGTTTTATTTTCTGTCTTTTCAGCTGCAAATGCACAGGAAAAAATAAACCTTGAAACGGCACTAAAAATGGCTACAGAAAGAAATAATAGTATAAAAAACGAAAAACTTAGAACGGCCTATGCACAAGCGCTAATTAAATCAGGAGCTGATATTCCTAAAACAACCATTTTTGGAGAAGCAGGACAAATAAACAGCGCTTATGATGATACCAAATTTGGTGTTTCGCAAACTATTGCCTTTCCTACCATTTATAAAAAACAAAAACAACTTTTGTCTGAACAATGGAAAACATCGGTATTAAATACTTCATTAAAAGAACACGAAACTAAAAAAGCTGTAACACATGTTTTTTATACCATCTTGTATTTTAAAGAAAAAGAAAAACTACTGCAACAAGCCGATACTCTATTTAATGACTTTTATGCTAAAGCAAATCTTCGTTTGCAAAAAGGAGAAAGCAATATTCTAGAAAAAACGACTGCCGAAAACCAACGAGCTGCTGTTACTATACAATTAATGCTACTTCGACAAGAATTACAAGTAACCTTACTAGAGTTACAAGTGCTTTTAAACTCGGAAACTCCTATTATCCCTTTAGAAAAAAGCGTTAAGTATTCTTTTATACCAATGAGCGATGGAATTGAGAATAATATCCTTTTAAAATTGTCGCAGCAACAAAAAAATAATGCAGTAGCACAAACCCAATTAGAAAAATCCAGATACCTGCCAGACCTCACTATAGGCTACTTTAATAATAGTTTTAAAGGCATGGGGCCAGATAATAACTATTATAACAGTAGCAACCGCTTTAGTTCAATACAAGCTGGATTAGGAATACCGCTTTTTTCAGGAAGTCAAAATGCCAAAATAAAGGCCTCTAAAATTGGAGAAACTATTGCAGATAACGAATATGAAATGCAATTTCAAATTTTGAAAACACGATATAAACAAGTAATGACTACATATAAAATCAATACGGAAATAACGCAATATTTTGAAGGTACAGGCTTAAAAAATGCTACTTTAATTAAGGAAACTGCTAATAAACAATTTACTAACGGTGAAATTAATTTCTTAGATTTTGTAATGGTAGTCAATCAGGCTATTGGCATACAAAGCAATTATTTAGAAGCTGTAAAAGCACTAAACGAGAGCAGTATCGAACTTAATTTTATCACTTCAAATTAACTTTAAATGAAAAATATATCATTGTTTATAAGTATGCTTTTTATACTAAATGCATGCAAAAACACGACCGAAGAACAAGCAGTAATAGAAAAACCTTTAAACGAAAATAATGTAATACTTACTGATGCGCAATTCAAAAATGCAAATATCGTAACAGCTTTGTTAACGGAGAAAAATATTGCTACAGTTGTAAAATTAAACGGAAAAATAGATGTTCCACCACAAAATTTAGTATCTGTAAATGCTCCACTTGGAGGATATTTAATAAACAGTAAGCTATTACCCGGAATGCTGGTAAAAAAAGGTGAAGTGATAGCAACTTTGCAAGATCAACAATATGTCCAATTACAGCAAGATTATCTCATGGCTAAGTCTAAACTACATTTTGCCGAAATGGAATACGCTCGTCAAAAAGATCTTAATCAATCTAAAGCAAGTAGTGATAAAGCAACACAACTAGCCGAATCGGAGGTAAGCAATCTTCATATAACGGTAAATGCATTGTCAGAAAAACTTAAACTAATTAATATTAATCCGAATAATTTGTCTGCCAATAAAATTTCTAAAAGTATCCGCATTGTAAGTACTATAACCGGTTTTGTAAGCAAGGTCAATATTAATGTAGGCAAGTATATATCTCCTGGTGAGGTAATGTTTGAACTTATAGATCCTAGTGACATTCACCTAAATCTTACTGTTTTTGATAAAAACATTGCACAACTTGCTATAGGACAAAAAGTGATTGCCTACAGTAATGCTGAACCCAACAAAAAGTACGACTGTAAAATTATACTAATCAACAGAGACATCAACTCTAACGGAAATACTGAGGTGCATTGCCATTTTTTAAAGTATGATAAATACCTTTTACCTGGCATGTACATGAATGCCGAAATAGAAACAACATCTGCCTTAGCCAATGCACTACCTGAATTAAGTATTGTAAATTTTGAGAGTAAAAACTACGTTTTTATTGAAACTGCAAAGCAACGGTATCAAATGACTGAAGTTACTGTTGGAGCCAAAGAAAATGGCTATTTGGAAATTCTAAATCCTGAAAAACTTAAAAACAAAAAATTGGTTACCAATGGAGCTTATACCCTATTGATGAAAATGAAAAATAAAGAAGAATAAAAATTAATAACTTAAAACAAAACATTATGAACGGAGCACATTATCATTTAGTATTGAATCACTTGCCTATTATTATACCAATCGTAGGCTTATTGGTTCTCATTGGTGGGTTTATTGTAAAATCAGAAATTGTAAAAAGAACCGCTTATTGTATTTTTATACTGGGTGCTATAGCAGCATTTGCAGCTATAGCAACAGGCGAAGGAGCTGAGGATGTAGTAAAACAAATTGACGGAATTTCTAAAAGTTTAATTCACGAACATGAAGAAAAAGCTGAAGTTTTTGCCTTATTGTCTTATATATTGGGCGTAACCTCAATACTAGCCCTATGGAGTAATTGGAAAAAGAAATTATATGCAAATTACATAGGGTATGCTATAATTGCATACTGCCTTGTAGTTTTATTCTTTGCCCAACAAACAGGAACAACTGGTGGTGAAATTAGACACTCTGAAATTAGGTAGTATTCTAAATATTGATGTATAAATATAATTCAGTTATAATCCACAGCGGTTTCATAAATTCCCGCTGTGATTATAGTTGATTAAATTAGCTTAACCATTTTAAAAACAAATACTTAAATCTAAAAAAACATAGGATTTAGAATCATTCTACTCCTTTAAAATCATTGTATTATAATTGGTTAATGTAATTTTATATAAAGAAATAAAAGATTTATTATAAATATTTTCTTGTATGAAGCGAAGCTTCACAACTTTTTAGGAGCAGTAAATTTAATAACCTGAAAATAGTATATATATATATTTTAAGATTAAAATATCGTAAACATAGTCCTAAGAATAATCTAGATTGGGAAAATGCTACCCAAAATAAAACAGTATTACAAATAAGAAGTTATTGAACACTAATTTGGAGGTTTAAAGAAAATACAAAAGATCCAGACTGGATTAAACAAAATAAAAAATTAAACTATGCATGTTGAAACCCACTATATTAACAGAAGTGGCTGGCTAAGAGCAGCTGTACTTGGTGCCAATGATGGTATTTTATCTACAACTAGCTTGGCAATTGGTGTTGCAGCAGCGAGTGTAACTAGAGAGCCTATTTTACTTGCAGCAGTTGCAGGTTTGGTTGCAGGCGCACTTTCTATGGCTGCAGGCGAATATGTATCGGTCAGTTCCCAATCTGATGTAGAGACAGCCGATTTAAAAAGAGAAAAAGCAGCACTTGAAACCCAGCCAGAAGAAGAACTGGAAGAATTAACGGATATTTATATTCAAAGAGGGCTAAATAAAGAATTGGCGAAACAAGTGGCTATCGAATTAACAGCTCATAATGCACTTGAAGCTCATGCACGCGATGAACTAGGAATTAATGAAATCACACAGGCTAATCCTTTAATAGCTGCTTTTGCATCGGCTATATCTTTTATTATTGGAGGTTTGTTACCGCTTCTGGTAGCTATTTTTGCACCTATAAAAGAAATGGTGTTTTATCAATATGGTTTTTCGATACTCTTTTTAGCTTTTTCAGGGGTATTAGCTGCTAAAGCAGGTGGATCACATACTCTAAAAGCCGTTTTGCGAATTTGCATTTGGGGAACCTTTGCAATGGGCATGTCAGCTTTAGTGGGGTATCTATTTGGTGTTCAAACTGCTTAATAATTAAATAGTACTTGTATCTAACTTCAATATAAAATGTTGTAACGAAGCGGATAATTAATAAACCATACCTAAAGCAATTCAAATATGCCTGCAAATAATTTCAATATAAGTGGATTAACAGATAAAGAAGTAATTCTTTCTAGGGAAAAGTATGGTCTAAATAAGTTAGATTACAAAAAAGAGAATAACTTGTTAAGTACAATTAAACGGATTATAAAAGAACCAATGATAATTTTGCTCCTTGTTGCAGCACTTATTTATTTTATAAGTGGTAAAACAAATGATGGTTTTTTTCTAGTAGCAGCAATTGTTTTTCAAGTATCTATATCATTATTTCAATATTCAAGAAGCAAAAATGCATTAGAAAAACTTAAAGATTTTGCACAACCAAAGTGTAAAGTGATTCGCAATGGGAAGGAAGAAGAAATAAAAAGTGAAGAAATAGTTATAGGAGATAGTTTGATTGTTGAAGAAGGCACTTTAGTAGCAGCAGATGGTATTATAGTACATTCGAATGATTTTTCTGTAAATGAATCTATTCTTACTGGAGAATCACTATCTGTATTTAAAGATAAAACAAAAGAAGACAACCATATTTATTTAGGTACGACTGTAGCTACAGGTCTGGCAATCGCAACAGTAACTGCCATAGGCAATCAAACAAAATTAGGTAAAATAGGCACTAGCTTAGAGCATATTAAAGAAGAGAAAACACCTTTGGAAATGCAAATAAGTGACTTTGTAAAAAAAATGGTCATTGTTGGGGCAATTGTTTTTGCCATAGTTTGGATGATAAATTACTTATATTCACAAAATATAACAAATAGCCTGCTACAATCATTAACATTGGCTATGAGCATATTACCCGAAGAAATCCCAGTAGCTTTTACAACTTTTATGGCTTTAGGTGCTTGGAGATTAATGAAAATGGGGATTGTTGTAAAACAAATGAAAACTGTTGAAACATTAGGTAGCGCAACAATAATTTGTGTCGATAAAACAGGTACGATTACTGAGAATAAAATGACGCTTGCTAAATTATTTTTAATGTCAAGCCAAGAGATAATAACCTTAGAAAATATCGATACAGAAGAAGAAAAAGAATTGCTAACCGCTGCTATGTGGGCAAGTGAACCAATTCCTTTTGACCCAATGGAAATTGCATTGCATAAGGCATATAAAGAGATCTGCCAGAAAGACGATCGTTCAAATTACAAACTCATTCATGAATACCCACTTGGAGGAAAACCTCCTATGATGACTCATATATTTGAAGCCGTTGATGGTAACCGCATTATAGCTGCTAAGGGAGCGCCCGAAGCCATTTTGAAAGTGGCTAGGCTCTCAGAAATTGAAAAAAAACAAACTTCTGAAGCAATTAAAACCTTATCTGCAGATGGATATAGAGTTCTTGGTGTAGCTTTATCAACTTTTGATGGAAATTCTTTTCCTCTTAATCAGCAAGATTTTCCATTTAAGTTTTTAGGAATTGTAGCCTTTTATGACCCACCAAAGAAAAACATCCAAAAAGTATTAGAAAACTTTTATAGCGCAGGAATCGCTGTGAAAATAATAACAGGCGATAATACTCCAACCACACAGGCAATCGCAAAACAAATAGGGTTTAAAGATTATGAAAAAAGTATTTCTGGAGATGAATTGATGGCAATGAATGAAAATGAATTACAAGCCAATGTAATGAAAATAAACATTTTTACAAGAATGTTTCCAGAAGCTAAACTGAAAATAATAAATGCTTTAAAACAAAATAATCAAATTGTAGCAATGACTGGAGATGGCGTAAATGATGGGCCTGCACTAAAAGCCGCACATATTGGTATAGCGATGGGCAAAAAAGGTACAGAAATTGCAAAGCAAGCTGCATCACTAATTTTATTAGAAGATGACCTCTCAAAAATGGTAGAAGCTGTGGCTGTAGGCCGAAAAATATATGCGAATTTAAAAAAAGCAATTCAGTATATCATTTCAATACATATACCTATAATTCTAATAGTTTTTATTCCCTTGGCTTTGGGATGGATCTATCCAAATATTTTTTCGCCAATACATGTTATTTTTCTTGAATTGATAATGGGACCTACATGCTCCATAATTTATGAAAATGAGCCTATGGAAAAAAATACAATGTTTCAAAAACCCAAACCATTTACAACAACTTTTTTTAATTGGAAGGAATTATCTACAAGCTTTTTACAAGGAATAATTATTACAATCGGAACACTATCTATTTATCAATATTGTGTTTTTAATAATTATAATGAAGCATTAACCAGAACTATGGTTTTTACTGTTCTAATAGTTGCTAATATATTTCTTACCCTAATTAACCGCTCTTTTTATTATTCAATATTGACAACAATCAAATATAAAAACCCAATGGTGCCCCTTATTATTTTAATTACAATCATTCTTTTAGGGTTATTACTTTATGTAAAACCATTAACTCTTTTCTTTGAATTTGAGTTCTTAAATTCCAATCAATTAGTAATAGCAATTGCTACAGGATTTGTGTCGGTAGCTTGGTACGAAATTGTAAAACTATATAAAAGAAGCAAACAAAATATTGTCTAAATTTAATCTAATCTTAAGCGAGTCCAAAAAATAAACGAAGTCACAATTCGTTATTTCATTACTATCTAAAAACAAAACTGCAAGATGAAACTAATTACAATGTTCCTTTTATTGACGGTGCTTCCTATAAACTGGGAATCCGACTTTAATAATGCAAAAAAAATTGCAAAGGAAAAAAACGAATTAATTCTATTAAACTTCTCTGGTTCAGACTGGTGCGGACCTTGTATTGTAACGCGTAAAGACTATCTTGAAAATCAGTCATTCACAGATATGGCAAATGAAAATCTAGTATTAGTTAATGCTGATTTTCCTAGAAAGAAAAAAAACATTGGAACTCCTGAACAAGTAAAGCGTAATGAAGAATTAGCAGAAATATACAATAAAGAAGGAAGTTTTCCTCTCACACTACTTTTAGATACAAATGGCAAAGTATTAAAAAGTTGGCATGGGAAACCAGAAATGACTCCTGATGAGTGGACTGCCGAAATAAAAGCAATCTGTGATAGTAAAAAATAACATCCTAAAAAATCAAAAATATTCACAATCCCTAAAACTCATGGGAAACAACTTTACCATTACTGTTGTTGCAGAAAATGAGAAGATTGGAAACGAGAATATTAATCTGGCGATTGATGAAATCAAACGGATTGAAAAACTTTTGACTACCTACAAAGCCGACAGTCAAACTAATTTGATTAACGACAATGCTGGAATTGAACCTATCAAAGTAGATCTTGAAGTTTTCAATCTCATTGAAAGAAGTCTTGGTATTTCGAAAATTACACAAGGAGCTTTTGATATTTCTTATGGAAGTATCGACAAAAGTCTTTGGAATTTTGATAAATCAATGACTAAACTACCAGATACTGAAACGGCTTTAAAGATGGTACATCTTATTGATTACAGAAATATTATCCTAGACAAAAAAAACACAACTGTATTTTTAAAAGAAAAAGGAATGCGAATTGGTTTTGGTGGAATCGGAAAAGGCTATGCTGCTGAAATGGCTAAGCAAGTGCTCTTAAATCATAATGTTCAAAGCGGAATCATTAATGCAAGCGGAGATCTCTCAGCCTGGGGATTACAACCTAATGGCAAAAAATGGACTATTGGAGTTGCCAATCCCGACTCACCAACTGCTGCATTTTCGTATATAGAGATCTCTAATAAGGCAATCGCAACTTCTGGTAACTATGAAAAGTTTGTGACCATTAACGGTAAAAAATATTCGCATACCATTGACCCCAAAACAGGATTACCTGTAACTGGAATAAAAAGTGTCACCATTATTGCTTCAAATGCAGAATTTGCAGATGCAATGGCTACTCCAATTGCTGTTATGGGTATTAAAGCAGGTTTGTGTTTAATAGATCAAATTCCCGATTTATATTGTATTATCATTGACGACAACAATAAAATTTACACTTCAAAAAACATCAACTTGAAATGAAAAAGCCAAAACAAAAAGCGCTCGTACTATTCTGTAGCATTGCTTTTACAGGCATTCTACTCACCTCTTGTACTTCGGTAAAAGAATACCAAAAAGGAAAAATAAACGATTCTGAAATGGTACTTTCTAATAGAAAAATCGAAAAGACAGAACTTAGCTTTCAATCCTACCGTGAAGGAGCTTCCGGAGCAAATGCAGGAAAAAGTGGTGGTGGCTGCGGTTGTAACTAATTTTCATACTATCTACAAATGAAAAGAATATTTATTACAGGATTTGCCTTATTGGGACTACTCCAATCAAGAGCACAAAACGTTCCTACAGATTCTACCAGTTACAAAAGCAAAAAATTAAAAGTTGAAGAAGTAAATTTAGTTTCAAGTTATTATAACCAAAATGGAAACAATTCAGCGGTAACAGGAGGTATTGGCACTGAACATCTTACAGATATTGCAAATACCATCGATGTTAAATTGGTGAAATACGGAGAAACAGGAATCAAACATACTTTTAATGTCGAAGCTGGTATTGACCATTATACTTCTGCATCATCAGATATGATTGATTTGAGTGCCAATTCATCCGCTTCATCATCTGACATCCGTTTTTATCCTTCATTATCTTATCTAAGAGAAAATGAAGCAACAGGAAGAAGTATTGGTATTGGAGTTTCGTCTTCGACTGAATTTGATTACCAATCTTTTGGAGCGAATATAAGTTTCTCTCAAAAAACTAAAGATCGAAATGGAGAATTTACTGCTAAATTTCAAACCTTTATTGATCAATTAAAACTAATTATGCCAATTGAACTTCGTCCTCCAGGGAATAATGGTTATGGTAACGACAATAGAAATACTTTTGCAGGAACATTAAGCTATTCTCAGATTATAAACCAACGATTGCAAGTAATGCTTGTAGGTGATGTAATTAGTCAAAATGGGTATTTAAGCCTTCCGTTTCATCGAGTTTATTTCGCTGATGGTTCTGTTCATCAAGAAAAAATGCCTGATACCAGACTAAAGATTCCTTTGGGTATTAGAGCTAGTTATTTTTTAGGAGACAATATTATTATAAGAGCTTATTACAGATATTATTCAGACGATTGGAGTTTAAAAGCGCATACAGCCGATATTGAAGTTCCTGTTAAATTAACTCAAGCATTTTCATTGAGCCCATTTTACAGATATTACACTCAAACAGGAACGAAATATTTTAAACCTTATGGTGAACACACTGCTGCAGATGAGTATTACACTAGCAACTATGATTTATCAAAGTTCGATAGTAGTTTCTTTGGTATGGGAATGAAATATACACCTCCTAATGGAATTTTCGGTCTTAAACATTGGAACACATTAGAAATTCGCTACGGACATTACACTAGAACTACTAATATGACATCTGATATTATTAGTATAAACATTAAGTATAAATAAAAATAAAAACCAGGATCTGTAATTTCAGTCCTGGTTTTGTTTTATGCAAATTATATGGTAGTAAAAAATCTAGTAGTTCTTCCTTAATTTTTAATTTTAAAATTAAGAAGCCAAATTTTTAATCATTCCATTAAAAATAAAACCATGAAAAGGTAAAACAGAATACCAATATAACTTACCCAGTATTCCTTTAGGTCGAAATGTAGCTGCTTGATATAATACATTATTAATAATTTTAAATTCTAGCCAAGCTTCACCAGGTAATTTCATTTCAGCATATAAGATTAATTTCCCTTCTTCTTTGTTGGCATATACAACCCTCCAAAAATCTAAGGCATCACCTGGATGTATTTCGTTTTTATGAGTCCTTCCTCTTCTTGTTCCGACTCCCCCGAAAATTTTATCAATAAAACCTCGTAAATTCCAAAGCCAGTCTCCGTAATACCATCCTGTTTGTCCACCAATAGACCAAATTTTTTCAATAGTATATTCCCTATTTATAATTTCTTTTTTTCTTCGATCTCTAAAACAGTCTTTTTTAGGGATCTTAAGATAATTGGCTACGTTTCCTTTAAACTGTCCGCTAATCAATGAATCTTTCCAACTCGAAACAACTGCATCTTCATTAATTTTTATCAAAGCTCTTTCTAATGCCTGCGTATAAGTAATTGGTTGCACTCCTAAGAGACTATTAATCCTGTTATCCTTACAAACGACTTCTACTTTCATGCTACTAACCAGAGCTGAGGCTAGTTTATAGGAGGTAGAAGTAACAAAATAGAGCCAATAAGATGATAATTTTGGGGTCATTACTGGAATGGTATATATGTATCTTGTGAGTTTTTTTGCTTTAGCAAATTCTAATAACATCTGTTTATAGGTCAATATATCTGGTCCTCCAATATCAAAACTCTGATTATATGTTTTGGGATTTAACAATGATTTTGTTAAAAATTCTAAAACATCGCTAATAGCTATTGGCTGGCATTTAGTATTAAGCCATTTTGGAGTTATCATAACAGGCAACTTGTTCACCAAATCGCGTATTATCTCAAACGATGCGCTTCCCGATCCTACTATAATTCCCGCTCTCAAAGTCGTCGTTGGAATTGTCCCTTTTTTTAAAATATCCTCTACAGCCTTTCTTGAAGATAGGTGTTTAGATAGTGACTTATCATTTACAATGCCGCTTAAGTATATAACCTGTCTTGCATTAGTTTTATTTATTTTATCTATAAAGTAATTTGCCGAGATACTTTCTAATTCATCATAATTAGTAGCAGTACCCGACATAGAATGAATTAAATAATATGCTGCATCAATATCATTAGGAATACTTGCCAAAGTTTCAGAATTTAAAAAATCAACTTCAATAACTTTTATGTTTTTCTCAAATTCCTGAGGATAATAAAATCTGTTTTTATCTCTTACACAGCAAACAACATAATGTCCTTGCTCTATTAATAGTGGCAAGATTCGCTTACCTATATAACCTGTTGCACCTGTTAAGAGAATTTTCATGATTCTTTTTTTTTAAGGGGGTTACAATCTAAAAGTAACTAGACCATAATCCATTTGAAAAACCTGACCCGAAATTGATCCTGCTTTCTCAGAAATGAGATAATCTGCCATTTGGGCTACTTCTTCAACCTTTAAATATTTTTTCATAGGATGCCGTTCCATCATATTTTCTTTCATTCTTTCATTCCGTAAAATAGAAGCAGAAAGTGATGTTTCTGTAATTGTAGGTGCTATTGCATTTATGCGTATTATTGGAGCCAACTCAGCACCAAGTGATTTCACTAGCCCTTCTATCCCAGATTTAGCTGTCGCAATACTGGCATGAAAAGGCATTCCCAATTTTGCTGCAACTGTACTAAATAAAATAATAGATGGATTTTTTCCTCTTTTTAAGCTTGGCAAATATTTCTGAATAACTTTTACAGCACCAATTACATTAATTTCAAAATCCTCTCTAAAATCCTCAATACTTAAGCTCAAAATAGGCTTAAGATTTATAGATCCTGGACAATAAATTAGAGAATCTATATTTTCAATCTCTGGTAATACATCTTTAAGTATATCAACTGAGAAATGAACTAAATTTGGATGAGAAATATCCGGCTTGGTTCTACTAATATTATAAACAAAATTATGATCTAATTGCTGTAGTAAAATAGCATTACCAATACCTTTACTTCCTCCGATAATTGCGATTTTTTTCATTGTTTAATACTTAAATTAAGCACGCTTTTTATAATAGCTAAAGATAACACTTGTTTAACTATTAATAACTAACATTAAACAAAAAAAAATATTCTTTTAAGCCTATTTACTATTTTCAAAAAACTTCAGAAATCTTGATAACTAGCTTCAATTTTTAAGCAAAACAATACTTTATCTGTTTTCTAATTTTTTTAATTTAAGTCTCCATAGATGAAGTTTATTAATCATTAAAAGCATTCTAATTATAGTTGAAAATACAATAATATTAATAGCAATCATTAAAGTAATTGAAATAAAAGACTTTAAAATCAATGCTATAAAAAGTAAGAATACAAAAATAGCACTTACCATGAGAGCTGTTTTTTTATGATTAAGTCCTGTACCAAGAAGTAAGTGATGTAAATGCGATTTATCTGCACTAAAAGGGGAATTTCCTTTTTTAATTCTTCCCATATAAACTCGCAAAGAATCGAAAACTGGAATGGAGAAAAATAAAATAAGTAATAAAACGGTATAGCTACTAGTATGCTCTCTACCCAACTCTTGTTTTTGCAAAAACTTTATTGCTTCGGTAATTAAAATGAATCCGATAAATAAGGAACCTGAATCTCCCATGAAAATCTTTTTCTTGCCTAAGTTAAATTTTAAGAAACCTAAAACAGCTCCAATAAATAATGCGCTTGAGAAAGCCAAGTTATAATCATTAAAATAAATAGCCATAAAAAAGAAAATTGAAAACCCTAATAAGGATAGCCCTCCGATTAAACCATCAACTCCATCCATAAGATTAAAAGCGTTGACAACACCTGTTATCATTAAAATTGTAACCAAATATTGTTGCCAAATTGCAATTTCATAAACTCCAAACACCCCATACAAAGATGTTATTCTTGTTCCTGAAAATGCAATTACAAGAGCCAAAAACAACTGTATAATCAACTTATATTTTGCACTTATATCTTTTTTATCATCAATAACTCCAACTATCAGTAAAACAATTGCTGTTATAAATATTGGAAAGTATTCTTTAAGAAAAATAACTTTAAAATTTGAAACAAAAATTACGATAATTACTGATAAAGCTATTGAAATCCCTCCAACCAAAGGCACTGCACTTAAATGAACCTTTCTGTAATTAGGTTTATCTACAAGATTTATTTTGATGGCAATATTTCTAATTATTGGAACAAAAATAAGGGTTAAAATCAAAGATAATAATCCGTACGATAAAATTTCAAGTATTGTTTTCATGATTGGTTAGTTTTCGTAAAATAAATTACTGTTATTTATGTGTAACAATTGAAATTCCTGCAAAAAAGAAGCATCCAGATTTTGTAATTCAGAAGTAACCCCCACTTTATTTTTAATTGAAAGAGCTTCTTTTATTAACAATTCATATAGATTAGAAATATTTTTCCAAGTATATCTTCTTTCAGCAATTAATGCCATTTCATTGGCCAGGCTTATTAATTTTAGGGGAGATAATGTACCCAATTCTTCAACTAAATCTTCTACAGATGAGAAATAGACTGCTTTACCTTCTGTAGTTGTAATATTATATGAAACTTCAAAAGCAAGAACAGGAAGCTTTAAATACATTGCTTCTACAAGAGAGGGGTTTGTTCCACCAGCTGAATGTCCGTGAATATATAACGTAGCGTTTCCTCTTATTAAATCGATTTCCCGCTGATTGTATATAGGGTCAAATAAATGAATATTGGTTACGTCTTTATACTTTTCTTTTAATTTTTGCCCATAATCACTATTATTCCAGTTCCCAACAAAAACTAAAGCCATGTCTTTTTTAATTTTAAATGCTTCCAAAACTAAGTGTACATTATTCTCTGGTTCAATTCTGCAGACTTTTACAGCATAGCTTGTTTTTAGAAAAGGGTACTTTTCGAAATCATCTGTTATTGGAGAGACTTTCATTGTATGATCTGCTCCATATTCAATAACACGACTTAAGGTTTTGTATCGCATTGCTGTGTAATCTTGTATTGATTCATTATCTGAGATATCAATATGTGAGTATTTAACAGCAATCATCTCAGACCACCACAAATATAGTTTTGCCAATAAAGACCATTTGTCTCTTTTCCATTCGATACCATCGATTGAAATTATAACTTTTTTATTAGTAAATAATCTAATAAAAGGGATAAGCCATGCTCCTGCCACACCTAAAATCAATAAAACATCATTTTTCATTAAGGCATGAAGTATAGAAAGAGAATCATAAGGAATACTTTGAATCCCATTTGCTTCTAAAGGAATATAGTGCAATTTTGCTCCTTTATAAGACACCAATTGCTCTTCTTTTTTATATTTCTTTTTAGAACAATAAACTGTAAAATCATACTTGTCTGATAAGTTACTTACTAAATGATCGGCAAGCGTTTCAAACCCTCCATATTTTGCTGGTAATCCTACTGTGCCAATGATGGCGATTCTTTTATTTTTCATAGCTCGTTATATTTAAAATATACTTTGCCAAAATCATACTAAAAATGCAACTTGCTGATTTACAAGTTATTATGACTGAAAAAGAATTTAAATTTTCCATATTTTGGATTTCAATTTATTTATTGGAATATTATTTCAGCTGCCTTTTTTTCAAATAATTCCAAATTAAACTGTTTACTCATCTCAAAAGCATTGCAACTCATCCATTTATACAATTCATTGTTATCCAAAAGTTCATTCAACTTCTCGGATATCTCATCAATTTTTTTACTTTCAATTAAATAACCATTTTTATCTTCTACAACAAGTTCAGTGACTCCGCCCACAGGAGGTACAATTGTAGGCAGACCATAAGCCATAGCCTCAAGAATTGTTAAGCCAAATGTTTCAACCCATAATTTAGGGTCAGACAAATTCAATACAACACTAGCTTCTCTATAAAATGGATGTGTATCTGTTTGCGTTGGATAAATAACTAAATTTTCTGGAAGTACTACATCATTAAAATAATGTTCAATTTCTAAGGTCGAAGCATTTACCACTAGCTTAAAGAGAAATCTTGAATTAGTCAGCGCTAATTTTAAAAATTCATCTACTCCCTTATAAGTCTTGAGCGAGCATATCATTAAAACGATTTTTTCATCTTTATTCCAGTTTTTATTAGCCATGGCCTGTTTTACAAAATCTTCTTCCAAAACATTATAAATCACTCTTTTTTTAATATTTACTGGTTCTTTATTTGCTAAAAAATTAGAAACATAAACAACCTCATCAGCAAATAAATTTAAAACTCCGAAAAGAAATTTCTTGAATACTATAGGTTTCATACTTGTTTCATGCACATGATAAATTACTTTATTACCTCTTATTTTTCCAGCAATGGCTGCTCCAAAAGGAAGTACGGTATTTATATAAACTACATCATTCTTTTTTAAACTAAATAGCAATTTAAAGGCAAGTAAAAATTGACTGCTCATAAGAAAAAGGAGTCTCAATAAAGGATTTTTCATAAATTTATACCAGTAAAAATGACATTTTACATCTGGTAGTCCAGACAAAAAACCTTCACGTCCACCGCAAGTGTATAAATGCAGTTCGAGATCACTTTTAGCCCATCCGGCAAGTAACTGCTTCAGCACTTTAGGACTTCCGCTGTAATCGTTTAATAAATGAATTGCGATAACTCTCATATTATAAATTATTATAAATTGCATTTAAATGCTCTCCTCTACTCTCCCATGTAAATCGCTCTATATAGCGTTTTCTAGAATTAGCGCTCATTTCTGAAAGTAATGTTTTACTCAAATACAATTTATTTAAAGCTTCTTTCAAATTAAAAATTGTTGAGCAATAATCTGAATGAGGAACTACAAAACCACATTCGGGTGTGATGTATTGCCCCGGACCAATGTTATCAAGGCATATTACAGGTAATCCATACGATAAAGCCTCTGCTACTACCATTCCTGCTCCTTCATGTGAAGGAAACATAAAAACTGTTGCTTTTTCATACAACTTCATCAGTTCTTTACGTTCTATCCATTCAATTATTTCAACATTATCTTCAATATTACTCTCAGCTATTATTTTTTCATAAAAAACTCTTTCTGGACCTGATCCTACTAATGTTAATTTACAATTGGCACGTTCTGATAAAGAAACAGAATCTAGAAACGTAATAAATGAACGAATAGTAAGGTCAAAACCTTTTAATGGCACAAAACGTCCGGCACTTATAACATGAAAGTTGCTTTCTTTATCATTATTCTCTGTAGTAAAATCTTCTGAAGCTACTGACGGAAACACCGAATAATTATTCCCACTAAGATTAAGTTTTTCTACCACTCCTGTGTTCATACACCATATATGACTTGCATTTTTTATAGTCTTTTTAAGACCTGCAGAGTAGTTCCAAAATAAATTCTTCACAAGCCAGGTAAGACGATCTTTGACAAAGTATTTGAATGAATACGGTTTTAAATATACACTTGGAATAAGAGGATGATGCCCTACTGGTCCCCAAACCATAGGTTTTTCTAGTTTCCATAAAAAACTTGGCGTCCAGTCATTATGAAAGTTTACATTATGAACTATATCAAAATTGAGTTTCTTACTTTTAACATGAGCTATAATTCCTTTTTGCCACATATAATAATACAGCATAGCACCGCGACTGCCTTTCTTCCAAAATCTCATCCAGTAAGGAAGATCAAAATATATAAAAGTAATATTACTGTAAATAACATCAGGATTTTGCAGCATATACAATTCAATTGCTTCTTTATTATTTTCTCTTGTAACAGCTATTACTTTATTAAAACGAGCAATCTGTCGTATAAAGTTCCATCCCATTCCGTCTTCTGATCCTTTATATGGATTTACGGCATAGCAACTTGCCAAAATAATTTTAGTGCTCATAATCTCGTTTTTAAAAGTTTAGAAGGTACACCTCCAATAATACAATCTCTAGGAAACGATTTAGTAACTACACTTCCTGCTGCTATAACACAACCTTCGCCTATTTCTACACCATCTAAAATGGTCACTTTGCTTCCAATCCAACAATTTTTACCTATTTTTATTCCTTTTCTGGTAACACCTTGATGTCTTATTAAAATATCTTTATGCTCATAATTATGATTCTCAGGATGACAACTTAAATATTGTCCTACTATACAATCATCACCTATTTCAAGACCTCCAGCTCCTCCTAGATATGCAAATTCTCCAATACCAACATTATTACCTATTATGATCCTGTCCCCTAAATTATTTAATGAAGTCGAAATAATTATTCGGCTAAAGGCTCCTATACTTACATTATTTCCAAACCAAATACCATTTTTACCCAAGGCCGAAATTGCTACATGATTACCTAATCGTAAAAACTTGCCCCAATGTATTTTTGAAGGGTTAAAAAATGTAACTGCTCTACCAAGCATAAGTCCTTTTGCCTTTTTGAAATAAATAAAAACAAATAATCCTCTGATAACTGCGATGCCTTGTATCCAGAAAAATTGCAATAACGCTAATGAATCTAAACTTTCATCAAACTTAAAAGTAGGATTACGAAGTTGTATTAGTTTTTGTAAAAGAGTTTTCATATTACCTATTAATTAAAGTTTGTAAAACAATATCTAGCGTCTGATCAATTTCTTTATTTTCGATTGTTTTATAAACTGTAGTGCTACTTATTTTATCCAGTTTACTAAAAAGGATACGATAGTTTGTAGTTAGTTCATTTATAACTTTCGCATCTAACTCTTTTTTTCGGCTAAGAATTGTTTCTGAATCTGCAAAAAGAAAAAAATTGAATTTAGGTTTCAGTAACAACTTATAGCCTAGGAATGCCATTTTTTTTGACAAAACAAGGTTGCTTCTTTTACTATCTTCTATGAAATCAAAATAGTAACGATCATAGATTACAACATATCCTCTGATAGTATATTTGATAAAAATAATAAACTGACCCAAAAAATAATCAGCATAATAATACATAAACCGAATTAAAGATGATACTAAACTTTTATTAGTTCCTGAATGCGGAAGCGTATTTTCAAAACTTCCTTGAGCTTTTTTCCCTCTAAAGAGAACGCTAATAATAGGCAATACCGAAGGGCGGTGGCGCAAAACAACTACTGGTTTTCTTAATTGTTTTTCTATCATAATTTTTACATTTTCAATTATAGTAGATTTACCAGCTCCATCAACTCCACTAAAAGTTATTACATATCCTCTAGAGAAACTTCTAAAAATAGAATCATACAAATAATAAAATAAGTTTCTAAAATAATAGATTCCTTTGTTTTGTTTATTCTTTCTTAGTATTTTAAGTAAATATTTTTTAGAGGAACAAACATCCTGCTGACTTTGAATAAAGTCATTCTCTTTCTGTTCTTCGTAGATTTTATATTTTTCAGGAATTGTCTCATTATTTAAAATATAAAATGCTTTTATATAAGTTTGGGTATCTTTAAAGCACAAACTTTTTACTCCAAAATTATTAATATAAGCATTTTTAATAGCTTTTTTTGCGTCCATAAAAACTATATTTCTTCTCTTTAATTCCCATATTAAATCGATTGATAAAATTGATCCATCAGTCATTACTAGCTGTAAAGTGTTCATAAATGATTTTTTATTTTGAGAAACTTTTACAACTAATGAATGGTTTTTAACTAATTTAGAGATTGATTCAGATAGATCTTTGTTCAGTAAAATATCAATATCTGAATTAACACTAAGTTGTTCAGGACTGCCATCATGAAATTTAATTGTTGCATATTCTTGATTTTGTAATGCATCAAAAACATCCATGATTACAAGTTCTCTGGCGGTTTTTGCTTTTATGACAAAACTATTTAAAGCATCATTCCAAACTTGTAATAACCAATCAACTTGTATGTGCCATTTATCTTGTGCTGCGTATATTTTTAAGTAGTTAATGCAGTTTATAAGAAGGTAATATTTTAGATATTTATGAAGTATCTCTAGATCATAATTAAATAAAAAGCTGGCAGATTCTCCGCTACATTGCTCTTTTATATCGATATAAATTTCTTTCCAGGATTTTTTGTCTATCAAGATTCCTTGCTGTATAATAAAGTGGAAATAATCAAATCCTGTAGATCTGTCAAAAGCAAATAATTCCCAATCATACAATGAAATTTTGTCTTCATTCTCAAACATATTCCATGATGTAAAATCACCGTGAGAAAGGGAAACATTAATATAATCTTCTTCAGAAACTGCATTTAAAAGCATTCCGATTTTTCTCATCATATTCATAGGAAGCCTACTATCTATAGTGTTAAAAAAGTCAAATTTTAAATCACTAAATAATTCCCAATCTTTAATTTGGATTAAATGCTGTCCTCTAAAATTCATTTCTGTTAGTGCTTTTAGATGAGCAATTCCTATTTTATTAGTACGTATTCCTCCACAAGTAATATCTGAAAGTTGAACTATATGCTCTGAAATTTGTTTTGACTCTGGTGTCTGAAAAAAATCAAAAGTTCCATTAGATAAAATCTTATGCTCTGATTTAATTAACCTTTTAGCATTGTCAGTAGTTGCTATTTTAAAGAATGATCCATCAGTATATAAAATAGCTTTATTATTAACACCAACAGTTCCTGTAAATAAAGCCCAGTTATCTGTACAATCAAAAAAAGTTTTTTCTTGTTTCTTAAAATAATAAGTCATTTTATTGAAAACTATTTTCTGCACTTTTAAGCCAAAAATGATTTTAACTGCCAAACTGAATATTTTAGCTCTAATACCTCCAACATTATAAAATTTCAAGAAAAGAGGTTCACTATCATTTGCGTTCCAAATCCATCTAATAGTTCCATTTATATTTTTAATAAATAGAACATCCTGAACTATATCCAGTTCACTATTTTTTTGATTAGAAATAGTGTATCCGATTTTGCTAAATATATTTTCCATAATAAAAAAGTTTTATTAATCACTATATTTGGAAAATCGTGCCTAAAACATAAACTACTATAAAACAGCTATTTATATAATATAAATTATTTTTAATTTCCATATTTTGGAAATAAAACATAATTTTGGAAAATTAATTATGTGACAAGATCGGGTCTTCTTTTCCTTAAATAAATTTTCTGTTGCGACGTAAAATGCATATTACTTTTAAAACAAACAGAAAAAATGATCATTTGATAAAACAAAATCCCATAATTACTTTCACCAAAAATTCCAAACTCGGTAAACGAATTTATTAAAACAGGAATAAGGATTCCGATGAGCATCAGACGATTTTCTTTATCCTCGTAGATGAATGCACGGAAAGTAAAAAATAATTGGAAAATGGCTATGCAAAGACCAATAAATCCTAAATTCATTAACACTTGCATAAAAGTATTGTGTGTCATCTTACCAGGATAAGTATGAACACTTTGAAAAAACTCTTTATAATCGATCCTCATATAACCAAAACCTAAAAGGGGTTCTCTTGGCAAGCCTTCGGTTATTAATGCTTGCCAAAAAGGCAATCGCCCAGTTAAGGTGAGTATTTCTTCCAATCGTTTTTGATCGCCTCCTTTTAAAATAATTTGATTTACTGCAAACGGAACTACCATGAGCACTCCGGCTATAATAGCTAGTTTTAATCCTTTCTTTTTAGTTTGATTGATATGAAAAAAAATAATTAAAAGTACTCCTATCAACGAAGATCTTGAGCCTGTCATGAATAAAGCATAAAATATTACAAGTATTTTTATTACTGTCCATGCTTTGCTTTTTTTTCTATATAAATCAAAAATAAGGCAGGCAACACCAACTCCAGCGAGCATTCCTAGCTCATTTGGATTCATCATTACACCACCCAATCTGGCTTCTTCTCCTCCATTGGTAAGCCTGAAAAACGTATCAGGATCGATCCACATTCCCACAACAAAAATGGTTTGTAAAACAAACACGGAATTCCCTAAAAGATGATAAAGTCGAATTGTATGCCCCTTAAAAAAGGCGTCTAATATTTTGATACTTTTGATAAAAAAGAAAGCAAAAACAAGACTTTGAAAAGTCATAAACCATTGTAAGGCACTAAAACCTGGATTTGTACTCCACATAAAGGATAAAAAACCCAATGCTAAATAACCAAAATAAAATAAGGGTGAAAATATATTTTTGTAACTTAAGGTGTTTACTGCGCCATAACGAATTATTTTATAATATATAGCAATCGAAGAAAGCATAAGTCCCATTCGCCCAACAACTTTTATGGCTCTAGTAATATTTACATTTTCACTCCATGTAAAAAAACAAGCTATCATAAGTAGCAAAACAATAAACATATAATTGTTTATTATTTTTAAAAAAGGTTCGTGGTTAAGGATTTGCTTTTCCATTATATTTGATATAAATCTGTATTGAATTTTAAGAGTAGTTCATTCCAATTGTAATTTTCTTTTACCATTTTTATAGCATTGCGCTGCATCTCAATAAATTTATCATGATTTTTATAGTCTAGAAAAATTTCACTCATAGCTGCTTCTAATTTTTTACTACTTTGGCTATAAATTGTTTTGCCCGAATTGTATTTTACTACTTCATAACCAATATTAGTTGCAGCTGTTACAATACAAGGTTTTCCGTAACTAGATGCTTCTATCACCGAGAGTGGCAAGCCTTCATTTCTTGAAGGATGAACAAAGACATCCATTTTCTGCAATAATTCATCCTTTTCCTTACCAAATTTGCTTCCGTAAAGAATAACACTATTATCTAATAAATTTTTGGAAATAATATTTTGTAGCTCATTTTTTTCTTTACTGTCTCCAATTATCCATAACATTGAAGAGGGTTCTTTAGCATGAAACTTTTTAAATGCTTTTACCAAAGTATCCAAGCCTTTCGTATAAATATCTAATCTGCCTATAAACCCAAAAACTATGTTTTCATCAGTAATCGTCTTTAACTCTATTGGCATGTTATTTTCAAAGCCATAGGGTAACAAAATGAATTTATCAGTATCAAATATTCTTTTTAAACCGTGTACCTCGCTTTTACCAATACAGTGAATTTTTTGAGCCGTTTGCAGTATTTTTTTTTCAAAAAAATAAAAATATATTTTCTTCAAAGTAGCACTCTTTTTCATAGCAATAACATTATAAGCTCCGTGGGGAGTAAGGACAAATTTTATATTATATCTAAAAAATAATTTTGCCAAAGAATAATATACTGGAATCCATCCTCCATGAAGGTGAAAAATTGCTTTGCCTTTTTTATTAATTATTGCCTGTTGAAGTTCTTTTGAAAAGGAAAAAGGAAAATTCATTTTTTGAAACAGATGTGTTTCAAAGTTTCTTTCTTCAAAATTTATTTCAAGATTATCAGCAATTCCCCAAACAGCAACTTTTTCACCAAAAAGCTGTTGTTTTGTAGCCAATTGATGAACTACTTTATTAACTCCGTTCATCCTTTGAGGATTTGCTTTTCCGAGAATTAAGTGAATTATTTCCATAATTGAAATTGCTTTTTGTTTAACTGATATTGCCAATACAAAATCATTATAATTTGATTTATAATTAGCCCTGTAACAGCACCATATAAACCAGAATATTTTAATAGAAAATGAAAACTAGCCAGCGAAGTAAAAAACGAAAGTAAATAGCCCATAAAGAAAACTTTATTCAGCATCAATACCCTAATCATGATTCTTATCGGGTATCCTAAAAAGATAAAGAAATAAAGAACAGCTACCATTTTTATTACATAACCATAATGTTCATATTTTAAACCTCCAGCCAATACTATAATTTGATCAGAAAAAACAAAAAATAATATTGTTAATATACCAAATCCAAAAGCACCTCCTATAGTTAATTTTAATAAATACTTCTTTGCAGCCGCACTATTTTTATCATATATCATGGCTATTTTAGGAAGGAAATAATTTTCTATTGTCTGTAAGCCAATATTTATGATTCCAAAAAATGATTGTACTAATCTTAAAGCACCCAATGCCTCGATACCCAGATAGATTCCTGAAATAAGAATAAAAAAATTACTTGAGCACCATTGTAATAAGGCTACACTCAACAGCCATTTACCTTGTTTTAAATGAGCCTCAAAAAATACCCTCCAAGCAATTGGTTTTTCATAATTCTTTATCATAAATAAAAAGCCTGGGAGCGTTGAAATTAAATTAATAATTCCAAAAATTAATAAAACCTCTGATAAGTCTAATTTCTTTAGTACTAAAAATAAAAAAGCTAGAATTAAGAATAGAATATCCATAAATAATACTCTTTTTATTTTGGATACTCCTAAAAGTAACTTTCTAAAAAAATCATTAATCAAAAATCCTATTGTAAAACAAATAACAGCACTTGGACTTATTTGAAACAAAATTCTATCTTTTAGAAAATGAAACATACCCGTTATTATTAGTAAAGGTATAATCAATAAAAAAAGTACGCCGAAAAATAAGGTTGTAATGTATTGCTCTTTATTTTCTGTTTTTGCAATAGTAACTTGAAACGGCTGAATGATTAAGGCATTATTGACACTTAATAAAAGATATGCAATCAATAAAACCGAAGAATATAAACCGAAACTTTTTATGTCTAATTTTTGGGCTATTACCAGTGTTAAACAAAAATTTGTACCACTAGTAATTACTTGATCTATGAGAACTAAAAAAGAATCTTTGACTAGTAATGTTTTTAGTGTGTACATTTTATAAACTTATTTATTTAAATATTTTCTATAAATATTCTTAGCACAAGAAAAAATACTGGGGTTATAGCCCGATTTATTAAGAATAAACGACATATTAGGTAAATGATATTCTTCTAGTAATAACTCAATGGCTATTATTGTTTTTTCAGCAGTTTTACGACTATCTAATACAACAAAATTTTGAGAAGCTAAACTCATAAACAATAATGCGAGCCTCCCCCTATTTATAGCTTGGTTGTGAATAATACACAACTCATGATTTGTCATTTTTTGTTCAATTTCATTTTTAAAAACAGATTGGATTGCACTTAAATATTTAGAGTCCGAAAAGTTGATATAGTTATTGTGATCTATTTGATTAAGAAACTCGCCAGTAGTATCAACAACCAATACTTTTCGTCCTTGAGCGCAGAAAGCCTCGATAAGATTTTTAGAATGAAACAAGTGTTCTCTTGTGTTATCGTAAGAACTAATTGTTATAATCCCTTTGTCTTGAACGAATCCTTTTAGCTCCATTTGTAATGCCTCTTTTAAAAAATGATCCTCAATATGGGTAGCAACTTTGATATATGGGGTTGCAATTGCAACGGGAATACTACTATTTTTTTCGATGGTATATATGTCATTGACTTTTGCTTTTGCAAAATGAACGATATATATTAATACTATAGACCCAAACATTCCCATTATAGCTGCAACTATAATTATTATAGATCGTATTGGTGAAACGGGAGTTGCCGAAATCTCGGCAGGACTAATAACTTTATGAAAAGCAATTTTAGCTGATTTTGCTATTTCTGCATCAATTCTTTTTTCATTGAGAAAATTATAGTTTTTTTCATATAAATTAAAATCTCTGTTTAGAATAGTTAATTTTTTTTCTTTTTCAGGAAGTCCTATAAAAGCTTTTTCAGATTCTTTAATTTCGTTTGAAAGTTCTGAATATTTTGTTTGCAAGTTGTTTTCTGTGTTTTTTATACTCTCTATCTGATAATCTGTCAAGTCTTTTAGTTTAGCATCTATTACTTTTACTTTTTCGTTCTCAGGAGTATAAGTAAGTAGTAGATCTTTTTTTTCTGCTTGTAAACTTTTCATATTTTTAACCATCTCTGTGGAAAGTAAATCTGTAAAGGCTTCAAAATTTGGTGCTAAATCTAAGTAACTCCCTTTTGCGTTAGCTATATATTTATTTAGATCTTTTATTGCATCAAGACTCATTTTTAAGTTAACTTTTTCTATTTTTAGCTGTGCAATTTTTCTTAAATCAGTCTCCGTTTCCTGGGGTATATTAATGATATGCTCTTTATCTTTAAAATTTTGAATATTATTTTCTGACGAAGAAAGTTTCTTATTAGAGCTGTTAATCTCTTTTTTTAAAAAATCAACAGTGGTATCTGCTGCTCTAAATTTACTTTCGATATAATCTTTTACATAAACTTCTGCTAATTTATTTACAAACAAAGCAGCCTTCTCTGGCACATTACTTTTAAGATTTATACGGATTACTGGCACATCTTTATCAACCGATACAATATCAAGATTCTTATTAATCTTATCCATTAATTTTTGTCTACTCAAAAACTCAAATTCATAGGAATCTATAACTTTTAAGTCTTTTTTTGATTTTATAAATAGTTCATTCAAATGGATCAAAATAATACCTCCATTAATTAAAAAAGGTTTACCAAAATAACCATTCATTCCTTTTTCTGAATCTGGATAATAGAATACAAATTCTTTATTTGAGATAATATCTAAACCATATCTTTTATCTAGTGCCTTTTCAGAGTTAAACGTGCCATCTATTAAAATTGGAGAGTTCCTAAACAACTCTACAGATCGTACACTCCCTTTTCGATATATTTCTTTATTAAATGGTAGCTCATCAAGTGTTTTTCCTATTAACAAACTTGATTTTAGAACTTCTATTTCTGTTGCTATTTTATTTGCAGAAGCAAAAACATCAAAATCTTTAAAAAGATTAGTACTAGGAACTCCTTCCTGAACATCAGCTAGTTTTAACTTGGCAGTACTTTCATACATAGGTGTTACATAATTAAGATACTTTTTTGCTCCTAATATCGAAATTACTACTGTGAAAATTATAATTGGTAATCCTCTAAAAAATGGCTTTAGTATTCGTATATTTTCGTTCATAAGACCTTTTTATAATATTCCTTTAATTATTGCTGCGGCACTTATAGTTGTTGCCAATGGAATTATAGTAGCTATTCTTTTATCAAACTCTTTATTCTTTTTTGAAGGAACAATAACAATGTCACCTGGACGCAATTGTATATTGGTATTTACAATATTGTTTCCAAGTGTAAGATCTATACTGGTAACCCTCACGTTTTCTCCTTCTTGTCTTAAAATTTTAATTAATTTTAAATTGGCATAAAATTCAAATCCACCCGTTTTACTAATCATTTCTAAAAGACTAACATGGTCCTTGTCTATTGAAACTGTATTTGAATTTCGTACTTCTCCTAAAACAATAATCTCTTTATTGAGCACTTTTATATCTACAATTGGATTAATTAACCATTTTTTTAAATCATTTTTAATCATTTCTTTTAGCTCTGGAACTGTTTTATCTAGTACGTTTATTGTACCTATTTTAGGTATTTCAATAGCACCATTTGTATCTACCATTAGCCATTTTCCATAGACTTCATTTGAATTGTAAATTCCGTAAACTGAACCAACACTTAAATTATCCTCTCCCCATACAGAGATTGATATTTTGTCGTCTTTTCGTATTTTATATTGATAATTGGGATCGTATAAAAAAGATTTATCATCATTAACTTTTGCATCACTTACTAGTAAATTTTGTGTTTTACAGGAACAAAAAAGCAGCGCCATTAAAAAAAATGCAATAAAACTTTTCATAGTAGGTATATTTAGTTAAAAAATGGATAGCAAACGCTTAATTAGACCTGGGCATACTTTTTTTAATTCCTCCTTGATAGCAATTATTTTAGTAATAATTACTGCTATTTTTTCATTAACATCATTTCCTTTTATTACATAATCAAAAGCACCAAATTTTAGAGCATCAACAGCAGTTTTTATATTTTCCTGCCCTGAAATCATGATTACATAGATATTAGGGTTGTAGCGTTTAATTTTTTTGAGCACTTCAAATCCTGTAATGTCTTCCATATTATGATCCAGAAAAATAATATCTGGATTTTGATGTAAATTATTAATACAATCACTACCATTAGAATAGTGTGTAATGTCACTATAGTTCATATTGATGAGATATTGATTATATACATTCGCACAAAAAAAATCATCATCTACTATAAAAAATTTAAATTGAGTTTTAGTTTCCATGTTATTCTTTTTTTTTATTGATAACATATAAGCTAAAGTTAAGCCAAAAACACAAACAACTAAAAAACAAGACCTTACAACAACAAAAAACTAATATATTTTCCGTTTTATAGAATATTTTCCAAAAAATGGAAAAAACAATTCTAAATTTCTCCTTTCAATTGTTCTATAACAGTGAGCAATGTGGATTTTATTTGATAAAATAAATTACTAATCTTTTCTTTGTCTTTACCTTCTTTAGTTATTTTTTCCAAAATTTTAATATCCTCAACACTACTTACTATTCCCATGCCTTCAATACTAGGTTTGATCTTGTGCATAAGTTGGCTCAATATTAAAAATTCACCCGAAGAGAGCGCTACTTCTGCATTAGGTATTACCTCTTTTATCTGATCAATAAAAATTATAATCATTTTTGTAATAAACTCAGGGTTTCCTCTACTAATACTCTCTAAAATTTTTAAATTATAAAGTTTTACCTCTTTTCCTTTATTAGAATTATCAGCTATCTCAGATTTTTTATTCGTAAATCGGGAAATTGTTTCTATTAAATCAAACTCCTCAAAAGGTTTAGTAATATAGTCGTCCATACCTGCATTTTTACATTTATCAACTTCACTTTTAAAAGCATTTGCCGTAAGAGCAATTATAGGGGTTTGTAGTTTTAATTCTTCCCTTATTTTCATAGTTGTCTCAATACCGTCCATTTCAGGCATTTGTACATCCATTAATATAATATCAAAACTTTTATTTTTTAAAATTTCAATCGCCTCAATACCATTGGTCGCTTCGGTAACAATACAATTAAAATAATTTAATGAATTAATAGCAACCATTCTATTGATAATATTATCTTCTACTAATAAGACATTTATACCAGCAATATCAATATTAATTTCATTTTGAATCTTTTTAATATTATTAATATTCCCTTTTTCTAAATCAATTACAACGTTAACAGTAGTGCCTAAACCTTTTTCACTTTGTACATTAATTTTACCATTCATTAGCTGGATTAGTTCTTTAGTAATAGCCATACCTAAACCTGTACCACCAAATTTTCGGGTAATTGCTTTATCTTCCTGTGAAAATTTATTGAAAATATTTTCCGCATAACCTTGTTCCATGCCAATTCCTGTATCTACAACAGAAATTTGTAGCCTTTGAAAAGCTTTAGTATCTTTTAGAACTTCGCATTTCAAAAATATTTTTCCTTTAATAGTAAACTTTAAGGAATTTCCAATTAGATTAAATAACACTTGTTCTAATCTCAAAATATCTCCTTTTAAAACGCTGTGAACATCTTTAGAAATATGCGAAATTAACTTCAATCCTTTTTTCTTTGCAAGAGGCTCAAGTACATTAATAACGTTCGTAATTGCTTCTTTAAAAATAAAGTCTTCTTCTTCAAGTGACATCTCTCCCGCTTCAATTTTAGAAATATCTAATATATTATTTATAATTGATAACAAATGTTTTGAAGCTACTGTGCTATTCTCAACGTATTTTTTTTGTAAATCGGTTAATTGTTGTCTTCCTAATTCTCTTAAAAAGCCAATTATGCCATTAAGAGGAGTACGTATTTCATGACTCATATTAGCTAAAAAAGCTTCTTTTGCTTTAGATGCTTGTTCAGCCTTAATTTTCTCATTTTCAAGCTCAATTTCCATTTGTTTTTGCTCTGTAATGTCTAGATGAATCCCTATAGAACCTACTAAATTACCTTTATCATCATAATTAGGTGCTCCTCCAATGGCCCACCATCTTAATTCTCCCCTTTTATTTTTTACGGGCATTTGATAAACATCTGATAAACCTTTTTCTCGCAATTTATTCTTAGTATTCATCATTTCGATATTCTTACCAAGAACAAATATTTTTGAAGGATTCAAACCAATAAGTTCTTCAACTTCAAATCCTGATATAGTAGCAAAACTTTGATTTGCATATTGGATAATTTCATTAGTATCTACTTCAATAAGACCTAAGTTCATATTAGCAATAATGTTACGATATTTCTCTTCTTGAAACTTTAATTTAGTTTCTACTTTTTTTCTCTCTGATATGTCTTGAATAAAAGAGCAGAAAAATACTTCACCATTCTGTTCCAATGGTATAATTGATATTTCAACGGGAAATTCGTGTCCACTATTATTTATTGCAGGTAGTTCGATTTGCTTATTCAAAATAGGTCCTTTACCTGTTTCTTCATAATATTTAAGTCCCTTTGTATGGCCTTTTTTATGACGTTTCGGAATTATGGTTTCATTTAATGTTTTACCTAAAACCTCTTCTTTTTTCCATCCAAAAATAATTTCGGCTTGATTGTTCCAAAAAGTTATTTTTCCAATACTATCTATTGTTACTATAGCATTAAGTGACGAATTCATTATAATACGATTACGTTCTTCACTTTGCTTTAATAAATTTTTACTTTTAATTCTCTGAGTTACATCTGTTGATTTCCAAAGGTGTCCAATACACTCATCGTCAACCATAATTGGTATATAGTCTCTTTCAAAAAAGCGATTATCTAAAGTTTCTAGTATTTCACCAGTTACAATTTCTTTATTAGATAAAATTTCATCAATTCTATTCCTATAAGCTTCGCTATCTTTAAATAATAACTGAGCATCATTTAGATATTCCGTTGGTTTTTTTCCTATCATCTCCTCTGGGGAAGCTTTAATATTACGGATGTCACATAAATACTGATTAACAAATAAGATAGTATCATTATTATCTACAACTAAGATACCCGATTGCAAGCTTCCCAATAATATTTTTAAAAATTGGGCAGTCTCAAATAATTTTTTTTCAGTCTCTTTTCTTTTTGTTATTTGCTCGTTTAAATATTTTGAAATAAAAAGGAGATCATTTTTTTCATTTTCACTTATAGATCGATACCCTTCGTCCAATTCTGTAAGGCTTTCATATAACTTTAAAATAGACTCTTGTTTTAATTCATATTCTTTCTTTAAACTCTGATTTACTTCATTGTATTCATTTTCACTTACTTTAAAAGAATGATCCATTAAATCTTTATCTCTTTCAAATGACAAATATGAGTCGTTAACCGTTTTTATAAAAGACTGAAAATCTGGATGATTTTTAAGCTCATCAGTTATATTTTTATTGATTTGTCTTTGTAAAAGTTTATGAATTTCCATAACTAGTCTATTTCATTTATACAAGTAATAGTCATTGTTTGGTTATGAAGTATGCATTCTCCAAAAGGTTTTAGTGGCGAAATCTCTCCATAGGAATAAAAACCAGAAAGAATCGTATTATTTCCGAAAACATCTGAAACGGCTTCAACTTCTTCATCAATACGGGTTCCGAGGATTAATTTTCTTCCTACGCAACTTATTAAGAGCGCTAGTTTTGGACTAAAACTATTTACTTCTAAGCAAGAAGATGCAGCATCACTTGCAGCATCAATTAATCTGTCAAAGTTTGCCTTCATAAACCGCACTTTACTTCCCTCTGGAACATCACCCGCAAAAGTCATCGTTTGATTCATTTCATCTATAGATAAAATAGTTCTAACAATAGGTTCATCTACTTCTTCAATCTTAATCGACAACGGAAAAAGTAAAGCAGAACCAGGTAATTCATCAGCATATTTTCCTAAATAACTTTTATAAAGATCTAATACATTTTTACCATCAATTTCATATAGAACATTGCTTTCCGATTTTGTAACTATCCTTTCTAATCCAAAACTTTCCCAGCCACCCAAAGAGCCATGAGATACCAATAACTTCTGTCCATAAAAACCAATAGCTATAATTTTACCTTGAGTTGGTCGGGCATTCAATCCTACAACAGTCTTTTCAAATTTTGCAGCATCGCCAGCAAGGCCACCCACAATTAATACTTTTTCTCTTTTTACAGCATTCATGCCATTTACTAACTCACTCCCATTAACTTTTCCTCCATCAGATAACACAAGAACTAATTTTAAGTCCTCCTGAACAAATTTCTCAATTAAGGAAGAACCAGCCTCAAAGCTATTTTTAAAATCTGTTATATCTACTTCATAAGTTTTAATTACTGTCGAGGAAAATTTAATTGCAGTAAGAGATATTGTATCATCAAGAACTTCATTGTCATAAATCTCCCCAGCTGAAGAACATAATATTAATTGTGAAGATGGAAATTTATTTTTCAATTGATCGAAAATTGCATCATCAGAAACTAAATCTCTTGATCCAAAACCTAAAACTAAGTCGGAGTCAGTAAAATCTAAATTATCATTATTTAATTCTCTTACAAAAGAATTGTTTTCAAATAAAACTGTGGCTACTTTCATTTAAATCATTTTTTTTAGTTTGACCCGCTTGAATTAAATTATAAATTGTAGATTTTCCAATATCTAATTGTTTGGCCGTTTTTAATACATCTTCATTATTCTTTTTTAAGTAATGCAATATAATTTCAGAAGTAAACTCCTTTAATGTTTTATCTTCAGACAAGAAAAAATCGGTATCATTTATTGTGTCAAAAGTTAAGTCTTCTACACAAATTTCATTGCTCTCACACATAACGCAAGCAAGATCTATTATAGATTTGAGTTCTCTTATATTTCCCGGAAATTTATGTTTTAGGAGTTTTTCTCTAGCTTCTTTGGTTATAGTAATTGTTTTCAATTTATTTTCTTTAACAAACAAATCGATAAAATGTTTTGACAAAAGTAAAATGTCGTTACCTCTATCTCTTAAAGGTGGTAATTCGATTGGCAAACCAATAATTCTATAATACAGATCTTCTCTAAATGCTCCCTTTTTAACCTCTTCTTTTAAATCTTTATGAGTTGCAATAATTAACCTGGCATTAAACTTAATAACTGCCTTTCCGCCAAGTCTTGTAACTTCGCGTTCTTGAATTACTCGTAGTAATTTACTCTGAAGATTTAAATCTAGCTCGGCTATTTCGTCTAAAAAAATAGTTCCACCATCGGCTTGTTCAAATTTTCCCATATATTTTTGATCTGCACCAGTAAAGGCTCCTTTTTCATGTCCAAAAAGCTCACTTTCGACCAATTCTTTTGGAATGGCAGCCATATTTAATGCTATAAAAGGCTTATTTTTCCTCTCTGAATTGTAATGAATTGCTTTTGCAACAATCTCTTTACCAGTTCCTGTTTCTCCAGTTATAGAAACATTTATATTAGTACTTAAAGATTTATTTATTTTATTAAAAACAGCTTTTATTGCTTCACTTTGTCCTATTATAGTATTTTCAAAACTAAACTTTTGCTCAAGTTTTTCCTTCAGTTCTTCGACTTCATTTATGAGATTTAAGTTTTCTCTGATTTTAATAATTGAATTCCAAAGCAACTCTTTTGTGTGATTGCTTTTTACAATGTAATCCTTTGCACCAGATTTTAAAAAATCAACAGCTACTTCGATTTCTTCCTGACCACTTATAATTATAATTGGAATTTGATTATTTGTTTGTTGAATTTTTTTAAGAAGTAAATCACCTGTTATATCTGGTAATCCAAAATCTAAACAAATTATATTAGGACTCTGAAATAAATTATCCAAACATTCTTTTCCCGTTTTAAATAAAAAAACTTCAAAATCAGGATTTAACTTAAGGTGATACTTTAAGGTTTCTCCAAAAAAAGGGTCATCTTCAACTAAAAAAATTTTGAATAATTTCATAAGTATCTGTTTGTTAAAATTCGATATATTCTATACCAAATTACAAAAAAAAACTCTATGTCGTTAATTTTCAATTATATATTTATCGATTACTGTATGAAAAAAATTCCAGATCATAAAGAAAGAAAACTTCATTGACAATGCGTTTGCAAAAGGTCCTGTCACAACTATTTGTAAAGTTCTCGAATATCCGAACGTTCTAAATTTATGCTGCCAGTTTGCAAAACATATTAAATATAATTAATTGATAATCAGCTAACCATATATATCTTTATAAATATCGTAAAAAAT
>NZ_JADNRC010000014.1 GCF_015594725.1 Flavobacterium sp. ALJ2 | reverse complement strand
CATTTGTACTTCTATTATTAAAATAGTGGATTAATATGAAAACCTATGGAGTCATAACAATACCAGCAAAGATCATTAAGCTTTGTGAACTTAGCGGTTTCAACTTTGTGAACCTTGCGGTTAAACTACAAATAAACGCTATGAAAGAATATTTCTAATTATGCATTTATATTATTACTTTGAGAGAAGTACAATGTTAAAGCTTAGTTATATTATATGTTGTTTTCTCATAATTAAAGGTTTAAAACAAGCAATAGGAGTGTTTTGAATGAGTTTAGCTAAATGAAAAACATCTTATACATAAGCATAAAAAAGCCTGCTCTATTGAGCAGGCTTGTGAATCTGTCTTTTAGATTAATCTTCAGTATCTTGAGTTTCTTCTAAATCTTCTGATTTTCTTCCTATTTTTATTTTAGGATTGTCTTTGTTTCCAGTTATTGTTAATGGAACTCCCAGAATCCCTAAAGGGGGTAAACCTAATCTCATTTTAATGTTTAGTTTGCCATCTAAACTAGTCGTTCCTTCTATTCTTGGTCTGAAACCTGCAAACTTGAATTTGAATCGTTCTAGGGTAATTATATTGTTTTTAATACTACTCTTGATATCTACTTTAGAAATTTCTGGATTTTTTATTCCTTCATGGCTTGTTGTTTTGCTTACTGCATTAAACATTTTCATGCCATATAACTTGATATCTTTTATAGATATAACTCCTTCACCAACTAATGAAGGATAAACTGGTTCCATGTTTGCATTAAGTCTCCCTTTTAATTTGTAGTCTAGCGAAATAGTTCCTTGTGCTTTTTCTGCTGCACTAGCCATTTTTCTAAATATTTCAATTTCATTATAAGCCTTTTTAACGTCAAAATCGCTTGCCTTAATGCTATAGTCAAACAAAGCTTTTTTCATCGTTAAAGCTTGGTATGTCGCGTCCATAGTTACTTCGCAACCTATTAAGTTAAAACCTGTATTTTGCATAGTTAAAATCCCTTTATTCATTTTAAGATTTCCTTTGGCATTATTTAAGGTTAGTTTGTTAAAATTCACCTTTTGTGCATTTGCCTGAAATTGTAAATTAAAATTCTTCGGAATTATAATCACTCCTGTTTGAGTTACTTCCACTTTTGACGCTTCAGTTGTACTAGGGGCTACAATTGTATTGCTTGTCTCAGTAGTTGTACTTGACATAAATTCATCAGCATTGATGTACTTTGAATTTATGACGAATGATCCTTTTAATACACCCGCTTTGGTTGTCATGAAATTAAAGACATTTTGTAAATATCCATTCATTTTAAAATCAGACTGACCATATGCTGACGTAAAGTTTTTGAAAAACATTTTGTCTTGGTTTATTTTAAAAATACCTTCTTTAATAATAAACTTCTTAGGTAGGTATTCAGATACAATTCCGATATTTTTAATCTCAAGAGTCCCTTTATTATTGAGTTTGCTATAGTTTCCTTTTTCGGCATCACTTTGTTTGCCTTTTAAAACTAAATTGGCTTTAATTGAGCCGTCTAGATCCAATCCTTTTTGTGAAAAAACTCGATATATTTTACTTATATCTAGTTCACCTTTAGCTTTAATATCATACGTAAGATCATTAAAATTGCTCAGGTCAGCATTAATAAAAAAGGGTTTTCCTTCAAATGTTATTTGAGCTGGTGATAATTTAACTTTCAAATCATCAAAAGTTCCGTTGTTATTATTAATTTTTGATACAATAGTTATGTCTGTAATTGGATTTGGATAATATTTAGTCTTTATATATCCATTTTTTAAGTTTATGGTGCTTGAAGTTACTGGGAAAAGTTTGTTTTTTAAATCAAAAATTCCTTTCGCTTTAACATCTCCAATAAGATTCCCTTTTAACTCAATGTCTGGAATTCCAAATGCCTGAGTTAATTTTTCTAAATCTATCTGACTGTTTAGGTTAACGTTTATTTCTGGAGTATTTACTCCTTTTACATAAAATTTAGATTTTAAATAATCTTTATTTATGTTCAAGGCTAAGTTTTTTGCATCAACTATTAAAAGGTCTGGATTTAACGAAGGTAATTTTGTATTTATATCTAGATTTAAATTTGAAACAGGAAATAAACTTTTATTATAGTTTACATAACCGTCGCTTATTTTTAAATCGACGTTTAAATCTGGCGCAATATTCTGTGAGGCGATATATTTACCTTTTAGGGTAAGTAATAGATTTGTATTTCCTTTTAAATCTGTTTTTGATAACCAAGTAATGAATTTGGGAGGGAATGCTGTAAAGACATCATGTAATTGACTATTATTTGACTTTATTACAAAATCAATATTATAACCGTCTTTCAAAAAGTCGAATTTCCCTTTAAAATCGACAATCAATTGATTTATTTTTAAATTGTTTTGTTCGAAAAAGAATGATAAAGAGTTTACATTTACTTTTGTAATTAAGTCAGCATCTACCTTTTTATTCATTAAATAGGGCTCATTTTCATATAAGATGTTGAGTTTTTCGATTTTAGCTTTTGAATATAAGTCAAAAATATCTTTACTTAAATCTCCCTTTCCAGAATAATTAAACCCAAAAACATCTAAATGTACATTGGTTGATTGATCATCATAGACTATTTTACTATTTATAATTTCAATTTTTTTTAATTTTAAAGAGGTGTCATCACTATCTTCTTTTTCCTCTTCGGCTTCGGATGATTTATAGATGTTATAATTTGCTTCTCCATTTTTATTAACTTTTACATTAATAAAAGAATTAGATAAATATATTTGGTCGATGCTAACAGTTTCTCCAAAGAGTAAACTACTTATATTAATACCGAAAGAAACTTCTTTTGCAGTAACAAAATTTTCTTTTTGAAATGGAGCTGATCCATTTAATTTTAAGTCATTTAAAGTTAAAGTTAGTGATGGGAAATGATGAAAAAAAGAAATGTAGGCATCTGAATAATTTAGTTCAGCATTAAGTTTCTTATTTGCTGTTTTTTTTATTTCTTCTTTTATCTTATCTGAAAAAATATAGGGAGTTATAAAAAGCAACGTCAAAATAACAACAAAGGCTATTCCAATGTATTTTGCTATTTTGTATAAAATGGGTTTCAAATTCCTCTTTGCCATAATATGGGGGGGTGAAATAAATTAGTCTTTATCCGTGAATAGTTTCTTGTTTACCATAATTGGTAATAATTGAAGTTTCAAATTCAATCCATTCAGCCCAACGTTTATCAACATCTATATTGTCTGTGTACTTTCTTGCAAATCCAAGAAAGGTAGTGTAATGTCCAGCTTCTGATATCATTAAATCGCGATAGAATTTTGCTAATTCTTGATCTTGAATATTTTCTGAAAGGACTTTAAAACGTTCACAGCTTCTGGCTTCAATCATAGCAGAAAATAACAGACGATCAACTAATGCATCTTTTCGGCTGCCATCTTTTTTCATGAATTTAAATAACTCATTTACGTAATGATCTTTGCGTTCACGGCCAAGGGTTAATCCCTTTCTTTTAATTAAATCATGTACCATTTGTAAATGCTCTAATTCTTCTCTTGCAATTACTAATAACTCGGTTACTAATTCTTCTAATTCTGAATTGTAAGTTATTAAACTAATAGCATTTGAAGCAGCTTTTTGCTCACACCAAGCATGGTCGGTTAGAATCTCTTCGATGTTTGATTCAACAATGGTTACCCAACGTGGGTCTGTAGCTAATTTTAATCCTAACATGTTCTTTAATTTATAGCCTACAAAATTAGTGTTTTATTCCTGATTTTTGGATTTTATGATGAGTTTGCCACTTAAATAGTATTATTTTGTAGTTGAAATAAATTAAGGGGGTATGAGTAAGCTTAGAAAGTTTTTAATAATTGGTTTTGTATGGCCAGAGCCAAATTCATCGGCAGCAGGAGGAAGAATGATGCAATTAATTTCAATTTTTCAAGAGCAAGGATTTGATATTACTTTTGCTAGCCCGGCTCTGGATAGCGATTTTATGATTGATTTACGAGTATTAGGAATTGAAAAAAAGTCAATTGCTTTAAACTGCTCTAGTTTTGATGATTTTATAAAAGAGTTAAATCCATCTATTGTTTTGTTTGACCGCTTTATGATTGAAGAACAGTTTGGTTGGCGTGTGACTGAAAATTGTCCAGATGCATTGCGTATTTTGGATACTGAGGATTTACATTGTTTGCGTCAGGCGCGTCAAAAAGCATTCAAAGAAAATAGAAACTTTGTAGTTAGCGATTTATTTTCAGAAGAAGTGGCAAAGAGAGAAATTGCTAGTATTTTGCGTTGTGATTTGTCGTTGATAATTTCTGAGTTCGAGATGGAGTTGCTAGAATCGGTATTTAAAATTGATTCTTCTTTATTATACTATTTGCCTTTTTTATTGAATCCAATTTTTGAGGATATATTAAAAGAATTACCTCTATTTGAAGAAAGGACTGATTTTATTTTTATTGGTAATTTTCTGCATGAGCCTAATTGGAATACTGTTCAATATCTAAAAGAGTCAATTTGGCCTTTGATAAAAAAACAATTGCCGGATGCAGTTTTAAATATCTATGGTGCTTATCCTTCGCAAAAGGTATTGCAATTGCACGAACCTAAATTTGGTTTTTGTATTATGGGGCGTGCTGATAATGCTCAGGAAGTAGTAAGAAAATCTAGGATAGTTTTGGCTCCGATACGATTTGGTGCTGGTTTAAAGGGGAAGTTGGTTGAAGCTATGGAAGTTGGAACACCTAGTGTAACAACAACAATAGGTGCAGAAGCTATGAATGGTGAGTTACCTTGGAATGGTTTTATTATTGATGATGCTGAAGGTTTTGCTAAAGCCGCTATAGAATTATATCAAGATAAAAATAGTTGGAACGAAGCTCAACTAAATGGAATTGAAATAATTAATACGCGCTATTTAAAAAACAATTTTGCGACTGATTTTATGAAAATGATTTTTCATATACAATCTAATTTGCAATCACATCGTGCTAATAACTTTATTGGAAGTATGTTACAGTATCATACTATGAGAAGTACAAAATATATGTCTAAATGGATTGAGGCAAAAAATAAAAATTAAGCTTCCATTTTTCCAAAGCCTACTGTTTCTCTATAAATTTGAGGTGACACATCGGCATTGGTTTTAAAAAATCGACTAAAGTAGTGTTCATCTTCATAACCTAGTTCATATGCAATTTCTTTGACTGTTTTGTTGGTCATGTATAATTCTCTTTTGGCTATGATTACAGATTTTAGGACATGGAGAATTTACGCTATGTAATGGATAATTTTCCCTGTATTTTTTTTAGGAGCTAATCCCGCTATTCGCTATAATCTTTTGCTTTTTAAAGAAAAAAGCAAAAGGATTTCCACTTCTATCGGGGCTAGGGCAATTGTTTTCACAAGAATGTTTCTTGTTCCTCGGAATGACAAATAAGAATAAAAAGAATCCCCGATTACAAGGTGTAACTGGGGATTTTTTGCTTTTCAGTTTTCAGTCGCAGTCTTCGGTCAGATTGTAAGCTGAAAATTGAGACTGCGACTGTAAACTGAAACTAAATACTATTTTAAAACGCCTTCAACAGCTTGAACGGTTGTTGCGTGATAACCTGTTTTTGCTTTATCAAAGATTTGTTTTGCCCAAATTTTTCCTTTAGGTGTTTTTGCCATTTCTTTATAAAGCATCATTACTGATCCAGTTCTGCTGGTTGAAATCAAAAATTGTTCGATTGCAGGGTAAGCTGCTGTATATTTGTAATCAATAGAAGGAATAAACCATTGACGTTTGATAACGAAATTACCGCCTTTTGTAAAGTTAAATTCACCATCAAGTGCTTCCATTTCTTTTGCAGTAATATCTGTTGGAAGATTGTCTATAAAATGCTGTTTTTCTGCCGTTGTTGTAATTTTTTGACTTAATCCTTTAACTCCGGTTTCTCTCCAGCTTTTTTGGATTTTATCAATTGCATCAAAATCTGCTGAGCTTACTCGAGTAATATTTGATGGAATTCCAGGTTTGTAAATCCATTCATCTAGTTTTATTTTATCAGCAAGAGTTTTATCTCCCTTAATTAGATTTTCGTTTATATATTTTACAAAATCTTCTGTTGTTATAGATTTAAATGCGTTTGCATCGAAATAGTTTTTAATAAACACATCGAATTTTTCGCGTCCTACCGCATTTTCAATAACTCTTAAAAAAGCGTATCCTTTTACATATGGAATCAAACTTAATCCGTCATCGGGATTTCTCCCAGTTAAACTAACTTTAAGTCTTGTATCTGGGTTCGTGTCTCCTAGTTCTGTGATATTATCAGTTAATTCTTTGCGGATGATAACATTTTGCATTTCGAATTCTTTTTTACCAAAGATAGCTTCGCCAATTCGATGTTCTACGTAAGTAGTGAACCCTTCGTTTAACCAAATGTCATCCCATGTTGCATTGGTTACTAAGTTTCCGCTCCAGCTATGTCCTAATTCATGTGCTAATAAGCTAGTTAATGAACGATCACCAGCCAAAACTCCTGGGGTTAGAAATGTTAAGTTAGGGTTTTCCATTCCGCCATAAGGGAAGCTAGGTGGTAAAACTAATACATCATAACGGCCCCAACGGTATGGGCCATAAAGTTTTTCGGCTGCAACTACCATTTTTCCTAATTCAGCAAATTCCCATGCTGCTTTTTTAAGTACTGATGGTTCTGCGTAAACGCCTGTTCTGTTATCAATTGATTGAAATTCAATATCTCCGACTGCAATAGCCATTAAGTACGATGGTATCGCTTTGTCTTGTTTAAAAGTATAAACTCCTGTATTGTTTTTCTTTTGTGGATTAACGGCACTCATAACGGCCATTAAATCTTTAGGAACGGTAACCTTTGCATTATAAGTAAAACGAATCGCTGGTGAGTCTTGACATGGAATCCAGGTACGTGACCAAACACTTTCACCTTGAGAGAAAAGGAAAGGTTTCTTTTTGTCTGCCGTTTGTGCTGGGGTTAACCATTGTAAAGCTACAGCGTCTTTGCTTGTGCTGTAGTAAATATTTACTTTGGTTGTATTTGGTTCAATTGTAATATGAAGTGGTTTTCCGTGGAATTCAACTTCTTTGCCAAGCTCAAATTTGGTTTCTTTTTCATCATCACCTAGAGTTACTTTAGTGATGTTAAGGGTGTTTTCATCAAAGATAATTTCGTTGCCTTTGCTAACGTTGTCGATTTCCCAAGATGCTTTTCCAGTAATGGATTGTGTCTCAAAATCAACTTTAATGTCAAGGTCTAAGTGTTTTACAACGGCTAACTCTTGTCTTGAGTATGAATGCTCGTCTTTAACAACTGTTGGTTTATTTGTTTCGTCTTTTTTCTGACAAGCTAATGCTGTTAAAAAAAGGGTTAGTAGATATAATTTTTTCATTTTTATAAAAAATTGGTTTAAAATGTAAATTAAATAAAAAAATCCCATTTTGAAAGTTCAAAATGGGATTTTTAATATTAATAAGCTTGAATTCTACTTAGATTGACAAAATTATGCCAACATTGTAACTGGGCTTTCGATGTATTGTTTCAATGTTTGTAAAAATTGAGCACCAGTTGCACCGTCAATTGTTCTGTGGTCACAAGCTAATGATAACATCATTGTGTTTCCAACTACAATTTGACCGTTTTTAACTACTGGTTTCTCTACAATTGCACCTACTGAAAGGATAGCTGAGTTTGGTTGGTTTATGATTGAATTAAATTCTGTAATACCAAACATTCCAAGGTTAGATACTGTAAAAGTACTTCCTTCCATTTCTTGTGGCCCCAGTTTTTTATTTTTAGCTCTTCCAGCAAGATCTCTTACGCTAGCACCAATTTGAGATAAACTCATAGCATCTGTAAATTTCAATACAGGAACTACTAATCCATCTTCAACAGCCACTGCAACACCAATATTTACATGGTGGTTGATGATGATAGCATCTTCTTTCCACTGTGAATTTATTTTTGGGTGTTTTTTCAATGCCAAAGCACAAGCTTTGATTACCATATCATTAAAAGATACTTTTGTATCTGGAACGCTATTTATTGTTGCTCTAGATGTCATTGCTTCATCCATGCTTACTTCTATCACTAAGTTGTAGTGAGGAGCTGTAAACAATGATTCTGCTAAACGCTTAGCAATAATTTTTCGCATTTGAGAATTTTTAATCTCTTCTGTGAAAATTTCTCCAGCAGGAACAAAAACTTTTGGTGCGGCAGCAGTAACTTCAGGAGTTTTAGTAACGGTTGCAGCTGGTTGAGCAGATGCAGTTGTTGCTGGTGTAAAGTTTTCGATATCGCTTTTTACGATACGACCGTTTTCACCAGTTCCTTTTACTTGAGATAATTGAATTCCTTTGTCTGAAGCTATTTTCTTAGCTAAAGGTGAAGCAAGAATTCTTTTTCCATCACTAACTACTTCAACAGTTTCTGCTGTTTCTTGAGCAGGAGTTACTTTAGTTTCTTCTGTTGCTGTTACTTTTGCAGGAGCACCACCAGCAGTATAGTTTTCGGCAATACCCGAAATATCTGTTCCAGCAGGCCCGATGATAGCTAATAAACTATCTACAGGAGCTGTGTTTCCTTCTTGAATTCCAATGTATAATAATGTTCCTTCGTTGAAAGATTCAAATTCCATTGTTGCTTTGTCTGTTTCGATTTCAGCAAGTATGTCGCCTTCAGCAATAGCATCACCAACTTTTTTAAGCCAAGTTGCAACGGTACCTTCAGTCATAGTGTCACTTAATCGAGGCATAGTTACAACAACAACGCCTTTTGGTAATTCTGTTGCAGCTTTTGTAGGAGTTGGTGCTTCGGTAGTTGCTGCAGGAGTAGCTTCAGCTTTTGGAGCTTCGACAGCAGGAGCGTCTTCTCCAGCGATCAATGCCGTAACATCTTCGCCTTCGTTTCCTATAATTGCTAATAATGAGTCAACCGGAGCAGTTTCTCCAGCTGGGATTCCTATATATAAAAGAGTTCCTTCGTTGAAAGACTCAAATTCCATTGTTGCTTTGTCGGTTTCAATTTCAGCAAGGATATCTCCTTCGCTAATTTTGTCTCCTACTTTTTTAAGCCAAGTTGCTACCGTTCCTTCCGTCATAGTATCGCTCAAACGAGGCATTGTTACTTTTATCGCCATGATTTATAGTTTATGAGGTGTAAATGGATAGTTTTCTTGTGCGTATACTACATCGTAAAGTTGTTGTAATTCAGGATATGGAGATTCTTCAGCAAATTTCACACATTCTTCTACCAAGTCTTTTACTCTTTGATCTATTTCTTCAATTTGTTCTTCAGTAGCAAATTTTTGATCTTTTATTACATCAAGAACTTGTGTAATTGGGTCAATTTTCTTGTATTCTTCTACTTCTTCTTTTGAGCGATATAATTGTGCATCAGACATTGAGTGTCCTCTGTAGCGGTATGTTTTCATTTCTAAGAATGTTGGACCATCACCACGACGTGCTCTTTCAATAGCTTCGTACATAGCTTCAGCAACTTTCACTGGATTCATTCCGTCGACTGGTCCACAAGGCATTTCGTATCCTAAACCAAGTTTCCAGATGTCAGTATGGTTTGCGGTTCTTTCAACAGAAGTTCCCATTGCATATCCATTATTTTCAACAATAAATACAACTGGAAGTTTCCATAGCATAGCCATATTAAAAGCTTCGTGCAGAGAACCTTGTCTTGCGGCACCATCTCCAAAATAAGTCATGGTTACACCACCTGTTTCAAAATATTTATCTGCAAAAGCTAAACCAGCTCCTACAGGAATTTGTCCACCTACAATTCCGTGACCTCCGTAAAAACGGTGCTCTTTTGAGAAAATGTGCATAGATCCACCCATTCCTTTAGATGTTCCTGTTGCTTTTCCTAAAAGTTCAGCCATCACACGTTTTGGGTCAACACCCATACCAATTGGTTGTACGTGATTTCTGTATGCAGTTATCATTTTATCTTTTGTCAAATCCATGACATGCAATGCACCAGCTAGTACAGCTTCTTGACCATTGTATAGGTGAAGAAACCCTCTTACTTTCTGTTGGATGTACAATGCTGCTAGTTTGTCTTCAAACTTTCTCCAAAGTAGCATGTCTTCATACCACTTTAAATATACCTCTTTTGTAACTTCTTTCATCTGAATTCTTTCTTTTGCTAAAGTGTTTCTGTTATCAATTGTTGCCTATAACGCAAAATAGTTTCCTCCCACAAATTTGCGCCCGAAGGGTCGGGATGCAAAAATAAGACTTTCCTACTTAGAACTAAAATTTAAACGCTAATTTTTGGTTTTTTTTACAAGAACTTTTTATCAAACATAAAAGGAAGTAAATTTTTTAGGGATGCAGATTGGTAAATGGCACCTATTTCGCCCATGAAATAAATTTCGATAGGGGTCTCTTGTTTTATTTCGTATTCTGCAATTGACTGTCTGCAAGATCCACAAGGAGGAATAGGAGCTGTTGTCTGATTGGTGTCTGAAGCAGCTGAAATTGCAATTTTTAAAATCTTCGCTTCAGGATAAATAGCTCCTGCGTGAAAAATAGCTACTCGTTCTGCACAAAGTCCTGATGGATAAGCTGCATTCTCCTGATTTGAGCCTAAAACAATTTTGCCATTATCCAAAAGTAATGCTGCGCCAACTCTAAATTTAGAATAGGGCGCATAGGCTTTTTTACGGATAGCGATTGCTTCGTTCATTAAGTCTTGGATGTCTTTTGAAAGTTCTTCGATAGATTCAAAAACTGAAAATTGTGTTGTAATAGATATTTCTTTCATTATGTATTTAGGAAAAAAAATCCAAATTTCAATAAACTGAAATTTGGATTGTTATAATTGTTTTTTATTATTCGCGATTAATATACTTCATATTTGTCCCCAAAGTTAAACGTTAGAGAGAAACGAAGTGTGTTTTCTAATGGATTTTTTACGTTTGAAGTAGAGAATAGGTATGAAACATCTACTTTAACAACGTTGTATTTGAAACCTGCACCTAAAGAGAAGAATTTTCTAGCTCCTTTTTCTGGACTTTCATGAAAATATCCCATTCGGAATGCAAATGAGTCTTGATACATATATTCTGCACCAATGCTATAGGTGATTTCTTTTAATTCTTCACTAAAACCGCCTGGCGCGTCGCCAAAAGATTTGAAAATTCCAGATGCCCAGCCTATTGATCGGTAATCTTCTCTATTTTTGTTTAATAGAGCAATCTCTTCTGAGCCGTTAATTTTTCCATCTCCATTTAAGTCAGAATTTTGTGGTGTTGGCACTAATAACTTGCTAAATTCTACACCTAAACCAATTTTATTGTAATCATCTAAGATAAAATCAAATCCTCCACCTACTTTTAAATTAGCGGGTAAGAAATTAGCATTGATTTCATCATTATCGTATTTGATTTTTGGCCCCATGTTCTGGATGTTGAAACCACCTCTCCATCTACCGTTAAAATCGCTATATGCAATTTCTTCTGATTGATAGAAACCGGCAATGTCTACCGCAAAAGAACTTGCTGGAGATGCATCTATATTTTCTGATGCAATTTTCAAATTGGAGCGAATGTATCTTCCAGCTACCGCCATAGAAAACTTTTCACTTAGTTTCAATGAGTAGGATCCGTCAAGAGCAAATTCATTCGGAGATACAATTCTTTCTTGCTCAGATGGATTATCTGTTTCTCGCAATGCGATATCCCCAAAGCCGAAATAACGGAAGCTCGTTGCAAAGGCACTTCGTTCGTTTAGTTTGTTGTAATAGGTAATTTGTCCTAATGAAACATCATTTACTAAATCAGTAAGATAGGGGGTGTAACTAACAGAGAATCCTTGTTTGTCTTCGGAGAAGGCATATTTTGCGGGATTCCATTGTTGAGAAAAAGCGTCTACAGATGTGGCAACTCCTTGGTCGGCCATACCTGCTGCTCTGGCGTCGGCAGCTACTAATAAAAAGGGTACTGCGGTTGTGATAGTTCTTTCTTGTGCCTGTGCTAGGGTAGCTATGAAAAGGCAGATTAAAATGAGGGTAGTTTTTTTCATTTAGGTTTTTAATAGTAAACAAATATAATATTTAATTAAAGTATGACAAGCTTTTCAATTTTTTCTGCTTTTTTATTTGTTGTATTTGATTTGACTGTTAATTTATAAATATAAACTCCCTTGCCAATTCGATCTCCAAAATCGTCTCTTCCGTTCCAGATTATGTCCCGAGATAAAAAACCTTCGGTAGTAATAATTTGATTTTTTGTCCAAACAACTTTTCCTGTAATTGTCATTACTTGTATCTGAACTTCTAAGGGTTCGTAAGGACGGTTGTGTGAAAACCAAAATTCAGTATAGGTAGTGAACGGATTTGGGTAATTTAAAACATGGGTTAATGTAATTGTATCATCTCCTGATACTATAAATTGAATTTCGGCTGTTACGGGGTTGTTGTAAACATCCCAAGCTGTCACCGAAACCGTGTGCAATCCTACTGCTAAATTACGGAATGGAAAACGTAATGTTCCATGCGTGTAATCATCTAGCTTAGTTTGATAGTAATCGTTTAATATATAAGGATTACTTACGTCCCCATCTAAAATTGCAACTATGTCATGTCCAATTCCACTTGCGGTATTTATCCCGTTTTCATCTTCAAGATTCGCAAGTAAAAAAGGAGATTCATTTGTAACCCCTCCTGATACAAATGTTTCATCGTTCATATATAACTGCACTTTTGGACTATTATTGTCTTGAGGTGCATTTTCGTTTATACCACCTATTTTTATTGTAGAATCATAGCCTGTTTGGTTCTCGAGAAGCTGTTGTTTTTTTGCGTAAAAGCTAATTTTTCCATTGCCTAGCGGAATTCGAATGTCTCTTGGGACTACAAAACTAAATTCGAATAATCCATTAGTGATCGAAGCGCTTCCCCTAAAAATAGTCTCGCCCATGGTGTTGAACTGCATTGGCGGGCTAAATCCGTTGTTGTTAAGTGTAGATGCTGTAATTGTTTTATCGAATATTGCAGTTGTTAATTCTCCGTTGTAGTTTGTTAGTAAATTATTGTTTTCATCTGTTATTTCTCCAGATAATTTTATTTTCGCTAGTGATTTAAAATCGTCAATCGGTTGAGAAATAACAATATCATTTACTTTTGTTAGTTTTATTTTAGGTTTAGGAATTGCAAGCATTAAAGCTGGATCGCCAATATATACAATGACATTACTGGAAGAGCTAGGATTGCTATTTTTGGATATTCGTAATGTCTCTGAAATCGTAGTGTATTGATTGGAGCCGTATGATAATAAGTTTTTGGATAGGATATCATTAAAGTTTTCTGCGCTAAATTGTCCGATAGATCTTGTGGTAGTAAGCATGGCGATGGCTCCACCTTTTGGATTCCAGTAAGTGTATTCTCCTGCGGTTGGTCTCGTAGGGTCATCAAATCTAGAGAATTCACACGTAATGGTTATAAACAAAGGGTATTTATATTGATTGTTCAGATTTTGTCCATCTGATTTGCTCCAAATTCGTTCACTTGCCAAGCCGTCTTCACCACCATGGCCTAGGTAATTAAAAACGAGTGCTCCTTTTTCGAATGCATTAAATAGGTCAGTTCTTGCTTTAGGATATCTTGCTCCTCCAGATGAGGCTTCTTCGACATAAGAGTCTAAAAGTATTTTATCTACATTAAAGAAAGGTTTCTCAGTAGTGATAATATCGGCTAATTTGTTTTGTCGACTTTGTAAGGTAGCATCTGAAGCTTTGTCGGAATCATCAGCTATTAATACAAAATTATTTTTCCAATTTCCGTATGATTTTATATCATGATATTCGAGTACTTTATTGACCATTTCGTTAGCTTGCTTGGTATCGTTAACAAGCATTCTTCCTACAGCTATATCTATTCCTCCAAAAAAAGAAATTATATTTCCTTCATTATTGTCCATTAGTGCATAAAAGTCATCAGATGCAAATGAAGCTTCTCCTGAACTGTTGCTTCTTAAGGAATGATATATAGGTACGATATTTCCGTTATTATTGATTCTGTTTTTATAATCGAAAGAAGCATCTCCGAAAAGATTGACATACTTAATTCTTTTTTCTGGAGTAGATGCGTTATCGTAAGTATATTTGATACAATTTCGAATAGCTGCGATATCTTGTTTTCCAGATGAGAATTCTTGGTATATCGATTCTGTTGTGATTACTTTTACATTTAAATTAGAATAGGATCTGTGAAAATTGGCTAGTTTTTCGGCTTGATTTAATAAAAAAGAAGGGGTGATAATAATATAGTCAACGTCTTGAAAAGTACCCTGATTGTTTTTTAGGATTGTTCCTTTTAAGTTTTGATTAGAGATTTTGGTTTTGTTTTCTTTAAGTGGAGTGTAGTAATCCGAAGGATCAAGTGCTATATATTTTCTTACTTCACCTAATTGTGCTTTAAAGTTAATTGTGCTTTGATTTGAATTTTCAATAGTACTCACATTATATATGTCTGTAACGTCCCAAATTTGGGTAATCCCAGCTGTGTTTGTTAAATTGTAATTTGCGATTCCGATACTTGAATCTGCTAGGTCATATTGAAAAGGAAATTGTTTTCCATAGCCTTGTAGTTTTCTTTTTGCAATTAGGTTGATTCGGTCTAAATATCCTTTAGAGCCTGGAACGCCTCCGTTGTTGTAGGAGAGTTTTATTTTTATGCTTTCTGTTCCTGTAAATGTTTTGTTCGAAGGTAAAGAATCGGTGTAAAATTTAATCTCAGAACCTGGGTTTATTGGGCTGAAATTAATGTTTCCTATGTCTTGTTCATTTGCAGTGACTTTAAAAGTTGTATTTGTGAAGGAGGCAGATGCTGTTTTAACTTGTATTTTGACAGGGATTGAAGCATCAATATTTGGAAAGTTAAAGTTGAATTCCTGTTCGTTGTTAATGTCAAATGCTTCTCCGTACCATTCTCGACCTAAATGCATGATGTTTGTAAGGTCTTTTTCGTAAAATTGATAGCTGTCAAATGTTGAGATATTTATGGTGCTGCTTCCTGTTGGAGGTTGCATTTGCGAGATTCTTTTTCCATCTCCTCCTTGAGTCGTTATATAGTAATATGATTTGTTATCGTATAAATTGTTATTGGTTCTACTTTCGTTGTTCCAGGTGTCAACACCTTCTGCGTAAAATAAAATATAATCATCATTATCAAAACTTCCGTCGTTCTCACCAATAATTTGAATAGCATTTTCTGTTAGGTCATTTGGGTAATAGATCGCATTGGATAAAGGAAGCATTCTTCCTCCATTACCGTATATTTTTATCTTTTTGGGGTTAGTTTTTGTTAAATCTGAGTTTAAGCTTTGTAAAAAGCTTTTGGAGATTTTGTACACGCCTGATTTTTCGATATAAAATCGGTGCCAATCTCCCGATGATAATACAGAATTGGAAATGTTTGTACTTTTTCTAGTTAATGATATTCTAGAAGAAGAGTTGCTAGGAGAATTAGTTATTATATTATAGGTAAAGGATTTTACTCTTTTGTACCCGTTTCCATCATTAATTATTGGAGATAAAGTTAGTAAAGCTTGATTTATTCCTCTTGCAGATGAAATGATTATTGATTCATTTGGAGTTTTAGGTATGTTTTTTAAGGTTAAATCTCCAAGTTGATTTTCTGAAATTGTTTCGTAGGCTATATTTGATAATTGGACGATGCTATTTTCAGAATAATTAGATTGTGTAAGGTTTAAAGTATATAAAATTGTCTTTGTGTCGGCGTTTAAATGGTAGTTATTGCCTGAAAACAGTGGAGCATTTACTTTAAAGTCGCCAAAATACATGTCTTTTTTGTCAAGCCAATTTAAAATGATATCCTCTTTTGTTTGAGCAAAAGAGCTGATATATAGTAAGATAAAAAAAGGTAGTAGTGTTTTTTTCATTGTATGTTTTAACGAAAATATCATTGTTATATTATGGTAAGTAAAAATATAGTATTTAGTGTTATAGTAAATAATAAAATGTATATTTTTGCGTTCGATTAATGTGAGTTGATTTGTGAAGAATCAGGTACATGAAATATTTATAATTGATTTTATAATTGATGTTGCAAATTAATTTTAATTATTATATTGCAACACCTAAATTATTACCTACTAAAGAGTATGAAAGTAAACAAAATTATGGCCTTACAGTTAATGTTATCTATGACATTGGTTATTGGAATGGCTAGCTGTAGTAAAAAATCTAGTTCAAGTGCATCAAGAGCTACGGGTTGGGATGTTAATAGTATTAATGGAACAGCACAAAACGTTTCTAATAAAAAACAACAAGCAGGCCCAGGACTAGTTTTTGTAGAAGGAGGAACATTTACCATGGGTAAGGTTCAAGATGATGTTATGCATGATTGGAATAATACGCCAACACAACAACACGTTCAGTCTTTTTATATGGATGAGACTGAGGTAACTAATATGATGTATTTAGAATACCTTGAATGGTTGAAGAAAGTATTTCCACCTACTGAAGAAAATTATAAGCATATATATGGAGGAGCTTCGCCAGATACTTTAGTTTGGAGAAATCGTTTAGGTTATAATGAAACAATGACTAACAACTACTTAAGACATCCTGCGTACGCAAACTATCCTGTAGTTGGTGTAAACTGGATTCAAGCTGTTGAGTTTAGTAAATGGAGAACAAATCGTGTAAACGAAGCTATTCTTGAAAAAAACAGATATCTTAAAAAAGGTGCTAAAACAAATGATGTTAGTGCTGAAAGTAACTTTAATACAGAAACATATTTAATCGCACCTACATCTACATTTGGAGGAAATGAGGAAATTGTTTTAAAAGATGGTAAAAAAGTAAAAAGAACTAAAAAAGGAGAAACTGCAGAAGAACCTAAAAATGTTTATGCACAACGTTCTTCTGGAATAATCTTACCAGAATATAGATTGCCAACAGAAGCAGAGTGGGAATATGCCGCTGGTGCAAATGTTGGACAAAGAGAATACAATATTTATAAAGGAAAGAAGAAATATCCTTGGTCTGGAGATTATACTCGTTCTGGTAAAAGAGGAACAAGAGGAGATCAGTTGGCTAACTTTAAACAGGGGAATGGTGATTACGGAGGTATAGCTGGATGGTCTGATGACGGGGCAGATATTACAAACGAAGTTAAAAAATATCCTGCAAATGATTTTGGATTGTATGATATGGCTGGAAATGTAGCCGAATGGGTTGCCGATGTTTACAGACCTCTTATTGATAATGAAGCAAATGACTTTAACTACTTTAGAGGAAACCTTTATGCTAAGAATAAAATTGGTAAAGATGGTAAAGTAGAAATCGTTACTAAAGAAACTATAAAATACGATACATTAAGTAATGGTAAAATTGTTGCAAGAAATTTCCCCGGAGATCTCGCACAAGTGCCAGTTGATGAGCAAGAAACTTATTTAAGACAAAATTTCTCTACAAGTGATAACATTAATTATAGAGATGGTGATAAGCAATCGACTAAGTATTATGATTTTGGAGGATCTGGAGATGAAACTGCTGCAGAAAAAAGAAAACAAGCGATGTATAATTCTCCTAAACATAATGTAACAACAGATAGTTTAGGTAACATGGTTAGAAAATATGATAAGTCAAGCAAAAGAACAACTTTAGTAAATGATAATGTAAGAGTTTACAAAGGAGGTTCTTGGAGAGATAGAGCATATTGGTTAGATCCAGCTCAAAGAAGATATTTCCCTCAAGATATGGCAACTGATTACATTGGTTTTAGATGTGCAATGTCAAGAGTAGGGCAAAAATCTGAAAAAAGAAAATCACCTAGAAATTAAGAAATTTAATAATAGTAATAAAAGCCCTTTGATTAGGGCTTTTATTGTTTTAAATCTATTTTAAAATGGATATTGCTCACATTCATAGTTTGTTTTTACAATGCCAATCTGTTTCAACAGATACTCGTAAAATTGAATTAAATTCAATGTTTTTTGCTATTAAAGGGGAGAATTTTGATGCAAATACATTCGCAGAAGAGGCCTTGCAAAAAGGAGCCCTATTTGTAATTATTGATAATGCTAATTACTTTATTGATCAAAGAACAATTTTGGTCGAAAACAGTTTAGTTGCATTACAAGAATTAGCAAAATTTCACAGAACTTACTTAGAATTACCTATTATTGCTTTGACAGGAAGTAATGGGAAAACAACTACCAAAGAGTTAATAAATGTTGTGCTTTCTAAAAAGTTTAAAACCAAAGCTACAATTGGAAATTTGAATAACCATATTGGTGTTCCCTTAACATTATTATCGTTTACAAAGGATACTGAAATTGGTATTGTAGAAATGGGAGCCAACCATAAAAAAGAGATCGCCTTTTTATGTGAATTGGCTCGGCCTGATTTTGGATATGTGACTAATTTCGGGAAAGCTCATCTTGAAGGGTTCGGTGGAATAGAAGGGGTCATAGAAGGAAAAAGTGAATTGTATAAGTATCTTTCTATGTATAATAAAATGGCTTTTATAAACCTTGATGATCCGATTCAGGTAGAGAAAACCACTACTATAAAGAATTTTACATTCGGCTATAAAAAAGCGAATGCCGATGTTGTTATTGATGCCATTACAGCAAATCCTTTTGTTGTTTTAGGTTTTTATGGACAAACTATTACTTCACATCTAATAGGATTATATAATGCTAATAATATAAGTGCTGCGCTTGCAATTGGAAAATATTTTAAGATAGATGATTTAGCTATAAAAGAAGCTTTAGAAAGTTATATTCCTGAAAATAATCGTTCTCAACTATTAATAAAGGGAACAAACGAGATTATTCTAGATGCATATAATGCAAACCCAAGTAGTATGGCTGTTGCTATCGAAAATTTTATTCAATTAGAGAAGCGAAATAAAGTTATGATTTTGGGGGATATGTTCGAGCTTGGTTCTGAAAGTGAGCAGGAGCATAAAGCTATTGTAAGGTCACTTTTAGATGAAAATAAAACAAATTGCTATTTTATTGGGCCTTCTTTCTTTAAGCATAAAGCTGACAAAGAGAACTTCCATTTCTTAGATTCGTTTGATGCTTTTGCTACTTATTTAGGAACAATAACGTTTACTGATCAAGCAATACTTATTAAAGGATCTAGAGGTATGGCTTTGGAAAGAGTTTTAAATTTTATTTAAAAAATATATCTAATAAGCTATAAATAAAAGCCATCCGAAGCATCGGATGGCTTTTATTTATTTAGATACTCATCAAAAAACCAATTAGGTTTTCTTTTTTATTTAGTTCTAATTTTTTTCTTAATCGATAACGAGCTAGCTCTACCCCTCCATTTGAAATATTCATGATTTCGGCAATTTCTTTAGTAGACATATTCATTAATAAATAAGTTGCTAAATCTAGTTCTCTAGGAGAAATTTTAGGATATTTTTCCTTTAAGCGTTTTAAGAATTCAAAATGTACATTTTTTATGTGTTTTTCTAAATCTTTCCAACTCTTATCTGTATTTACTTCCTTGGTAATGCTTTTGTTGAGTTTGTTGAATTGAAATTTTGTAGATTCATCAAACGTTTCAATGTCAATTTCTTTTAGTTTCTGTATAATTCCGTTTAAGATTTTATTTTTCTTTACTACTTGCAAGGAGTTGTTAACTAGTTCCTTGTCTTTTGTGAGTATTTTTATTTGTAGTTTGTCGTTTTTTAATTTTTCAATTTCTTTTTCTAATTGATATTGTTCCTGTCTTATTTTGGATTCTTTTTCTAGATAAAGCCTTCTTTGCTCAATTGTTTCATAATATTTGTTTTTTCTAATTTTCATTTTGATACGATATGAGACAAAATAAATCCCTATTAATATAAGAATTAAATAAATAATATAGGCTAGAGGATGTCTATACCAAGGCGGTGAAATAGTAAATGGAATCATGTCAGCTTCTGATTGTACTCCGTAGCTATTTCTTACTTTTACTTTCATATTGTAATCGCCCTCAATTAAATTGGTGTATTCTTTTACGGATATTGTTGACCAATTGCTCCAGTTTTCATCAAAAGGTTCTAGTTGATAGGAGTATTCTACATTTTCAAGGCTTTCATAAGTAGGGGATGAAAAAGTGAATCTTACATGATTTGATGCATACGGAATTGAATGCTTTTTTTGGGTTTTTGTTCGATTTCCAAATATTAAGGTATCGTTTGCATATGTAAAAGTTCGAATAAACACATTGGGTTTTGTTACTACATTGTTTATTAATTGGGAGTCATAATGTGCTAATCCGTCTGTTAGTCCAATAAAAATATTTTTCGGATCGATAGTATTGACCGAGAGATAGTTAGGTATAAGGTTGCCAGTTAAATTTGAAAATGGAGTAACAATATTTTTATAATTTCCGTCTTGTAGCTTAACGAGTTCTCCTAAAGACTCATTAAATACATACCAAAGATTACTATTTGAATCTTCGAAAAGAGAATTAATTATAGGAATGTCTTTAAAAACGGTACTCATTTTTTCATCTTTAAAGAATGCTTCTTGTTCTTTTGAATATCTGTAAAAATGATTATTTGTTTGAAAATAAAGACTTGTGTTTATTTTTTGAATACTTCCAATTCCTTTTTCTTTAGGTAGATTATGAATCACTTTAATTGATTTAAATTCCTTTAAATCTTCGGATAATTGCATTTGATATAAAAGTTCATCCTTTTTTAGCCATAAATAGTTGTTGTCTACCTCAAATAAAATCGATGATTTGTTAAATCCGGTAATTTGGTTTCGGAATACTAGACCACTTGCGGTTTTTTCAAATAATGCAAAACCACTATAATTAGATCCTATAATATAATTAGGATGTTTAGGAACTTTTCTAAAACCAAAATAACCATTTTTGTCTAATATTTTTACAGCTTTATTGTCTTTTATAATTAATGCACCTCTGTTGTTGGCACATATTAATTCATTGTCGATAACCTGAATATTCCACGTTTGTGTATTTGTACCTTCCACAAGTGAAAAAGCATCTTCTTTAAAAGCGGTATTCCAAGCATGATAAAAGACTCCTTGATTTGTTGCTACATATAAATAATCATTATGGATTACTGATGCATAGACAGTGCTAATATCGTAACTGAATCCGAAGTATGTAAATGGTGAACTTTCATTGACAAATGCAATACCATTATCTAGTCCTAACCAAAGATTATTTTTGTTATCAATATATGATGTTAGTACAGTATTATTTTGTAGCCCTTTTTTTCGATCTATGTGTTGGATTATTTTTCCATTTAGGTCTGATATAATAATACCGTTTAACACTGAATTTAAAACAATAAATTTATCTTTTATAGCAACTCCTCCTAATGAACTATTTTTTTTTATAAATGTATTTGCTTCAGTATTCCATGGAGTTATCTCTTCATTGCTGTAAATAAAGAGTCCTTTTTCTAAAGTTGCGATAAGGATTTTGTTATCAGGTAATTTGAACATAGCCCATATCTCGATATTGTTTAATGCTGTTGAGCCTTTTAAAGGATATAATTTCTCATTCTTGTATTCTAATATGCCAAGGGACTTATCTTGAATGTAAATGGTGTTATTTATCTGAAAAGAAAACTGAAAACGTTTTGGAGCTTGAATTGTTTTGATTTTATTGTCTTTTAAGATATAGATTCTGGTAAATGATTGAAAAATCACTTCGTCTTTTGTAATATGAATTTTCCATAAAAAATCTAACTCCTGATTATTTGGTGATTTAAGTTGTTGTGATAACGAGGTATATTTCAATTTGCCTTTGGAGTCTGCTTGAAAATAACCAAATTCCTTATATCCACCAGTATATATTCTATCTGAATTGTCAACTTTTACGGACCGTACTGATGTTGAATTGGGTAAAAGATACTTAGTCCATGAGGAGCCATCAAACTGGAATAGTCCATTATTGTTGGCGAAATATAAATTTCCATTTTTATCCTGATCGATATCCCAGTTTTGAGTTCCTCCTTTGTATTCTGTTCGTTTATAGTTTAGGATGTCAGGAACTCCAATATTTTTAACTTGCGATAATAATATTGTGGAAAAGAATAAAAAATAAACTGTTATGTTGTTAAATCTTGTAAAATTCATAATTATATTATAAGAGTTTAGAGATTTATTTAATGACTTTAAAATCCTTAGAACATTAAAGTTAATATTGTTTTGGATTAGAAAATTTACCTTATAAAAGCTAAAATAATCGATTTATATTGAATGTAGTGTTTATTTCATTTATTTTATTTTTTAAACACTATTATTTTATTTTTAAAATGCTAGTAATCAAGGATTTGTTATTTTTTTGATGTGTTTTTGACTGGTCTAAATTTTGAGTTTGATGTGTTTTTGTAGTGATTATAAATTACGTATTATTAAAAAAACTCACTAATATTGTTTCGAATTACTAATTAATTAACCAAAATTTTTATAAAAATGAAATTAACAAAATTGCTTATTTTTTGTTTTTTATCTATTCTATTCTCAGTTTATGCTCAAGCGCAAGACGTTACAGTAAACGGAATAGTTAATGATGAAAGTGGTATGCCAGTACCAGGAGCATCTGTTTTAATACAAGGAACAGGGAAAGGGACATCTTCTGACTTTGATGGAAAGTTTCAACTTCAGGCACCTTCTAATGGTGTTTTAACAATTACGTTTATAGGTTATGGAACTATTAATGAACCAATAAATGGTAGAAATAGAATAGTTGTACAATTACGTCCAGAATCACAAACTCTAAATGAAGTTGTTGTTGTAGGATATGGTACTCAAAAGAAAAGTGTTGTTACGGGAGCAATTTCTAAGGTAAGAAGCCAGGATATAGAAAACCTACCGATATCAAGAGTTGAGCAAACTTTACAAGGAAGAGTTTCTGGGGTAACTATTGCGGCAAGTTCTGGGCAACCAGGGGCATCTTCTACGATTCGGGTGCGTGGTATAACTACTCTGGGAAACAATGACCCGCTATGGGTTGTAGATGGAGTAGTGGTTGATGCTGGTGGTATTGGGTATTTAAACCAGTCAGATATTGCTTCTATCGAGGTATTAAAAGATGCGGCTTCTCAAGCAATTTACGGAGCAAGAGCTGCAGCTGGGGTAATTATTGTTACTACCAAAAAAGGGAAATCAGGAAAAATGAGTGTTAGCTATAATGGTTATACAGGTTTTTCTTCGGCAGCAAGAAAACTAGATCTTTTAAATGCGACTGAATATGCTACTTTAAGAAATGAGAAGTATGCAAATGGATATGTTAAAAAATCTCCAACAGATACTTTTGTATTGCCTTTTCAAGATCCTAATGCATTAGGTGCAGGTACAGATTGGCAATCGGTTATTTTTAATGATAGTGCAGTACGTATTGGTCAAGAGTTAAGTTTATCAGGAGGAAATGATGTATCTACTTTTTATGCCTCTTTTGGTCTTTTGGATCAGGAGGGTATTGTAACAACAGATATCTCAGAGTACAATAGAAAAAACATTCGTTTAAACTCTACTCACAAAATATCTAAATGGATTACTTTCGGTCAGACATTAGGTTTTTCTAGAGAGAAAACGATGGGGATAGGAAACACAAATAGTGAGTTTGGAGGGCCATTAAGCTCTGCAATAAATTTAGATCCAATTACTCCTGCTATCGTAACAGATCCTAGAATGGCTGCTTTGCCACCATATTCTGTGGGAATTGACGGTAAAGGTAAAGGAATCTTAAGAGATCCTTACGGAAATCCATACGGTGTTTCGACTATGGTTACACAAGAAATGTCTAATCCATTGGCTTATACTCAAACTAGATTAGGAAATTACAACTGGTCGGATAACTTTGTTGGAAATGCTTACTTAGAAATTGAACCAATAAAAGGATTAAAATTCAGAACTACATTAGGAGGTAAACTTGCTTATTGGGGTGTTGAAAGTTTTACACCAGTTGCGTATTTAAACTCAACTAATATTACACAAGTAAATAATCTTTATAGAGAAACAAATAAAGGTTTTGGATGGAATATCGAGAATACTGCTTCTTATACAAAAAGTATAGGTAATCATAATTTTAGCGTATTACTAGGTCAAGGTGCTTATGTAGATAATAGAAATAGTGGTACAAAAATTACGTATACTAATTTACCAGTAGATAATCATGATGATGCCTCTTTTAATTTTGACCTTCCAAAAGATCAAATAAATGCTACAGCAACTACAGGAAATGAGCACAGAGTAACCTCTTTATTCTCTAGATTAACTTATGATTTTAAAGAAAAATATTTAGTAACAGGTATTATTCGTAGAGATGGATCTTCAAGATTTGGAGCAAATAATAAATACGGAACTTTCCCTTCATTCTCATTAGGATGGGTTCCATCAAAAGAAGCATTTTGGGTTGAAAACAAAGTAGTAAACCAATTGAAATTTAGAGGAGGTTACGGTGTTACTGGTAATGATAATATTGGAGATTTTAAATATCTGGCAACTGTAGGAGATGGTCGTAACTATACAATAGGAACATCTGGATCTGTAACTATTGGTAATAGCCCGAATGCACCTTCAAATCCAGATTTAAAATGGGAAGAAACGAGCCAAACAAATATTGGTTTAGATGCTACTATTTTTTCTGATTTCAATTTATCTGTAGACTGGTATGTTAAAAAAACTACTGGCATTCTTCAGGAAATTATACTACCAGGTTATGTAGGTTCAGGGAATCCAACAGGAAACGTTGCTGATATGCAAAATAAAGGGGTCGATTTTGAATTAGGATATCGTAAAAAATTAGGACAGGTTAATATGTCTTTAAGTGCAAACATTTCTTACCTGGAAAATGAAGTAACGTATTTAGGACGTGGAGTTGATTTTCTTGCAACAGGAGAACAATTTAAAGCGATGACTTATGATATTACAAGAACACAAGTAGGTCAACCTTATGGATCGTTCTATGGATTTAAAACGGCTGGTATTTTCCAAAATCAAGACGAAATTAATGCTTATAAAAATGCTGCAGGAGGATTAATTCAACCAGATGCAAAACCTGGAGATTTCCGTTGGACAGACATAAATGGAGACGGTCAAATTAATTCAGATGACAGAACAAATATTGGTAGTCCAATACCAAAATACACTTTTGGATTTACGGTAAATCTAGATTATAAAAATTTCGATTTAATGATTTTTACGCAAGGAGCTGCCGGAAATAAAATTTTCCAAGGATTACGTAGGTTAGATATTGAAAACTCTAATTACCAAACTACTGCTTTAAGTCGTTGGACAGGAGAAGGTACATCTAATACGTACCCAAGATTAACATCTGATGATACCAACAAAAACTTTAATAATCCTTCTGATTTCTATCTTGAAAAAGGAGATTACGTAAGAATAAAAACAATTCAGATAGGATATTCATTACCAGTTAAGACTATCGGACAAATTGGTTTAGAAAAAACTAGAGTGTATTTAACCGGGGAGAACCTATTCACTTTTACTAAATATACTGGATATGATCCTGAAATTGGAGCAAATAGTGCTACTGGAAATGTTATAGGTATAGACAGAGGTATTTATCCTCAAGCCAGAACTATAATGTTGGGAGTTAATTTACAATTTTAATAAAAATGAGAATCATGAAACTAAAAAACATAAAATATTCACTTGTTGTTTGCGGAGTACTTTTTACTGTCCTGTCGTGCGGTGAGGATTTTTTAACTGTAGAACCAAAAGGAACTGTTCTAGAGGATAAATATTATAAAAATGAAAGCCAGGCTTATGCAGGATTAGTAGCTGTTTATGATATACTTGGTAAGCAGTCTAAAGGATTTGAAAACATGATCTGTATGCTAAATGCAGGTTCAGATGATTTTAATGCAGCTGGTGGTGGTGCTACAGATGGTGCCGGAATACATGCATTTGGAGATTATTCGCTTAGCCAATCAACAATCCCAAGTAGTTTTTGGGGAGATTTTTATCAAGGGATTTTTAGAGCAAACGTATTACTTGAAAAATTGCCATCGGTACCTATGGATGAAGCTAAAAAAGCAAGATTTGTAGCTGAAACAAAAGCGTTACGTGCTTATTATTATTTTGAATTGGTTCGTACTTTCAGAAATATCCCATTGATATTAGAGCCATTAAAAACACCAGACATTTTTAATGTAGTTCAAGCGACTCCAGAAGCGGTATACGCACAGATTGAAAAAGATTTAAAAGAATCACTTCCTGGATTACCTGTTATAATTACAAATAAGGGAGATGAAGCAGGACGTTTATCACAGGGTGCAGCAAAGGCATTGTTAGGGAAAGTTTATTTATACGAAGGGAAAAATGCATTATCAGCAGCAGAATTTGTTGATGTTAATGGTACTCCGGGTGGTACAAGTATGTACGGATATAAATTGGTAGCTGATTTTGCAGATTTATGGAAGATAAGCAACAAGTTTAATTCTGAAGCGATTATTGAAATTGTACATACTGATAAAAGTAATGCCGACTTTGGCTTTTGGGGTGGAGGAAAAGATGAAGGAAACTCTGTTTGTATCATGGTAGGACCTAGAGGATACAATAGATCTGCAAACTCTATAGCACCAGATTATGTATCAGGATGGAGTTTTAGTACCGTAAGACAAGGTTTATATGATGTGTTAAAAGGAGACCCTCGTTTTGATGCTACCATTCTTGATATGAAAGCATTGAAAGCTGCTAAACAAGCAGATTGGGCTCCTAATTATGATGATACAGGCTATTTTCTTAAAAAATTCATGCCATTAAACTCAGATACATCTACAGGTAGTGGATCAACAGCTCTAAATTACAAACAAGATGTTTACGCGATTCGTTTAGCAGATACATATTTAATGGAAGCCGAAGCATTAGGTGGTACAGGAACAAGAGCGCAAGCTTTACTAGATGCTGTAAGAGCACGTGTAGGTTTAGGATCAACTCCGGTTTCTTTGGATGCAATCGCGTTAGAAAGAAGAAAAGAATTAGCAGGAGAAGGACACCGTTGGTTCGATTTAGTAAGAACAGGAAAAGCTGCTGCTGCATTGGCATCTAAAGGATTCCAGGCAGGTAAAAATGAAATTTGGCCAATTCCTTTTAAAGAATTAGAAAACACTAAAATTGTTCAAAATCCTAATTATAAAAATTAAATAAAAATCATATGAGTTTAAATATAATTTTTAACTAGTGATACCTGGTTTGAAATATATGCAGGGAAATCGATACCAGTTTCAGGTGTCGAATATAAAGATAATAAAGTGATGGGATTGAGTAGATGGGATGGTTGTGCAAAAACTACTTTTTCAGGAATGTTATCTATTATAGGGTATGCTAAAAATAGTGTAAAAGGAACAGTAAGTAATGTCGTTAAATTTACTGAAACAGGTAAAATTTATTTGCTAATTCGTAGCGGTGAAAATGTCTTTACTTCAGGTGGAATTACAGTGACAGATATTGAGTTAAGAGAAAAATAATTAAGAATTGAATTAGTTTGAGTTAGTTTGAGTTAGGATGTAGAATAGCCCATATTCTTCATGATTATGGGCTATTTTCAAAACATGTAGATACTAAAAGTATGTTTTGCTAAACATTTTAAATGTCATTAGAATTTGCATATTAAAAATTAAATAATGAAAAAAAATAGCTATAAGATTTTTTGTTTATTGCTTACGTTGACTGCTTTTCCGCAACTACAAAAAAACAAGCAAGAGTTTACAACAAATGGAAAGAAAATTACAGTTTACACCACAGCAGATAATTCAAAATTAAGAATAACACCAACAGATAATTTAGTTTTTTCAGCATCGAAACAGCCTTTGGAAACCGAAACAGCAGTTTTTGTAGAACCTAAAAAGACTTTTCAAACTTTTATAGGAATTGGAGGTGCTATCACTGATGCAAGTGCTGAGGTTTTTGCCAAATTATCGAAAGAAAAGCAAGCAGAATTTCTAAAAGCGTATTACGATACTCAAAATGGTATAGGTTATTCATTGCTAAGAACAACAATACATAGTTCTGATTTTAGCAGCGGAAGTTATACTTATATAAAAGAAGGAGATAAAGATTTAAAAACTTTTAATATTAATCACGACAGGCAATATCGCATACCTATGATTAAGGGGGCTATGAAAGCGGCGAATAATAATATAGTTTTATATGTAGCTCCTTGGAGTCCTCCAGCATTTATGAAAAGTAATAAAGACATGCTGAAAGGAGGGACTTTATTGCCCGAATATAATCAGGCTTGGGCTAATTATTATGTAAAATTTATAAAAGCATACGAAAAAGAAGGAATGCCTATTTGGGGTACATCAGTTCAGAATGAGCCAATGGCAGCACAAACATGGGAATCTTGCATTTATTCGGCAGAAGCAGAGAGAGATTTTATTAAAAACTTTCTTGGTCCAACAATGAAAAAAGCAGGTTTAGGTGATAAAAAAATTATTGCTTGGGACCATAATCGTGATTTAATGAATCAAAGAGCTAATGTGATTTACTCAGATCCTGAAGCCTCAAAATATGTTTGGGGAATGGGGTTTCATTGGTATGAAACATGGACAGGTGGAGCGCCAATGTTTGATAACGTAAAACAAGTGAATCAAGATTACCCCGATAAAAAACTACTGTTTACTGAAGGTTGTATCGAAAAATTTGACCCTGCTAAGTATCAATTTTGGCCAAATGCAGAAAGATATGGAGTTTCTATGATTAATGATTTTAACAACGGTACAGTGGGATGGACAGATTGGAATGTTCTTTTAGATCAAAACGGTGGACCAAATCATGTAGGTAACTTTTGTTTTGCACCAATACATGCAAATACAACTACAGGTGAACTAATCTATACACCATCTTATTACTATATCGGACATTTCTCGAAATTTATTCGTCCAAATGCAAAAAGAGTAAGTACAGCTGTAAGCAGAAGTTCCTTGCTAAGTACATCATTTCTTAACACAGATGGTAAAATGATTACTGTTGTAATGAATCAATCGGATATAAGTGTAACTTATAATTTAATAATAGCGTCAGAAAAAACGGTTGTTACAATACCAGCTCGCGCAATTCAAACTTTAGTTTACTAAAACTAATAAAGATGAACCAATATTTAAATAAAATTATAAAAGTTGCATTATTCGTTGTAATAATTGTACCTCAGGTAAAATGTTCTTCATCTAGTGACACAGTTGATCCAGCATCAACACTACCACGAGTTATAATAACCCCACCAGTTACTGTAACAAATGATGTAGATTTTTGGCTAACGAAAGGAGATCAAACAGTATTACTAACTAAACAAAATGGAGTTCTTGGATTTAGCACCTCAACAAATTCATATACGAATATCGAGGTAAACGAAGCTCAAAAATATCAAAGCATTGATGGGTTTGGATATACACTAACAGGAGGGAGTGCTGAGGTAATTAATCAATTAAGTACTCAGAAAAAAAAGAGCCTGTTGCAAGAATTATTTGGCTCGACCGAAACATCGATCTCAATAAATTACATAAGAATAAGCATTGGAGCATCAGATTTAAATGCAGCACCTTTTACATATAATGATTTGCCTAAAGGAGATATAGATCTTGATTTAATCAGGTTTAGTTTAGATCCTGATAAAAATGGGGTGATTGCGCTTTTAAAAGAAATTGTTGCAATTAATCCAAATATTAAAATTTTAGCAACCCCTTGGTCAGCGCCACTTTGGATGAAAGATAAAGATAGTTTTGTTGGAGGAAGTCTAAAAACAGAATATTATAACGTGTATGCAAAATACTTTGTAAAATACATTCAGCAGATGAAAAATGAGGGAATTGTTATTGATGCAGTAACACCCCAAAATGAACCATTGCATGATGGTAATAATCCAAGTATGCATATGACTGCGATTGAACAATCCAATTTTATTAAAAATAATTTAGGACCTGCTTTCAAAAATGCCAATATCACAACTAAAATTATTGCTTATGATCATAATTGTGATAATATACAATATGCAATGACAATTCTGGGAGATCCTATTGCAAATCCTTTTGTAGATGGATCTGCATTTCATTTATATGCTGGAAATATTAATGCCCTTTCAACAGTTCATAATGCATTTCCGAACAAAAACTTATATTTCACAGAGCAGTTTACCTCTTCGACAGGTGATTTTAAAGGAGATTTAAAATGGCATCTTAAAAATGTAATTATTGGATCAATGCGCAATTGGAGCAAAAATGCATTAGAATGGAATTTAGCAAACGACGGATCTTTTGCACCACATACACAAGGAGGTTGCAGCACTTGCAAAGGAGCATTAACAGTTAATTCCAGTCACTCTTTTAATCGAAACGTGGCGTATTATATTATAGCTCATGCTTCTAAATTTGTTCCAGTAGGTTCAGTAAGAATATCGAGTAATATAAGTGGAAATTTGCAAAATGTAGCTTTTGTCACTCCAGCAGGTAAAAAAGTTTTAATCGTAGAAAACGATGGAGATACCAGCGAGATATTCAATATAAAATTTAATGGTAAGTGGGTTACAACTTCATTAGACGGAGGTTCGGTAGCTACTTATACCTGGAAATAATAATAAACAATAAGATTTGATCTTGAGTTTATATAAATAATACAACTATATGAGAAAAATAATTTTGCTATTACTAGTATTGTTTTCGTTGGCATCATTTGGACAAGGATTTTTGCACCAAAGTGGACAAAATATTGTAGATGGAAAAGGTAAAAACATAGTATTACGAGGATTAGGATTAGGAGGATGGATGGTTCAAGAAGGATATATGATTCAGACCGAATCATTTGCAAGTCCGCAATATGTAATAAAACAAAAAATAACTGATTTGATAGGAGCTGAAAAAACGGAAGAGTTTTACAAGGCATATCGAGCCAATGGAATAACTAAAAGAGATATAGATTCGTTAGCCAAATGGGGTTTTAACTCTATTCGTTTGCCAATGCATTATAATTTATACACACCACCAATTGAAGCTGAGAAAAATGGTGAAATTACTTGGATAGAAGAGGGTTTCACAATGACTGATAGCTTATTAAAATGGTGTGCCGAAAATAAAATGTACCTTATTTTAGATCTTCATGCTGTACCAGGTGGACAAGGTAAAGATGCTGCAATTTCTGATTATGACGATACAAAACCATCTCTTTGGGAAAGTGAAGCCAATCGTAAAAAAATGACCGAATTATGGCGAAAACTAGCTTTACGTTATAAAGATAATCCTTGGATAGGAGGGTATGATATTATAAATGAACCCAATTGGAATTTTACAGGAACAAATAAAAATGGTTGCGATGAAACTTCAAATGCGCCCTTGCGTGAACTTCAGGTCTCTATTACAAAAGCAATTCGAGAAGTTGATAAAAACCACATGATTATTATTGAAGGAAATTGTTGGGGGAATAATTACAACGGAATGTTTCCTTTATGGGATGATAATATGGTTTTGAGTTTTCATAAATATTGGAATTATAATACGATAGGATCAATTCAGAAAATGTTAGATTATAGAAAACAATATAATGTACCAATCTGGATGGGAGAAGGAGGCGAAAATTCAAATGTTTGGTTTAAAGACGCTATTTCTTTATTTGAATCAAATAATATAGGATGGGCATTTTGGCCAATGAAGAAAATTGAAAATATTGCTGGAATTGCTTCAGTTAACAAAACGCTAGAATATGAGAAACTACGCTTGTATTGGAAAGATGGAGGTGAAAAACCAAGCCCAGATTTTGCAGAAAAAGCATTGATGCAATTAGCCGAAAATTTTAAATTAGAGAATACCACAATAAAGGCAGACGTACTTGACGCAATGTTTCGTCAAGTACGAACAAATGAAACAAAAAGTTATAAAAAACGCATTTTGCCGGGAAAAATATTTGCAACCGAATATGATTTGGGAACAAATGGATTCGCTTATTCCGATAAAGATTTTGTAAACTACCGCGTAGAAACAGGAACATTTGAAGAATGGAATAAAGGAAAAATTATGCGAAATGATGGAGTAGATATTTTACCTTGTAAAGATGATTCTTCAAATGGGTATCAGGTATCTTTTATCGAAAATGGTGAGTGGTTGCAATTTACAGCAACAACAAAAGCAACACAAATATTTAATGTTGCCATTCGTTATTCAAGTGAAATAGAAGAAGGAAAGTTACATCTGGAGAACGAAACGGGGAAAATTTCTGAAATAATAACTCTTGCAGCAACAGGAAGCGATGCAGCATGGAAAACAATTATACTCTCAGGAATAAAGCTGAAAAAGGGAGAAAATAAGATTAAAGTTATTTTTGATAAAGGAGGATTTAATTTAAATTACTTAGATTTTACAGTAGCTAAGAAGTAAGTTGTTAAAAAAAAGTAAAGCGTGTAATAGTGTTTGTGATTAATATTTTGTTAGATTAGTTTCTCTATTAAAAGCTTTGAATTTAATCTGGAGCTTTAATAGATTAAAAACCCCCTTAATTATGAAAAGAATAAACAAACTAATTGCGCTTGTAATGCTTTTGTCCTTTTGTGGAATTTATGGACAAAATTTAAAAATCATGACATACAATATCCGTTTAGACGTTGCTTCAGATGGTGAAAATGCATGGACTAATCGTAAAGGTTTTTTTACGTCACAGATACAATTTTATGCTCCAGATATATTTGGAGTACAAGAAGCAATGCCCAATCAAGTTAACGATATTGCAACTGCATTACCAAGTTATAATCATGTAGGAATTGCTCGAGAAGGAGAAGGAAAAGGTGAATCCTCTTCTATCTTCTATAAAAAAGATAGATTTTTAGTACAACAATCCAATACATTTTGGCTTTCGGAGACACCAGATATAATCTCAAAAGGTTGGGATGCTGCTTGCAATAGAGTTTGTACGTATGCGCTTTTTAAAGACTTAAAAGCGAAGAAAATATTTTGGGTTTTTAACACCCATCTAGATCATATTGGTGAAGAAGCAAGAACAAAAGGACTTGAACTAATTCTTTCTAAAATGGCAGCAGTAAATACCAAAGGATATCCTGTGTTTCTTATGGGAGACTTTAATTCTGAGCCCAATACAGCCCGAATTATCTCTCTGAAAAAGATGATGAACGATACTCGCGAAATAGCCGAAGAAAAACCATTTGGACCATCTGGAACCTTTAACGATTTTAAGCATGATCAGCCAGTTACACAGTTATTAGATTATATTTTTATTTCTAAAAACAGCAATCTAAAGATTAAAAAACATGCCGTCTTAAGTGATTCAATAGATTTAAAATATCCATCGGATCATTTTCCTGTTCTAATTGAAATTAATTAAACGATAAAAAAACAATACCAATTTAATATTTATTTCATGAAAATAATTACCACATTAACTTGCTTGATGATTTCGCTTTTTGCGATAGCACAGCAACAAACAATTGATCAAAAAGTTGATGCGTTATTAAAGAAAATGACGCTAGAGGAGAAGATAGGTCAGCTAAACCAATATACAGGTAATAATGCTGCTACAGGACCTATTACCATAAATCCAAATAAACAGGCAGAAATTAAAGATGGTTTAGTCGGTTCAATGCTTAATGTTGTAGGAACAAAATATACCCGCCAATATCAGGAATTGGCAATGCAATCACGTCTTAAAATACCGTTATTATATGGTCAGGATGTAATACACGGATTTAAAACGACATTCCCAATTCCGTTAGGAGAAGCAGCAAGTTGGGATTTGGCAGCAATAGAACTTTCGGCTAGAGTAGCAGCAACAGAAGCTGCGGCAAGCGGAATTCATTGGACATTTGCCCCAATGGTAGATATTGGTCGTGATCCTCGTTGGGGACGTGTAATGGAAGGTGCGGGAGAAGATACTTACTTAGGATCTAGAATAGCATATGCAAGAGTAAAAGGTTTTCAAGGAGATAAATTAGGAAATCTAAATTCGGTAATGGCATGTGTAAAACATTTTGCAGCGTATGGAGCAGCCATTGGTGGTAGAGATTACAATTCTGTAGATATGAGCGAAAGAATGCTTTGGGAAACCTATTTACCACCTTTTAAAGCAGCACTTGATGCAGGAGCAGCAACATTTATGAACTCTTTTAATGATATTAATGGAATTCCTGCAACAGGAAATGCACACTTACAAAGAGATATTTTAAAAGGAAAATGGAACTTTCAAGGATTCGTAGTTTCAGATTGGGGCTCCATTGGAGAAATGGTTACACATGGCTATTCTAAAGATAATAAAGAAGCTGCACTAGCTGCCATTACTGCAGGTAGCGATATGGATATGGAAAGTAATGCCTACAGGTATAACCTAGCAACATTGATAAAAGAAAACAAAGTTTCGATAGATTTAGTCGATGATGCAGTAAAAAGAATCTTGCGTAAGAAATTTGAGTTAGGATTGTTCGATGATCCATACAAATACTCTAATGCAGATAGAGAGAAAAAAGAATTAAATAATCCGGAACATCGTAAAGCAACTCGTGATGTAGCAACAAAAAGTATTGTTTTATTAAAGAATGATAATGAGACTTTACCTCTTTCTAAAAATATAAAAACAATTGCGTTTATTGGACCAATGGTAAAAGAATACAAGGCCAATATGGGGTTTTGGGCAGTTGAACTACCAGAAGTAGATTATACTAAATGGGTAGTTTCGCAATGGGACGGTTTACAAAATAAAGTAGGTAAGAATACTAAATTATTATATGCTAAAGGTTGTGAGGTAGAAGGAGATAGCAAAGACGGTTTTGCAGAGGCAATTGCTACAGCTAAACAGGCTGATGTAGTAATTTTAAGTATTGGAGAGCGACATGATATGAGTGGAGAAGCCAAAAGCCGAAGCAATATCAATTTGCCAGGGGTTCAGGAAGACTTAGTAAAAGCGATTCAAGCAACAGGAAAACCAGTTGTAGTTTTAGTTAATGCAGGAAGACCTCTTGCTTTTAATTGGACAGCAGATAATGTGCCTGCTATTCTTTATACATGGTGGTTGGGTAGCGAAGCAGGAAATGCTATTGCAGATGTATTATTTGGAGATTACAATCCGTCAGGAAAATTGCCAATGACATTCCCAAGAGAAGTTGGACAAATCCCTATTTATTATAATCATTATAGTACAGGAAGACCAGCACAAGATGAAAATGCAAAAGGATATGTTTCCTATTATATAGATTTAAAAAGCAGTCCTAAATTTCCTTTCGGATACGGATTAAGCTATACTAAATTCGATTATTCGGATTTAAAATTGTCTACAACAAAAATGAAAAGCAATGAAAAAATCCAAGTTTCTTTTCAGTTGAAAAATATAGGAAAAGTAGTTGGAGAAGAAGTAGTTCAGTTGTATTTAAAAGACAAATTTGGTTCAGTTGTAAGACCAGTTTTAGAACTTAAAGATTTTCAAAAAGTGAAATTAAATGCAGGAGAAACTAAAACAATTCAGTTTACAATTGATAATGAAAAATTATCTTTTTATAATGACAAAATAGAGTGGGGTTCAGAGCCTGGAGATTTTGAATTGATGATAGGTTCATCATCTGCAGATATTCGTTTGAAATCGGCTTTTGAATTGCAATAAGAATTCATCTAATAATAAATAAAGGGGTTTTAAAACCCCTTTATTTATATATAATTTCAATAAAATTTATTTCAATATTTTTTTGAAATTAAATTTTAACGTATTCATAAACCCTTGTTCTACAATATCAATTCCAAGACCGGTATTACTGTCAGCAATAGTATGATGAGCAGATCTAAATTCTTCAAAATCGTTTTCAGGAATTTCTAAGTTAACCAATGGTTTAAAATCTATATATGCAGTTCCACCATTTTTAGTGATTTTTTTGCGAGTAACATAATCAAAATAAGGATTATTGATTGTACATTCCTGTATAGTGTATTTTTCCTGAGTATCTATTTTTTGATCGGTATAAACATTGATTTCATATTTTTCGTTATCAAAATTATGCCAGAACGGAAAGTCTTTGTGCATAAAATCTCTTGCGTTTTCTTTAACCATATTTCGATCAAAGTACATCATAAAACGATTCTTTTGATCATCTACGAAATACGGATTCTCGATAGTTGCATTGTACTCAATTGTAAATTCATTCAGTTTTTTGTCATCACTTATGATTTCAATAGCGGCATCTGTGAATATATTTCTAATATCAGTCCCATTTCTATCATTAATATAGTTCAGAGTATAAAACAAGAAGTTGTTCCAACTGTCAATTACCTCTCTTTTGTTCGTGTTTTTAAAATACCTGCGCATGCTGTTAGCACGGTTTCCTTTATAAGTAGTTGTTAGTTTTAAATCTCCAGTAGTATTTTTTGCATTGAATTCTACTTTTTCATTTATACAGTAATAAGAAAATTTATGAGGTTTTCTTACTTGTAATTCCTGATTTGGTTTTATTTCCAGATAATGTCTAAAAAAGATAAAACCACGATTTTCAATTAAACCAAATTCATCACGAACAGTAGCATCAATAAAATAACTTTCGCCTTTATAATTAATTTTAACAATTACATGATTGAAAGTAAGTAGTGATGGTGAATAATATTTAATGTAATAATCAGTATTAAAATTGACTAAAACTATTGAAGAATCAACATCAATATAATCTAAAATCACTTTTAATAAAACCGATTTTGCTTTACAGTCACCTTGTTTATTCTCATATGTTACAGCTGGTTCTTGCGGTTTATGACCATTCATTTCATGAGCATTATAAACGTAATAAACATGATTTTGAACATAATCTATAGCAAATTGTAACTGTTCATCTTTGTTTGTTATTGCATCTAGCTTCTCAACCAGATTAGGTGCAAAATCTACTAAAGAAGCTTTGTTATAAATTTCTTCATATATCGGATAGATATAATTAGATAGATCGATCCAATTGCTATGAGTTGCAAAATCTATAAAAGGAGATAGTTCTCTGTTTATATCAACAGTATTTATGTAATTTTCTTTTTCTATTGTAAATCGTTCTCCTTTTTTTAAATAATTAATTTCAGGTTCTAATACATTACCATTTTCATCTCTGAAAAAAGTTTTTTTGTAGACAATAGTTTTCTCACGATCATTTATAAAAGTGAATTTATAATTCCCATAAGCCCAATAGGTATCTGGGCCAACCCAAACGTATTTAGAAAACTCTTTACGCAAAAAATCACGTTCAGTAAAAATCTTAACTCTAGAATCTTCCATAATCAAGACATCATACAGGCGTAGATCTTTTATCGTAATATTAATTTTTTTATTACTGTTCAAAATACCTCCACTACTCTGGTTTTCACTATCCAGCACTTTGATTTTAGTGTCAGAAATTTTGTCGATTAAGACGCCTTCACGTAAAACACTTATTCTATGTATAATGTAGGTTTCATTCTCTTCTACAACAATATCTGTTACAGATGCTCTTTCTAGATTAGCAGGTTCATTAAGAGTATAAGCTAAACAGGCATATTCACTACTTTCATTATCATTTGTATAATATATTTTATCTAAAAAAAAGCAATAATCTCGTCCTTCATCTATTTGTTTGTTAGAAAAATCAGATTCCTTTATATATTCAATAAGTTGGTTATCATTAATATCGGTTGCCCAATGCCCAGGTTTTTGAATTTTGTAGTATTCTAATTCAATTAGGTTTTCCATATTAGTATCCATTATCTAAGTAAAATCTTATTTTGTTAATTACAAAAATATGAAATTTATAGAAATTTACTGTTTTTTATAACGATAGGATATTATGCTTTGGTTAATTTTTTCTTTTACTCAACAATAGTCCTAAAAGTCAAATTTACTCTAGGTTTAGATATTGTTTTTGTTGGCGGTAAACGGTGTAGCCAATGTGTTTGAGTTGTGTCTTTCATTACCAATAAACTGCCATGTTCTAAAATTAAAGAAATCGTTTCTTTGGTATCTTTATGCTTGAAAGCAAACTTTCGTTCAGCACCAAAACTTACTGAAGCAATAGCCCCATTTTTCTTTAAATCTTTTTCAGCATCGCTATGCCATGCCATTCCTTCTTCGCCAGAATGATATAAATTAAGCAAGCAGGAATTAAATGTTTCGCCAGTTTTTTTCTCTATAAAAGCTTTTAATTCTAATAATTCAGCAGTCCACGGAAGAGCTTTCTTTGTCGTATTAGAGTAAGAGTATTCAAAACTAGAATCGCCGTACCAAGCTACTTTTCTTTTGGTAATTATTAGTTTTCCAAAGATAATAGCTTCGTCATTTTTCCATTCAATGGTATTCAAAAGGGCATCTAAATAATGATTGGAATTTTGTCTAGAAAACAATTTACCATAATAATTTACAGTTCCATCATCAGGAAGTAGATTGGTAGTTTCGTCAGTTTCGGGATTAAATAAGTCCATTTTTCCAGTTTTTATATTCAGCTTTCATACAATGTCCACAAGGTATAAAGCCATTTTATTTTGCCTCATCTTAGGATAAAAAGAAAATCCTGTTTTCACGTTTCATTTTTTTTTAGAAGAATATTTTAGCATTCCATAAATTTTTAGTTTCCACCAAAGCAAATTTCGCCTTTTTTAATTTTATTCCGTAAATCTAAATCTGAAATTTTATTGTGCTCAATCATAATGTTATTATATTTTTTATTGTGTAGAGACGTACTGCAGTGCGTCTGCTAGAGTCATATTTCGTAATGCGATATTAAATGCCTGAATTAGATTGAGCACCTTCCCAGCCTATAATGGCCGTTTTTCGGGTATTTCCCCACATATAACCGCCAAAGGTTCCTGTAGATTGAATGACACGGTGACATGGAATTAAAAAAGCGATAGGGTTCTTTCCAATTGCAGTTCCTACGGCACGAGAAGCATCTGGTTTTTCTATTTGTTGCGCAATCGAGCCGTACGTTGAAAGTTGTCCCATTGGAATCTTAAGTAAGGTTTCCCAAACTTTTAATTGAAAATCGGTACCTTTTAAATGAAGTTTTATTTCGGATAATTTACTCCAGTCGTTCTGAAAAATAAACAAAGCATTTTGTTGAGTTAAATCTAGTTTTCGAGTAAATGTTGCATTGGGGAATTTGTGTTTTAAGTCTTCAAATCCAGATTCTTCATCTTCGGCGAAAGCCATAAAGCAAATCCCTTTACTAGTCGAAGCAACAATAATATTCCCAAACGGACTTTCGGCAAAACTGAAATTAACCATTAAGTTTTTGCCTCCATTTTTATATTCGGCTGGAGACATTCCTTCAACATTTACAAATAGATCATGCAAACGACTTGTACCCGAAAGACCAGTATCAAAGGCAGTATCAGATAAAGTGGCATGATTGTTTTCTTTGAGGATTTTCTTGGCATGTTCGACACTTATATATTGCAGGAATTTCTTCGGACTTGTTCCAGCCCATTCGGTAAACAAACGCTGAAAGTGAAACGGACTTAAATGTACTTTTTCGGCAACCTCATCTAAGTTGGGTTGTTGCTTAAAGTTAGCTTTGATATAATCTATTGCATCGGCAATGCGATTATAATTAATGTTTTCCTGAGTCTTCATTTTTCATCCAATTTTATAAAGCAAATATCGGCAGGGTTTTGCGGTTATAAAATCCGAAACTTGCTGTTTTTTTACCGCAAAGCACGCTATGTTTTTTGCTCGCAAAGCCACTGAGCTGCAAAGTTTTCTGCAATATTGTCATCCTGAGCGAAGTCGAAGGGCGTAAAGTACGTCGACAAAGATTGATTTAAAAATTTGCGTCTCTGCGACTTTGCGAGAGATTTACTCCGTTAGACTTTTAGTGTTATAATTGCTTTTCCATTTTGTAATTGATAAGTTCAACGCCTAATCTTATGTTTCGTTGTTCGGTTTTTACAATAAATCTTTTTTTCTCAAAGAATGGTTTGGCGGTTATACTTACATCAGATGATATGACTTTTGAATGCTGTTTTTTTGCTTCAAACTCTAATTCAGTTAAGAGTCTGTTGGCTATTCCTTGTCGCTGAAAATCTTTATGAATATAAAAAAAGTCAATATAATCTCCATTTTTCAAAGTTCCAAAACCTGTTATTTTATCTTGTATAATAGCTAGTAAAACAAATTGTGTATTGATTACGTCAATCCAGCGCTCCGTATTTTTAGCTCCTGAAATCCAAACATTAATTTGAGATGGCGTATAATCATCTTTACAAACATGTTTAATAGTTTCGATATACAATTCCTGCATTTCTTTTAGGTCAGAAATAGTAGCTTTTCTTAAGTTCATTGGAAGATGTTTAAGATGGATGCGATGCGGTTTTTCGAATAAAAAGGAATTTGTAAAACTAAAGCATCTTAAATTTTTATGCTTTTTGATAGTTTATTTTTTTAATCTAATGTGATGTAGTTTTAGAAAAAACATTGATAACAATAACACCTATTATAATTAATGCCAATCCGATTATTGCGGGTAAATCGGGAATTTGTTTAAAAAAGACAGCCCCAATAATGGTAATCAATACAATTCCAACTCCAGACCAAATAGCATAGGCAACTCCAACAGGAATTGTTCTTATAGCAAAACTCAGGAAGTAAAATGCACCTGCATATCCGATAAATGTTATTATGCTTGGGAGAAGTTGAGTAAACTGTTCTGATTTTTTTAATGCCGAAGTTGCAATGATTTCAAATATAATGGCAATCCCTAAAAATAAAAAGTTTTTCATAATTCACGTTTTTACAAAGTTAGCTTTTGTATTTTAGTGAAAAGAAGAATTCGTTGAATATTGTTTTATTTTTTACCAGTTACAAACACATTAATATCGTCAATTGCATCTTCTATTCTTCCGTTAATAGCTTCATCGTCTTTTCTGCTTTCAAATGCTTTTAGAACTTTTTCTTTGTCTATAACTCTATGTATTCTGGCAATATGTCCGAGACAGGTAACAGCCAAGCCACTTATATCAGGATTTTTATTTTCGAGTAATTCGATGCATAAATCCTGAACTCATTCCCAGTTTTGGTTATGGAAAGTTGTTTCTAGTAATGTATTTATAACTATAGTAGCATCTTTAGATTTTAATTTCTTTTCGATTTCATCGCTTTCATGTTGAATTCCGTTTTCATCAATTCGGCAGCACCATTTCGCAATTTCAAATAAATTAGAATGATTTCTCTCTACGATTCCACTTGCAATTAAATTGTCTTTAAAACCATTTGGTTGTTCATCATCCATATAAATAGCAATTTCCATTCCTTCTCTCAATTCAACTTCAACTCCTACGGAATTTAATTTTTTATCTTTTTGAGATAATAATACCAAATCAAAGTCAATCATTTGATTGAAGTCTACATAGATTCTTGATTTTTTGATAGCCTCCTGATAGTTTCTTCTTGTGGTCATTCTTATTTAGTTTTAAGCCCTAATTCTTTAATTTTATTCTCAAGTGTTCGTTTTGTCAATAAATAATCTTTTGGTGTAATGTTATTTCTGTTAGTATTCAGCTCGTTAAGTTGTTTACGTAGTTCAATTAGCTGTTTATCCTCTTCAGTAAGTTCTATTTTAGGATAAAGAATATCTAGTTCATCTTCAATATTAATTGTTTTGCTAAGCACTTCTTTTAATGTCTTTCCAATAATAATAGAACTTTCGTATTCCAAAACACCTGCACTTACAGCTACAAGATTAATGTTTGTCGGATTCCTAAAGTCGTAGGCATAAAATATTCCACCACCGTTAAAAGCAATAGGCATAAAGAGAGGTGTGTATTTATCAAATTGATATTCAATATAAAAGTCGCTTATTTCGTATAAAGAGAAATAACCAAATTCTCGGTCACCATTTATTATTCCGCCTCCATTAGAGTGCTGTAATAATTCTTGTAATTCAATTGGTAAGAAAAACTTATCAGGAAGTTCTTTATTCCAGATCTGTGCTGAGTTTGTTTCTGTAAATCCTTTTTGTTTATCGAAAAAAGTATAGTTGTCGTACCACATAGCTTTAAGATTTATTAATTTCATTTAAATCTACTTTTACACGAAGTTCTCCTGAATCTTGGTCAATATAACGATAGGGAATATTAGGTCCCAAACCACGAAAAGGACCATCTTTGTGATTTAATAAAGCTGAAAATCTTCCGCAGCATTCTAATGTTATGTAACTAAAATTAGAATCACAACTACTAATTTGAACATTAATCCATTGCGGAACTTTACCATTTCGCCATAAATAATCAATTACTGTTAATTCTGTCGCGGGATTAATTGAACTTGACTCATTAATTTTATCATCAGGATAAATTTCTTCATCGTCTTCTAATTCATTTCCATCGTATGAGCAATTGGTTTTAATTATGAATTTATAATCATGCGGTAATTTGTTTGTTACCATTTCCTGCGTAAAATCAATAAGGCCATCAAGGGCTTTTTTTAAACTGATTCTAAAATCTTCTTTTGTCATAATTTGTTTTTTGAGAAGGATTCTAAAAATCCAATAATCTAAAAACTATTTAAGTTTTCCTTTACGTATCGAAACACTTATTAACTGATATCCATTTTCGGTTCTTAAAAAATCAAAATGATCTTGCGTAGAATCTTTTTTATCACGGTGATTAATAATAATATTTTTCATTGGATATTTCCAGTCTTTGGATTCATTACAATTATTAAAGTACTGATTGTATTTGTCTGCTTCATAGATAAATTGATTCAACCCATTGGTTGTAACAAAGTAATCACAAGTAGGATTGCTAAGTTCTAGCAATTTATCTTTTATGAGTTTATAGTTTTTATTAATGAATGTAGTTTTTGGTTCACTTATCCAGCCAATTGGTTCTTTCCAATAAAAGATTTCTTCATAGGAATATTTTAGTAAATTGGCTTTGGATAAATCGGATAGTAAACTGCTTTTTAACCATAATGTAAATTCTTTGTCATAATTTATAAACGAATAATATTGCCCGTCTACACCAAGAAAGTTTTCTCTTATTGGATCTGAATTTGGTTCTTTTGTTTTTTGTAAGGAGAAAAAATTTAATTCATCGTTGTATTCAAAATTCTCAATTAATATTTTATTATTCGTATCAATAAGATGTTCTTTACCTCCGCTCCAGCTAAAATGATTGCAGCCTCCTCCATAGGTGTCATTAATCTTCTCAGCACCTTTCAGTACGATAATCATTCCGTTTCGTACCTTCGTTAGATTGTTGTATTCTGCAGGAATTGCAATTTCGCCCTTACTATTAAACATTCCCATTTTATCCGTTTTGTGATCTCTAAATCTGATAAAACCTTCATTCTCGCAATCAGGACCATTATCGAATATGTACAAACTATCTCGACCAACTATTTTGCCTGATTTTGTTAGGTAATAGCTTTTCCAGCTTTGATTTTCTTCTTCGGTTACAACAATGATATCATCAAATTTATTGGCAATTGTCATCCCCATAAATTTAGGTTCGATTTTAATCACACCGTTTTTATCTTTATATCCGGTATGTGTGGTGTCTTTATCCCAAAAGGCAGTCCATGTATCTTCTTTGCTTTGTGCAAATAACGTACAGTTTATAAAGAGAAATATATAAAGCAGAAAAATGCGTTTCATTGCTGTTAGTCTATTTAAAATCGTATTCGTAATTTATTTCTTTTAAATCTTCTTCTAGTAATTCCCAATCTTCAATTTCATCTACAATAGACAAAACCATTTCTTTGGTTAAGACCTTACCTTCATAGATTTCGGTTACGGTTTTTAACGGAATTCCTGTTTCTTCAAAATACTCGCTTGCCCAATCGATGTATGTTTGTGGATTTCCATCAAAAATAGCGAGTAAATCTTCTGAATTATCATTAAAATCTTTAACCTCTCCAACTTCCCAATTTTCGGTTTCATTTGTCCATAAACAAAATGTTGTGCCGTTTGTGACAACTGGTTCATCAAAAATAAATTGATTATAAATTTCAGGCAGATTCTTAGTCAAATCACTTTTTTGATTATATTGAAATTCGTGTGCAAAACCACTAATTACGCAATGATTTTCAAGAAAAAGAATATCCATTAAATCGCCAGACCCATCTCTCATGCCAAAGTACTCTTCATCTTCTGCCCATTTAGAGTTGTATAAGTAATAGCGATATTCCCATTCTTGACAAATAATAGCATCTAATACAGAAATTGCTTTGCAGATATGCTGTAATGATTTTTTATCGGGTAATAATTTAAAGTCTTTAGTAGAAATCATGTTTGTTTATATTTTATCAGTTTCGAACTGAATTTCTTTGGCTTCGTCATAACAATCGGAGCATAATATTTTAAAATCGGCTAGAGTTTCAAATGCTTCATTCCATTCTTCACCATTATCTAGTAACCATTGTTCGCATGATCCGCACCAGGCAATTTGCGGAAGATCTTCTTCGGCTTCCGAATAAAAAAAGCCCACTTTTTCTTTTTTGTCTATCGCCATTGCAAGATGAATACAGGCAAAAGACATATCTTTTGATCCATGTTGTTCACATATAACTTTTTCAATCATATTTTTAATCGTAATTAATCTAATCGGGTTTATTTACATTATAGTTAGTTGAGGTTTTAAAATATTCAAGTTCATTACGTTGATATCATCAACTAATTTGCAGTTAACTTTTAAAGCATTTTTTTATCCTATATAATGTTTCATAGCTAATATATAAATATAATCTAGGAATTGCTTCCTGAATGTAAAAAGAAAAACCCTTACTATAAATTGATATAATAAGGGTTTGTTATGTTGTTGAAATGAATTGCTTTATTTTTTAGCGGCTTTCTTTTGCAGTTCTTTCTCTTTCTCTTCTTCTTTAACCTTTTTTTCTTCCTCTTGTTTTTTAGCTAGTTCTTCTTTTTCTGACTTAGCAGTTTCTACTTGTTTTTTTAAATCGTCTACTTTTTTAGAACTCGATTCTAATTTTGTATTTGCTTTGTTTCGTTTTTCTTCAGATTTCGTTATGTTCTTTTCAGATTTTTCGATGTGTTTTTGAAGATCAGAATTGTTATTATTTTCGGAACTATTTTTAAGATTTACTAATTCCTCTTGCTTTGTTCTTAAATCAGCATTAAGTTTCTCTGTTTTTTGTTCTAGTTTCTTTTGATTTTTTTCTTCTTTGGCTAATTTGCTTTCAGCGGTTTGAATTTTATTGGTTTGTTTGTACATCATTGACCTCATTTGCAATTGCTGGTTGTATGTTGTACGCTCAACTGCCCATTTTTGATTTTGGTTGTTCATTTGCTGATGCATGGTTCTAACTTGTTGCATTTGCTGTTGTTGAGTGTAAACTTGTGAAGAAACAAGAATAGGAAACATTATTAACATTATAATAAAGCGAGTTTTCATAATTTGGATTTTGGTCGTTTTTTTTAGAATTCAAATGTATATTTATATTTGTAAAATTATTCAAAAATATCTGATTAATTTTTACGTGCTATTATCATTTGCGTGAGGGATAGGATCAAGCTACCGAAGTAGCGCGGATAGTCCGACAGCATTAAAGAAAGAGCCAATGAACGTAATGCTCATCGGCTCTTTTTTTAATGGTGGCACGCCCAAGTTTTAGATTAAAAAAAAAGAAACCCCGATAAGTTTTTTAAACTTGTTGGGATTGAGATAACGTCTCGTAATTTTCTTGTCTATTAGATTTGGATTTTTCGTACAAAAAACTGTACTTTTCAAAAAAAAAACAAATGAATAGAATTGTATTGATTTTAATGGGCTTTAGTCTTTCTGTGTTTTCCCAAAATAAGGAACCTAGTAAAGAGGAAAAAGAGATGATTTATAAAATTACTTATGAAATAAGTAAAGCAACCTTTAAAGTTCCTGATTTTCCTTTTAAAAAAGTAAATAGAAGAATTGATGAAATTCAAAAGAAAATTATCCAATCTGAAGAGGTAATAAATTCTTCAGTAGATACTCTTATCTCACGAGGGGTTTTGAAATTGGAGAAATCTGAATATGGATATGACTTGTTGTTTAATTCTCGATTTCCATCTTATTATAAAGAGAATGAAGAGGTTTATATTGTAGATTTTCACCCTGTAACAAGCAAGTTGTTTAATTTGAAAAAAGAGTTGATTGAAATTAAGAATGTTGGCGGAACTTCTTTTGGAAGCGAGTTTATGGGTAAATACAAAAACGGAAAAGTCACTAATTTGAATTATACGACCCTGCGTAAGCAAGATCAGGTAAATAATGCAGTAAACTTTAAAAACAATAATGAGCTTTCTGAAATTCAAGGGAGTGTGATTTACAATATTAAATTCATTACTGATTATTCTCAGGTAAAGCTTTCTCAAAAGGATATAGGGAGTAAATTCAGATTAAATGATATTGAATATAAGTTAATTGATATTATTAATAATGTGGTTCTGATAGAGGTAGTCGATTCGAAAAATCTAGATAGAAACAATAAAATTCATTTGATAAATTATGATGAAATAGGTAATGTATTGGTCAATTACAGCGATAAGGAAGTGGCAGAATTAAAGAAGAAAAATAAAAAAATCAATGATAAAAGGGCAGGTTATAGTGATTTAAGCGGGAATGTAAATAAACGCGTTTTCGATGCTTTTAAAGCCAATCCAGCAATGACTTTTGAAGAATATCAAAAAACATTCACTATTGACGATATAGTAAATCAAGAAGGCAAGTATATTTTTATCGAAACTATCGCCCCAATTAAAAATGATTTTGTTCTTTATGAACCTATTTATGGCATAGAAAGGACTTTTGAGATGATTCCGAATTTGAAAGAGCCTGAGCCTAAAAAAATGATGGCAGCAGATTACAATGCACCACAATTATCTGCAGAATGGGATGAGAAATTATTCGGAAACATTAAAGAGTACACGGAGAATTTTTACTATGCAATCAAAAAGAACGGCAAGTATGTAAAAGGTAAAATGCAAAATTATACCACCTATAAAAAGAATTCAAATGGAGAGTTTGTGAAAGATGAAATGTTTCCTAAAAAATCTGATTATCCAGAGAACAAGTATAATAGTTTGAAACAAAAGATAGAATCGATAATGTATGATGACGAAGAAAATGTTCTTGGTAAAACATTCTATAGTTACGGGTCAGAAAATAAAGTATTAGAAGAGAAAAGTTATTCTTCGGATAATGATACTTTAAGAAATGTGGTAAAATATGAATATAATAAAAATCGCATTATAAAAACAAGCTTTTCTTATGATTATCAGGGAGGAGAAACGCAATTAACCGAGTCTCAAGATGAATTAGTTTATGATGAAAAAGGAAACCTTATAGAAGAATATTTGAAGAATAATAAAGAAGATTCTATTTATTTGGATGAAGTGGTAATTCATAGAAAATACGACTCTGACAATAGAAGAATAGAAGAATCAAGTTCGGATTCCTTTTTCGGGGATGGAAAAATTAAGTTAACTACAAAAATGGAATATCTTAAAATTGATAGTCAAAAAAACTGGACTGAAATGTTTTTTGAGGGAGGGCTAAGTTCAGAAAAACCAGAAGCCAGTTTTGTTGAACGAATTTTTATCTACGAATAAGAAGCAGTACTAAAAACAAAACCCGACAGATTTTAAAATCTGTCGGGTTTGAAATATATAATCGAAGAAATCTCCAATCTAAAACTTATTTAGTATCTGTAATATTCTGGTTTGAAAGGACCTTCAACAGGAACGCCAATATAAGCAGCTTGATCGTCACGTAAAGTTTCCAATTCAACTCCTAATTTAGCAAGGTGCAAAGCAGCAACTTTTTCATCTAAATGTTTAGGTAACATATAAACGTCATTGTTGTAAGCAGCGCTATTTTTCCATAATTCGATTTGAGCCAAAGTTTGGTTTGTAAAAGAGTTACTCATTACAAAACTTGGGTGACCTGTAGCACAACCAAGGTTTACTAAACGACCTTCAGCAAGAATGATGATATCTTTTCCAGCAATAGTATACTTGTCAACTTGTGGTTTGATTTCGATTTTAGATGCACCGTGGGTTTTGTTCAACCAAGCCATATCAATTTCGTTATCAAAGTGTCCGATGTTACAAACAACTGTTTTATCTTTCATTTGTTCGAAGTGCTCACCAAGAACAATATCTTTATTTCCTGTAGTTGTGATAATGATATCAGCATTAGCAATTACAGTGTTTAATTTTTTAACTTCATAACCGTCCATTGCAGCTTGTAAAGCACAAATTGGGTCAATTTCAGTAACAGTTACAATAGATCCAGCACCTCTAAAAGAAGCAGCAGTTCCTTTTCCAACATCACCGTATCCACAAACGATAACTCTTTTTCCAGCAAGCATTAAATCCGTTGCACGACGCACAGCATCAACAGCAGATTCTTTACAACCGTATTTGTTATCAAATTTAGATTTAGTAACCGAGTCGTTAATGTTGATTGCAGGCATTGGTAAAGTTCCCGCTTTTACTCTTTCGTAAAGTCTGTGAACACCAGTTGTAGTTTCTTCAGATAACCCTTTGATTCCAGGAACCAATTCAGGGAAACGGTCAATAACCATATTAGTTAAATCTCCACCATCATCAAGAATCATGTTCAATGGTTTTCTATCTTCACCAAAGAATAAAGTTTGCTCAATACACCAGTCAAATGATTGCTCATCTAGACCTTTCCAAGCATAAACCTGAATTCCAGCAGCAGCAATAGCAGCTGCAGCTTGATCTTGAGTAGAGAAAATGTTACAAGAAGACCAAGTAACCTCAGCACCAAGAGCAATTAAAGTTTCGATTAAAACTGCAGTTTGGATAGTCATATGCAGACATCCTGCAATACGAGCACCTTTAAGAGGTTGCTCATTTTTATATTCAGCACGAAGTGCCATTAAACCTGGCATCTCAGCTTCAGCTAGTTCAATTTCTTTTCTTCCCCAAGCCGCTAGAGAAATGTCTTTTACTTTGAAAGCCACAAAAGGCGTAGTTGTAGTACTCATTTATAGTATATTTGTAATTACTTTGTCCGTTCGCCTTCTTAGGCTCGGGCGTAAAATTTTTGCAAATTTACGTAATAACTTTATAATTTAACTAATTTCTAAAAGATTTGTGAAATGTTTAATTGCTTAATCTTTTGAATATTAGCTAAATTATTTTTATTCGAAGCTATTTCCTGCTGTACACTATATCTATTGCGGCGAACCCCGCCACAATAGGATGCCGTTACCATCAGGGCTAGAAGAAAAGACCGATGTTTTGTTATTAAATTAACTTACATCACTTATATGGTAAAAGAATAAATTATAATGTTTGGTTTCAGAATATTTTCGACAGAAGCAAAATTTATAATTCACAACTTATAATTTACAATTAAAAAAATGCCTTTACATCAAACAATACAATTTAATCCAACAACACAAATTTTAGTTTGGAAGATAACGGAGTCTTTCGAAGAGTTGTTTGATAAAGTCGTTTTAAAAGAAAAAACGCAGCAGAGACTAAACGGAATGAAATCTCAAATGCACCAGCGAGCTTTTTTAAGTGTACGTATGCTTATTCAGGAAATAGGTTTTACGGATCATGATTTACATTATGACGAATTTGGGAAACCGTATTTGAGTTGCCAGAATCATATATCAATCACGCATTCGCATAATTTTGCAGCAATTATTATCAGCAAAGAAACTGTAGGGATTGATATGGAATTACAACGTGAAAAAATTCTTCGAATCGCTGATAAATTTGTCGACAGAGAATTCAATTATTTAAACCCAGAACCATTAGAGGAATACATAAAAAAACTCACAGTAATTTGGGGCGCAAAAGAAGCTATCTTCAAAATTCGAAACGAAAAAGGAATCAGCTTTAAAGATCATATTCGTGTAAACTCTTTTTCTTTAGAAGAAAATAAAACCCAAGCCAGTCTTCATTTTGATGATTTAGTAAAGAATTTTAATGTGTATTATGAAGAAATCGAAAATTTCACCTTGGTTTATGCGCTGGAGAAATAGTTTTTAGTACTCAGTAGTTCTAGGCGCAGTTTCCAGTTTCAGAGATAAGTAAAACTCAATACATTAATCTGCTAAATGAGTCAAATCCCAAATTCATGCGATGAGATTTGATGGTTAAAATTAGCATCAACTTTATTGTGAGCTTCAATAAGATAGCCTTTGTGTTTTTTTGGCAGCAAATAAGTTTGCTTCCCAAAAATCGATTAGCTTCTCCAGGTGTTCATCCCAATCTTTAATCATATCATTAAAAACAGAAGTTACTTTTGTATAAGGTTTTGTGCTACACCATATTTTTTTAAGCAATTCGATAGTAATCATAGCTTTGTTTCTTTTATTAGTGAAAGGAGAATACATAAATATAATTGATTCAAATAGTTCTCTTGCATTAAAAAACTTTTACTTTTACACTCGTTATGGAACAAGAAGGACAAGACATATACAAACAAATACGATTAGCTAAGGTTGAGAATCGAAAATTACTTGCGATTCTTTTGGATCCAGATAAAATAAATTGGCAAAATATTGATAATTTGTTATTAAAAATAAACCAATCACCAGCTACGCATATTTTTGTAGGAGGGAGTTTAGTCAAAAGTACCATTTTAGAAGATTTAGTTCTTCAGTTAAAATTAAAAACGAATTTGCCAATCATAATTTTCCCAGGTGATCCATCGCAAATTTCAGGTAAAGCTGATGCTATTTTGTTTTTGTCGTTACTGTCAGGCCGAAATCCAGATTATTTGATAGAATATCAGGTTCAGGCAGCACCGATTTTAAAAAAAATGAATTTAGAAATTATTCCAACAGGATACCTTTTAATCGAGAGTGGAAATGAAACGGCAGTCGCAAAAATAAGTAAGACTAAGCCAATAGATAGATCAAATCTTGATTTGGCATTGGCAACAGCACAGGCCGGAGAAATGTTAGGCAATAAATTAATTTATCTGGAAGCAGGAAGTGGAGCAAAACAGTCTGTTCCATTAGAAATGATTCAACTGATTTCTCAAAATGTACATATTCCTATAATTGTTGGAGGTGGAATTGTAGCTTTGTCACAAATTCAAAAAGCCTACCAAATGGGAGCTGATGTAGTTGTTATAGGAACAGCTTTTGAAAATGACATTCATTTTTTTGAGTCATAAACGAAGTATTATAAATGAAAATAAACAAACTCAATGATTGATTTTTTTCTTAATGCGTATAAAAATGTTCCACTTTGGCATATCGGACTGGAGTTTCTTGTTTTTGTATTTGGGATACTAAGTGTTTGGTTTGCTAAAAAAGAGAATATTTGGGTATATCCTACAGGATTAATTGCTACAATTATTTCTGTTTATTTGCTTTATATTGCAGGCTATTTAGGAGATATGATGATTAATGGGTATTTCTCGATAATGAGTATTTATGGCTGGTATAACTGGTCAAAAGGAACAGATCAGGAAGATAACTTACCTATAACACGTACTAATAACAAAGAAAAGTTAATAGGTATTGCCTTGTTTTGTATTACAATTTTTGTAGTTTTCGGAATCTATAAGTTTTTTGATTACGAGTTACATAAAGATAATTATGTCGATATTCTAGCTTCAGGTATATTTTTTACTGGAATGTGGTATATGGCAAAGAAAAAAATAGAGAATTGGACCCTTTGGATTATTGGCGACATTATTGTAGTGCCTTTATATGCATATCGTGGGTTAGGAATGTTATCGTTCCAATATTTAATTTTTACAATTTTGGCTATTTCAGCTTATTTAGAATGGAAGAAAATCTTAAACAACAAAGTACAAGGATAGTAAAATTTGCTTTGTTTGGTCCGGAGAGTACTGGTAAAACGACTTTAGCTCAGCAACTTGCTTCGTATTATAAAACAGAGTGGGTGCCTGAGTTTGCACGTGATTATCTTCAGGAAAAATGGGAGGAAAATCAGCATATTTGTGTAGAAGAAGATATGATGCCAATTGCTTATGGGCAAACTAAATTAGAAAATGATAAATTAGTTTTAGCAAATAAGTTTTTATTTTGTGATACTAATCTAATGGTAACCAAGGTTTTCTCAGAAATGTATTATGATTATTGTAATCCATTATTAAACGAAGCAGCATTAGAGCACGAATATGATTTGTTTTTTCTTACCGATATTGATGTCCCTTGGGAAAAAGACGATATTCGAGATAGTCCAAAGGAACGAGAAAGTGTTTTCTCAGTTTTTAAAGATACATTAATAGAGGCTAAAAAACCTTATATAACCCTTTCAGGAAATAAAAAATCACGCTTAGCTAAAGCAGTAAAAATAATTGATGACTTAGTACTTGCTAAAGAGTTAGGGTTTTCTTCGGCAGATTTTGTACAAATCTATGAACATGGTGTTTCCTTTGAAAATATAAAGAATCAGTTACAGATTTTTAAAAACGGAATTAATAAAAGCCGTCTAATAAGTCCAGCAACAGTTTCAAATGGAATTTTGAGTCTATCAGAAGCCGATTTTGAAACAAAAGCCATTTTGTTTGATGCTAAGAAACCAAATTTAAAATTAAAAAAATTCGTTCCAGCATCGGGAGCAGCAAGCAGAATGTTTAAGTTTTTGAGTGCTTTCTTAAATGATTTTAATATTGAAAAAGAAAGTATTAATGCTTATATCAATAGAAAAAAAGAAAATCAATTATCACTTTTTATTATAGGGATGGATAAGTTCCCTTTTTTCGGATCTGTAGATGAAAAATTAAGAGAAGTATATCTTGATTTTGATTCTTTGAGTACAGATTATAAAAATTATTATTTTATAAAAATGTTATTGGCTTCGGATTATTTCGATTTTGCTAATAAACCAAAAGCAGTTTTGCCTTTTCATCAATATAAAACTCATATTGCAAATCCTATAGAGGAGCATTTGCACGAATGTGCACATTATGCTAGTTCGAATTCTATATCAAATTTGCATTTTACGGTTTCAGAAATACATCAGAGCCAATTTGAAGAATGTGTTGCAGCTGTTAAAGCAAAATTTGAGGAAGAGTCGGGAACAATAATTACTATTAGTTATTCCTATCAAAATAAGAGTACAGATTCAATTACAGTCGATATAGAGAATAAACCAGTTAGGACTGAAGAAGGAAAATTGATTTTTAGACCAGGTGGACATGGTGCATTAATTGAAAATTTAAATAATCTAGATGCGGATGTTATTTTTATTAAGAATATAGATAATGTAATTCAGAATCATACGGAGAAAATTTCTTTGTATAAAAAAACATTAGCAGGTATCTTAATAGAATTACAGAATAAGATTTTTGGTTACCTAAATGAAATTGAAAATAAAGAAATTACAGAAGATAAGATTGTAGGGATAGTTTTGTTTTTAAAACAAAATTTAAATATAGAAATAGAGGCGGATATTGAAAAACTCACGTTTGAAGAAAAAATAAATCGAATAAAAGAAGTACTGGACAGACCAATTCGCATATGCGGAATGGTAAAAAACGAAGGAGAACCTGGAGGAGGACCATTTTGGGTTCAGGATGAAAAAGGAGTAATTTCGCTTCAAATTGTAGAAACATCTCAAGTAGATTTAGAAGATAAAAATCAAGCAACTATTTTAGCAAATGCAACTCATTTTAATCCAGTAGATTTGGTTTGCGGTATCAAAAATTATAAAAATGAAAAGTTTGATTTATCCAACTTTATAAATCATAATAGTGGTTTTATTGTTGAGAAGAGTAATAATGGTACTATCGTAAGGAGTTATGAATTGCCAGGATTATGGAATGGAGCAATGGCAAATTGGTTAACGGTTTTTGTAGCGGTACCAATAATCACTTTTAATCCTGTAAAAACAGTAAACGATTTATTAAAACCCGCACATCAGCCACAATAATGAATATAGAAAAAATCATATCAGAGTTAAGCTTTAAAGCCGTTAGAAGCAGTGGCGCCGGTGGACAGAATGTAAATAAAGTTTCGTCAAAAGTAGTTTTAACTTTTGATGTAAATGTTTCTCAGGCTTTATCTGACGAAGAAAAATTGCTTTTACAAACTAATATTGCACCGCGTTTAACGACTGAAAACATTTTGATTTTAAATTGTGATGAAGATAGAAGTCAATTTAAAAATAAAAGTATCGTAACAAAGCGTTTTTTAGAATTGATTAAAAATGCTTTAATTATTCAGAAACCCCGAAAGGCGACTAAGATTCCAAAAGCTGTAATTCGCAAGCGGATTAAGGATAAAAAAAACATTTCGGAAATTAAAAAATCTCGGAAAAAACCAAATTTGGATTAGTATTTTTTTGATTTTAGTTAATTTAAAAAATCAAATAGATAAACTGTCAAAATATCTAAAAATCTTTTCTACTTTTGCGACGTCTCAAAGGGGTGCTCTAAATAACGAGCTGAGATCATACCCAAAGAACCTGAGCAAGTAATGTTGCTAAGGGAAAAAATGACAATTGTTGGCGTACATGCTATATTTTGTCATGAAACAATCATTTATTAATTTAACAAAAGAATAATTCCCCCTTTTATTCGTAATCTTTTTACGGATGAATACTATTTCTATTAAAGGTACTGAGGTACTAAGTTGCAAAGGTTCTAAGACTCATGTTACAAGAACTAAATCTATTTTCTTTCCTCTATTTTTTTTCCTCTATTCTCTCTTTTCGTTTGCGCAAGTACAAGATACTACCAAAGTAAATCAGCTTGATAATGTATTAGTTTCGGCAGTGCGTGTTACTACGAAAACACCAGTAAGTTTTAGTAATTTAAATAAGAAAGACATTAAATTCAGAAATTTAGGTCAGGATATACCTGTGCTTATGAACTATATGCCATCGGTTGTTACTACCTCAGATGCTGGGAACGGAATAGGTTATTCAGGAATTCGTGTACGAGGGAGCGATGCAACGAGGGTAAACGTTACCATAAACGGAATTCCGTATAATGATGCAGAAAGTCAGGGGACATTTTGGGTGAATATGCCCGATTTTGCTTCTTCTGTAGAGAGCTTACAGTTACAAAGAGGAGTAGGTACCTCAACAAATGGTTCAGGTGCTTTTGGAGCAAGTTTGAATTTATTGACCGATAGTTATGCTACAAAGGCTAAGGGTGAAATTGCTACTTCAATCGGCACATTTAATACATTAAAAAACACTGTTAAGTTTAGTACAGGATTATTAAATGATCATTTTGAAATAGCAGGACGCCTATCTACAATAAAATCAGATGGATATATAGATAGAGCCAGTACAGATTTAAAATCGTATTTCCTGCAAGGAACTTATGTAGGTAAAACGACTTTAATCAAAGCTTTGGTTTTTGGAGGAACCGAAAAGACATATCAATCCTGGAATGGTATCGATGCAGAAACTTTAAATACTGACAGAACATATAATTCTGCAGGAAAGTATAAAGATGCATTAGGGAATACACGTTTTTATGATAATGAAACAGATAATTATAATCAAAACCATTATCAATTGCATTGGAGTGAATTTATATCCGAGAAATGGAGTACGAATTTTGCACTTCACTATACTAAAGGAAAAGGATACTACGAAAATTATAAATATGATGAACCGGTTGAAGGTTACGGAGGGATTCAACCCACTAAACTAGTAGATGATGGTTTTGGAGTTTTGGTTCCAGGTACTGATTTAATTCGTCAAAAATTATTGGATAATGATTTTTACGGAACAACATTCTCTTTAACGTTTAAAGATGAAAAACTAGATGTAATTTTAGGAGGAGGCTGGAATAGGTATGAAGGAGATCATTTTGGTAAAGTGATATGGGCGAGAAATGCTGGTCAAACAGAACTTGGGGATCATTATTATGATGATCATTCAGTTAAAACAGACGGGAATATTTTTGCAAAAGCAAATTATCAATTAACAGAAAAGTTGAGTTTTTACGGAGATTTGCAATATCGAAATGTACAATATAAAGCCAATAGCAAAGAAACTGGTTTAGTCGATGATAATTTTAATTTCTTTAATCCAAAAGCAGGTTTAAATTACGAAATGAACTTAAAAAACACCTTGTACTTCTCTTATGCAAGAGCCAATCGTGAACCAAACAGAACAGATTATGAAGGAGGAAATGTTAAGCCAGAGAAATTAAATGATTTTGAATTGGGTTGGAGATATAACTCAGATAAAGTACAATTGACTTCAAATGTATATTATATGGGATACAAAGATCAGTTAATTTTAACAGGAAGGTTAGATGATGTTGGAGCTCCAATTCGTGCTAATACCGAAAAAAGCTACCGTTTAGGATTAGAAGTAGATGCGACTATTACCTTATCGGATAAATTTATAATAAGACCTAATTTTACGTTGAGTAGCAATAAAAATATTGATTTGGCTATAGAAGGCGAAAATTATGGAACTACAAGTATAGCTTATTCTCCGGAAGTAATAGTAGGGAATATTATTGTTTACAAACCAATTGAAGGATTGTATGTTTCGCTATTGCAAAAGTATGTAGGACAACAATACATGAATAATATAGAATTACCAGCAGCTAAGTTAGTTGATTATTTTACAAACGATTTGAACGTTTCTTATGAAATTAAGCCCAAATCAATATTCAAATCAATCACCATAACAGGATTGGTAAATAATATTCTGGATAAAAAATATGTTTCAAACGGAGCCATGTGGGATATCTATCCGTCTTATTATCCACAAGCAGGAATTAATTTCTTAGCAGGATTAACACTTAAGTTTTAATCCAATTTAGTTTTATATTTAAAAAGCCTGAAAAATTTCTTTTTCAGGCTTTTTTTATTTTAATTGTAAATACGTAATATATTTCCAGCAGCATCGACACGATATTGTTTCATAGGATACTCAAGATCACCTAATCCTGTATATAGATTGTAGGTGCTTTTATCGCATGAGCAAACAGCCATTATGCCATCAATAGTCATGGCTTTGCAAGTTGAAATGGCCTGATTAGGACAAGCAGCATCAAAAGCATTATAAGTTCCTTCACCTGTTTTCATTACAATTAAGCCTTTGACACCGTAATTAGGAATGTAAACAGGATTGCTAATGAATTTTAGATTGTTATACAAAGGTAAATTTGTATCTACTGTAAGATTTACTGAATAATTAGGAACGTTAGGGTTCTTACCTCTCTCACGACTATTGCTACAAGATACGAGTAAGATAACAAACAGGGGTATAAGCCAGATTTTTTTCATTATTATAAAAAGAATTAGTCTAACAAAAATAATTTAATTAGATTTGAAATCTATATGATTAACATATAATTATGTACTATTAAAAATAATAGTATCTTTGTAATAAGAAATCCCGTCCCGATGGGATTTTTTCTATTTATATAAATGATGAAGTTATGAGTAAAGTATCTTATTATACAGCAGAAGGATTAAAAAAGTTAAAAGATGAATTGGAGCACTTAAAAAGTGTAATGCGTCCGAAGGCATCTCAAGATATAGCCGAAGCAAGAGATAAAGGTGATTTATCTGAAAACGCCGAATATGACGCAGCTAAAGAAGCACAAGGTCTACTTGAAATGCGAATTTCTAAAATGGAAGAAGTGTATTCGAACGCTAGATTAATCGATGAGTCGCAATTAGATGTTTCTAAAGCATTGGTGCTTTCTAATGTAAAAATTAAAAACCAAAGCAACGGTATGGAAATGACCTATACTCTTGTTGCTGAAAGTGAAGCAGATTTAAAAACAGGGAAAATATCAGTGACTTCTCCAATTGGGAAAGGTTTACTTGGTAAGTCAGTTGGTGAAATTGCAGAAATCACTGTTCCTAATGGTATTTTGAAATTTGAAATATTAGAAATCACAAGAGATTAAATTTTTTAGCTTAACTATTTAATCGTTAAATCGGTTAAACGATTAACCAAATAAACGAACGAAACAATGTCAATATTTACCAAAATAGTAAACGGAGAAATTCCAAGTTATAAAATAACTGAAGATGCTAATTTCTTGGCATTTTTAGATGTAAACCCAAATGCCAAAGGACATACACTTTGTATCCCAAAGCAGGAAATCAATAAGATTTTTGATATGGATGATGAACTATATCTTGGATTAATGCAGTTTTCTAAGAAAGTTGCTATTGCTTTAGAAAAAACAGTTCCATGTAAAAGAGTAGGAATGGCAGTAGTGGGACTTGAAGTTCCTCATGCACATGTACATTTAATTCCGCTTAATGAAATGGATGAAATGCGTTTCCATAATAAAGTGTCGCTTACTAAAGAAGAATTTGAGGCTTTGGCCAAAAGTATTCAGGCTAATTTATAAAAGAAATATATATTTAAGTTTAGAAAATCACAATTTGTAAATTGTGATTTTTTTTTTAAAGCCAAAGTTTTAATAATGAAAAGATATATAGTTTTATTGACCACATTCTATTCGGTCATGACAGTAGGACAAGTTAAAAACAGCTATGAAGCAGTAGATAAACAAATGTCTAAAATACCCGCAAACTATATTAATTCAACTCAGGATATTGCAAATTTCATAATGAACAATTTTGAAAATGATGACGATAAAATAAGAGCTGTTTTTTATTGGACTGCTTCAAATATCAGTTATGATGTTCAAAACATGTTTGCAGTGAATTTTAATGAAACGAGACAAGATAAAATAGACAAAGCGCTTAAAACCCGAAAAGGAGTTTGTATTAACTACGCAGAAGTTTTTAATGATGTTTCAAATAAGATTGGTATTGAGTCATTTGTTATAGAAGGATATACAAAACAAAATGGGGTTACAGATTATATTTCTCATGCTTGGTGTGGTGTAAAAATAAACGGTAAATGGTTTCTTTTTGATCCTACATGGGGCTCAGGTTATGTAAACGGAGGAAAATTTGTTAAAAAAATAAACAGCTATTATTTTAAAACTGATCCAGCTAAAATAATAACTTCACATATGCCTTTTGATTACATGTGGCAATTCCTTAATTACCCAATAACAAATCAAGAGTTTTATGCAGGTAATTTTGTTATAAATAAATCGAAAGCCCTTTTTGATTTTGATGGTGAAATTCAAAAATACAAATCATTATCAGATATAGACAAGTTAATAAGTTCAGCAAATCGTATAGAGAAAAATGGAGTTAAAAATGCAATGATTTTTGATAGATTATCTTATAAAAGAAATGAAGTTGAAATTCTAAAATTTAACCAAATTGTAAGTTCCTATAATGAAGGCGTTAATGAATTAAATGTATTTATTGCTTTTAGGAATAAGCAATTTAAGCCTACTATTTCAGATGAAGAATTGAAAAAAATGATTGAGTCACCAAGAAACAAACTTTTAAAAAGTAAAGAATTGTTAGATAATATTGGAACAGTTTCTAAAAATAATCAAGGAAATGTTACTTCTTTGTCAGCAGGCATAAATCAAACATTAAGTCAGGCAGAAGAACAATTTTTATTTGTTGAGAAATATTTAAGCAAATCAAAGCTAGTAAGAAAGACAATGTTCTCTAAAGTGACCTGGATGGGAATCCCTATGAATTAAATAAGTTTACTTAAACTTACTAAATTCATAAATGAGTTTGTTTTTATGAAGGAGAATTTACTTTGTAATTCAGTTGGATGATTGTTCCTTTACCTACTTCAGATTGCAAGACTTTTATTTTTCCACTATGATATTCCTCAACAATTCTTTTTGTTAACGAAAGTCCCAGACCCCAACCTCTTTTTTTGGTCGTAAACCCAGGTTCAAATATGGTTTTAAATTGGCTTTTAGGAATTCCGATTCCTGTATCCGAAACATTTATTTTTACTAAGTTTCCGTCTTGTTCAATTTTCAATGTCAAATCACCTTTTCCTTTCATAGCATCAATGGCATTCTTTACCAAATTTTCGATAGTCCAACTATGAAGGATCGGATTAATCATAACCATAATTGGAGTCTCAGGCATCTGGCTGGAAAAATTTACTTGTTTTGAGAAACGAGATTGTAAATAATCATAAGTATCTACTGTTTCCTGAACAATATCTTTGTTTTCAAGGACAGGAGTAGATCCTATCTTCGAGAAACGATCTGTGATAGTTTGCAAGCGCTCGATGTCTTTCTCAATTTCAGAAGTAATAGATTCGTCAATATTTTCGGTTTTTAAGAATTCAACCCAACCAATCAATGACGATAGAGGAGTTCCTATTTGATGTGCCGTTTCTTTAGCCATTCCTGCCCAGAGTTTATTTTGAGTAGCCATTTTTGTACTTCTGTAAAAATTGTATACCAAGCCTCCAAACAAGAAAATAATCAACAATAGAGCAATGGGATAATATTTGAGTTTATTCAATAGTTCGGAATTACCATAATAAAGTTCCTGATGCTTTCCTGGGGCATATTCGATTACAATTGCTTCATTTTCCCGTTTTAATTTTTTTAAAAAGGATGAAGCTCTATATTTATCTTTTATAATAGTTTCATCAATGTTTATAGCGCTTATAATACTATCTTTTTCAGTTAAGATAATAGGAATTGAAGTGTTGTTACTAAATATTTGAAGAGGTAATTCGACATCGGTATTTTCATCAGCATTAATTAATGTTTTTTGAGCATTTGCCCAAAGATTCATTTTTAGCCGCTCTTCATTTTTAAAAATTTGAAAAAAGGTATAAGTATTCCAAAGAATTAAGGAAATAATCAAAAAGGAAGCGCAAATAATAATCCATCGGGTTGTATTTCTTCTATCTGAAAAAAACATAAATTAAATTTTGAGGTATAAATATAACGAAATAAACACAGTATATATTTTGTGCGCGTATAAAGATTTTTATTTTTAAAATTAATAGACTTCTTTCGAAACTTAAACGATTTATGTACTTTTGTTGTCTTCTAAAAATGATTAGAAAAATAAAAGTATGATTAGTATTGATCCAAAGGAAATTCCGACTGCAAAATTGCAAGGTTATTTACAAAGTGCGGTTGGACCAAGACCTATTGCTTTTGCAAGTACTATAGATAAAGATGGAAAACCGAATTTATCACCATTTAGTTTCTTTAATGTTTTTAGTGCCAATCCGCCAATTTTGGTTTTTTCACCATCTCGAAGAGTACGTGATAATTCTATAAAACATACTTTAATAAATGCTGAAGCGACACGGGAAGTTGTTATTAATGTAGTTAATTATGATATTGTGCAACAAACATCGTTGGCAAGTACAGAATATGCTGATGGAGTAAATGAATTTATAAAATCGGGATTAACACAAATTCCATCAGATATTGTAAAACCGTACAGAGTAAAAGAGTCACCCGTACAGTTTGAATGCAAAGTAACTCAGATTATACCTCTAGGAGCTGAAGGTGGAGCTGGAAATCTTATTCTTTGTGAAGTGGTTAAAATTCATATACATGAAGCAATTTTAGATAAAAATGGAGCAATAGATCAATATAAAATAGACTTGGTTTCTCGTTTAGGAAGTAATTGGTATTCAAGGTCAAATCAAGGGCTTTTTGAAGTTGAAAAACCGCTTACAACCCTTGGAGTGGGGGTAGATGCCGTACCAGATTTTGTAAAAACTAGTTCTGTTTTTGATGGGAATGACTTAGGTAAATTAGGCAATATTGAAGCCTTGCCTACAACAGAAGAAGTTAGTATATTTGTGAAAGAAAACTTTTCTGTAAAAGGAGTATTGAGTTCAGATGATGAGGTAAAAGTGCACCAAGAAGCTAAAAAGTATCTCAATGAAAACGATGTAATATCGGCCTGGAAAGTACTTTTGGCTAAAAAAATAAAAAAATAAATAACAATTAAATAAAAACGGAGATGGAAGTTACAGGAAAAGTAAAAGTTGTTAATCCAGAACAACAAGTTAGTGCATCATTTAAGAAAAGAGAACTTGTAGTAACTACAGAAGAGCAATATCCTCAACATATCATGATCGAATTTACTCAAGATAAATGCGATTTGTTGAGTAATTATAAAATAGGAGATCCAGTAAAAGTTTCTATTAACTTAAGAGGAAGAGAATGGGTTAATCCACAAGGAGAAACGAGATACTTTAATAGTATTCAAGGATGGAGAATCGAAAGATTAGATACTGCTCCAGCTCAAACACCTCCAATGCCTGCTGCAGAAGCTTTTGCACCAGCAACAAACTTAAACGAAGACGAACCAGATGATTTACCATTTTAATCAATAGGTTTTGATTTTATAATAAACAAACCCGGCAATTTTTTAAATTTGTCGGGTTTTATATTTTACTTAAAGATGTATCATTTATCTGAAGTTTTATTTTTTCCACCAGTTTCAGAAGCCAATTATGATGGAGTTTTAGCAATTGGAGGTGATTTATCTACTGAGCGGCTACAATTGGCTTACCGTAGTGGAATTTTTCCTTGGTTTAACGAGGGAGAACCTATAGTTTGGTGGTCACCTAATCCCAGAATGATTTTGTTTTTGGACGAATTAATTGTATCCAAAAGTATGCGCAATATTCTTAATCGAAATAGTTTTAAGGTTACTTTCAACCAGAATTTTAGAGATGTAATTTCGAATTGCCAGAAAATAAAACGTGATGGTCAAAATGGAACATGGATTTCTAATAACATGATCGAAGCCTATTGTAAACTTCATGAAATGGGTTTTGCAAAATCAGTTGAGGTATGGGAGAATGATGTATTGGTAGGTGGTTTATATGGTGTAGATTTAGGACATGTTTTTTGTGGAGAAAGTATGTTTTCGAAAGTATCTAATGCGTCCAAAGTAGCTTTTATTGCTTTAGTAACTCAATTAAAAAACGAAAATTATAAACTCTTAGATTGCCAGGTTTATAATCCACATTTGGAAAGTTTAGGTTGCCGTGAAATTGAGCGTGAAGAATTTATGTTTATTTTAGAAAACAAGAAATAATGAGTGCAAGTTATATTGTAAAAGAAATTTATATTTATCCGATAAAAAGCTTAGCGGGAATTAGTTACCAAAATGCTTTTGCAGAAGAAATGGGATTCGAGAATGATCGGAGATGGATGTTAATTGATGCTAAAAATCAATTTATAACACAAAGAGAACATCGAATTTTAAGTCAGTTTTATCCACAAATTTCAGATGGAAAAATCAACATTACTTTTCAGGATTATAAGCACGAATTTTCTATTGAAGAACATTTAGATAATCCGATAGAAGTAAATGTCTGGGATGATAAAAGTGAAGTGGTTGAGGTAAATAAGTTGACTTCAAATTGGTTTAGTGAACAATTAGGTTTTGAATGTAAACTGGTTAAAATCATTAAATCGGGAGATCGTAAACATGAAAGTTCTCAACTAAAAGAAACCTTTAATGTAAGTCTTGCTGATGGATATCCTTATTTAATGATAGGAAGTGAAAGTTTAGATTTTCTAAATGAAAAATTAGCAGATAAAATTACCATTTTAAGATTTCGCCCAAATATTGTAATAAGGACCCAAACTCCTCATGAAGAAGATGATTTTACGACTTTTAAAATTGGAGAAGTACAATTTAAAAACGTAAAACCATGTGGAAGATGTATTATGGTCAATAATGATCCTGAAAATGGTAAATTAAAAAAAGAACCTCTAAAAACTTTAAGTAAATATCGGGTAGTTAATAATTCCGTTTTATTCGGAACCAATATTGTGAGTTTAAATTCAGGAGTTATTAGCGTTGGAGATGAAATTATTTTCTAGAAATTCAACTTAGTAAAGTTCCAGTGTATCGTATCAAAAAGTACTAATTCATTATTTAATGCAGGCAAATTTAGAATTAATTTTAATGTTTCATGTGCCATCATAGTGCCAATTATCCCAGGTAATGTTCCTAGGACGCCGTTAAGATTACAATTAGGAACGTCTTTTGGGTCGGGTATTTCTGGAAATAAATCGCGTAAATTTTTGCTACCGTTATGATTAAAAACAGCCATCTGTCCTTCAAATTTTAGAATACTTCCGTAAACTAATGCCTTGTTTAAATTTACACAAGTATCGTTAACCAAATAACGGGTTTTAAAATTATCAGAACCATCTACTACAATATCAAATCTCTCAATAATAGTAGATGCATTTTCTGGAGTTAATTTTTCTTCAAAAGGGATAACTGTAATTAATGGATTTAGTTTTTCGATTACAGTTTTGGCAGTCGAAGTTTTGGCTTGACCAACGGTATCTTCAGTATATAAAATTTGGCGATGCAGATTGTGGATTTCTATGATGTCAAAATCTACAATGCCAATTGTTGCCACTCCAGCAGTTGCTAAATATTGCAAGACAGGACAACCCAAACCTCCTGCACCGATAACCAACACTTTTGCTTGTTTTATTTTTTCCTGACCGATGTCACCAATTTCAGGCAACATCATTTGGCGGTTGTAACGTAAAAAATCTTGTATTATACTCATTAAAATTTAGTCTTAAAGTTAATTAGTCGAAAGTCAAATGTCGAATGCTGAGAGTTAGAATTGAAGTAAAAAGAGTTTTTACTTTAAGACTTTAAGGTTTTCGACTTTATGACTAAAATTTTTATCCCAATCTTTCCAAACAGGTTCGTAGCCACTATTAGTAATAATTTTTGCGATTTCTTGTGCAGAGCGTTCATCATTAATCTCGAATTGTTCCAATGATTGTGGGTCAACGACGTACCCACCAGGATTGGTTTTTGAACCTGCACTCATGCTTGTTGTTCCAATAGGGATAATATTATTTCTAAATTTTTCATTTTCACGCGTCGATATCGAGATTTCTAAATCTTCATTCCATAATCGGTACGCACAAATAAGTTGCGTTAAGTCTTTATCATCCATAATAAAATTAGGCTTGATAATTCCTTCTGCAGGACGTAATCGAGGGAAAGAAACGGAATACTTTGTTTGCCAATATTTTTTTTGAAGATAATCGATATGCAAAGCATTAAAAAAACTATCCGTGCGCCAATCTTCTAAACCTAACAAAACACCCAATCCAATTTTATGAATACCTGCAGTTCCGATTCTATCGGGAGTTTCTAATCTAAAATCAAAATTTGATTTTTTGCCTTTGGTATGATATTTTTTATAGACTTCCTGATGATACGTTTCCTGATATACTAATACAGAATATACGCCCGCTTCATGCAAACATTCATATTCTTCGGTAGAAAGCGGCTGAACTTCGACAGAAATGATCGAAAAACATTCTCTTATTTGAGTAATCGCATTCAGGAAATAATTAATGTTTACGGTATAATTTGCTTCACCAGTTACCAATAAAACATGGTCAAATCCAACATTCTTTAAAGCTTCAACTTCCTGTTTAATCTCGGTATCTGAAAGTGTTTTTCGTTTGATTCTATTGTCCAGACTAAAACCACAATACGTACAAATATTTTGGCATTCATTACTTAAATAAAGTGGCGCGTACATTTGGATTGTTTTTCCGAAACGTTTCTTTGTTAATTCATGGCATTCTTGCGCCATTTGCTCTAAATAAGGCAAAGCCGAGGGAGAGATTAAGGCAAGAAAATCATCAAGATTTCGTTTGTTTTTGGCTAACGCACGCTCTACATCTTGAGAGGACGTTTGGTATATTTTAGATTGAATGGTATTCCAATCGTATTGATTAAAAACAGATTTGAATGTGTTCATTGGATTTTTTTGTTTCACGCAGATTTAGGCAGATTAAATTTTGTTTACTACTCGATGTATATTATCTAGAATATTTACACAATTAAAATTGACTAATAACCCTAGTTTTTTATTGGTTAATTTCAGATAAGTATTTAATTGTTTAAAATGAATGGATTTTAATTCTTCAACAGATTTCAATTCAATAATTACTTTGTCTTCAACTAATATATCTAATCGAAAAGTGATGTCTAATTCTACATCATCATATTTAACAGGTAAATTAATTTGTTTAATAGTATTTAATCCATCTTTTTTTAATTGGTAAAATAAAGCGCTTTCGTAAACAGATTCTAATAATCCAGGACCAAGAGTGTTATACACTGTAAAAATAGCACCTCTTACTTTATATGAAATTTCATTTTCTGACATAATACTGATTTTAATTTTTAAATCAAATTTAAAGAAAAATCTTGCTTTTTAAATAAAATATTTTCCTCGCAGATTTGGCAGATTAAGCAGATTTTTTTTTGACATGTTTTAAATCAAATAAATCTGCTTAATCTGCCAAATCTGCGAGAGATTAAAAATTAGTCATATAAAAAAGAAGTGAATGGGCTCGAAGCAATGGCTTGATTATATTGTTTCCCTAGTTTAGCTTCGTATGCTTTTCGACCAGCAATTACAGCTTCTCTAAAAGCCTCAGCCATTAATTCTGGGTGTCCTGCTACAGCAATAGCAGTATTAACCAAAACAGCATCAGCACCTAATTCCATTGCTTTTGCGGCGTCAGATGGAGCTCCTATTCCCGCATCGATAATTACAGGAACATTGCTTTGTTCGATTATAATCTCTAAAAAATCTATTGTTTTCAAACCTTTATTGCTGCCAATAGGAGAGCCTAGAGGCATTACTGCCGCAGTTCCTGCATCTTCAAGACGTTTGCATAAAACTGGGTCGGCATGAATGTAAGGGAGAACTATAAAACCTAGTTTGGCAAGCTCTTCTGTAGCTTTTAAAGTTTCGATAGCATCTGGCATTAAATATTTTGGATCAGGATGAATTTCGAGTTTTAGCCAATTGGTTTCAAGAGCTTCACGAGCTAATTGCGCGGCAAATATTGCTTCTTTTGCATTTCTTGCACCCGAAGTATTTGGCAATAAATTAATCCTTGGATGTTTTAAATGCGATAAAATAGCATCGGTTTCAGTTTCTAAATCGATACGTTTTAAAGCAACCGTAACTAATTCACTTCCTGAAGCCAAAATTGCTTTTTCCATTTCCAGATTCGAGCCAAATTTCCCTGTTCCCAAAAACAAACGGGATTCAAGTAATTTATCGCCTATTTTAAATAATGACGTTTGCATATAATTTTTCGTTAAGTTGTGTAATGAGTTTTCCTTTTTCGGGACTTCTGGTAATTATTCCTGAGACGGCAATACCATGGATTCCAGTTTCTATTAATTGATCAACATTCTCTAATGTGATTCCGCCAATAGCATAAATCGGAATTTCGAGATTATTGTTTTTTATCTTTTGTATAATCTCACTATATCCTTCTAACCCTAAAATCGGACTTAGTTTTTCTTTGGTTGTAGTAAACAGAAATGGACCAAGACCAATATAATCACAGCCATTTTTTATATGATTTGAAATATCTTTAAACGTATTGGCAGTTCCACCAATGATTTTAGTATTTCCTAATATGGCTCGGGCTTCTTCTATTTTTGTGTCCGAAAGACCTAAATGTACTCCATCAGCAGCAATTTGTTGTGCTAGGTATACATTATCATTGATGATAAAATTGGCGAGATATTCTTCGCATAAAAATTTTACAGCTTCGGCTAAAACGAAAGAATTCTTTGAGGTTTGGTTTTTAAAACGCATTTGTACCCAATCGCAGCCATTATCTAATGCCTGATGAATATTGTACAACTGTGCCTCGATTGTGTTTCCTTGCGAGATGTATTGTAGTTTATTATACATAATGATATCCGATTAAGGTTGAAGTTGAATTCAAGTATTTTTCGATATAATTTTTGCCATTTATGCAGGCTGATTTTAAATCTTGGCCTAAAGCCAAATTAGAAGCAATAGCCGATGATAATACACAACCTGAGCCATGCTTTGCATAACATTTGGTGTTATTTGGCATAAGCACAAAAAAATTATTTTGGCTATATAAATAATCAGTTCCGATAGCTTTGTTATTATGTCCGCCTTTTAATAAAATAGCTGTTGGGATATCTTTGTTTAGTTTACTTTCGTTAAAATCGAAATCAGGAAATAGTTTCTTTATTTCATTGTAATTTGGTGTAATCAAATCAATTTTAGAAAGTATTTCGCTTAAATCGGACTTGTTTTCGATTGTAATAAAATCAAATTCTGTAGTAGATTTTAAAACCGTATCCCAAACAATTTGAGTTTTAGGAGAAAGTTCTTTTATACCAAAAACAATTTCTTTTAAATAATGAAGAGAAGGCACAATCCCAATTTTTGCAACCTTTATATCATAATTTTCAAATAGTGTTTTTATAGATCGTAATACAAAATCGAGTGCTGTCCATTCTATTTCAGAGAATTCTTTTTCTGTCTGAATGGTATTTCCTGTATTGATGGCAAGTCCATATACTTTGTGCTGTTCAAATGTTTTGCAATCTGCTAGAACTCCAGCACCACCAGATGGGTCAAAACCAGCTATTGTAAGTACGAAAGGGCGATTTTCTGACATGATTTAAAATTTTTAATTGGGTTTTTGGTATTCCAAATTGTTCCTAACAAAGCAATATTATCAAAACCATTTGCCAATGTATCTTCTATGTTTTTAGCATTAATTCCACCCAAAGCAATTAGTTTGGTAGCTGTATTAGTTCTGTTTTTTATGGCTTCTAATAAATCATTTTCAGGAAAATAGTTCCCTTTAGAAATACTTGGATAAACTGGACTTAAAAAAGCATATTCAAATTCGGGAGCTATTGCATTAAAATCAGCAATAGAATGTGTTGATGTCGATAAAACTAAATTTTTAGACCTACAAAGTTTTGTAAACCTTGCAGGAATATTAAGATTGTTTTTTCTTTTTTCTTCAGTAAAATGAATTCGGTTGATTTTGAAATTTTCTATCAATTCATGGTGACTGTGTAATACCAATTGTTGTCGGAATTCAGGATTTATCTGTGCTATAAACGAAATCATTTCATTTAGAGAATAATTGGGTTTTCGCACATGAAACAATTGTAATCCTTCCTCAAAAAGAGAATGGATTACATTGATTTCATTTGCTATTCCAGTTGGATTTGACAGCACTATCATAATCTTTTTTCTTTGCTCTATTTCTTGTCTCTAGCTTCTTTATTCTGAAATTAAATGTAAATCTCTTTCCCTTGCTCAATAAACTCTTCCGATTTCTCTTGCATTCCTTTTTCGGCTGCAGCAACATCACGTATTTCCTGTGATATTTTCATAGAGCAGAATTTTGGTCCACACATCGAACAGAAATGAGCAATTTTGGCACCTTCAGCAGGAAGTGTTTCATCATGGAATTCTCTTGCTGTATCTGGATCTAATGATAAATTAAATTGATCTTCCCATCGGAATTCAAAACGGGCTTTGCTCAATGCGTTGTCGCGATATTGTGCTCCCGGATGTCCTTTGGCTAAATCGGCAGCATGGGCTGAGATTTTATAAGTGATAACACCATCTTTTACATCTTTTTTATTTGGTAAGCCAAGATGTTCTTTTGGCGTAACATAACATAACATTGCGCAACCGTACCAACCAATCATTGCAGCTCCAATGGCCGAAGTGATGTGGTCATAACCTGGTGCAATATCTGTAGTTAATGGTCCAAGAGTATAAAAAGGAGCTTCGTTGCAATGTTCCAATTGTTTGTCCATGTTTTCTTTAATCATATGCATTGGCACGTGACCTGGACCTTCTATAAATACCTGAACATCGTGTTTCCAAGCAATTTTGGCTAATTCGCCAAGGGTTTCTAATTCTGCAAATTGTGCAGCATCATTGGCATCGGCAATAGAACCAGGACGTAAACCATCTCCTAGAGAAAATGCTACATCATACTGTTTCATGATTTCGCAAATTTCTTCGAAATGGGTATATAAGAAGTTTTCTTTATGATGAAACAAACACCATTTTGCCATTATAGATCCGCCTCGAGATACAATTCCTGTTACACGTTCGGCAGTAAGATGAATGTAGCGTAATAAAACACCTGCGTGAATAGTGAAGTAAGAAACTCCTTGTTCTGCTTGCTCGATAAGAGTATCACGGAAAACTTCCCAGGTTAAATCTTCGGCGATTCCTTTTACTTTTTCTAATGCCTGATAAATGGGAACTGTCCCGATTGGTACTGGCGAATTACGAATAATCCATTCTCTGGTTTCGTGAATATTTTTCCCCGTAGATAAATCCATTATGGTATCGGCTCCCCAGCGACAAGCCCAAACTGCTTTTTCAACTTCTTCTTCGATGGTCGATGTTACAACGCTATTACCAATATTAGCATTTATTTTTACCAAGAAATTACGCCCTACAATCATAGGTTCGCTTTCGGGATGGTTTATATTGTTTGGGATAATAGCACGACCAATTGCTACTTCGTTTCGTACAAACTCAGGAGTTATTTTGCTTTTTGGAGTATTGGCACCAAAACTATGTCCAGTGTGTTGGCATTGCATGGCTTTAGTTTGCTCATTTAATAATTCTATACGTTGGTTTTCGCGAATGGCAATATATTCCATTTCGGGAGTGATAATTCCTTGTTTAGCGTAATAAAGTTGCGTTACGTTTGCACCTTTTTTGGCACGTTTTGGTTGATGTAAATATTCGAAACGTAAGTGATTTAGATTTTCATCGTTTAATCGCATTCGTCCGTAATCAGAACTAATTTTGTCTAGGATTTCTACATCATTTCGACCTAAAATCCATTCTTCTCTTAGGCGAGGCAATCCTTTTCGGATGTCGATTTCGATATTTGGATCGGTGTAAGGACCCGATGTGTCATAAATTGTTAGAGAAGGATTTTTTTCGATTCGACCATTAGAAAGTTTTGTGTCGCTAAGTGTTACCTCGCGCATAGCAACTTTTATGGGATGTATTTCTCCGTTAACATATACTTTATTGGAGTTAGGAAAAGGAGTTCTGGATATTTTTTCTTCGTTAGTCATATTTTTTTATTGAAAGATTGAAATATTGAAGGATTTAAAAATTGAAAGCAAAACTTTGAAAAGAAGTTTGTAGCTACAATTTTTAAATCTTTAATTTTTTGAATAATTAAATTAATTTATCCTCCCTGCGTAGCAGAAATAATTAAGATTTCGTCGGTTTCGTTTAGGATATGAGTATTCCAGATGGGTTTTGGAATAACGGTATTGTTTATGGCAACGGCAATGCCATTTTGTTTGTTGGGAATTTCGAGGTCGAGCAATGCTTGAATGCTAAGAGATTCAGCATTGAATTGTTTAGTTTGTTGATTGATTTTTAGTTCCATTCCTTCAGAATTTAGTATATAGTTATACTTTAGGAATGGCTACTATTACGCATAAAAATGCGCGCAGAAGTCATCTTACTTTTCCCTACGCTAGTATGAACTAGATCAGGTTCAGAGGGTAAAATCTCAGCCTACTTTATTGTAGACACCCCTAAAGTGTGAAGCAAATGTAATAATTTTTTGTTTAAACGTTTAGAGTTTAACGTTTAAAGTTTTTGTATGTCCAACTTCCCCTTTGGGGATTGAGGGGATTTCCAGCAATCTTCGATATGATCATTGACCATTCCGGTGGCTTGCATTTGAGCGTAAATAACGGTTGAACCTACAAATTTAAATCCTCTTTTCTTTAAATCTTTACTAATCGCATCCGAAAGTGGAGTAGTGGCAGGAATGTCTTTCAGTGTTTTTGGATTATTATTAATAGGTTTTCCATCGGTGAATTTCCAAATATAATCGGAAAAACTTCCAAACTCTTCTTGTATTTTTATAAATGCCTGTGCGTTACTTACCGCTGAACGTATTTTTAGTTTGTTGCGAATTATTCCTGCGTCTTGTAGCAGTGATTCAATTTTATCTTCGGGATAATTGGCTATTTTTTTATAATCGAAATTGTCAAAAGCGGCTCTAAAATTCTCTCTTTTGTTTAATATCGTTATCCAGCTTAATCCAGCCTGAAAGGTTTCGAGAATTAAAAATTCAAATAATGACGCATCGTCGTAAACAGGAATGCCCCATTCTTCGTCATGGTATTTTTTATATAAATCACTTGCTGAGCACCAGCCACATCGTATAGGTTCCATTTTTTTTATTTCAAATGTATAAAAAAACCTCAAATCCATAAGATTTGAGGTTTTGTAAAATTCGGAAAACTAGTTATTTTCTTTTATATACTACAACATATATTTCAACAACTTTATCTTCATTAGTTTCAGTGTATTTAAGTTTAAGGGTGGAATCACTTAGTTCTAAAATCTCTCCAGAATCCCCTTCAGTTTCTCCTTCATATTTTATAGTTAGTGTATTGCCACTTTTTGACCAAACTCCTTTATCAGAAAAAGTTTGACATTTTGAGTTGTTATATTCTGAATAAGAACCTGAAAAAATTCCGCCCGCAGAAAAGGTAATTGTAGTTTTAGCACAATTTCCTTCATCACTTACTGGAGTTAAAATTTCTTTTCCATCTTTATCAATTTCTCCTTCATGTGTAATTTCCCATGTTGCCTCAATTGATGCCTCGTTGTCATTACTACATGACGAAATTGATAATCCTAGTGTTGCTACAAATAAGAATAGAATGCAATTTTTTTTCATTTTGTCTTTTTTTTATTGTTAAAATTAATTTGCAAAAGTAGTATTTAAATAGATAAGTTAAAATAAATAAACAGGTTTTTATGGGTTAATTTATTATGTAAAAGCTAGTTTATTGATTATGTGTGTATTGTTTATTTTCCAATTTTCCAATGATAGCCTTTTACTGATGGAATATAGGCCGAGGTTCCAATGATTATTAAGTTGTTATAGATTTTTTTGTTATGTTTTATTCCAATAGCTTTTCCAGAAGTAAGCATTTTATTTGCTTCAAATTTTATTTTTATTCGGGCATCCGCAAATTTAGCATCCGAAATTTTTTCGATAAACCAAGTAGAATTCCATTTGATATCGATTTCATCGTCGGCGGTTTTGGTAATGCTTTTAATTAGTCTGACACCGTCTTTTGGGATGTTATGATTCTCAATTAATTCTTTTTGTGTTAGAGTTTCTCCCGTTTTGCAAGTTGATAGTAATTTTTTGAAATAAGTAAAACCTTTAAGTTTTTCAGTTTCTAGATTTTCTATTTCTACACTGTCTTTTGATGAGATTGCTCCTTCTGTAATCGTTTTATTGTTTTTTATATTGCCTGACGCAATTATTGTTTTAGTAATTGAATCCTTGACTGGACTTATCGTTTCTATTGCACTGTTTGAGAGGTCTTTTATTTTTCCCGAAACATTTGTTGTTGACTTTAATAATTGATTTCTATCATTTTTATTGCAACTGATCAAGCAGGATAAAATAAGAATCAATAAAATGGTATTGTGATTTTTCATGCGATTTAATTGTCTTGTTTTTCTTTTGGGTGATCTTCTTCCAGGTATTTCTTAATTAAATGATGTCCAAGATAAATTAAAGGGGTTAATAAAATGGCAAGAGTAAGTTTAAATGTGTAACCGGTTAGTCCAGATGAAATAAAAGTATCAAAATCTATTTTTCCGGGTAACCAAAATGCAATTCCCAAAACAATAAAAGAATCGAATAATTGCGAAATTACGGTTGATCCAGTAGTTCTAAGCCAAATTTTCTTTTCACCTGTTCGTTTTTTGAAAAACCAAAACATCCAAACGTCTATTAGTTGTGATGCCATAAATGCAATAAGGCTACCGATGATAATCCACATGCTTTGCCCAAAAACGGCATGAAACTGTTCATCATTTACTGGACTTATTCCCTTTGCAGCAGGAATTACTATTGCCATGAATAATATGATGAAAGCATAAGCAATTAAACAAGCAGTTATTAGTGAGAGTTTTTTAACCCCTTTCTCTCCAAAATATTCATTGATTAAGTCGGTTGTTAAAAAAACTATTGGCCAAGGCAAAATTCCGATACTCATTACAAATGGGCCAATTTGAATTAGTTTTCCTCCAATTAATTCTGCCACAACGGCATTGGTAATAAAAATCCCTGCAAGGATAACAAAAACAATTTCTTTCTTGGTTTTAAACATAGATAATTTTTAATGGGTCAAATTTAAGATATTATTCGGAGTATTTATTTTATAAAGAATATAGTTGCTAAGTGTTTTGCTTGTATTTTTTTACTGTTTGTTAAAATCGATTAATAGTTGCATTTGATTGTTATATTTGCTTTTAATATTTTTAAATAATGCACATGAAAAAAATTGTTACAATTCTAATTATGGCTACTTCTTTAACTTCTGTTCAGTCACAAACAAATTCACAAAATCCATTAGTACAAAAATGGACTGGTCCGTATGGTGGTGTTCCTGCTTTTACAGAATATAAAATTGCCGATTTTAAGTCTGCTTTTGATGTTGCGATTAAGCAAAAAAAAGAGGAGATTGATGCTATTGCAAATAATCCAAAGCCTGCAACTTTTGATAATACAATTGCTCAATTGGAACGTTCAGGGAAAACGTTGTCAAGAGTCATGATGGTTTATGGAATTTATTCTTCTAATAGCAGTACTCCAGAATTTACATTGATTAAAAAGGATATTGAACCTTTATTAGCGGCACAATCTACTAGTTTTTATCAAAACAGAAAATTGTTTGGTAGAATTGAAAAGCTTTATAATTCTCCGGATAAAAAAAAATTAACTAGCGAGCAACAAAGACTTATTTGGGTTTATCATACAGAATTTAATAAGCAAGGAGCTAATTTAAGTGATGCTGATAAAGCTAAAGTTGGAGAAATCAATAAGCAATTATCAACGTTATTTTCTAAGTTTAGCCAAAATTTATTGGCTGAAGAAAATGATCAATATGTTGCATTGTCAAGTGAGGCTGATTTTGATGGTTTGCCTGAGGGAATAAAAAATGCCGCTATGGCTCAAGCCAAAGAAAGAAAGCTTTCGGCGATAGGTTGTATTGCAAATACACGTTCTTTTGTGGAGCCTTTTTTAACTTTTTCTACCAATAGACAATTGAGAGAGAAGGTTTGGAGAATGTTTATAAACAGAGGAGATAATGGAGATGAACACGATAATAAATCGACTTTGGTTGAAATATTACAGCTTCGTGCTGCAAAAGCAAAACTTTTAGGTTATCCTACTTTTGCGCATTGGAATTTAACTAATAGAATGGCTAAAACTCCAGAGAGAGCTATGGCTTTAATGGAGGCTGTTTGGGAGCCTGCAGTGACTCAGGTTCATAAAGATGTTGCAGATATGCAAAAGATTGTTGTAGCCGAAGGAGGTAAGTTTGAGATAGAACCATGGGATTATCGTTATTATGCTGAAAAGGTTAGAAAAGAAAAATATGATTTAGATCAAAATGTGGTTAAGGAATATCTTCAGCTTGAAAAATTACGTGAGGGAATGTTTTGGGTAGCAGGTGAATTATTTGATTTAAAATTTAAACAAATAACGGATGTTCCTGTTTATCATCCAGACGTAAGAGTTTGGGAGGTATCTAACGCAAAGTCAGGTAAAGTAGTAGGTTTGTGGTACTTTGATCCATATGCACGTAAAGGAAAGCGTTCTGGCGCTTGGATGAACGCATACAGACAACAGCAAAAAATGGATGGTGATGTTCTTACGATTGTTTCTAATAATAGTAATTTTATTAAAGGAAATGAGAATGAACCTGTCTTGATTTCATGGACTGATGCGACTACTTTGTTTCATGAATTTGGGCATGCTTTGCATGGTTTATGTTCGAATGTAACGTATCCAACTCTGTCAGGAACTGCTGTAGCAAGAGATTATGTTGAGTTTCCATCTCAAATCTTAGAGCGTTGGTTAGAAACTCCTGAGGTGTTGAATAAATTTGCTTTAAACTATAAAACGGGTAAGCCTATTCCTAAAGATTTGGTAGATCGTATTGCAAAAGCAGCAACATTTAATGAAGGGTTTTCTACTGTAGAAACTATTTCGAGTTCTCTTATAGATATGAAATTGCATTTAGCAGGAGATTCAGTTATAGATCCTGTTGTTTTTGAAAAGGAAACATTGGATAAGCTTAAAATGCCAAAAGAAATCGTAATGCGTCATCGTATTCCACAGTTTGGACATATTTTCTCTAGTGATGGTTATGCAAGTGGATATTATAGTTATTTATGGGCTGACGTTATTAGTGCCGATGCTTATGAGGCATTTACAGAAGCAAAAGGGCCATACGATAAAGAGGTCGCAAAAAGGCTGCATGATAAAATATTTAGTATTGGTAACACAACAGATCAAGAGGAAGCTTACAAATCTTTTAGAGGGCATAATCCTGAGATTAATGCTCTAATGAAAGCGAGAGGTTTTGAGGGCCCAGTTGTTAAATAAAAGAAATAGTTATCTAAAAAACAGTTATATAGTCGGAGGATTTTTCTTCTGACTATCTTATCTATTAAGCCGAGTTTTCTGGGTAATAGTTATTAGATATAAAATTAAAGCAGCTCTGTCATGGAGCTGCTTTTGTGTTTTCTAGATTAAGATCTTTATTTGTTTAGTGTCCCCAAGGTTTTTCAGGTACAGGAATTTCTTTGCTTAAATCAAAACTAACTTGAAAATGATTTGGAGAGTTAGCTTTTCTTAAATTATAGGTATATTCATTTCCGTCTATTGTTACCCACCAGACATTAGCTGATGCAGCTGGAATTAAATCTGTTGTTTGTTGATCGGCAGGAAAAAATTGAATTTGTGCTGCTCCTGTATTTGTTGTAGTTCCTCCGTATTGTGTGATTTTATCTTCTGATCCGTCTTTTAAGCGATGATCGTGTTTTAATTGAATCCCTGCTTTTGTTTTGGTAAATACCCAAGTTCGGGAATGGTCATCTCCTACATAAAAGGGAATCTTAATTTCAGAATCGGAACAACTCATTACATACATTGATAGTTTCTTATCAGCAAAATCTTTAGGAGCTGGTTCTGTGCTTAGTTTGCCTGAGTAGGCCTTGCCACAATGTGCTTGTAATTGCTTCCAAAATTCATCTTGAGCATTCTTGTTTTGTGCAAAAACGGAACCCATTGTAAAAAACAGAACGAGTAAAAAATAATTTAGTCTCATCATTTTATTTTATAAGTGTTATTTTCAAATATACCCTTTTTTATCTAATGAAATTTCTCGTTTGGGAGTGTTTTTTATAGAATTGTATTTGGTAATAAACAAAAAATGACGAAGTTTTAATACCCCATCATTTTAATTTATGCGGTATTATGATATCGTTTAAACTAAAAAAGGTTGGAATTTCTTCCAACCTTTTTTGTATGTAATTTAGAATATAGATTATCCTAAAGCAGCTCTTTTGAAACCTGTTACAGTTAAATTAGCATCAACAGATTTTACATAAGCGGCAACGCTTAATGAACCATCCTTAATGTAATCTTGGTTAACTAAAGTGTTGTCTTTGTAAAAACGTTGAATTTTTCCTTTAGAAATGTTTTCCAACATTGCTTCTGGTTTACCTTCAGCTCTTAATTGGTCTTTAGCGATTTCAATTTCTTTTTCAATGATTGCAGAATCAACACCAGCAGCATCTAAAGCGATTGGGTTCATTGCTGCAGCTTGCATTGCAACGTTTCTAGCAGCTTCTCCAGCACCAGGAACATTAGCAGAAAGAGCAACTATAGTAGCGATTTTGTTTCCAGAGTGAATGTATGATCCTACAAACGCACCTTCTAATTTCTCAAAAGTTCTAATTTCTAATTTTTCACCGATAACTCCTGTTTGCTCAATTAATTTATCAGCAACAGTAATTCCGTGGAAATCAGAAGCTAAAAATTCTTCTTTAGTGTTGTAGTTTAATGCTAAATTAGCCATTTCAGTAGCCATTTTCACAAAACTTTCGTTCATTCCAACAAAGTCAGTTTCACAGTTTAAAGTGATAACAACACCAGCAGTATTGTCAGCATTTACAACAGCGATTGCAGCACCTTCAGTAGATTCTCTGTCTGAACGATTAGCAGCCACTTTTTGACCTTTTTTACGTAAGTTTTCGATAGCTAAATCAAAATCTCCGTCTGCTTCAACCAAGGCTTTTTTGCAGTCCATCATTCCTGCACCAGTGATTGTTCTTAATTTATTTACGTCTGCAGCAGTAATTGTTGCCATATTGTATGTTTTTTTATGAGTTAAAAGTAAAAATTCCAATCTTTAAATCTCAAATTCCAATTTTATCAAATTATCAACATAATGTTTCTAACTTTTTTATGGGATTTGGAATTTAAAAATTGGAATTTAAATGTTTATTTATTCTTTTGTTTCAGCAGGAGCTTCAACAGCTTCAGTAGCAGGAGCCTCAACAGCAGGAGCTACTTCTTCTGTAGCAGGTAACAACGCTTCAGTCTCTTTATCAGAACCTCTGTCAGAAAGACCTTCAACGATTGCAGCTGTAACTAAAGATAAAATTTTATCAATTGATTTAGAAGCATCATCATTTGATGGGATAACATACTCTACTTCTCTAGGATCAGAGTTAGTATCAACCATTGCAAAAACTGGAATGTTTAATTTTTGTGCTTCTTTTATTGCGATATGTTCAGCTTTGATATCTACTACGAACAATGCTGCAGGTAGTCTAGACATGTCTGCAATTGAACCTAAGTTTTTCTCTAGTTTAGCACGAAGACGATCTACTTGTAAACGCTCTTTCTTAGAAAGTGTCATGAAAGTACCGTCTTTCTTCATTTTATCAATAGTAGCCATTTTTTTAACAGCTTTACGGATAGTTACGAAGTTAGTTAGCATTCCACCAGGCCATCTTTCAGTGATGTAAGGCATGTTTGCAGCTTTTGCTTTCTCAGCAACGATGTCTTTAGCTTGTTTTTTGGTAGCAACGAATAATATTTTTCTACCTGATGCAGCGATTTTTTTCAAAGCTTCATTAGCTTCTTCAATTTTTGCTGCAGTTTTATATAGATTGATAATGTGAATACCATTACGCTCCATATAAATGTAAGGAGCCATGTTTGGGTCCCATTTTCTAGTCATGTGTCCAAAGTGAACACCTGCTTCTAGTAATTCTTTTACGTCTATTTTGTTTGCCATTTTTGTACTAGTTTACGTTCTGTTGATTAGCAATGTATAAATGGCTGTTTTCCAGGCTTTATACATTTAGATGCTAAACTATTTCCTACCTCAATAGGAGAGCAACAACAACTGTTTTTTTTAAATTCAATAATAATTGATATGTCTTGTCCTAAATGAACAAGACAGGTAATATTAACGTTTAGAGAATTGGAATCTCTTACGAGCTTTCTTCTGACCGAATTTCTTACGTTCAACCATTCTTGGATCTCTTGTTAATAAACCTTCTGGTTTTAAGATAGCTCTGTTTTCAGCATTTACTTCACACATAACACGTGCTAATGCCATTCTTACAGCTTCTGCTTGACCAGTTGAACCACCTCCGTAAACATTTACTTTTACATCAAAGTTGTTTACATTTTCTGTCATAGACATTGGTTGTAAAACTTTGTATTGCAAAGTTGCAGTTGGGAAATAGGTTGCGAATTCTTTTTTGTTTACAGTGATTTTTCCTGTTCCTTCTGAAACATAAACACGTGCAACAGCGGTTTTTCTTCTACCGATTTTGTGAATAACTCCCATTACTTAAGATCGTTTAGGTTAACAGTTCTAGGTTTTTGAGCTCCTTGTTTGTGCTCAGATCCTACAACTACATTTAAATTTCTGAAAAGTTCAGCTCCTAATTTGTTCTTAGGTAACATTCCTTTTACTGCTTTTTCTACTAATAATGCAGGGTTTTTTGCTTGCAATACTTTAGCAGTTAAAGTTCTTTGTCCTCCTGGGTAACCTGTATGACGCATGTAAATTTTGTCATCCATTTTTGTACCTGTAAGGTTAATTTTTTCTGAGTTGATAACAATTACGTTATCTCCACAGTCAACGTGCGGTGTGTAACTAGGCTTGTACTTACCTCTTAAGATCATTGCAACCTTTGAAGCAAGACGTCCTAAGTTATGACCATCAGCGTCAACAACAATCCACTCTTTAGTTACAGTGGCTTTGCTAGTTGAAACTGTTTTGTAGCTTAATGCGTCCATAATATTATTTTAATTAAACATTCCATCCCCAATAAAGGGGTTGCAAAAGTACAATTAATTATTTTAAATACAAATACCTTAAAAGATTATTTTAACTGCTGAGAATCAGGAGGTATCTTTGTTATTTAAAAGCATAAAAAAACCAGCTTTACAAAAAGTATGCTGGTTCGGATATTTTGGGGTGAATTTTGTTAGACAATAAACAAATTTGTTATGTCTACAAGCCGTTACGTATTAGGTGATTTGTTATGAGTTTTTAGTTTGCTGTAGTCTTATAATATGATACGGGTTATAATTTCCAAAAAATCATTGAAGTTCTGTTTGCGAGGGTATTATAATTAATACTGTCACTTCCATTATTTAATCTCCAAGTTAATGGAAATCCTGAAGCTCCTGCCATCTTAAAATAAATGCGGTCACCTGCTTGTCCACCAGCAGTTAAATTTACAGAATAAGTGTAATTACCATAGCTATTAAGCTTTATAAGTGTTAATTCCGCAATATCTAATAAGATATCCGTTGGTCGATCTGATGGTGTGGGTCCCGTTTGTTTTAATGCGCTAATATAAAAGGGGGCTGCATCGGGGGAGTCCCCTTCAATTGGACCATATAAACGGAAAGAAAAAACATAAGCTCCTGTTTCAGGTAATGTTATACTTTGTATTCTTGTATTGTCATCTTTGCGCCACTCTAGCTTAGTTCCTCTATATCCATTATTAGTCCCGTTGCTTCCTCCTGTAGAACCTTGTGAAATTGAAACACTTGTATGTAAAGTATATTGAGCAATACTTGTAGTATTAGTACCTCCGATATCTATATAGCCTAAAATGTTATTCGAAAAATAGATTGGGACATTGGCTATTGAAGTAGGGCTACTTACTTTGGGTTTTCCTGTAACGACATAGGTGAGTTTGCCAGTGCTGATGGCCTGTCCTGGCTGTAATGAGAAATAAAGACCATTGTATTCATACGATTCTCCTTCAGAATAATACCCTTCATTGCCTCCATTATATCTAACTTCTAGAATACCATTATAATTTTCTCCTGCAGTATATGAATTTGGAGTAAGTACAGCACTTTGCTTAATTAGTCCGCCTTCTATTTTAGCTTTTATTGTAGTGGCGTCTGTAAGTAATCTCCATTTTGAGCCATTCCAGAACATAAAACCTTTAATAGGAAAATCTGGGTGTAATCCTGTGTTGTAAACCAAAAGCGATGTGGCTACTTTATTCCCTGCAATAGATGTTTGATCGGTTTCTCCTTTTAAAGTTACTTTAGGAAGTAGTATCCCTTTATTAGTTGAGACAACTTCTAATTGAGAAGAAGGATCTGGTTTAAGAGTGCCTATTGCAGTTTGAGCATTTGATATAAATCCGATAAGGATTAAAACAGTAGCTGTAATTTTTTTTGTTGTTGATATCATTTTACTTTTAAATGTTTTTGTGTGGATAATTTATTGATAGGCAGTAGGATTCTCATAGCTTATTATTGTATAAAAGTTTGTCTAATTCTTTTTCGAGTAGTATGTATTCTGATTTTATCTTGTCGGCAATAACAGGTATTCTGTCTCCAGTTATACATTGTTCGGTTTGTTCTTGTTTATGCAGCAAATATACTAAGATATTTCTTGTAAGTTCAATTAATAAGTGCAACAGATAAATTTAACACACTTGGAGTTATGCCCCAAGTGTGTTAAGGTCAAAAGCCTAAATTTATCTTGCATGAGAAAATATAAACAATTAACCCAAGAGCAAAGATTCCAAATAGAAGCTCTATTACAAGCTGGATTCAATCAAACAAAGGTAGCAGCTTAACTAGGTGTGAATCGCAGTACCATTTGTAGAGAATTAAAGAGATCAATACCTAAACGCGGTAGAGGTTCTAGTGAGTATAGTGCTTCAAATGCTCAGAAAAAGACTTGTGAACGACATAAGAAAAAGCATAAATTAGTTTTATTAACACCTGATTTAAAGCAAGCTATCTTCGATAAAATAACTTTGGACAAGTGGAGTCCTGAGTTACTTTCAGCACGTTGGAAGTTAGAAGGTAAAGTAAAAGTTAGTCATGAAACCATTTATAAATGGGTATGGGAAGCTAAGCATTCTAATAGGGTCGAGAATAGACCTTTTAAGATGATTTACCAAGAATTGAGACATGGTAAAAGAAGACAAAAAAGAGGAAATATAAAAGACACTCGAGGAGCAATTCTCAATCGTAAACATATAAGTGAGAGGCCAGCTGTTATTGAACAAAGAAAAAGAATCGGAGATTTAGAAGCTGACTTAATGATGGGAAAAAATCACAAATCAGCCTTATTAGTCCTTACAGATAGAACTACGTTGATTACAATGATAGATAAGTTACAGGGTAAAACAGCATTAGAAGTCACCCAGAAAATAATTGAAAGGCTTTCCAGATTCAACTCTAGCTACGTCAAAACAATCACTTTTGACAACGGAAAAGAGTTTGCTGGACATGATGAGATCGCAAAAAAAAATGAATCTAAAAACCTACTTTGCAATACCATATACCTCGCAAGAAAAAGGTACCGTAGAAATAGAATAGGAGTTATTAGACGCTTTTTCCAAAGAAAACCGATTTGAGAAATGTAACAAACCAAAGAATTAAACAAGTAGAATTATCAATAAATAACAGACCAATTAGAAAAGTCAATTACCGTAGTCCAATTGAAATTCTAAATAATAAGTTTGTTGCACTTATGAGTTGAAGACGCTCTTAATTAATTTGCCTAAAATAGAATATTTTCTAAATTACTTCATTTATGACAGAAAACACGATTAAGAGGATTAAAATGTATATTGATTTTAAAGAAATAAGAGTTAGTTCTTTATAAAGGGATACAGGGATGTCTAATGGTTCTTTTGCTAGTCAATTGAAGAATAAAAAAACGATTGGTGTAGATAAATTAGAAAATATCTTAAAAAAAATATTTAGACATTAATCCCGAATGGCTATTAACTGGTAGGGGGGAAATGTTAAGAGAAGTAGAAAAAGCCATGGTAATTATAAAGGAAGACGGAATAGTGCTAGAGAATCACTATAAAGAGTTAGCAGGAGCAAGACAGGAAATCATTATCATGCTCAAAGAAAAATAGAGTTTCTTCAAAAAGAAATCGATGAATTGAGAAGTAATGAAAGAAAATAAATTTATAATTTAATGACTAACGAATAGCTAAGTCAATAAACAAAAAATGGTATAGAAAGTTATATGCTGTCTTGCTTTATAAAACAAATAAAAAAAACCAGCTCAACAATTAAGTAAGCTGGTTCGGATATTTTAGAGTAAATTTTGTTACACAATAAATAAATTTGCTATGTCTACGACCTGTTGCGTTGTAAGCGGTTCATCATAAGCTTCTGAACCTGCAGCTGCTCCAAATAGCGTTGCTGTGTTATATCCAGCTTGTATCGTTAATTCTTCTCCGTTGTACACAGCTTGAGTTTCGGGGGGCATTCCTGCGCCTCGTTCATTGCCGCTTATCCATCCTTTAAGGCCGCGTATTCGTCGTACTTCTGATGCGTGACGAGCTTCTACGGAATGGATTTGTAGTGCAGCGGTTAATAAATCTGGTGTAGAAATTAAATTTCCTGCTTGACCTTTATAAGCTCTTACCCCTGTATCCTCAAAGGCTTGTGCTAAAGCTAAGAATGTTGGATAATCATTAAATGGGTCAAAAGCACCACCAACAGTAAAGTCAAAAGTTGGTTTAGGAACAAAGTTAGCACTTGCAGTTCCGCCTAATCCGGCAATCAGGAATTTAACATGACTCGATTCATGGGCGGCAATTTGTTGAAAAACTTTTAAATCGCGTCCTCCATTTTCAGATGCAGGAATAACTCCATGATCTAATGCCATAGCGTAAAATTCATCTTCAAGATATTCTAATGTTAATGCAAACTGTAATGCTCCAATTGGAGTTGCAGGAGTTGCTGTTATATCTTTCGCTAGAGCTTTATTAGCTAATGAAGATAATCCAAAAGGTATTGAGGCTATTGCCAAAGTCTTTCCGATGTTTCCAAATTGCATAAAGCTATCTCTTCTTGAACCCGTGCTTCTCATTGCACTTTCGTCAGCAAAAGTTTCTATAAATTTTAATATGTTCATAATTTCTAAATTTTAAGAGGGTTATAATTATGGTAAGTATTTTGCCGTGAATGGAGTTGTTATAAATCCTCCAGCAACTGCCAAAATTTTAGATGGGTCTTTTGCTACATCTAATCCAGTTGTAGCATTTACTACATCATCGCCCGCAAAATCTTTAGAATTTGGGTTAATCAAACTTCTAATAGCTGAAGCATGTCTTGCCTCTACAGAAACGATTTTTCCTGCTAATACTAAATAGTCTGCACTCTTAATTAATTTTCCTGCACCATTATATGCGGCTACTCCTGTGTCTTCAAGAGCTTTGGCAGTAGCAAGTACTTCAGTACGACTGTTAAAATTCATACTTCCGTAATTAAAGGCTAGGCTAGGAAGTAATTGGGTGCTTGGTTTAGGGAGTGCTCCGCTTAAAGCAGCTTTAAAAAAATCTCTGTGAATCACTTCGTGGTGATATAAGTCAGTAAGAACCTGACGTTCGATTTCGTTAAAGACTGAATTGAAGCTTGAAGCATTTACAACTTTAGTATAAAAATCGGCTTCTAATTGTTCTAAGGCATATGCATATGTTAATACACCAAAATCTCCAGAGCCTAGGTCGAAAACGCCATTTCTAATTCCAGGTAGTGAAGTGTCGTCTATGGGCATGTCTTCGTTGTCATCGTGACTGCATCCTGCCAAAAGTAAGCCAGTGCTAACAAGCGTTAGTCCACTGATCTTAAGAAAACTCCTTCTGTCGCTGAGTAAGGGGTTAACTTCGTGAATTTTAACTTCGTTTTTCATAATTCAATTTCTTTAAAGTGGTTGTTAATAGTAATTATAATCATGTGTAAATAGTTATAAACGAAATTTTCAGGAGGACGGTTTTAAAATCTCACCTTTTTTTATTTTTTATTTAAAATATTTTAGGGAAGTGTTGTAATTACTTGAAAGTTTAATGTAGGTTTTGTCTGTTTTTTGGTTTAATTTCCGTAATTCTACTATATTTGTATTAATTCAATAAAATTATCTTAAATGAAAGCTAAAGCAACTCTAAAACAAATCGCAAAAGAACTTAATGTTTCCGTGTCTACAGTTTCTAAGGCACTTAATGATAGTCCTGAAATTAGTGAGCAGACTAAAATTAAAATTAAAGAGTATGCCAAACTAAAAAATTACAAACCGAATGTTATTGGCTTGAATTTAAAAAACCGTAAAACAAAAACGATTGGAGTTATTATACCTAATATATTAAACTCATTTTTTGCTAAGGTTTTTAGTGGTATCGAAAAAGTAGCTGATAAAAAAGGATATAATGTGATTACCTGTATTTCGAACGAGTCATTGGAGAAAGAGATTCATACGCTTGAAATGTTGAGCAACGGAACGATTGATGGTTTTATATTATCGGTTTCTGAAGAGGCTCAGAAATTACAAGAATACAATCATTTTAAAGAAATTATAAACGACGGAACACCAATTGTAATGTTCGATAGGATTGCAGAAGGAGTAGAGTGTGATAAAGTGATAGTTGATGATTTTGATTCCGCTTTAAACTCAACACAACACTTAATTAATTTGGGATGTAAAAATATAGCCTTAATTTCTTCAGTAGATAACTTGAGTGTTGGGAAATTGAGAGCCGATGGATATCTAAAAGCTTTAGAGAATAATAATATTCCTGTAAATGAAAATATCATTCTTCGAACTGATTCAGAAGAAGATATGAAAAGTAAGATCGATGCTGTTTTTGACCATAAAATTGATGCTATTTTTGCTTTAGATGAAAATGATTCAGTTGCAGCTTTAAGGGTTAGTCTGAAAAAAGGATATAGAGTTCCAGAAGACATATCAATAATAGGTTTTGCCGACGGAATCTTAGCTTCGAGACGATTATCACCAAGTTTAACTACAATAAGCCAACACGGAATAGAAATTGGCGAAGTTGCTGCCAAACGATTAATCTCAAGATTAGAAGAAAAAGAAGGAGAGAGCAGCGATTACGAAACCATCGTAATTAAAACCAAATTGAAAGAAAGAGAATCAACAAGAAAATCTAAATAATAAAAAAATCCATTAGCGAAAGCTAGTGGATTTTTTTTATTAAGGTATAAGATTAATGAATTTTAGTATTTCAAGAAAATCTAAACTCAGCAATCTATAATTTTTAATGTGCCTCTAACCAATCTCTACCCATACCTAGTTCTACTTCTAATGGAACTGCCATTATAAATGCGTTTTCCATTTCATATTTAATCATGGGTTGTATTTTTTCAAGTTCGTCATTGTGTACATCAAACACAAGCTCATCATGTACTTGAAGCAACATTTTAGATTTCCAGTTTTCAGATGTTAGTTTCTTATGAATATTAATCATCGCAATTTTAATAACATCGGCAGCACTTCCTTGAATAGGTGCGTTTACAGCATTTCTTTCGGCTCCGCCACGTACAATTGCGTTTTGTGAATTAATATCTTTTAAATAACGACGACGGCCTAGAATAGTTTGTACATAACCATTCTCTCTTGCAAAATCTATTTGCTCCTGAATGTATGATTTTAATCTTGGATATGTTTTATAGTACGCTTCGATTAATGTTGCACTTTCGCTTCTAGATAGTGAAGTTTGGTTGCTTAATCCAAAAGCCGAAACACCATAGATAATACCAAAGTTTACTGTTTTGGCATGGCTACGTTGTTCACGAGTTACTTCTTCTAAGGCTACGTTAAAAACTTTAGAAGCGGTAGATTTATGAATATCTTCATGATTCTGGAATGCTTTTATCATATTCTCTTCTCCACTTAAAGCGGCGATGATTCGTAATTCTATTTGAGAATAATCGGCAGATATTAAGGTGTAATTTTCATCACGAGCAATAAAAGCTTTACGTATTTGTCTTCCTCTTTCGGTACGAATTGGAATGTTTTGTAAGTTAGGATTGTTAGAGCTCAAACGACCTGTTGCAGCTACAGTTTGCATATAATCGGTATGGACTCTTTTAGAAACTGGATCTACTTGCAATGGCAACGCTTCAACATAGGTGTTTTGCAATTTGACAAGCGAGCGCCAATCTAGGATTGCAGCAACAATCTCATTGTCTTTGGCTAAATAACTTAAGATTTCTTCACCAGTTGCGTATTGACCAGTTTTAGTTTTCTTTTGCTTAGCTCCACCAATTTTTAATTTATCAAATAAAATATCACCTAATTGTTTTGGCGAAGCAAGGTTGAATTGTTCTCCTGCTATTTCGTATATTTTGGTTTCTAATGTTTTAATATCATTGCCTAATTCTTCTGATAATGATTTTAAGAAATCTACATCAAGACGAATCCCCTCAGTTTCCATAGCAGCCAAAACACTAACCAACGGAATCTCGATTTCGTCGAATAATTTTTTAGTTTCGGTTTTATCTAATTCAGTTGTGAATATCTCTTTCAGTTGCAAAGTTACATCGGCATCTTCTACAGCATATTCTTTTATGTCTTCGAGAGTAACTTCGCGCATTGATTTTTGATTCTTTCCTTTTTTACCAATTAGATCTTCAATCGATTTTGGAGCATATTTTAAATAAGTTTCAGATAAAATATCCATATTATGGCGCATATCTGGATTGATCAGGTAATGAGCAATCATAGTATCGAATAATTTTCCTTTTACCAAAACACCATAATTCAATAATACTTTTAAATCGTATTTTAAATTTTGACCAATTTTTTCAATTGCTTCATTTTCAAAAAACGGAATAAACTTTTCGATTAATGCTTTTGCTTCCTCTTGATTTTCTGGAAACGGAACATAAAATCCTTTTCCTTTTTCGTAAGAAAATGAAATCCCAACTAATTCTGCATGTAGCTCATTTAATCCAGTAGTTTCGGTATCAAAACAAACAGACGTTTGTTTCTGTAAATTTTGCAAAAGCAATTTCAACCCTAAATCACCTTGTACGATTTGGTAAGAGTGAGGTGTATTTTCTAAATTGCTATAAAAAGAAGTTCTTTGGGTTTCTGGATTTTCTTCATCAGTAGTGGCACTTCCAAAAAGGTCAAATTGATTATCGTTTTTTGGGGCTGTTTTTTTGTATAATTTTGGATCAGGAGTTGCTACGGTAGCTAATCCGCTTCCATCTGTTTTAAAAAGATTGTCAAATTGCTCTGCCATTCTTCTAAATTCCAATTCTTGAAAGATAGCATCAGTTTTTTCAATATCAGGACGAGTTAATTCGTAATCTACTTCGTTAAAAGTTACTGGGCAATCTAATAAAATAGTTGCTAATGTTTTTGATAATAAACCTTTCTCAACATTAGCTTCGATGTTCTCTTTCATTTTCCCTTTTAGCTTGTCGGTATTTGCTAGAAGGTTTTCCATAGAGCCATATTCTTTCAATAGTTTTTTGGCAGTAACCTCTCCAACTCCTGGAAGCCCAGGAATATTATCGGCAGCATCACCCATCATTCCTAGAAAGTCAATTACTTGCTCAGGACGTTCGATTTCAAATTTTGCCAATACTTCAGGAACTCCCCATATCTCTATTCCGTTACCCATTCGGGCTGGTTTGTACATAAATATATTCTCAGAAACCAGTTGTGCAAAATCCTTATCTGGCGTTACCATAAATACTTTATAGTTTTCTTTTTCAGCTTGTTTTGCAATAGTTCCAATTAAATCATCGGCTTCATAGCCAGCAACTTCTATAATCGGGATATGCATTGCTTTTAATAATTCATGTATATAAGGAACAGCAATTTTTATAGCTTCCGGAGTTACATCGCGATTAGCCTTGTATTCAGGAAATATCTCGTTACGCAAGGCACTTCCTCCTTTATCAAATGCTACTGCCAAATGATCTGGTTTTTCTCTTTTTATAACATCCAAAAGAGAGTTCATGAATCCCATAATTGCAGAGGTATCCATTCCTTTGGAGTTAATTCGCGGGTTTTTTATAAAGGCATAATAACCACGAAATATTAAGGCGTAGGCATCAAGAAGAAAAAGACGTTTTTGAGTTGACATAAAAAAAATATTAGTCTGTAAAAATAAACAATTGGGTTTTAAAAACGATTCGGTTCTTGAAAATTTAATCAGGGGAAACTCAAATTAGAATTGAAATGTTTTATCAGAGATGTTTTTTTTGCCATCTGTAGAGATGCACCGCAGAGCATCTCTGATAATATATGTTATCTATATGTGTGTAAGTCAATGATAAATCCCAATAGTTAATGTCTAGTTAAATTTTTTATATCACTATTTTCTTCATTTTGTCTTCATATTACAGATGTAAATTTGGTGTATAAAATAAGAGATAATTAATTTTTAAATAGTAGAAATCATGAGAAATTTAGTAATGTTATTAGTAGCAGTTTTAGGAACAAGTGTAATGGTTAGTGCAGCTACAACTCCAGTTAAAACAACTCCTGCAAAAGAAGTTAAAGGGACCAAGCACCCAAAAGCAAAAACAGATAAAAAAGCAAAATCTGAAACAAAAGTTGCTCCTAAAGCAGAACCAATGAAAGCTAAAAAATAGATGTCGTTTTTGTTTTGCTTTAAATGAAGGTTGATAGCGATAGGCAAAACAAAAAGGATAATTATTGATTAAGGCTGATAAAGAAATTTATCAGCCTTTTTTGTTCAGACAGGCGTTAAATTTTTAATAATTAAAAAAATGCGTTTTCATTATTTGCTTACTTTTAATTTATAAAATACTATTTATGAATATTCTTATTGTCGAAGATAATAAAGAACTAGCTATCGAGGTTAAAGATTTTTTGAGTGATGGCGGTTATGTATGTAAAATTGCTAATACTTGTAATGAAGCGTTAGATGAAATTGGCGGAAATGATTATGATGCCATGCTGCTAGACTTAGGTTTGCCAGATGGAGATGGTTTTGATGTTTTAAAAGCAGTTCGTAAGACTAAATCCAAAATTGCAGTAATTGTTATTACCGCTCGTGGAGAATTAGATGACAGGATTGATGGATTGCATCTTGGTGCCGATGATTATCTTACTAAGCCATTTGCATTGACGGAATTAAGTGCACGCCTATTTGCTGTTATTCGTAGAATGCATGGTTATACTTTGAATGATTTGGTTGTACACGGATTTTCATTGCAATTACAAGATTACAAAGTAAGTTATGATGGAACGCCGATTAATTTGACCAAGAAAGAATTTGATATTTTTCAATATTTAGTATTGAATAAAAATCGTGTAATTACCAGATTACAATTAACAGAACATATTTGGGGAGATATTCTGGAGATAAATTCAGATTCGAATTTTATTGATGTTCATGTTCGAAATCTTCGAAAAAAACTAGACAAACACACCACTATAGATTGGTTTGAAACCGTGAGAAATGTAGGATATCGTATTAATTCCTAAATAAATTAACGTGAAAATAAAACATCAATTAGCCATTTTTAATGCACTAACACGGTTGTTGGTGATTTTAGTTTTATGGTTAATGCTGCCTATTTTGGTTGAAAATGTAGTTTACAGGCATATTAATAATGGACTTGTAGAGAAGAAAAAGAAGTTTATAGAGCATTTAAATCAAAATGAGATTGATGATTTTATCGAAAAAGCGGATGATTCAACCGAAACATATTCACAGTTTTCGAGTTTGCATAGTGAGTTTTTGGTGCTTTCAAGATTGCCAAAACTGCCAAACCAAGAAAAGACCACCTTTGTTAATGAAAATAGAATTATAGAAGGTGAAGAAAATGAATATAGGATATTACAATATCATTTTACCTACGAAAAGATAGGGTATCAGTTAGAAATAGGAAGCAGTTTGGCAGAAATAAAAGATCTTACTTTTATTATTAAGCTCTTTATTATTATTGTCTTAGTTGTAATTGTTTTGATAACATTCTTGGCAGATACTTTTTATATAGAGTATTTACTCAAGCCTTTTTATAAAATAATTGATACTAAAATACGTAGAGTAAATGAGCCCGAAGCTTTTGATCATACTCCAATTAAAGCGCATTCGGCAGATTTTAGAGAATTAGATTCGGTTTTAAACCAAATGATGGATAGGATAGGAGAGCTTTTTAAAAAAGAAAAACAGTTTATATCCAATGTTTCCCATGAATTATTAACTCCGATTGCATTATTGAAAAATAAATTCGAAAACTTGTTGCAAAATGAATCTCTGAATGATAATGCAGTAGATAAAATCGCTGGCTCACTCAGAACTTTGGATATGTTAAAGAAAATAATCAATAATTTATTGCTGATTTCCAGAATCGAAAATAATCAATATACTGCCAATGAGGTTATTAATTTTTATGAAATCGTAAGCGGATTGTATGAAGATTTACAAGATAGAATTGATGATAAAGGATTGCAGTTCTCTAATAAAATGCAGCATGATTTTGATTTTATGGGTAATAATACACTAATGCATATTTTATTGTATAATCTGGTTACCAATGCAATAAAATATAATAAAGAGAACGGAAGTATTACTATTAGCGATGGGTTTTTAAATCAACATTACTATTTGTCTATTTCTGATTCGGGAATAGGAATGAATGAAACCCAAGTCGAAAAGATATTTAATCGATTTACCCGAATTAGTTCTGATCAGGATGGTCAGGGTTTAGGCTTGGCTATAGCCGATAGTATTGCATCTTTTCATCATATAGAAATAAAGGTAACTTCGAGTCCTAATGAAGGTACTACGTTTATATTATTGTTCTCAAATAGCATTAAAGCTTAATTAAAAGTTAAAATTTCTAGGCAAGGAAAATCTTCATTTAATCTTCATTTAGTGAATATATCTTTGACCTATAATTAATGAAATAATAATCATAAAACTAACAATCATGAAAAAAGTATTAATGCTAGCTATAGCAGTTTTAGGAACAACAGCAATGGTAAATGCTCAAACAACTCCAGCACAAACTACTCCAGCAAAAGAAGTAAAAGCGACTAAACATGCTAAAAAGAAAGCAGATAAAAAAGCAGAAGCTGTAAAAACAGAAATGGCTAAGCCAGAAGTAGCAAAAGCTAAAAAATAAGGGTTTGATAAGTATTTTACTTACTGTAAATAAGGGATAATAATTTACATAGGGGGTAAGTAGAATAATAGTTTTAGTAGGTAAAAGGCTGGTGGATTTATTCATCAGCTTTTTTGTTATTGTTTGCGTTAAATTTTTGATAATTAAAAGTTGTTGCATTTTCATTCTTTGTTACTTTGCCTAAAAAAACACCAATGACCATTCGTTTTATAATTATTTGCGCTCTTTTTTTATTTATTGAGTTGTATTCTTTTCAGGCTATCCGAACTTTAATTAAATTAAGATGGCTCTTGATAAGTTACCAAATAATAAGTTTATTACTTTTTGTATTTATAATATATTCCTTTACGCAATTTGATCGTTCAGTTGGACAAACTAAGCAAACTATGTTTACTATGGGATTAATGCTATTGGTTTATGTGCCAAAAATTGTAATTACATTAGTACTTTTAGGTGAAGATCTTTTTCGTGTAGGAGTTGGGTTGGTTAATTATTTTATTGAAAATCCAAACCCAGTAAAAAATAGCGTAATTCCGAGCCGAAGAAAATTTGTAAGCCAATTGGCAGTAGGTTTGGCAGCAGTTCCCTTTCTGTCTTTGATCTATGGAATTTTTGAAGGAAAATATAATTTTAAAGTAATCAAACAAACGGTGTTTTTTCCAGATTTGCCAGATGCTTTTGATGGATTTACAATTACACAAATTTCTGATGTGCATTCTGGAAGTTTCGATAATCCAGAGAAAATAAGTTATGCTATTGATTTAGTAAACGAACAAAACTCGGATATGATTTTGTTTACAGGAGATATTGTTAACACGCATGCTACCGAAATGCATCCTTGGCTAGAGACTTTTAATAAAATAAAAGACCCTAAATTTGGTAAATATGCAGTTTTAGGGAATCATGATTATGGCGAATATGTTGCTTGGCCATCAGAACAAAAGAAAGAAGAAAACTTTGAAGCGATAAAAAGCTTATATGAACAAATTGGTTTTCAATTGTTATTAAATGAGCATACATATATTCAAAAAGGAGAAGATAAAATTGCTTTGGTAGGTGTTGAAAATTGGGGACATAATTTTAAGCAGGCAGGTGATTTAAATAAAGCTTCGCAAGGTGTTCAACAAGATGATTTCAAGGTGTTAATGAGTCATGATCCAAGTCATTGGGAGTATGAAATAAAAAAACATCCTAAGAATTTTCACCTCACTTTGTCAGGGCATACGCATGGGATGCAATTTGGAATTGAAATTCCAGGTTATTTTAAATGGAGTTTGGCACAATATGTGTACAAACAATGGGCTGGTTTGTATGAAAATGCGGGCCGCTATATATATGTAAATCGTGGTTTTGGTTTTCATGCTTATCCAGGACGTGTAGGGATAATGCCCGAAATAACCGTGATTGAACTAAAAAAAGGGAAGAATGTGGCATAATTCGTTAAAAATGCTACATTTGTATATAATAAATTCTTTTTAGTAGATTTAAAAAGATTAAATTTTTGGTTTTATGTCAAAATTCGGAGAACTTATAAATGCTCAAGTTCCAGTGTTAATAGATTTTTACACCGATTGGAACGAATCATCAGTGTCAATGCATCCTGTAATTAAGGATGTTGCAGCTGCGCTAGGCGATAAAGCTAAGGTGATAAAAATAGATGTGGATAAAAATCAGGAATTAGCAGATGCTCTTAGAATAAAAGGGCTGCCTACTTTAATGATATATAAAGAAGGTCAGATGATTTGGAGGCAATCTGGTGAATTAGATGCAAATACTATTATTGGAATTGTGCAAGAGCAATTCTAATTTCTTCTATATACTACAAACTTGTGGTATTTTATACTTTATTGGATGTTCTACGTTTAATAAATAACATCAAATATAAAATTGTTTTCTTTTAAATAATCTAATGTTTTTGGTAATGCAAATTTAAGGTTTTGCGATGCTTTTACGCTATCGTGAAAGACGATAATACTTCCTGATTTTACATTTTTTATAACATTCTGCAAGCATTTTTCAGGAGATATACTTTGATCAAAATCTGCGCTTAAAACATCCCACATTATTATTTTATACCCTAATTGGCGTAATTGTACCGACTGTGATTTTGTTATTTTTCCGTAAGGAGGGCGAAAAATACTTGACTGAATATTGTTTTTAGTAGAGGATTGTTGAATTTGTTTAGCACATAAAAGACTATTGTTTAAATAAGTTGCTGTAGCAGTTTTCCATCCATTTAAATGATCGTAAGTGTGGTTTCCTATGTTATGTCCCTCATCGATTATTTTTTTAAAAATCTCAGGATGTTTTTCGATGTTGTTCCCAATGCAGAAGAAAGAAGCTTTCGCATTTCGTTTTTTGAGTTCAGATAAAACCCATTCAGTGATTTCGGGAGTAGGGCCATCATCAAAAGTCAAATAAATTTTATTCTCTTTATTAGGGATATCCCAATAATAGTTAGAAAAAAGATGTTTGATTAGCTGGTTTGTCTTAATCCAATAAAAACTCATTTTCAGAAATTTTAGATTATGTAAAAATAAAAAATGTAGCGGTATTTTTCAATAGCGCTACATTTTTTAATTATTATATTTTGAATATTATTTATTCCTTTTCACGACCAAATCGCTCAAAAACATTTACATAAGTGTTAAAGATAGCTTTTTGTTTGTTGTAAAACGGTAGGTCTTTGCTGTCTTTCATTACTTGTAATAAGCTTCTGTATCTTTCGATATCAGTAATAATATCGATAGCAAGACTTGATTGCTCAGAAGGAGTTAGATGACTATAGTAGTCAAGGTTCTCTTTGTATTTGTTTATTAGTTTTTCAAGTAAATCATGCGCTTTGACTTTTTCGCCAACATCATAATATCCTTTTGCAAAAGGTTCAACTAATGAGTAATAACCAAATTTATCCAATGGCATTTTGGTCATTGCTAAATTGATGATGTTTTTGGCTTTGTCAATTTTACCTTCAGAAATTAATTGTTTCATTAATCTAGAAAGGTTCGTGCGGTACGTGATGCTGTTTCGTCTGGTTTCAGGATCATGATAAATTTTATCACTATCGCTGTTACCCCAGTCCCATTTCATTACAATATTGTACATTTTTTCAGAGTCAATTTGTCCCATATCCATAGGTCCTCCTTCTTTAGAAGGAACGTTTTTGATAGGTACAAGTTTATATGTCATACCATCAAGTTGAAGGTAGTTTTTTAGCCATAGATAATCTTCATCATCAAAAGCACCTCCGCTAAAATAAATTGGTCTTTTCCAGTCGTTGTTTGCTAATATATCAAGCATCATCAGACGATTTTTGTATATGGCACTTCCTTTAATATCAATGTCGATATAAGGAACTATAGAGTCATAATACTTTGGTGCGACTACTTTATTCTTAATAATATTGTCTTTGTTTATAGTAAGACGAATTTTATTAGTTGGGTAAAAATGAATTGTCTGTCCGTTTTGCATTTCAACAGTTGACTTAGGATTTTTTATGAAATTTATAAAATCTTTAATATCCCATCGGCTGTCTATTTTTGGAATGTGAGCTACATAATCTCGTTTATCTCCCACATATTGATCATGAGTGAAAGAAATTGGCAACGGATCTGATTCGTAAGCTTTCATTTTCATCTGATCAATATACCAATCAGTCATGAATAAACTTGTATTTACTATTTTCACATCAGTTCTGATGTGTTCAATCTCTTGAGCATACCATAATGGGAAAGTATCATTATCGCCAATAGTATATAAAATAGCATTTGGATCGCATGAATTTAAATACGCCTTGGCCATCGATAAAGCAGTGTATTTGTTTGATCTGTCGTGGTCGTCCCAGTTTTGAGAAGCCATAAGTACAGGTGCGGCAAGTAAGCTACCAGCAATAACTATTGGTCCGGCAATTTTTGGAGCGATATATTTCTGTAAACTTTCATAGAGGGCATATACTCCAAATCCAATCCAAATGGCAAATACATAAAAGGAACCTACTAGTGCATAATCTCTTTCACGAGGTTCAAAAGGCCTTTCGTTTAGATATATTTTTAGTGCAAAGCCAGTAAATAAGAATAAAGCGAGTAGGACATAAAAGCTTTTTAAATCTTTATTAGCATGGTACATTAATCCAACTAAGCCGAGGATGAATGGCAAGAAGAAATAAACATTTCTTCCTTTGTTGTTTAATACATCTGAAGGTAAGTTGTCTTGAGAACCTAAACGGATTGAATCTAATAATTTGATTCCGCTAATCCAATTTCCGTCTAAGTTGTCGTATTTTCCTTGAACATCACTTTGACGGCCAACAAAATTCCACATTAAATACCTCCAATACATATATCCAAATTGATATTCTAGCATGAATCCCAAGTTGTCTGCCATTGCTGGTTTTTCGACAATTAAGTAATCCCCGTAGCTTTTTAAGAATTTAATATAACCATTGTTGTCAATTTGTTTTTGAGCATAAGCTTTTTTGAATTCCATGATTGTTTTTTCAACCTCATGTCTCAGTTGAGCAGTTGCTTTATTGTATTCCTCTTCAGATAATTGACTTGGATCAATGCCGTATTTTTGTAAATCATCCTCGTAAGGATAGTTTGGATTTATCTTAAATGCAGGAGGATTGGTGAAGTTTATGTAGTTCTCTGCATGATCAGTGCTCCACATTCTAGGTAAAAATGTTTTTTGAGCATCATCAGAATTTTGTGCAGCATTTTTATAATTGTTGGTAATTATATATTTACCAGTTTTGTAATCTCTTTCGTAATTTGGTTTCTTGTCAAGATAAGGAGTGTTTTTGTCTAATCCTGCAAACATTTCTGTGTATTGAGGTCCGTAAAACAATGGGTTGTCGCCATATTGCTCACGATTATAATAAGCAAGTACCTCGGTTGCATCCGAAGGTTTATTTTCGTTAATTACAGTATTAGCATTGGCTCTAATAGGTAGCATCAACCAAGTTGAGAATCCAATTAAAATGAATAAGATACAAAGTATTATTGTATTGTAAAAAACAAGGCCTTTTTGTTTGGTATAACGTAATCCGAAATAAAAGAAGGCGATAAAAACTAAGGCTACAAAAATAGTTCCTGAGTTAAAAGGCATTCCCATTTCATTAACCATAAAAATCTCGGTTTTACCAAAGAAAGCCATTGTTAATGGAAGTAATAATATAAAAATGAACAGTAAGACTGCTACTACCACGAGATTAGCGATAATGAAGTTCTTGATGGTAACTTTTTCGTAGTTTTTGAAGAAGTAAAGGAATCCAATTGCAGGAATTGTAAGTAATGCCATGAAATGTACACCAAATGAAAGACCAACTACTAATGATATAATTAGTAACCATTTATTGCCTCTTGGAGTATGCATGTCTTGTTCCCAACGTAATCCCAACCAAAAAAGTAAAGCAATTAATAAGGATGCCATAGCATAAACTTCTGCTTCAACAGCATTAAACCAGAAACTATCAGAGAATGTATAAGCTAATGCTCCAACAAAAGAGCTTCCTAGAATTACAATTGCATTGTTCTTGTTGATTTCAGAAAAACGTGCTATCATCTTTTTAAGAATAATAGAAGAAGACCAGAACATGAATAGTATTGTAAATGCACTAGAGAATACAGACATCATATTTACCATTAAAGCAATATGTTGATTATCTATTGCAAACATTGCAAAGAAAGCACCCATCATTTGGTATAAAGGTGCTCCGGGTGGGTGACCTACTTCAAGCTTTGCAGCTGTAGCGATGTATTCACCACAATCCCAAAAACTCATTGTAGGTTCAACAGTAAGTGTGTAGGTTATTAAAGCGATTGTAAAAGTTAACCAACCAATAATTGTATTCCATTTATTAAAGTTGAATTGTGCCATATTTAGGTGTTAAAAATTTGTCCTTATTTAATCTTACAAAGAAAATGTTTTTTTGTGTAATCAAACCAGCATTAACAAATTTTTCTATAAAAGTAATTGGTTAGGGTAATTTGTTGTGTATGAATTGGTTTCGTATTGTCGTTGAGTTTGTTTGGAGAAAAAAGCATTTTTTTTTAAAATTTTTACTCAAAATGCTTGTACAAACTAAAAAAAGCTTTAAATTTGCACTCGCTTAACGGCACTGCTGGTCTATGGTGTAATGGTAACACAACTGTTTTTGGTGCAGTCTTTCAAGGTTCGAGTCCTTGTAGACCAACATAAAAGCCTCTCAATTTGAGAGGCTTTTTTTATGCAATAAAGTTATGCTTAAAAAATTTGTTTAAATCAAATAAAGTTATAAATTTGCACTCGCTTAACAGCACTGCTGGTCTATGGTGTAATGGTAACACAACTGTTTTTGGTGCAGTCTTTCAAGGTTCGAGTCCTTGTAGACCAACATAAAAGCCTCTCAAATGAGAGGCTTTTTTTATGCAATAAATTTAGAGTTTTTTATCGCTTTTTTTGTGAATCATTTTTTAGTATAATCGTTATTATCATGTGCTTATATTTTAAAAGTTATTATTGGTTTTACAGCGTGATTTACTATGTCTTCGCTAATGCTTCCGTTAAAAAAGTGAGAAAATCCAGTTCTTCCATGTGTACACATACCTATTAAATCTGCATTAATACTATTAGAAAAATTAATAATTCCATTTTCAATATTGGTATCGTTGTAAATATGAGTTGAATAATTATTGAGATTAAAAGGAGCGATGAAATCAGTCATTATTTTTTTGGCGACATGAGTCGGTTTAAAACTATTTGGAGTGCAAATCATGACTAAATGCAATTTAGAATCAAACATTTTTGCAAATTCTATCAGTTTTTTAAAAGGTTTTTCGATTTCTTTTGAAAAATCTGAAGCGAAAACAAAATTTGTAGTTTTAAATCCATTCATAGGTTTTTTTATTACTAAAACAGGAATTTCAGAATGGCGAACTACTTTTTCTGTGTTCGATCCTATGATTAATTCTTCAAGTCCAGAAGTGCCATGTGACCCCATTATAATTAGATCAATTTCATGCTCATTACTTACTTTTGCAATTCCTTCTGCCGGTTTGTCGAGTTTTGTCATCTCGATTATTGTAAGTCCATCTAGATAGGCTCTCTCGGTGATTTTAGTAAGCATTTCGTTTGCTTTTTTTATAAAAAGCATGGTCTCTGGGATGCTAATTCCGCCAGTAATGGCATCGCTCATTTGGCTAGGTAATTCTAATATGTGTAGTATGATTATTTCAGCGTTATTCTTTTTTGCGATTTGGGCTGCGACTTTTAATGCGTCTTCTGCATGTTCGGAAAAATCGGTGGGAACTAATATACGTTTCATAATTTTTAGGTGTTAAATTACATGAAAAATCGGTTATTTTGGTGCTTATATAAAGATAAGAAATATTTTTAGAGCAATCAATTTATTTTGATTTGTAAAAAAACACTATATTTGCACCGTTATTTATTAAAACCTAAATAATGAGGGGACTAAATGTCCCCTCTTTTTATAAAAGTATGACATTTAAAGAAAAAGTAAACGTATTAATAGCTGAGGGTCTCGTAGAAAAACCATCAATTTTTTTAATAGACTTAACCATTACTGATGCTTTCAAGATAATTGTATCTTTGGATGGAGATAATGGTGTGCTCTTGCAAGACTGTATTGATGTTAGTCGCGCTATCGAGAATAATTTGGACAGAGAAGAACAAGATTTTTCTTTGGAAGTTGCTTCGGTAGGAGTTGGATCTCCATTAAAAATGGTTAGACAATACAAGAAAAACATTGGTAGAACATTGATAGTAAGTACTAATGGAGAAAAAATTGAGGCTGAATTGGTTGATGCTAATGAAGATTTCATAATTTTGTCTTGGGAAGCAAGGGAACCTAAGAAATTAGGAAAAGGAAAAGAAACAGTTCAAAAAGAGCAGCAAATACCTTATACAGAAATTAAAGAGGCAATTGTTACAGTAACATTTTAATTAAAGAATTCGCATGGAAAATTTAGCATTAATCGATTCATTCTCAGAGTTTAAAGATGATAAACTTATTGATCGTGTAACGCTTATGGCAATCTTAGAAGATGTATTTAGAAATGCATTGAAGAAAAAATACGGTTCAGATGATAATTTTGACATCATCATAAATCCTGATAAGGGAGATATGGAGATTTGGAGAAGGAGAGTAATCGTTGCTGACGAAGATCTTGATTTTGAAAATGAGGAGATTACTTTGACAGAAGCAAGAAGAATTGAAGCGGATTTTGAAATTGGAGAAGAAGTTTCTGAAGAAGTAAAATTAATCGATTTAGGTAGAAGAGCTATTTTAGCTTTACGCCAAAATTTGATTTCTAAAATACATGAACACGATAATACAAATCTTTATAAGCAATTTAAAGATATTATTGGGGATATTTATACAGCCGAAGTGCACCATGTTCGTCCAAGAGTTGTAATTTTGGTGGATGATGAAGGAAATGAAATTGTATTGCCAAAAGAAAAACAAATTCCATCAGACTTTTTCCGTAAAGGAGATAACGTTCGAGGAATTATTGAAAGCGTTGAATTAAAAGGGAATAAACCACAAATTATTATGTCTAGAACTTCAGAGAAGTTTTTAGAGAAATTATTTGAACAAGAAATTCCAGAAGTATTCGACGGATTAATTACAGTTAAAAATGTAGTTAGAATACCAGGAGAGAAAGCAAAAGTAGCGGTAGATTCTTATGATGATAGAATTGATCCTGTTGGAGCTTGTGTTGGTATGAAAGGTTCTCGTATTCATGGAATTGTACGTGAGTTAGGAAATGAAAATATAGATGTTATTAATTACACGAGTAACATTCAATTATATATTACAAGGGCTTTAAGTCCTGCAAAAGTTTCTTCAATTAAAATTAATGAAGAAACTAAAAGAGCCGAAGTTTTCTTGAAATTAGAGGAAGTTTCTAAAGCTATCGGTAGAGGTGGTCATAACATTAAACTAGCAGGCCAATTAACAGGCTATGAGCTTGATGTTATTAGAGAAGGAGATGTAGCAAGCGGTGAAGACGATGATGTCGAATTAACAGAGTTCTCTGATGAAATCGAAGGATGGGTTATCGAAGAGTTTGCTAAAATAGGATTGGATACTGCAAAGAGTATTTTAAAACAAGAAGTAGAAGATTTAGTAAGACGTACAGATTTAGAAGAGGAAACAATTCTAGATGTAATCCGTATACTAAAAGAAGAGTTTGATAGTTAAGCTATCTTTCTCGCAACACAACGAATAGGTAATAATAAAAAGGTTTTATGTCTGAAGAGAGAGTAATAAGAATAAACAAGGTTTTAAGGGAATTAAATATTTCATTAGAAAGAGCTGTGGATTATCTAAAAGATAAGGGAATTGCTATTGACGCAAATCCAAACGCAAAAATTTCTAATCACGAATTTAATATCCTACAAAGCCAATTTGCGGGCGATAAGGGAAATAAGGAGGCTTCTAAAGAAGTTGGTGAGGAAAAAAGAAAAGAGAAAGAAGCATTGCGTGTAGAACGCGAAAAAGAAATCGAAGACAAACGCAAACAAGACGAAGAGCGCCAAAAACAACAAGAGGTTATAAAAGCGAGAGCTGTTGTAACAGCTCCTGTTCAAGTAGGTAAAATAAATCTAAATCCAAAAAAACCTGCAATTATTCGAAACACTCCTTCAGTAGCAGAGCCAGAAAAAGTTGAAACACCTAAGGAAGTTGTAAAAGAAGAAAAACCTGCTCAAAAAGAGGTAGTTCAATCTGTACAACCACCAGTTGCTGTTACTGATAAAAAAGAAGAGAAACTTGTTGTAGAGAAAAAAGAAGTTAAGCCAGTAGTAGAGGTTTCTGCAGAAAAAGTGCCTGTTGTAAAAACAGAACCTGCAGTAGTAACGCCTCCTGTTGAAGAATCTATAACGACACAATATCAAAAATTATCTGGAACTACACTTACAGGTCAAACAATTGATTTATCTCAATTTAATAAACCTAAAAAGAAAAAAGAAGATCCAAAGATAACTCCTAATAAACCAGGAGCTCCAGGAGCAGCTGCAAATAACGCTAACAAAAATAAGCGTAAAAGAATTGCTCCTAAACCAGGTGCGCCTAGACCGGCTGTGCCACCAGGAACCCCAAATCCTAATAAAATTACTCCTAATACAGGAGGAGCTGGAGGAGGATTTAACGCTAACAGAAGTTCAAGACCTGGTTTTGTAAAAGGAAATCGTCCTGCAATTGTAGCTAAGGTTGAGCCTACTGAAGAGGAAGTGAAAAACCAAATTAGAGAGACGCTTGAAAAACTACAAGGTAAAGGTGGTAAATCAAAAGCTGCCAAATACCGTAGAGATAAAAGAGATACGCACCGTCAGAAATCTGATGAAGAACAAAGAGCTCTAGACGAAGGAAGTAAAACTATTAAGGTTACTGAGTTTGTTACTGTGGGTGAAATTGCTATCATGATGGATGTGCCAATTACTAAAGTTATCGGTACTTGTATGTCACTTGGAATCATGGTTACCATGAACCAGCGTCTTGATGCAGAAACATTAACTATTGTAGCCGATGAGTTTGGTTATGAAGTTGAGTTTATTACTGTAGATATCGAAGAGGCTATTGAAGTAGTTGAAGATAGAGAAGAAGACTTAGTAGTTAGAGCGCCAATTGTAACGGTAATGGGTCACGTCGATCATGGTAAAACATCTTTACTGGATTATATCCGTAAAGAGAATGTTATTGCTGGAGAGTCTGGAGGTATTACACAGCACATTGGAGCATACGGAGTAACATTAGATAATGGTCAAAAAATTGCATTTTTAGATACACCAGGTCACGAGGCGTTTACAGCGATGCGTGCACGTGGAGCTCAAGTTACGGATGTTGCTATTATTGTAATTGCATCGGATGATGATATCATGCCACAAACAAAAGAGGCAATTAGCCATGCGCAAGCAGCTGGAGTGCCAATTATATTTGCAATCAATAAGGTTGATAAGCCAAATGCTAACCCTGAGAAAATAAAAGAAAAATTAGCAAGTATGAATTTACTTGTTGAGGATTGGGGAGGAAAAATTCAATCACATGATATTTCTGCAAAAACGGGATTAGGAGTTAAAGAGTTGTTGGAAAAAGTATTGTTAGAGGCTGAGATTTTAGATTTAAAATCAAACCCAAATAAGCAAGCGCAAGGAACTGTCGTTGAAGCTTTCTTAGATAAAGGAAAAGGATATGTTTCGACTATCTTAGTTCAACACGGAACACTTAAAATTGGAGATTATATGTTGGCTGGAAAACATCATGGTAAAATTAAAGCCATGCATGATGAAAGGGGACATACTATTCTAGAAGCAGGTCCGTCAACTCCAGTGTCTGTTTTAGGTTTGGATGGTGCAGCAACTGCAGGAGATAAGTTTAATGTATTCGCAGATGAAAAAGAAGCGAAACAAATTGCTTCAAAACGTTCTCAATTAATGCGTGAACAATCAGTACGTACACAAAGACATATTACGTTAGATGAAATTGGACGTCGTATTGCTCTTGGTCAATTTAAAGAATTGAACGTGATTCTTAAAGGAGATGTGGATGGTTCTGTAGAAGCATTATCTGATTCGTTCTCTAAATTGTCTACTGAAGAAATTCAAATTAATATTATCCATAAAGGGGTTGGAGCGATTACAGAAACAGACGTTATGTTAGCTTCTGCATCAGATGCGATTATTATCGGATTTAATGTTCGTCCAGCAGGTAATGCAAGACAGTTAGCAGATAAAGAAGAAATTGATATCCGTTACTATTCTATTATTTATGCAGCTATCGATGATTTGAAAGATGCAATGGAAGGAATGTTAGCTCCAGAGATGAAAGAAGAAATTCTTGGTACTGCAGAAATTAGAGAGATATTCAAAATTTCTAAAGTTGGATCTATTGCAGGATGTATGGTAATGGATGGTAAAATAGCAAGAAACGCTAAAATTAGAGTTATCAGAGATGGTGTTGTTGTGTTTGCTGGAGAGTTATTAGCATTAAAACGTTTCAAAGACGATGTTAAAGAGGTTAGTAAAGGATACGATTGTGGTATTCAAATTAAAAACTTTAATGATATCGAAGAGCGTGATGTAATAGAAGCTTACCACGAAGTAGCAATCAAAAAGAAATTGAAATAAGAATTTATAGAATTCAAATTAAAAATCCCGACTTGTCGGGATTTTTTTTGTTTGCTACTGAAATTTTTTTTAGAATAAAGAGGTGGTGGATAGAGATGTTTTTTTTAAATAACTCTTATAACGCATGGTCAATTTAGAGGTCTTTTTTTGCTGTATTACTGCGTGAGGTAATTAACTGAGTAATGATTTGTTAATGTTGTTTGTTTTAATTTATCAGTACTGATTTTGCTATTAAGGGGGGGCATATAAGTATTTAGTGTGATTCTTTTGTTTTATGTTGAAAGTGATATTGTTGGAATTATGGTTGCAGTCAATTCTGTATATGTTTTTTTAAGTTAATTCTTTGTGCTGTGTTGAATATGTGTTTTAATTTTGTTTGGTATGTGATGAGTAATTGTGTAAAATGAGCTTGTATTCTTGTAGAATAAGGAGTTGATTTCTCAATTGAAGTGGTGTATGTGATTTTTAAATTTGATGTCTTTTTATGATGTGTTAATTAATATAGGTTAAAATTTATATTGTAAGCCTAAGACTAATTCCAGTGCTATTTATTATCGTTGAACATATTCAAAAAACGTTGCAGTATCTCAATTTTATTTTGGCCTCTTGATTCTGTTTGGGTTTTGTTTCTAAGTTAGAATTGTTCTTTAGTAATTGTTGGGTGTTTTTCTGGAAGCTTTGAGAGCATTCATTTTTCTTTATAAAAAGATGTAATCGCCTATTGTATTTTGTATAATTAATTCTTTGTAGGTCTTATTTGTAAAGCTGATCTAGTGAATTGGCTTAATTTTAGTTTGTATTTTTGAGAATATTATGGGCTATAGAATGGATAGATTGATGTATAAATTTGTTTTGTATGGGAGTTTTTCGATACTCTCTTTTGTATTTCTGACGTTTTGTTTCACTAGGGATAATTTAAATGATAAGTTTCTGTTTCGGTTAGCAATCTGTTCTCCGTTTTAAGGTTATTATGATTGTTTTTGAGTCGTATTAATATTGATGAGTAAAAAGGGGATATTTTTTCGATTAATTAATATACTATTATTACCTTTTTTAGAAAGTTTTTGGTTTTTGTATTGGTTGTGAAATATGTAAAAAGAAGTGGAATTGTATTTGTTTTGTTTGATGTTATGAGTTGTATATAGCTTCATTTTTTGTGAGCCACGAGGTTTTTCGGTATTTAAATTAACAAGCAATGCTTGCTTAAATGCAGTAATTTTTTTTTTTTTGTTGTACTTTTTTTGATTGTATTCTCGTTACTTTTTTAAAATTTTGAGCATTAGGAAATGTTTATTCTCTTAACTATTTTGATTTTGTCAAAGATAAAATGATGCTTTATTCAGGATTTAAGATGTATAATATGCAGTTTTGATGTAGAACTTAATTTTTTTATGACTTTTCAGATTATTATATGTCTAGGGTTTGGAGTCAATAATGTGTTGTTTTCAATAAATGTATAAAGAAAGCGTGGGGACTTTTTTTATGGACATAATCGTTATCAGATTAAAAATAATTAATGCGAAATTAGGTTCTGTTATGTGTTTTTTTGGTTTGTTAATTGGCTATTTTGTTTTTGTAATAAATTATTAAAACTAACTGTTTATTTTTCTATAGTTTGATGCTGGGATGAGTTCTGTTTTTTTTTAAAACGTCTATGTTTTGTGATAATGTTCTATAAAGCATCCAGATTTAAATTTTTAATTCGGAAATAAAACTGCGTGAATATATTTTTTTAAGAGTTTTTTATAAATGAAAAAGCCATCCGATATGTCAGATGGCTTTTGTTTATAATTGTATATTTTTTTTAAAATATATTTTTATTTACTTGGTTTGATGAGGAATACATTTTTGTATCTCCTTTTTATTTCTACTAAGTTTTTCTCGGCTTCAATTCTACTTTTGAAATTACCAACCATAACTTTGTAATTTGGAGTGTTAAAAATTATGGTGGCATCTATGTCTTTGAACTCTTGCTTAAAGTCAATCAGAGTTTTTTTAGCTTCGTCACTCTTACCACTAAAAATCTGGATTTTGTAACTGTCATTAACGCTAATTGACGCGTTAATTTTCCGTTTTTCGTTTAATAGTTGTTCGAATTTCGGGTCTTGATTTACTGTAATGTTTTGATCTTGCGCATTAATGTTACATACTGAAATTAGTAGTAATAATGTGTAAAGTGCTTTTTTTCTAGGAGTTAAAATTCTCATAATGTGATGGTTTTTGTGCAAAAATAGTATTTAATATATAAACGGATATTAGAAAAGTTATTTAGAATTGGTATAAATTGGTATCGAAGGCTGTTTTAAGGTTTTGAGAATAGTTCTTAAATTGTATTTTTGTGCAAGTTTTAAAAGAAGGTATTATATTTTGTGTAATTTTTATACAGAAAAAACCGTACCAAATTTTAGTAGATAATCATTATATAATATGGAAAAGGTGGGTAACCATAATTCGATCTCAAGGAAATTATTTTTAAGCTTAGGGCTAACGTTAATTTTCTCGCTAAGTTCATTTGCACAAGATGCTGCTGCTCCAGCAGCGCCTGAAGCTGCTCCAGTAGCAACTCAGGGAGGTGATCCGGTAAAGGGTAAAGAACTTTTTAATGCAAATTGTGCTGCATGTCATAAATTAGATGGGAAATCGACAGGTCCTGAATTAAGAGGCGTGTCGGGAAAACATGATAAAGCTTGGCTTTACAAGTGGATTCATAATAGTTCTGACCTAATCAAGTCAGGTGATGCTGTAGCTGTAAAGCTTTTTGCAGATCACAACAAGGCGGTCATGACTTCATTTCCTCAATTATCAACGGGAGATATAGATGATATTATCGCATATACTTCTGAGCCTAAAGCTGTGGCTCCAGCTCCAACAGGTAATGCTGCTGTGCCAGGAACAGGAGGAGAAAGTGGTGCTATCTCTAATAATATTATCCTAGGAGCGCTTGCTCTTGTGATGGGTATGTTAGTAGTGATGCTTTACTTGGTGAATAACGTATTGAGAAAAGTTGCTAAAGCAAATGGAATCGACGTTACTCCAAAAGAACCTAGAGTTTCTTTATGGAAAGCATTCGCTAGAAATCAATTTTTGGTTTTGGTAGCCTCAATATTCTTATTATTAGCAAGTGGGTATTTTGTTTATGCTTATTTAATGCAAATAGGTGTGGATCAAAATTATGAGCCAATTCAGCCGATACATTATTCTCACAAAATTCACGCAGGAGACAATGAAATCAATTGTAAATATTGTCACTCAGCTTCTCGTGTAAGTAAAACTGCAGGTATTCCATCTTTAAATGTTTGTATGAACTGTCATAAAAACATTTCAGAGGTTGCTGAAACTACTGCTACTCCAGAGTACAGTAAAGCTTTCTATGATGAGCAAATACAAAAATTATACAATGCTGTCGGTTGGGATAAAACAACTCAAACGTATACAGGGAAAACGCAACCAGTAAAATGGGTACGTATTCATAACTTACCTGATTTTGTGTATTTTAATCACTCGCAACACGTTACTGTTGCTGGTATCGAATGTCAAACTTGTCACGGTCCAGTAGAAGAGTATGAAATCATGAAACAATATTCTAAATTAACAATGGGATGGTGTATTGATTGCCATAGAAAAACTAATGTTAAGATGGAAGGAAATGAGTATTATACTAAAATACATGAAGAACTTTCTAAGAAATATGGTGTAGAGAAATTAACTGCAGCGCAAATGGGAGGTTTAGAATGTGGTAAGTGCCACTATTAATCAAATTATTAAGATTTTAATATTTATATACAATGTCATCAAACAAAAAATACTGGAAAAGTGTTGAAGAGCTAGACGAAAATAGTTCTATTGTTGAGGCGCTTAGAAATAACGAATTTGTTGAAGAAATTCCTACTGATGAATTTTTAGGAAATGCAGGAGCATTAGCTTCGTCTTCAACATCACGTCGTGACTTTTTAAAGTACGTTGGGTTTAGTACTGCGGCAGTTACGCTTGCAGCTTGCGAAGGCCCTGTTCACAAATCGATACCTTATGTACTGCAACCAGAACAAATCATACCAGGAGTAGCAGATTATTATGCGACTACTGTTTTTGATGGTTTCGATTTTGCTAATCTTTTAGTAAAAACACGTGAAGGGCGTCCTATTAAAATTGACAATAACACAATTTCAGGAGCGAAATTTTCAGCCAATGCTAGAATTCATGCGTCTATATTGTCATTATATGATAGTATGCGTTTGAAAGAACCTAAGTTGGAAGGAAAAAATGCAACTTGGTCTGCTGTTGATTTGAAAATTAAATCAAGTATTGCCGAGGCAAATACTAAAGGTGGTCAAATCGTTTTATTAACAAATACTTTAGCAAGTCCATCGACTGAAAAATTAATAGCTGAGTTTATAGCTAAAACCCCTAATGCGAAACATGTTGTTTATGATGCGATATCGTCATCATCTGCTTTGGATGCATTTGAAACGGTTTATGGTGAAAGAGCTTTAGTTAATTACGATTTCTCAAAAGCATCGCTTATCGTTTCGGTAGGAGCTGACTTTCTAGGAGATTGGCAAGGAGGAGGGTATGACTCTGGTTATGCACAAGGACGTATTCCTAGAAATGGAAAAATGTCTCGTCACTTTCAATTAGAAGCAAACATGACTTTGTCTGGTGCTGCTGCTGATAAGCGTTTGCCTATGTCAACTGCAAATCAAAAACAAGCATTAGTACATATATATAATATTGTAACTGGTTCTTCTGTAACTGTTAATTTAGACAGCCAGTTTAAGGCAGAAGTTACTAAAGCGGCTCAACAATTAAAAGCTGCTGGTTCAAAAGGGGTATTGGTATCTGGAATTCAAGATAAAAATGCTCAGTTATTAGTTTTGGCTATCAACCAAGTGTTGGCAAGTGAAGCTTTTACTACTTCAGAAACGAGACAAATAAGAAAAGGATCTGACACTAAAGTAGCTCAATTAATTAATGATATGAAAGCAGGAAGCGTTCATACTTTACTTATGAGTGGTGTTAATCCAGTTTATACATTGGCAGATAGCGAATCTTTCGTTGCTGGATTGAAAAAAGTTAATACTTCAGTTGCTTTTTCTCTAAAAGAAGATGAAACTGCTTTGCTTTCTACAATTGCTGCTCCAGTTCCTCATTACTTAGAGGCTTGGAATGATGTATCTATTACAAAAGGAACTTATGGTCTTACTCAGCCAACTATTCGCCCTATATTTGACACAAAACAATTTCAAGATGTTTTATTGTCTCTAACGGGAGATTCTGGAACTTTTTATGATTATATCAAAGCAAACGCTTCTGGGATAATTGCTGGTTCTAGTTGGAATAAAGTATTACATGATGGTATTTATGTAGGAAGTTCTACGGCGCTTTCTGCAGGTTCTGTTGATTATAGTGTAGCTGCAAATGCAGTGTCACAATCAAAAGCTTTAGGTGATTTCGAATTAGTATTGTATACTAAGACAGGAATGGGAGATGGGCAGCAAGCAAATAATCCTTGGTTACAAGAGTTTCCAGATCCAATCACAAGAGTTTCTTGGGATAATTATGTAACTGTTTCTAACGCTGATGCGAAGAAATTGAAAATGTCTAATGAAATTGTGGCTAATGGTGGTTTAAACGGAAGTTATGCTACTATTACAACAGCTGATGGAATCAAACTTGAAAATGTGCCTGTAATTGTGCAGCCTGGACAAGCAGTGGGAACTATTGGTTTAGCCTTAGGTTACGGACGTAAAGCAGCTCTAAAAGAAGAAATGATTGTAGGTTTAAATGCTTACTCTTTATATAAAGGTTTTAATGACATTCAATCTGTTAAGCTTGAAAAAGCAAAAGGAGAACATGAATTTGCTTGCGTGCAAGGTCAGAAAACTTTAATGGGAAGAGGAGATATTATTAAAGAAACCTCTCTTGAAATATTTAATACTAAAGATGCTGAATTTTGGAATCAACAACCAATGGTTTCTTTAGATCACAACGAAGTTGCAGCTACGTCTGTCGATTTGTGGGATTCATTTGATCGTTCAACAGGACATCACTTTAATCTTTCAATTGATTTAAATGCTTGTACAGGATGTGGGGCTTGTGTTATAGCTTGTCACGCTGAAAACAATGTACCAGTAGTAGGTAAGGACGAAGTAAGAAGAAGTCGTGATATGCATTGGTTGCGTATCGATAGATATTATTCTTCTGAAAGTACTTTTGCTGGAGATAACGAAAGAAAAGAAAATATAGCAGGATTGTCGAGTTCATTGTCTACATTTAACGAAATGGAAAAAGCAGGAGATAATCCACAAGTTTCTTTCCAACCAGTAATGTGTCAGCACTGTAATCATGCACCTTGTGAAACTGTTTGTCCAGTTGCGGCAACTTCACATGGACGTCAAGGACAAAACCAAATGGCTTATAACAGATGTGTTGGTACTCGTTACTGTGCTAATAACTGTCCGTATAAAGTACGTCGTTTTAACTGGTTCTTGTACAACAAAAACAGTGAATTTGATTATCACATGAATGATGATTTAGGACGTATGGTTTTAAACCCAGACGTTAACGTTCGTTCTCGTGGAGTTATGGAGAAATGTTCTATGTGTATTCAAATGACACAAGCTACAATATTAAAAGCTAAGAATGAAGGTAGATCAGTAGTTGATGGAGAATTCCAAACAGCTTGTTCTAACGCTTGTTCTTCTGGCGCAATGGTATTTGGTGATGTAAATGATAAAGAAAGTCAAGTGACTAAATTAGCCGCTGACGATAGAATGTATCATTTATTGGAGCATGTTGGAACAAAACCTAATGTGATTTATCACGTTAAAGTTAGAAATACTTAGTACAAAAAATTATTAATTAAGAAACAATATAAAGGATTATGTCGTCTCACTACGAAGCACCCATTAGAAAACCTTTAGTTATAGGTGATAAATCTTATCACGATGTAACTGTAGATGTAGCTGCACCTGTTGAAGGTAAAGCAAATAAACATTGGTGGATTGTATTTTCAATCGCATTAACAGCTTTCCTTTGGGGATTAGGCTGTATAATTTACACCGTATCTACAGGTATCGGAACATGGGGATTAAATAAAACAGTTGGTTGGGCTTGGGATATCACAAACTTTGTTTGGTGGGTAGGTATTGGTCACGCCGGAACTTTAATTTCAGCAGTATTATTACTTTTCCGTCAACGTTGGAGAATGGCGATTAACCGTTCTGCAGAAGCAATGACAATTTTCTCAGTTGTCCAAGCAGGTTTATTTCCAATTATTCACATGGGACGTCCATGGTTAGCATACTGGGTATTACCTATACCAAACCAATTTGGTTCATTATGGGTAAACTTTAACTCCCCATTACTTTGGGATGTTTTTGCAATCTCAACGTATCTTTCAGTATCATTAGTTTTCTGGTGGACTGGTTTATTACCTGATTTTGCTATGCTACGTGATAGAGCAATAACACCTTTTAATAAAAGAGTTTATTCTATCTTGAGTTTTGGATGGAGCGGTAGAGCAAAAGACTGGCAACGTTTTGAAGAAGTATCTTTAGTACTTGCAGGTTTAGCTACTCCACTTGTACTATCTGTACATACAATTGTATCTATGGACTTTGCAACATCTGTAATTCCAGGATGGCATACAACAATTTTCCCTCCTTATTTCGTTGCAGGAGCGGTTTTCTCAGGATTTGCAATGGTAAATACATTGTTGATCATTATGAGAAAAGTTTCTAATCTTGAAGCTTATATTACAATCCAACATATCGAATTAATGAATATCGTAATTATGATTACGGGATCTATCGTAGGGGTTGCTTATATAACTGAGTTATTCGTAGCTTGGTATTCAGGAGTAGAATACGAGCAATATGCATTCTTGAATAGAGCTACTGGACCTTACTGGTGGGCATATTGGTCAATGATGACTTGTAATGTTTTCTCTCCACAATTCATGTGGTTCAAAAAACTAAGAACAAGTATCATGTTCTCATTTATAATTTCGATTGTTGTAAACATCGGAATGTGGTTTGAAAGATTCGTAATTATTGTTACTTCTTTACATAGAGATTATCTTCCATCTTCTTGGACAATGTTTTCACCAACATTTGTTGATATTGGAATTTTCATCGGAACAATTGGTTTCTTCTTCGTATTGTTTTTACTTTACTCTAGAACATTCCCAGTTATTGCTCAGGCAGAGGTGAAAACTATTTTGAAAGGAACAGGAGATAATTACATAAGAGAAAGAGCAAATAAAGATTCACATCATGAGTAATAAAGTAATATACGCCATTTATAATGACGATGATATTTTGATGGATGCTGTAAAGAAAACTAGAGCTGCACATCATCATATTGAAGAAGTATTTACTCCATTTCCGGTACACGGATTGGATAAAGCAATGGGCTTAGCGCCAACAAGATTAGCAATATGTTCTTTTTTATATGGATGTGTTGGTATAACTGTAGCGACTACGATGATGAGTTATATTATGATTCATGATTGGCCTCAAGATATTGGTGGAAAACCAAGTTTCAGTTTCATTCAGAATATGCCAGCATTCGTGCCAATTATGTTTGAAATGACAGTGTTTTTCGCAGCTCACTTAATGGTAATCACTTTTTATATGAGAAGTAGATTATGGCCATTTAAAGAAGCAGAAAACCCGGATGTAAGAACAACAGATGACCATTTTTTAATGGAAGTTGCTGTTAACAATAATGAAGAAGAATTAGTTTCTTTTTTCCAAAACACGGGAGCTGTAGAAGTTAAAGTAATAGAAAAGAATTAATTGTAGCTATGAAAGGTATATATAAAATAACACTTTTAGTTGGTATAACTATTTTAGTTTCATCATGCCACAATATTTCGGCACCAAACTATCAGTACTTCCCTAATATGTATGAGTCTTTAGCATATGAACCATATGCAGAAGCTAGTGTATTTAAAGGAGGAAAGGAAGCTCAACTTCCTGCCAACGGAACTATAAATAGAGGTTTTGAACCTTATGAATATGAGAATTCTACCGCAGGTTATGAATTGGCAAAAGCTAATTTAAAATCGCCTTTAGATTCTTTAGATAGAAAATCTGAAAAAGGAAAAGAACTTTATGAGATCTATTGTATGAGTTGTCATGGTGCAACTGGAAATGGAAAAGGTAAATTGGTAGAAAGAGAAAAATTTCTTGGAGTTCCTAGTTATAAGGATAGAGAAATCACTGAGGGAAGTATTTTTCATGTTGAGACTTATGGGTTAAATGCAATGGGTTCTCATGCAAATCAATTAAATACTCACGAACGTTGGTTAGTTGCTGACTATGTTCTAAAACTAAAAAGCCAATTATAATAATTGTTGAACAAACTGATCGTATTAGATATGTATACATTTTCAAGTAAATTAAAAACTTTTTCTATCATCTTAATGGCTTTAGGTCTTTTGGGTATTGGGTATGGTTTTTTAAATGCACCTAAAGATATTCAAGAAGTTGAAAAAATACTAGCTGCTGAGTCACATGGAGGTCACGGTGAGGCTACTGCTGAGTCTGCTCATGGTGTACAAGCTGAAGCTACTCATGATACTGCCACAGCTCATGATGCACATGCTGAAGGAAAAAAAGAACACGCTCAAGTTGGTGCTGCAGATGAGCATACAAAACATTTAAATCATGTTTTACACCAATTGCAAAATAAACCATGGTCAGCATTATATGTTGCTTGTATTTTCTTTTTGCTACTTTCTATGGGAGTCCTTGCGTTTTACGCTATTCAACAAGTTGCACAAGCAGGATGGTCTCCTGTATTATTTAGAGTTATGCAGGGTATAACTGCTTACTTACCTGTTGGTTCTATAATATTTTTTATTATTCTAGTGCTCTGCGGATTACACTTTAACCATGTGTTTGTTTGGTTAGGAGATGGTGTAACGGATCCTAACAGTCCTAATTATGATGCAATAATAGCTAATAAAGCAGGATATTTAAATTTTCCTTTTTGGATTATTAGAGCTGCTATATTTTTGATTGGATGGAATTTATATAACTACTATACAAGACAAAGATGTTTAGCTCAAGATGAAGCTCAAGATGATTTGAATTACAAAAAGAATTTCAAAATGACTGCTGGATTCCTAGTATTCTTTATAGTTTCTGAATCTATTATGTCTTGGGATTGGATTATGTCTATTGACCCACACTGGTATAGTACATTGTTTGGATGGTATGTGTTTGCTAGTTTCTTTGTAAGTGGTATCACTACAATAGCATTAGTAACAGTATACTTGAAATCTAAAGGGTATTTAGAGCATGTAAATACAAGCCATATTCATGATCTTGCTAAATTTATGTTTGGTATTAGTGTTTTTTGGACTTATTTATGGTTCTCACAATTCATGTTAATTTGGTATGCTAATATACCAGAGGAGGTTACTTATTTTGTAACTAGAATACAACTTTATAATCTTCCTTTCTTTGGAGCGGTTGTTATGAATTTCCTTTTCCCGCTATTGATTTTAATCAATACAGATTTCAAGAGAATCAGTTGGGTTATAGTTATGGCTGGAATTGTAATTTTATTAGGACATTATCTTGATTTCTTTAATATGATTATGCCTGGTACAGTAGGTGATAGATGGTTTATTGGTGTTTCAGAAATTGCATCAGTACTTTTCTTCTTAGGATTATTTATTTTTATAGTTTTTACTGCATTGACTAAAGCTCCTTTGTTACCAAAAAGAAATCCATTTATAGAAGAAAGTAAACATTTTCATTATTAATATTTAAAGAAATAAACAGATGATAAGTTTGTTGGTAATTTTAGTTTTAGTTTTATTAGCTGTAGCATTATGGCAATTGACCAAGATATTTGATCTTACTCAGGTAGGAGTAAATTCGGACGATTCTCAGGTTGCATCTGATAACGATAATAATATTCAAGGATATTTAATGTTTGGGTTTTTAGCATTCATATATGTATTTACTATATATGGATTGATAAAATGGGGTCCATTAGTATTACATACACCAGCTTCTGAGCATGGTAGTTTGGTTGATAGTCTTATGAATATTAGTTGGGTTTTAATTTTCATAGTTCAATTTATTACTCAAGGTTTACTTCATTATTTTTCTTTTAAATATAAAGGAGATAAAGATAAAAAAGCATTGTATTTTGCAGATAATAATAGATTAGAGGCACTTTGGAGTGTTATTCCAGCGGTAGTTTTAGCGGGATTAATTCTTTACGGATTATATGCTTGGAATAATATTATGTTTGTTGATGAAGATGAAGATACTATAGTTGTCGAATTATACGCTCAACAGTTTAAATGGACAGCAAGATATGCTGGTCCAGATAATGTTTTAGGAAAAGCTAACGTAAGATTAATTGAAGGTATAAACACTTTAGGAGTTGATATGTCTGATCCATATTCACAAGATGATATTGTGGTTTCAGAATTACATATTCCAAAAGGAAAGAAAGTTCATTTTAAAATGCGTTCTCAAGATGTTTTACACTCAGCATATATGCCTCACTTTAGAGCGCAAATGAATTGTGTTCCTGGAATGGTTACTGAATTTGCTTTTACGCCAGTTTATACTACTGCAGAATACAGAGAATTGCCTTATATGGTAGAGAAAGTTTCTCATATTAATTCAATTCGTTCTAAGAAAAGTGTTGAATTAGTTGCAAAAGGTGAAACAGCTTTAGATCCTTATACTTTTGATTATTTGTTACTTTGTAATAAAATTTGTGGTACATCACACTACAACATGCAAATGAAAATTGTAGTTGATACTCCAGAAGATTATAAAAAATGGTTAAGCGAAAAAACAACATTAGCTCAGGATATTAAGGCAGCAGTAGCTCCAGCTCCAGCAGAAGGTGCGGCAGGAAGTTCTGATACTACTAAAGTAGATACTACTGCTAAAGTAGAAGCTCCTAAAGTAGCTATGAAATAATATTTATTAAGAAATTTAAAGTATACATATATGTCAGCAGAAGGTCACGATCACGGACAAGATCACGAACATGAACACCACCATAAAGACACATTCATTACTAAATATATCTTTAGTATTGATCACAAAATGATTGCCAAACAATACCTTCTTACAGGTATTATTATGGGGGTAATAGGTATTGCAATGTCCTTGCTTTTTAGAATGCAATTAGCATGGCCTGAAGAGTCTTTTAAAATTTTTAATGTTTTATTAGGAGATAAATTTGCACCAGATGGTGTTATGACTAATGATGTTTATCTTGCGTTGGTTACCATTCATGGTACAATCATGGTATTCTTTGTTTTAACAGCTGGTTTAAGTGGTACGTTTAGTAACTTATTGATTCCTCTTCAAATTGGAGCTAGAGATATGGCTTCAGGATTTTTGAATATGGTATCTTATTGGTTGTTTTTCTTATCAGCAGTTATAATGTTATGTTCTCTTTTCGTTGAAGCTGGACCTGCTTCATCAGGATGGACAATATATCCACCATTAAGTGCTTTACCGCAAGCGATTCCTGGTTCAGGGACAGGTATGACATTATGGTTGATTTCTATGGCAATTTTTATTGCATCATCATTAATGGGATCATTAAATTATATCGTTACTGTTATTAATTTAAGAACAAAAGGGATGTCTATGACTAGATTACCTTTAACTATATGGACATTCTTCGTGACAGCAGTTATTGGAGTTATTTCATTCCCGGTTTTATTATCAGCAGCATTATTGTTGATTTTTGACAGAAGTTTTGGTACTTCATTTTTCTTGTCCGATATTTATATTGCTGGAGAAGTTTTACATTATCAAGGTGGTTCGCCAGTTTTATTCGAACACTTGTTTTGGTTCCTTGGTCACCCTGAGGTATATATTGTAATCTTACCTGCTATGGGATTGGTTTCTGAAATTATGGCTACTAATTCACGTAAACCAATTTTTGGTTATAGAGCGATGATTATGTCAGTTTTGGCAATTGCTTTCCTTTCAACAATCGTTTGGGGTCACCATATGTTTGTTTCAGGAATGAACCCATTTTTAGGATCTGTATTTACATTTACAACATTATTGATTGCAATTCCTTCTGCTGTAAAAGCATTTAACTGGATTACAACTTTATGGAAAGGTAATCTACAATTTAATCCTGCAATGTTATTTTCTATAGGTATGGTTTCTACTTTCATTACAGGAGGTTTAACAGGAATCATATTAGGGGATAGTACTTTAGATATTAATGTTCACGATACATATTTTGTAATTGCTCACTTTCACTTAGTAATGGGTATCTCTGCACTTTACGGAATGTTTGCTGGTATTTACCACTGGTTCCCAAAAATGTATGGTAGAATGTTAAATAAGAATTTAGGATATATTCACTTTTGGGTAACAGCAGTTTGTGCTTACGGAGTGTTTTTTCCAATGCACTTTATTGGATTAGCTGGTTTACCAAGACGTTACTATACTAATACAAGTTTCCCTTTATTTGATGATTTACAAAATGTAAACATTTTAATAACAGTATTTGCTTTAGTTGGTGGAGTTTTCCAATTAGTTTTCTTGTATAATTTCTTTAGTAGCATTTTCTATGGTAAGAAAGCAGTACAAAATCCATGGAGATCAACAACTTTAGAGTGGACTACACCAGTTGAGCATATTCACGGTAACTGGCCAGGAGAAATCCCTCATGTTTACCGTTGGCCATATGACTATAGTAATCCAAACTATGACGTTGATTTTGTTCCTCAAAACGTACCAATGAAAGAAGGAGAAGAAGTTCTTCATCATTAAAAAATATTTTAAACCTCTACTCTTAGTAGAGGTTTTTTTTTGTCTTCCTTTTTCTTTATCTATCTTTGCTCTATGAATGAAAATTTAGATCCAACTACGAACAGCTATAATCCAGAAGAAATTGATCTTGAAAAAAGATTAAGACCACTTTCATTTGATGATTTTGCAGGACAGGACCAGGTTTTAGAAAACCTGAAAGTCTTTGTAGCTGCAGCCAACCAACGTAATGAAGCATTAGATCATACGCTTTTTCATGGGCCTCCTGGGTTAGGAAAAACAACTTTGGCTAATATTCTTGCGAATGAGTTAGAAGTTGGAATTAAGATTACTTCGGGGCCAGTTTTAGACAAACCAGGAGATTTGGCAGGATTATTGACTAATCTTGATGAGAGGGATGTTTTATTCATAGATGAAATTCACCGGTTAAGCCCAATTGTTGAAGAGTATTTATATTCAGCAATGGAAGATTTTAAGATTGATATCATGATTGAATCTGGGCCAAATGCGCGAACTGTACAAATTAACTTAAATCCATTTACTTTAATTGGAGCAACTACACGCTCGGGTTTGCTTACGGCTCCAATGCGAGCTCGTTTTGGTATTTCGTCACGATTACAATATTATACTACGGAACTCTTAACTACAATTGTAGAAAGAAGTGCCTCTATATTAAAAATGCCGATTTCGTTAGACGCTGCAATTGAGATTGCAGGACGTAGTCGAGGAACCCCTCGTATTGCAAATGCATTATTGCGACGTGTTCGTGATTTTGCTCAAATTAAGGGAAACGGAACTATCGATTTGGCTATTGCGCAATATGCATTAAAAGCTTTAAACGTTGATGCACATGGTTTGGACGAAATGGATAATAAAATCCTTCTTACCATTATCAGTAAGTTTAAAGGAGGGCCAGTTGGTTTATCCACACTTGCAACGGCTGTTTCTGAAAGTAGCGAAACTATTGAAGAAGTATATGAACCATTCTTGATTCAGGAGGGATTTATTATGAGAACTCCGCGTGGGCGTGAAGTTACAGATAAGGCCTATAAGCATTTGGGTAAAATAAATACTAATATTCAAGGTGGGCTATTTTAATCTTTGAATAATTTTCAAAGAGTTTCAGAAGTAATCTACTGCTGTCAGCTATATTTTCTGGTTAAACAAATTTTAAAAAGACGTGATTATTCCAGAGGGTTTTCAGGACTGGATTAAAACACTTTTATATTAATTACACGTTGATAAATTCTAAAAATTTATATTCACAATTTATTAAATCTGAAGCCAAAAGGCTTGGGTTTTTATCTTGTGGTATTTCCAAAGCTGGATTTTTAGAGCAAGAAGCTCCAAGATTAGAAGATTGGCTCAATAAAAATCATAATGGGCAAATGGCTTATATGGAGAACCATTTCGACAAACGCTTAGATCCTACTTTATTGGTAGACGATGCTAAGAGTGTAGTTTCGCTTTTGCTTAACTATTATCCTTCAGAAACTCAAAAGAAAGATAGTTTTAAAATATCTAAATACGCATATGGACAAGATTATCATTTTGTTATTAAAGATAAACTCAAAGAATTACTTTTTTCTATTCAAGAGCATATAGGCGACGTTTCTGGACGAGTATTTGTAGATTCAGCACCAGTTTTGGATAAAGCTTGGGCAGCTAAAAGTGGTTTGGGTTGGATAGGTAAAAACAGTAATTTAATAACTCAAAAAGTAGGCTCTTTTTACTTTATAGCCGAACTTATTTTAGACTTAGATTTAGAATACGATTATGCAACCACAGATCATTGTGGTTCGTGTACTGCATGTATTGATGCATGTCCAACAGAGGCAATTATTGCTCCGTATATTGTTGATGGAAGCAAATGTATTTCTTATTTTACAATAGAACTTAAAGAGAATATTCCGCAAGAAATGAAAGGGAAGTTTGATGATTGGGCATTTGGTTGCGATACTTGCCAAGATGTTTGTCCTTGGAACCGATTCTCTAAAGCACATTCTGAGCCACTATTTAACCCTAATCTAGATGTAATGGCTATGTCTAAAAAAGAATGGTTAGAAATTACAGAGGAAACTTTTCGTGTAGTGTTTAAAAATTCACCTATAAAAAGAACAAAATTTGATGGGCTTAAGAGGAATATTGATTTCTTGAAATAGCTTTTGTCTTCTTTTTTTGTTAATAAAATTTGGTTTTAAGAAAAAGAATTACATCACAAGAGTGATTTATGTCAAGTCCTAAATAACCGATACAGATTATTAAAGGATTAAATTTATGAATTAAAGTTGAACAATGATTTCATTGTTCAACTTTTTTTGATTTGTATTGTTTTCTTTTGAGTTTATTTTGTGAGTGCATTTGTATAGGTGTAAGCATTTGGTTTGAGAGGTGTGGTCTTTTATGATTGTAAATTTCTATTGCATTTTTGATAAGTTGCTTTTTTACTTTAAAATCTTTAATCTTCTTTGCTATACCAAATTCTTGTTTTAATATTCCATTGACTCTTTCTGCTATTGCATTTTCATAAGGATCATATTTTTCAGTCATACTTGATCTTATCTTATTTTTGCTTAATAATCTTTGATAATCATTTGAGCAATATTGTAACCCTCTATCCGAGTGATGTATCAAGGATTCAGTACTATCATTTCGATTGTATAATGCCATTTCAAGTGCTTTGATAGACCCTGCTACACTCAAAGACTTTTGACACATCAAAGCCTATAATATTTTTTGAATAAGCATCGGTTATCAATGCTAAATAAGATGGATTATTTCTAGTTCCAACGAATGTTATATCGCTTACCCAAACAGACTTAGGTCTCTCTATTTCTATTGTGCTTATTAAATTTTTGTGCTTCCTAAATCGATGGTATGAATCAGTTGTTAGATGGCACTTCTTTTTGAACGGTATCAACATATGCTTGGCTCTCAATATCCTAAACAACTTATCTCTTCGGACTTTTAAGAGCAATAATTGTTCTTTGAGTAAAAAATATAGTTTTTCACCTCCTAATCTAGGCATGACCATACGAATCTTTCGATCCATAACTATAACTTTTGAGCTATGGATTGTTTCAGTTTTTTAGATTTTATTGATTGATAATATACCTGTCTATTTACCCCGAGCAAATCACAGGTAGAAACTAATGTTTCTTTGTGTTCTTCTTTGAAGAAGTCGATAAGTCGGGTGTACAATTTTTTCTTATTTGAATATCATATTCTGCCATACCTACTAGCATATCGAAAATAATAACTTTCTTGTCGGCACGCTGAGCAAGATATTCAGCTCTGGCCTTCTATTTTTCTAATAATATAACTTGAGCTTCAAGTTTAAGTATTCTTTGTTCTGGAGTTTTTGACATAATTGTAAGTAATTGGTTTTCCCAATCAAAGTTGCCATATTTTCGTAGCTATTTTGTTACGGTGGAATCTCCTTGGATACCATATTTAAGCTTTGCTTGAGCTTTTGTTATGAATCCCTGTTCTATCTCTTCAACTAATTGCAACTTAAATGAGGGCGAGTAATCTTTTTTGGTACGTTTTAGAATCCCAAGGTTGTCTGATGTTTTTATTACACTTGTGTTTTAGTGTATCGCTATTTCAGGACGGGACATATTATTTTGAAATTTAATTAGTTATGATTTTTATTACCAGAATTAATTCTGTAAAAAAAGCTTATTCTGTTATAATAAAAACTTATTGTTACTAAAAAGTTATTTTTTTTTAGCTATTAAACATGATTTTGTTCGATAAAAAGAGTATTTCAACGACAAAACAGGTAGTTTAACGAATAATGTAGTTATTATTTTACTGTTTATATACTTTCGCCCCACCAAACTACCTATTCCTATAAACATTAAGACTAATTTGAGTCGAACCGAATCTACATTATGGCGTTTTTTATATTTTACTTTTATAAAATTTCAGAAAATCGTATCCTAAGATTTTCGATTCAACTACCTCTTTTATTTAATTTAAATTTTTCGAATTCCTTCGATAGGTTTTCGAATTTCTATAGTATTACCCCAAATAGAACTATCTATGTTTAATTCTACTCTTAAAATGCTTGATTTTTTTAAGCGCTCATTTTTTATTATATTTTTTTTATTTTCAACTAGCTTATTTTCACAAATTTGTGGAACGCCTGGGGGAGATGGACCTATTACAGTGTCAAGCTCAGTAAATACATATTATCCTGTTGACGGAAATATTACGCTGAACAGAGGAGGACAATCTATAAAGCTGGCAGGAGTACCAAAAATGGATACTCATAAAAATAATTTTGGTACAATTCCAATTTCTGTTGGGGACTTAATCTTGATTATCCAAATGCAAGATGCTACAATAGATTATAGAAATAATAATAATTATGGTTCAGGAACTTCAAATAGTGGTCTCGATCTTTTAGGAGGTACTGGATTTACAGATATTGGAAACACAGGTGTTTTTGAATATGTTATAGCAACAAATAACGTCCCTCTAACAGGTGGGAATTTAACATTTAAAGGTACAGGTATTAGTGGTGGAGCTTTTAATAGTTTCTACAATGCTGCGGCAGATGGATCAAGAGGCAAGAAAACATTTCAAATTGTTAGAGTGCCACAATATTCTAATTTAACCTTAACTTCTAAAATAACTACACCACCATTTAATGGTATTGCAGGTGGAGTTATTGCTTTTAATGTTTCTGGAACTTTCAATTTTGGTGGATATTCAATTGATGGAACTGCAAGGGGGTTTAGAGGCGGATATAGCCCTAAAGCTGACTCAGATATAAATAATTCAACTACTTATGTGGGTAATGCAGCAAATACAGCTATTTCTGGAAAAGGTGAAGGTATAGCGGGAACCCCTAAATATTTATGGGATGGTTTTAATCAAGTTGATAATGTACTTGAAGGCATGCCAGGTGGATCTTCTGGTAAGGGAGCTCCTGCCAATGCTGGTGGAGGTGGTAATGATCATAACACTGGTGGAGGTGGAGGTGGAAATGGCGGTTTTGGTGGTTTAGGTGGTTATGGTTGGCAGGGTGCCACAGGTGCTCTTTATCCAGCTACAGGAGGAGGAAGACCAGGTTTTAAATCGTATCGTACAGACACTCCAGAGCTAACAAGACTTATCATGGGAGGTGGTGGAGGTGCTGGTGATGCTAACAATGCTATCGATGGAGTGAAAGGAGGTGTTGGAGGTGCTATTATACTTATTAATGCTGGTACTGTTCAAGGCGTTGGTTTAATTGAAGCCAATGGTGGAGACGGAGCTCCAGGAGTGTATTCAAGTTCTTCAGATGGTGCCGGTGGAGCTGGAGCTGGAGGAACTGTACTATTAAATATTTCTAATAGCAGTGTAGGTGCTATTACAATTAATGCAAAAGGAGGTAACGGAGGAAATACAGAAAAAGATGTTAATAACGAACACGGACCAGGTGGTGGTGGTGGTGGTGGTGTCATCAGACATAATCTTGTGGGAGCAGTGACAATTACTACAAATGTAAATAAAGGTATTGCTGGTATGACTAAAGGAGGAACTTCTGGTTTTAGTACTCAACATGGAGCTATGGATGGAACAGATGGATATGTGGCAAAATTTACGACTACAGATTTACCACCAAATTTACAAGTTAATTCAAGTTGTTTTCCGATTCTTGATACCAAAGTAAAAGCTTTACCTACTGCATCAGCTTGTAATTCGATTGATCAAAAGGTTTCTTATGAAATTCAAATAAAAAATACTGGTATTGGAAATGCAGCTGGGGTGGTTTTAGACTTCCGTTTTCCAGAAAATATTACATTTGATTCTGCAACAGCGACATATTCGATTGATGCGTCAGGGCCTTCTGGATCTTTAGCTAATACAGTTACGGCAAATGCACCATTATTTGGAGGGTTTAATATCGCTCAAAATGGAGTGGTTACAATAACCTTAATTGGGAAAGTAACAACATCTATTGCGGCAGGGACATATAGTTCTAATGCACAAGCTTTGTATCTTGATCCAACGCGTGCAACAGGTAATGATACTAGAAAAATAACAGCGGCTATAGATAACTCTGGTGGAGCAAATACAACGTACCAAGGGGTTAATCAAGTAAGTGTTCCAGGATCAAATTTTAATGGGGTTAATACAACTGTTGATGATATAAAAATATTAGCATTACCAACAATGCCAACAACTTTGGTTACGCCAGCTACTTGTGAGACACCAACAGGAACGATAACGGTTACTAGTCTTGCTAATGGTTCAGGCATAAGTTATACATTAAGAGGAACGAATCCTGTAACGGCACCCAAAAGTAATGAAACAGGAATATTCTCAGAATTGGTGCCAAATGCTTATGTAGTTACTGCAACAAATAATGAAGGATGTACTTCACCTCCTACAGCTAATATAGTTATAAATGCAGTTACTGGAGCGCCAGCGACTAAAGGAGCTTCTGTTTGTCAGGGAGACGCAGCAGGTGCTTCATTAGGGGTTACTTCTTCTACATGTTCAAGTGATGATATACAATGGTATCTTGATGCTACTGGAGGGACAGCAATATTTACAGGTGCTTCATTTAATCCGTTTAAGACTATTGGTTCAGGTTTAACGGTAGCTAGTGCTGCACAGACTAAAACGTATTTTGCTGCTTGTCCCGGTACTTCAAGTTGTCGAACTGCTACTAATTTTGTTATTAATGCAAAACCAAATATCATTAAAACAACACCAGCATCAAGATGTGATATAGGAACAGTAACTTTGGAGGCTACTGCATCAGCAGGAACAATTAACTGGTATACTGCTGCATCAGGTGGATTATCATTGGGTACAGGAACAAGTTTCACTACACCAAGTCTATCAGCAACAACTACTTATTATGTTAGCGTAACTGATAATGGGTGTACTTCAGCTAGAACTGCAGTTGTAGCAACAGTAAATACTTCTCCAACAATTATTTCTACTATACAGGGTTCTAGATGTGGTGCGGGAGAGTTAATATTAAAGGCTACTGCATCAGCAGGAGCAACTATTAATTGGTATGCAAGTCCAATAAGTGAATCAGTATTAGGAATTGGAACAGAATTTAAAATACCAAATTTATCAACAACAACAACTTATTATGTAGGCGCTACTACGGCTGAAGGCTGTACTACGACATCAAGAATTGCAGTTGCAGCAGTTATAAATACGGCTTCTTCAATTGTATTGACCAGTGGTACACAAAACCCTATAGTTTGTACAGCAACAGCAATTCCAACGACTGTTTATACTTTTGGTGGTAGTGCTACGAATGCTACAGTGACGGATTTACCAACAGGATTAAAATGGGATGTAGATCCAACGGCAAAAACAGTAACTATTTCAGGAACTCCAACAACAAGCGGTACCTATACAATAGCTACTATTGGACATACAGCACCTTGTGTAGAAGCCATCATAAGTGGAACAGTTACGATAAATAAATCGATTCTATTACCAACAGTAAGTGTAGTAACACAGCCAACTTGTGCTGTAGCTACAGGAAGTTTTACAATTGATAATTATAATTCATCATATACGTATACAATATCTCCAACAGCAGGAGTTGTTCAAATTGGTAATACGATAACAGCATCAGTAGGGAGCTATAAAGTAACTGCTAAATCTGGGACTTGTACTTCAGGAGAATCAGCTACTGCAGTAATCAACGCACAACCGGCAACACCAGGAAAGCCAACAGCTAATGTGCCTACACAGCCAACATGCGCAGAGGCAACAGGAAGTGTTACTTTGAGTGGATTGCCATCAGGTACTTGGACAATCAATCCAGGGAACATAACAGGAAACACAGCAACCAAAGTTATAACAGGATTAACAGTAGGAACATATAATTTC
>NZ_JADNRC010000013.1 GCF_015594725.1 Flavobacterium sp. ALJ2 | reverse complement strand
ATAACTATCAGTTTCAAATCTAAGAGCTAAGTTCTTTTGAAGATCGAAAATGTCTAAAAGAAAGAAAGTCTTCCCTGGAAAAGATACTTTAAATTCAATGTTTTTTAAATCTACGGTAGCTTCTAGCAATTGACGATTACAACTAATTTTATATCCCTTAATAATCCCGTTGAAATTGAGAGGAGCATTTTTAGGAAAAGAATCCAGTTGCAATTTTTGTGCTTTATTACCGATATTTTTCTTAATCCAAAGTAATATAGATACTAGCGGTGATATTGATGCCGTTACCACTACTTCTTTTAACGCAATTGCATTTGTATATTGATAATGATCCTCATTATTTAGTATATAACGATCACTTTTTAATGTGATTTCGTCTGGTTTTTTAGAATTGTTTGCATATTTAGCATCAAGTTCTTTGGCTGTCGCATAATGATCTTTAAGAAGTTTTTCCCATTCACCAGCATTTTTATCATCCTCAATCTGCTGACGCCAAATACCAATCATAATTTGCCTGAACCGTGCCATTTCGGCAGGACTGGTATCTTCTAGTTCTATAGTATGGTTTTTAATAATCATTAGGATAGTATTTTATGGGTAGGGCAAAAAAGGTGGTTGCTATAGTATTTCTACTTTAACGGGTTTTGGTTGGATATGATCTGAGAATGCTGTGGTAATATTGAGGCGTAAATCGTCTTCTTGTTCTATTTTGGCATCACCACCTAGATAGCAGTTTTTGAATAATACTTCAAGTGCTTTAAATTCATCCATTTTTGAGGCTTGTAATACAGCAGAACGAATGCTGATATCTGGCTTTTTGAAATAGGCAAATAAGGTCGTTCCGTCATCATCTGCAATGGTGAGTTTAACTACTTTTTTATGCTTGTATTTCCATTGGTTTAATTGTGCTTGGGTAATATTTCCGTCAAGAACATCTACATTTTTTGATTTTTCTAATGCCATTTTGAAAGTGTGTTTGGTTTTATGATTGAGTAAATTGATGTCGGATTTAGTGGTGTCTTTAGTTGTTGAAAATAAATGCAAATGCTGCTAGACAAGGGTCTAAATGTCATTTCGGTTATACTAACGGATTGACGTTTTTCTATGATTTATAGAAATTGAATTATGTAAGCGGATTTTAAAAAAAGAGGCTGCCTGAGTTATTTTTTTGAAGTTAAATAAGATTCTAGGCAGCCTCTTGAAGAAGATTTCCTGTTTAAAACGGACTAATAAAGAGCAAGTAGAATAGTTTGCTTACAAAAATTATGTTCGTTGAACTCCTTTTTTGCGTAACGCAATAGATAATGGTTATCTCTTTTAAGTCGGTTTTATAGATAGGAAATAGGGTATTATGAATTTAGGAAAGTATCTTGTAGATTAGTTCCACTCAACATGAGAACAGATTAAGTCGAAAGAAACCGCAATTTTAGTATCTCCCTGGCTAATTCCTCTGCTGTTTGAGTTGAATTCGCAGTTTCTTACAGTGTGTGTAATTACTTCGTTACTATCATCTAGGTAGCTCACAATGATGCTGAACGGATTAATATCCTGCAATCTTTGCCCTTTTGGTAAAGCTGCTAAAATTGCTTCAACCTCGTAGTTGTATAAAGTAATTGAAGCTTTTGCCTCATATTTCCCTCTACCTCTGTGTACTGGCATATCGCCAGCTCCGTAATGGTTTTCTTTAGATACTGAGTCACTATAGTTTACAGCTGTAATTCCAGTAACGATGTTACCTGCAATACTTACTTCGATAGATGACCAGCTGTGTTGTTGTCCGTTAATTAAGGGTAATTTATTCATATGTAGCTTTGTTTGTTTTTTGATCCCGATAGCGCTCGGGGCTGTTGCTTTTCTTCATTTGCTTTTACAACAATTGAATTAAGGTGACAGTATTGGTGAATTTTTATGGTTTGTTGAATTATAAGAGATTCAATAAATTATGCTTTATCGATTCCGAAAGGATTTTTGAATCCTAAATCGACCATAATTTTACGAGCCGTTCCAATTGGCGTGATTTCAGCTTTCACTTTTAATTCTGATGTTGCCAAAATGTTTTGTTTTGGATCTACATACACATCAAAATTAGAAACTTCTTGATTGGCAACCATTCCTTCTAAAGCGCTTCTGCATAAACCTTCGAAGTTTTTTGAAACAGATTGAGGTAACTTACCATCAATATCTACTAAAACCGGAGAAGCTAATTTTGGTAATAAAGCGGTACGCAATAAACGAGTTGCTTTGTTAATAGTACGGTTGTTTTCTACATAAGCAAAGTCAGACGTACCTGTAGTACAAGTGTGGCTGTCATTAAAATAAAGACCTGGTAAACCAGTGTGTGTTTTTACGAAAATGTATCTTTTTTCATTTAATTCTCTTAAAGTTCCAAGGTTTTTCATTTCTTCTCCGCCTACAAAACCAGCTTTAGCAAAACCTTCACCAGTAAGGTTGAATTTTTCGATCCAGGCAATGTTTTCAGATACTTTTGCTCTTGAGATAGCACCCAATGCCAATCCAACTGCTGCAGTGTTTTTGTATGAATTTTTGAAAATGTACTCAAGAGTGGCTCCGTTTTCTTTTTTAAGTCCTTCCTCATTAGTTACATTATAAGCATTTAAGAGGCCTTCTATAGCAACTAATTTCTCGTTTTTAGCTAAAGTATAGCGTTTATCATTTGCCGTTGTTGTTCCTTTTTGAAATAACTTTTGTTCAAGTGCTTTTTCAACATCCATAGTCACTACTACTGATACGTTTTCTGCATTCAATTCAGCTAAATTGACAGCTGTATCAGCATCAAAATCTTTTCCTTCCAAGATAACTTCAAAAGGCATAAAATCTCTATATGCAAGTTGTGCTTGTTGTTGTGCTTTTAAAACTGCATCTTGTGTTTGTGCAAACTTTGTTTGTCCAGAATAGATAATTGCCATTTGACGAATGTTTCCATTTGCTTTTTCCTGCATATCCAATGCTTTTGCAACAACTTTTTCATAAGAAGCGGCAGCAGTTTTCATGATGTATAAATCACCAGAAGGATTCATTCTGAAAAATTGTTGAATTTGGTAGTGTGCTGATTGTCCATCTGCATCATATTCGGTTGTAATTCCAATGGCTTCAGCATCTTCTAATGAAGCTAAACGTTTTACTGTGTCTAGTTCTAATTTTAATTTTAATTCGTCTGGAAATTCTAAAGGTTCATCAAAAAGTAATCCTGAAACCATGTCTTGCTCTGGATTTCTTCTTCCTAATCCGCCTGATAGTTTGTTGATCACTACATCGTTTAATGTACTCATAATATAAATTGTTTTAATTGTTTAAAAATTTTTTTTTGCTCAAAAAAGAGCAAAAGAAGGGCTGTAACAAGTTGCTGAATTTGTTATTACTAATTGTTTTAATACTTAAAAAAGGTATTTGTAATCTAGAATCCAAAAAGTAGAATTGGTGTTTTTGGACAGTTTGTAAAAGCGGTTTTTTTAATTGTATTTTGCTCTTGGCCAAGAGATAAATTTGCTTTGCTAGCGGGTACAAATTTAAGACTGAAGATTGCTTTTTCCAATTATTTTGATTGTCAAAACCAGTAGTTTCAGTGCTTAAACTTTGGTTGCTGTAGAGAGACCTTCATTTATAATAGTATAAATGGTGCGTTCTGTTAAGAATAAAGTATCGGAAAGTTCAGAAACTACAACTTTCATTTGTTTAGCTTGATTTCTATTTAGATAGCTAATAACATAATCTCTTCTTTTGTCTAATAGTGTTTGGCTTCTTCTCATGTTTTGGCGTATAAATAAGTGAGGGTTTGTTTTATAAAGCTTAGATTTTTTAATTCTTTTGTTTAAATTAATTTGTGAGGTCTAAATCGATTGTTCCTTCAACTTGATTAGGGTTTATTCCTACTATTCCTGAGGTTAAATCATATCCTAATGTTTCTAATTCTTCGTTGCTTAAACCATTATTAAAAAGGATGTATTTCTTTTTTAAGATATTTTCAATTAATGTTGTTTTATAGGTGATTTCCCAGATAAAATAATCGTTTTTATTCCAGTAAGTATGTTCGTTTGTACATTGTTTTTCTCTTATCTTAAACGTTGAATTAGTATCTATAGCAGCATTACTATTACTTTTAGATAATATAGCTTTGTCTATTCGTTGAGCAATATCGAATGCATTTGCATAACTTGTAGAAGAAATGGTTTCTACAGGTAATATTACATACAGGCAAAATGATACGTCTGCCTTGTAGTTTTTTTCAGAAGATGTTTCCCAGTTTACGGTATCGTATTTAAACATTACTACCGGTGTTTCAATAGAAGCTTTAAAAATAGCATCACTATAAAGTTGAACTGTTGGCGCATTAGAAGTGAACTCTGTTTCGATTGCGTTCTTTTTTTCGGTATAAAAATCTTTTAGAATCATATGGTGGATTGTTTTTGACAAAGATACAACATATGTTTTGATTAGTGCAACATATTACTATAAAAAATGCAGTTGTTTCAGTAATATGATTTAGTTTTTTATAGTAGCTATTTGAGTAATACAGTAAGAAAAAGGCTGTAAATGTCTTTGAATATAGTCGTTACGAAAAAAAAAATGAAAAGAATGCTATTATTTATTATAAATTTTTTAGTTTTGCCACATATAGTGGAATATGTGGTATTTGTTAAAACATATTACACAATAAAAACAAATGTAATAGAACATGGAAATACATACTAAGATAAAACGTATTATAGAGGAGATGAAGTTAAACAATAACTCATTTGCGAAGTTAATAGGTGTAACGAGTACTACAATAGATAGTATCACTATTGGTAGATTACAACCCGATGGAGATAGAAAAAGAACAAAACCCGGTTTTGATTTGCTTCAAAGTATAATTACACATTGTAATGTAAATCCAGATTATTTTTTTGCAAATAGTGATGAAATTTTTGCTAACAAAACAAATAGTGAAGTTGGTTTAAATTTACCAAAGATTATAACGGTAAATGAAGAGGGAGAGGAGAACATTAATTTTGTTGGGGTAAAAGCAAGAGCAGGTTATTTAGACGGCTATTCTGATCCGGAATATATGGAAAGTCTTCCGTCATTTAGTATGCCAATGTTAAAGAACGGAACTTATAGATGTTTTGAGATAAAAGGGAACTCGATGTCTACAACGATTCATGATGGCGATTACCTTTTTGGAAAATATGTTGATAATTTTGATGATATATTAGATGGTAGAATTTATGTTATTATCAGTAAGAATGATGGAGTAGTGGTTAAAAGGGTTTTAAACCGAATCCGGGAAAGTGGAAAATTAATCCTTAAATCGGATAATAGAGACGGAAATTACCCTATGTATTCTATTTATGCTGAGGATATTCTGGAAGTTTGGTACGCCAGTATGTATGCCTCTAAACAAATGCCAGATCCAATCAATATTTATGAAAAAATTCATGATCTCGAAAGTAAATTTTTTGAGATGGAAGAGACTTTGAAAAAGAAGTTTAATTAAGGTATCAAAATAGATTTCAAAAAACAATTTAGTTTATGTAATAAAAAGAGAAAGTTTTCAATAGGAAGACTTTCTCTTTTTTATATCTATTATGTTTTTTTGAAATAAAAAGTGTTTTTCCGATTTGATATTTTCTATTCTCTTTTGGATTCTTTAGTATTATCTTTTAAAGATATTAGTTTAACGGGAACTCTATTTGAATATATTTTACCATCGAATAAAACATAGCCATTTTCTTTGATTTCTTTTTTTTGGTTTTCTGTTAGTATTGATTTAGTGAATGTAGAATCATTCTTTAAAGAAATTGATCCTTGATTTGGTTTTCGTTTATCGATATTTGATATCCACTTCTGATTGTCTCTATACGGTAGATTAAGGATTGACGTAAAATATTTTGTTTCTTCAGGATGAAGAACAAAACCTTGTAATGATCCATCTGGAAAATCAATTTGTTCTAAAGCGTAGGTCTTGTTAAGCTTGTTTTTTTTAAGAAAATTATCAATGAGAGAGTCAGTTTGCTTGGTTTCGAAGATTGAAGAAGTACAGGAAAGCATTTCTGCTCTTGTAGAACTGCCATCTAGTACCGAATCATTTTTGTACAAACTAAAGTCTAATGAATTTAATGGAGAAAAGTTCTTTTTCCCTATACCTTCACGATAAAGATCTCGTTCTAATGTACCAATTGAATTCTCATTAAACATTATGAAATATTTTTTATCAGAATTGTTGGTTATTCGATACTGGAGTATGTTTTTTGATAAACTGTCATAATCTTTATTTGGCTCATAGCGAGTTTCAATAAAATCAAACCTTTCTAGATTGTCTACACAAATTACTTTATTGGTTAACAATTCGATTTCTAAATCCTTTTTATTTTTAGTACAAGAAAACAGAGTTAAAGTTAAAAAAATCAAAAAAAAATTATTTTTCATAATGTTATTATTTGTTTACTAATATTTTCATTTGGATCAAATCCTTCATATTGTTTTTGATCTCCAAAGGCTTTGCGTTTACAATAATTGTCGTCAATAAACTAAGACACATAATGACATCTACGCCAATTTTTCCTATTCGATATCCTCCTTCAAAAAAAGTTTCATGATAAAAATCTACTCCACTATATTCGCTAGGGAAATCCTCAAATATATAATTATCAAGTGAATTGTTTAAGCCTTCGCTTGTAGGTGGCATTGTAACATATGTGTTACAAGAATAAAAAACAAGCGATATAATAATTGGGTAAAAAAATGTTTTCATTTTTATATTTTTCGCTATTAAGAAGTGTGATAGAATATATTAATCACTAGGAACACTATCTATCAGGGTGATATGGGAAACGTGGTAAACCTTGGCTATAAACCAATGAATTTTTTACATAAAGTCTTTTCCCTATAATTTTTCCTTTATCATCATGTAACCTTAGCGTATCTGTAAAATACCCATTTTTAGTGTACATTTCAAAATATAATTGCCCATTATTATGAAATTCTTTCCAAAGACCTGTTCCTTTTTTAAATGTAGTCTCATAAATAATTTTTCCATTACTGTCAAAACGTCTATAAATACTGTCTCGTAAGCCATTTTTAAAATATTCTTCCCCCCATATCACTCCTTTGATATATAGATTTCCATATTCATCAAAATCTACATCACCACTAAGCCATTTACCTTCTTTAGAATCAACTATCCCGGTTTTCCCATATCTTATACCACCTTCTTTAAACCATTCTTTTACAGGACTGGTTCCAAAACCTTTATTGTCTACTTCAACAATGGGCGGAAAATCTGAGTCATATTTAGAGAAGTTATACACTAATACTTGTGTAGTACCTTTTATAGGGTCTAATATTTTTTGTGTATAAGACTTACAACCAATAAAGAATATGTACATAGCCAAAAGGAACCCCAATAATTTAATAGTTTTCATAATCGTTTCTCATTATTGTTATTTGATTTTTAAAATAAGCTAATTTAGAATTATAATAATCCATAATGTTTTTAGTAGTCCCCTGTTTAAACAATAAATAATTTAAATGCATTTGGTTAATAACAGAATAATAATATTTTGTAGTTTCATTTAGAATTAATGAATAATCGTAAGCTTTTAAGTTTATTTTATATTTATGTAATTGTATTTTATTTGTAATAATAGAATTTAGCATTTGTAAAGTGTTTTTATTCTCTTCCAAATAAGACGTGTTTTTATTAATTTCTTTTGTGCATATAGATAAATACACGTCTTTCGTTTGTGCATTTTGGCCAGTTCCTGCTACTATAGTTGATCCAGGTTGTCCTTTGTATTTTGTTTCAATATTAGTTTTCATTCTTGTGTATTGGCTTATTTTAGATTGAAAATAAATATTAGAATTCCTTATTTTATCAATTAAGGTACTTTTTTTGCAGTAGCACTAGTAAGAGTATATGTTAAATTTATTTCACTTATCAATCTTTGTATTTGTATTTCTATAGGAAGAATACACTCTTTATTTTTTGTTCCATCAGGATTTTTCTCTGGCAGTTCATTCCCTAAAATATTTTCTCTTGCAATCCTGTATGCTTCTTTCTCCTTTGAATCATAAAATAAATGAGGCAAGCCCAACATATGGCCAATTTCATGCGAATAGGTTTCTTTGCTGGTTGTATTGGTAGAATATATCATTAGCATATAATGATTTAGTGGAAAAGTTCTACTAAAAGCGCCAGTATTATTTTTACATTCATAATCTGCCAAAATTATTAATCCTCCTGTGTAGGATTTAATTTTCTTATTATATTCTTTAAGAGTTACAAAATCTAGAGAAATGGTTTCTATTATTGGGTTATTATTTTCGTCTTTTTTACCAGAATCTCTTTCCAAAGTTTCAAATAAAGTTTCAACAGTGCCACTTTCTTTTTCTTTAGTGCCAAGATAATTTTCACTTTTCCAATCCTCCTTGTCAAACGCATACAAGTAATCGTCAAGATTAGTAGTATTTAAATCATCAAACATTTTCTGATTTTCTATTTCAATCTCGTATCGCTTGATTTAAAGAATTTTTCAGGTTTTATCTTTTTAAGTTATTTTTTGCAAAGTAATTTTGATCAAATTCTTCTTTAGTTTTATAACGAAAAGTATTTCTGAAAGCTCCTTGTTTTAGATTTTTTGCATCGTAACTATCTACTTCTAAGTAGATACTGTCATTAGGATGATATCGATATCTTTGGCACCATTCATTATCTATAAAATATGCTAATATCTCTTTTTGATAGAGGCGTTTTTCAAAAACTTTACCTTCTTTGTTATGTAAACGAAGCGTATCAGTAAAATATCCATCTTTGGTATAGGCTTCAAAATAAGTCTCTCCATTGCTATGAAATTCTTTCCATAATCCTGTGCCCATTTTAAAAGTGGTTTCATAGATAACTTTGTCATCTTTATCAAATTGTCTGAAAACACTGTCTCGTAGACCATGTTTGAAATATTCTTCTTTGGAAAGCCGTTTGAGATTACCTAAATTATCACAGCAACAGGCTTCAGTTACAAACCTACCTTCTTTATAACCATTTGATATACTGCCGTTTCTAACACACCCATCAACAAATTCAGTTCTTATATAGCATCCAGAAAAATCTTTCTCTCTATTCGGAAAGTCCTTAAATAAGTAATTGCCATCGCCGTTATCAATTGTCAGGCAGTCGACTTCTTCAAAGTCTGTTTTTGCTTCCTGTTTATTTAATATCCCGCAGGATAGAATTATAAAAAAAAGAAAAGAATAATATTTGGTTTTCATTTATTTGGTTTTTAAATACAATTTTTTCACACTTTTTCCTGACTGTAATTTTTAAAATCATTTCTCATTATCTGAATTTGATTATGATTATAAAAAAGTTTAATTTTAGAGTAATCCATAATGTTATTTGTTGATTTTTGTTTGTAAAATAAAATACTATTTTCTGTTTGATTTAGTATTTTTAAGCAATAATCTTTATTTTGAGTCAAATTCGTAATATAATCATTTTTAAGAAAATTACATTTTAAATTATATAGTATATAACTGTAATCTTCAATACTTTTAAGAGCAATTAATGCATCCTCACTTTCTTTTATATTTTTTTCAATGTTTATTTTTACAGTTTCAGTATAATTTAGTACTCGTAATTTTTGTTTATAAGATGATATAAAATTGTTTATATATTTTATCAAACTATTTTTAAACGAATAAAAAACGGTCATATCATAATACCCAAATTTTTCACTTTTCGCTTTTTCAATTTGATCTTTTAAACCTTGTTTGTATTTAGGATTATTTGTTCCATCTGGATTTTTTTCAGGCTCTCCATTTCCAAAAATAATTTCTCGAGTATTTTTGTAGTTATCTTTTTCATCTTGATGATAAAATAAATGAGATAATCCCAGCATATGTCCAATCTCGTGGGCATAAGTAGATTTAGATTCAATAGCATCAGCAAAGACTATCAGAGCATAATGATCTACAGGCGAAAGCCTGCTGTATGCTGCTATAGCACTGTCAGTGCACTCAAGATCGGATAAAATTATGATCCCGCCCGAATCATATTTTTTTAATTTAGTAATTAGTTTATTTTTATAGGCATTAATAGTTATATAGTCAATATCGTTTTGTTGTTTTATTTTATATTTTATGTTTCCCTCGTTATCAATTCCATCTTCTTCTAGTAAATCTCCTAATTGTCCTTTTTGAACTTCACTCAATGTGTCCCAAACACCATCTTCATTATACCCTTCGTAGTATCTTATTCTATTAGAATCTTTTGAAAAGAACGTTTTCTTTTTCCAATCCTCTTTATCAAAAGCATATAAGTAATCGTCAAGATTAGCAGGATTTAAATCATCAAACATTTCGTGATTTTCTATTTCAATCTCGTATCCTGCCTGATTTAACGAGTTTTCGTTGAGGTATTTTTTAATATCATTGTGCCTAAACTTTGCAAAGTGCCTCGGCTTTGGTTGTAATTTTTCGGTATGCAATTTTAGTGTATCAACAAAATAATATCAATTAAACTAGATTTTTTTTTGATATATTAGAGAATCTTTTTTATATAATAATTTTTCTATCAAATTTCCTTTGTCATTATAGATTCGCAAAGTATCAGTAAAATAACCGTCTTTTATCTCTATTTCATAATAGAGTTTCCCATTTTCATGAAAATCTTTTTCAATACCATTTCCATTTTTAAAATAAGTAGAATAAATTATTCTACCTTCTTTGTTATAAATTTTGTAGATACTATCTCTCAAGCCATTTTTAAAATATTCTTCACGAAAAATATTTTGTTTTAATTGTCCTAAAGTATCATTTTGTTCATATCTAAATGATTGCCATAAGCCGACTTGTTTTCCGTTTTGAACATACCCTTTTCTGTAACCAAAATAAATGTTAAAATTTTCGGGTGAGCCATCACTCATATGTTCCTCTTTTAGCACTAATGTTTGAATTATACCACTTAGATCTGTTGATGGATTTTTAAAATAGTTATTGTTTAAATATATCAAAGCTTTATCAATATAACATCCAGTTGCTGGAAGTGTTAATGTAATTGACTTTGTTTTACAACTAAAAGATATAACACAAACAAACAGAACTATATATTTAATAATTTTCATAATCTTTTCTCATTATTTTAATTTGATGTTTTAGAAATCTAATACGTTTATTATCAGAACCGTAATCCATTATATTTTGAGTCGTTTTTGCTTGATATCCGATATAATTGGATGAAATGAGTTCTTTATAATAATTTTCAAAATCATTTAAGATGGATATGTAATCCTCTTTAAATAAAGAGAATTTTTCTTCTTTTTTAAATAGAGTATAAATATCTTCCTTTTGTTGAAATTCTTCAATTGCATTAATGTTGTCTTTTTCCTGTTTTTCTAATTTATCAATTGTTACTCTAGAAATATTTAAAAACTCCTGCTTGCTTATAATTTTAGTAATTGTTTTAGCTTGCCCGTTAATAATTTCTATGGTATTTATTGAAAACTTACCATTTAATTTTTCATCTTGTTTGTATTTGGATTCTCTTCTGTTGATATCTTTTCTAATACTTTGATTGTAATTATTTAGGGCTTTAATAATAATATTTTTCTGGGTCATTACACTGTTAATTGAATAATAATTAAAGCTTTCACTTTGTATTGTTATTCTATCCTCTATCAATTTAATTACGTACGATTTATAAATTTTAAATTTTTCAATGTCGTTATTTTCAAAAAATATATGTTTTAATCCCAGCATGTGCCCAATTTCGTGCGAATAGTTAACTTTAGTATTTATTCCTGATGAGTAAACAAATAAAGCATAATGATCTATAGGATCAATTCTGCTATATGCCGCTATAGTACTATCAGTACATTCAAGATCGCATAAAATTATAATCCCACCTGAGTCATATTTTTTAGATTTGGTACTTAATTTATTTTTGTATGCATCAATAGTTATATAATCAATATCGTTTTGTTGTTTTATTTTATATTTTATATTTCCCTCGTTATCAATTCCATCTTCTTCTAGTAAATCTCCTAATTGTCCTTCTTGCACTTCACTCAATGTGTCCCAAATACCGTCTTTATTATATCCTTCATAGTATCTGATTCTGTTAGGATCTTTTGAAAATAAGTTTCTTTTAGTCCACTCTTCCTTATCAAAAGCATACAAATAATCATCTACATCATCTGCATCCATGGCTTCAAAGTTTTCAATCTCGACTGTGTAACCTGCTTGGTTAAGCGAATTATTATTTAAATATTCTTTTACTTTTGTATCCTTAAATTTTCGAAATAAAGCTTTTGCTTTCTCATTTGGGTTTCCTTCGTTTGAAACCAAAGCAATAACTCTAAATTTAAGTTTTAATACTTTATTTTCCATCATGCTTAAACCGCCTATCTCACGCGGGCCTTTTGCTCCCGTATGTAAAAAATAGTAATTTTTGTTTAACGATTCTTTTAAACACTTTATTGTCAGCTGGAGTTTCTCATTAGCAATGATTTTTTTCTTTGTTGTTTTGTCATTTTCATCTTTTCTTTCTTCTTCTCCTGTAATTTTAAAATCATAAAATTCATCTCCTGTAATAGATATATAATCATCCTGACTGTCTCCTTCAAAAAAAACTTCAACACTCAATGTGATTTTTTGTTTTTGTTTTAATAAAACAAAAGGAATATCGACATGATCGCAAAAATTAATTAGTCCATAATTTTGCTGAATCACTTGTATTGCGCCTGGCTCATCTGCACTTTTGGCTATGATATTCCCTAAATCATCGGTTGAATTTCCTTTTTTATAAAAGTATTCAACATCTTTAAAGGGTACATCTTGTATTTTTTGAATTTCCATTGTTTCCGGATCGACATCTATCCAATCAAAACCAAATTCTCCTTTATAAGATGCTAAAGTTCTGACTTTGGCATACACCTTTGAGATTTCTTTTGGCTCTGAGGAGTAATCTCCAAATATAACATTTTTTGTTTCTGCTTGTTTAGAATCTAAAATAGAAATTGTTCCGCCAGAACTACAAGTAGCAGTAGAGGATTCTAAGAGTCCTTTGTATTCGCGTTGAAGTACATTGCTTTTTGTTTTCTCCCAAGGGGCATTAATAATGGGTTGGCATGGGGTAGGTGGGTTTGTTTTATTACAACTGATGAAATTTGGTAAAAATGTTTTTTCGTTTTCAGTAGCCATTAATTTATCCTGAATAAAAATTTTGGATTGAGATTTTACATCCAGCACACCATCTTTAGTGCCCAGAGTACATTTACACTGGGCACCGTTACATATATACTTTGCCATAGTTAGTTAATTAATACGTTATCTCCTTTTATGATTGTGTCTTTAGTGGCTTCTACTTTTATTTCCATATTTGCTTTAATATTTATATTTGCTTTGGCATCTATATTTATATTTTCGCCCTTTAGATTAATGTTACCAGAGGTCAGTATGTTAACACCATTTTGACCTAAAATTTCAATTAAATTATTAGCATCTTTTTTTAATTGGATTTTATCTTTCTCTAAAAGAATGGTCTCGTTTGAGTCAGTAAGTTTTATTTCTGCTTTTTCGTTACCGCTCATTTCAAATGACAGCTTTTCCTTTTCATCATCATTATATAAACGAGCCGATATATTACTTGGTTTTATTAATAAACTAGTTCGTTTTTTACCCTTATCATCGTTTATTTTTAGGTTAGTAACATTTTTTGTCATTGTCAAGACGGAGCCTTCTGTTACAACATTGTTTTTAATCGAATTAAAGGTTGTTGTTAGACTATCAGGGGTAAAATGGGTAATTGCCAATGGTTTTTCATCGTCATCAAAATAGCTGATTTTAAAGTTTTTGTCTTTGTCAAACTCTATTTTAGCAACGTCAGTAATCTTAGTCTCATCAGTTTCTGTGGCAGTTTCTGTGTTTATATAACGAATATGCAGTTTATTGCCATCGGCACTATAATCAAAAAACAATTTAGTGTCATTCTTAGCCTGAATTCTGCCCATAAGCCTATCCACTTCTGAAAACTGCGAAATAAACGCTCTGGTTTCTACTCCGTCTATAATGGTGGCTAAAACCCAACTGTCTTTTTTTGGAATCGTTATAATTCCTTGTTCTAAATCCAGGATCGAAGCTTTTAGCCGTACGTTTTTAATAATGGCGCCATCGGCTCGCATGATGTTTACAGTATAAGCATCTTCCGGATTATGGAAGGATGTTTCTTCTTTGTTTATTTCGATGACTTTTGCTGCAAAAGTTTCAATAATTTGATTTTTACTGGCAACATCTTTTATTAAATCTGTTATATTTCCCATTTTGTTTCTTTAAATTGTTTCTACTCTTCTTCCTATGTAAATCTTTTGCCTATACCCGTTTTCACCATAGCTTCGTTCTACTTTTTCGACCTGAAAAGTGCCATTCTTTTCTTTGTCCTTTGCATTTTCTAGAATTACCTTGTCTGTAGGTCGTACAAACGGTTCGCCAAAAGTGAGAAAATAGCCTTCAAAGCCGCTTGGTTTTGATTCCATTGCTCTCAGTGCGGCATATTGATATAATTCTGAAGCCACTTTTGTTGTAGTATTTTCAAAAGCCACAGGATCTTTTGGCAAGTCATCGGTATCATTATGCAATACATGAGTTTTTATTAATTGCCCATTCGGATCACCTAATTCAATATAAATTGGAGTATTTGAGTTTTTAAAGTATTTTTCTACCCGCATACGGGTATTTTTTGTAGATTCATTAACCACTATTAGTTTATCTTCTATAATATTATAGCGAAATCTAAAGCGTACTTTTCCTAAAAAGCCTCCAGAAATTGATTGCGTTATTTTATTTAATTGGGAACCTAAGAGACTAAGTCCTTGATTGATTAATTTTTTGACTAATGCTCCAGCTAAAGGGCTTTTGATGAAATTCCGATCTATAAAGCCAGCTAATTCTGTGGTGGTATGTTGTTGTGGGTTATTGGTAATTGTAAGTACAGGCGCTGCATTTTCGGTTTTAAAATAGGTATAAATCCCTTTGTCTTTCAACATCTCAAAAACCTGAGCTAAACTTTGATTTCTGTTGATGACTATATTTCCTAATTCTTCATCAAGTGCATTTACTTTAAAAGGTAATTTTAGTTCTTTTATCCTCTTTTCAAAAAAAGTTTTTGGATTAAAATTATCTACATTTGTTGTGGGATTGCTTGCCACAATATTTAGAATATCTTTTTTATTCTGAACGTCATCATCTTTTACTGCTTTTACTTTTTTAAAAGCATACATGGCATCTTCGCAGGTTATTACAGCATTTATATCCGTTTGTACTCCTGTGATGTAACCTCTAAAAGCAGGTTTGTAATCGCCATCATATCCTAAAAATATTTCGATAAAATTTTCTAGTTTAAAAAAATCATAAATTGATTTTTCTTCGCCACTTGCATTTGTAAACAAGCTCTGATCAAAACCTTTGGTATCTGTATATACTTTTTGCGGCATCACAATAGTAGCTGTATCGGTAAGGGATTTATATGAACTGCTGATGTCTACATTTTTTACATAAGTAAACTCATAAAATTTAGGTGTAGGGATAAGTCTTACTGTTTCGTAAACTCTAATTTTAGCATTTAGTTTAAGCATTGTCTCTAATTATTAGTTCTACAGTTTCATCTGATGTGGCACTTGCAGTAAATTTTTGAATGTTTTTTGTTCCGGAAATAGAAGGGATAGCATAGGAGTCTATTACTAATTCATAGATACCAAATCGATTCAAAATAGCATGCGTTACTCTTAAAGCATAAGGGGCATTCAGGAATTGTTTTAACAAGAAAAGTTTTTCTTTTGGATATTCATCTCCAGTTTCATTAGCAATTAGTCCTTCGATTGAAATATTAAAATCACCATTTGTAATATGTTCCTTAATGGTTGAATCGCGACCTTCGATTCCTTCTTTCTTTATAGTTTTTGAACGATTTAAATTAACCGTTACAGCATCTATTCGTAAACTAGGTAGGGTAAGATCTTTTTTTACAAGAGGTTCAAAAACTAAAGGGGCAAAGACTCTTAGATTAAATTCACCTCCGGTTTTATCAATAATAAAATCTTTCGATTCTGATTCGTTATAGTTAATGCCAGTATATTCGGTTTCTTTGGTATCTAAAATTTCGTTTACATTAAAATTGAATTTCATAATGATTTATTTTTATTTTTAATTTGAAAATGTTTGTGCAAAGGCTGCCATGAGTGTGTTTTCCATTCTTTTATCGTTATGTTTTTGTAACCAAAGGGCTTCTTCGAGTAATTTATAAAACTCATCCATTGATAATTGATAGGGATCTATCTGAAAAGCAGATCGAATAAGGGCGGCCGATTTTTTGAATTCATCCTTTTGTGGTGTTGCATCGATTGAGAATTCGCTATCCTTTTTGATCATAGCTACAATAGAATTTCCTGAAGAAAGCATAAATTCGTCATCATAATTTTCTTTATTCAAGACACATTCTTCAAATAAAAATAGGATTGCTTCATGCGGATTATCTTTGTATTTATTTTGGTAATTAAGAAATGTATTGAATGACGGTTTTTTGCAATAAGCTATTGTTAATTGGTCTTCAGAAGTAAGTTTTAATACTGTACCGTGTTTTTCTTTTAGTTTTTGTATTACTATTTCGTCTGGCATTTTTTGTGGTTTTAGTAGATTTGTCTTTTTGTTGTGATATAGAATTAAGCTTAAAAATGTATCCGAGCATTTAAATACTACTGTCTCTGCTTTCTTTTTTAATTACTTCGGATAGACTTTCATTTTTTTTAGATACAGTCATAGGTGTAATAGAAAAACGTTCTATAAAAATGTTTCCTTCAGATGTTCGTCCTAGAGGATTTTTGAAATTACTCATATCGGGTGTTTTAGGTGTTTCTCCTAAGTCTCTTGGTGTATAATCCATGATGGGTTAACTATTTAATTGTTAATATGATTATTGAAAGGGATTGTTAAAGTTGAGGTATTGACTTTCTAAAATATTCTTAAAGTATGAGACTGCTTTTTACATATTAGCGAAACTAATTGTGAAAATTAGAGTGCGTAAAAGTAGTTCGGAAGGGTGCAAAAGAAGAAAAATACAACTCTTGTTTTCGGTAGTTTCAGTAGAAACAAAATACTGATAAAAGTGTTGGTCTTTAGTTTTTAAACTGTGTTTGCATTTAGCATATTCATCGACAAAAATACCCAAGACCATCAGATTTTTATGTAATCCGATGATTTTGGGTGTGTCAGTTTACATTAGCTGTTAGAGTTTGTTTTTAACTTTTGGGATGCTTTTGTATTCCTACTATTTAATCTTCTTCTTTCGTAAAGAAGGGAGTAATACTTGTCAAAGCTGCGGATAAAAACAGTCCGATTAATTTGATTCTGTTTATTGTTATCAATGACAATCCTGCATCCTGTAAAAGATCAAATTTGGTGTCAATTAAAGCTGTTAAAGCAATTACTAGGCTAGCAATTATTGCAATTTTTTGTTTGTTCATATAATTTATTTTAGATTGTTTTTTTATAAGGAGTTAATAATAACCGATAGTATGCGTCCCAAAAGAAAAGGAATCGTTGCTAGAATCAAGTAAAAGGTATTTCCTAATGTTTGGTACTGTTTCATCTTTATGCAAAAACCTTGTTAAGAAGCCTAAAATTGCACTTGTATTGGTTCTTTACCAGTTCTAAATCAGCATAAAATAATGTTGCTATTTGTTGTCATACTTATATTGGGATTGATTATTAAATTTTTTGAGACTCAGACTTTCTAGGGGATTTAAAAAAAACTGAAAGTTGACGAATCGATATTTTAAATTGACAAGTACTATTCGATTTTTGAGGGTGTAAAAGTAGTACAGAAGAATACAAAATACCTATAAAAAACACTTCAGTATTCAGTAGTTTCAGCAAGTTATATTTATACTGAAACTACTGAATACAAGTGTTTTGTAATTTTAAAATGATTCTTTTTGCTACTACTTTTGTACCAAGAAAAAATACCGTAGCTATGAATAAAAATGCAATCCATAATTTCAATCTTTCAATAAAAAATAGTGCTGCTATAAAAAGCTCAGAAGATCTAACAAAAGCAATCATAAAAGAATTAGCCAATGTTTCAAAAGAAATGAGCCAGCAAAAAGATATAGTACAACTATGGCAGGAGTCTAAATCTCTAAATACTACTGCTGTTGTTAACAACTCTAGTACCATAACCGAAGGAGGCACATCTGATGCAAGTATTGAAACAATCAAAAAAACTGCATTATCGGAGAGCAATAATTCTTCGGTTTTTAAAGGAACTATAGGAAATCATAATACGTTTATAAGTATTATTTCATCAGAGAAAAAAGGAACTTCAAATGCTCTAATCGGAGGAGGCGTTGCTGATACCAATGGCAGAACAATAGTTAGTTCTACCGTATCAGACAACACTACTCCTCCGATAATAGGAGCAGATAATAATATGCTAAACTTTAGCAGTGGTCTAACAACTCAGACGTACGCGAGTGTGGCAACACAACAAACGCTTACGGTGCCTCAAATGCTTCAGAAAAATAGCAGTGAACCAACTATAGAAGTTGTCAAAGTAGGAATTAAAAAGAGATTAGATCTAGCTATTACCGCAAATAATAGTGTTGAGATTGAATATTGGAGAGGTATTTCCAACGCCTTTGATGAAGGAGCTACAGCTCAGGATTTTGATGGTAAAAAGGATCAGGAACGTTTTACAAAAATGTATTTTGGATTACAAAAGTGGCGTTTGGCAACAATTGATGAGGCAACAATTGATGAGGCTACAATTAATAATGTAAATTGGGGAGAAGTAAGTGAGTCAATGATCTTCAAATTATCTCAATTATCCAAAGAAGAAAAAGAAGATAGGTTAGTTAGATATTATAACAAATTGATTAAAGAAATTAGAAATCCAGCTATAAATATCCCACAACTCTTTTCAGAACATGATGAGTTATTTTTATTACTAAAGTCAATTTTTCCCCATTTACCAGCTAAGATAACAATTCAAACCCAAAAAGGAAGTTATCCAGATTTAAGTCCTCAAAAAATGTATCCTGACCTTGGAGTAAAAGACATGTATTTTATTTGGTCAGAAACTCAATTAGATGAAGTAGTAATTAAAAATGATAATATTCAGGGAAGTGATGTAGACAAAGGCGCCGTGAAAATTAAAAATGAAGTTGTTAGTATTGGTCAAGCAAAAGAAGTATCTAAAAAAGCTATATTTTTATTAGGTAATCCAGACGATACTTTGACTTTAGAAGCCAAAACCTTTAAAATAAACCCTGCTACAGATGAAGAAAAAGAAAATGTAAAATGGCTGATTTATGACTCTAATAATAAATTATACCCACCAGGCGCTGTACTTCTTACTGAAAATAAGGACCCTCAAAAATCATATCTACATAAATGGAGTTCTTTTACTATGGCTATCCCTCAAAAGGAAGGGCGTTATAAAGTAGAAGCTTACAGTGACAGTAAAAAAGGAGCCAAAGCAAATTGTATTTTTGAAATAGAAGTAAGACATCCGCAAGTCAAAGAAGCACAATGGACTTATGTTAGTGGAGATTTAAAAAAAGTTTCCGGTTTCTCAGGCGAAGAAAATCACATTAAGGCAAGTATTCCAGGTTACATTAACCAAAAAGTAATAATTTACTTTCTTGTCGATGGAAAACGGAATACTACCCAATATATAACTAAAACTAATGATGCAGGAATTGTGAATAGGAGTATAAAGTTCGATGATGCTTTCAAAAAACAATTAGGTTTAACAAATAAAAAGAACAGCACATTACAGTTTATTGTAGAAGGAGAAATTAACGGAAAGACTTACGCGTTTAAAAAAGCAAGGAATAAGTTAAATGACAGTATTTTAATAAATGTAGAAAAGAAAATAGTAGATACCTATTTTGTTTATGATGACAATCGTGTAACTCCATTTACCCAAGTTCCTTATGGGGCAAAAGTAACTGGCGTGGTTAAAACTCTAAATATGGTAGGTAAAGAAATTGTATTAAAAGTGTATAAAAGGAATGCAGAATATTCACAACTTAGAGTAAAAACTATTGTCAATAATGAAGGAGTGGCTACTATAAGTTTTGTTTTAAACAAGAATTGGCAAGTCATAAATCCGTTTATAGATTTAATGGATATGTTTTATCTTGGAATGGATGGATTTGAATCTAAGCTTTCTTTAGAGAATGGATTGAATGCGGTTGTGGGTAGTGTTATAAAATCTAGTGAAAATCTAAAAGAAAAATTTGATGAAAATGACCCACAATTGATTTGGGGAGCTAAAGTAAGCAAGGAATTTAGAGTTAAAGTTGTTGAAATAGCTAAAAAGCTTAAGGTAGATCCTAATTGGATAATGATAATTATTGCAAAAGAAACTTCTCTCACTTTTGACCCACATATTGACAATGGTATTGGATATGTTGGACTCATCCAGTTTAGTGAGGTTTCCGCAAAAGAAGTAGGAACAACGCATATGGAATTAAAAAATATGACAGCAGAAACTCAATTGAATTATGTTGGCAAGAGATTGGCAAGATATGCTAAAAACGGGTATAAATCGTTGTCAGATTTATATTTAGCAGTATTAAACCCTTCAAGTGTTGGTGAAGGAAATAAAGATGGTAATGTTTTATGGACAAGTAGTAGAATGGCATATTATAATAATCCCTCGTACCATAAAGAAAAAGGAGAATATGATAATAAAATAAATATAAAAGGGAAAACTAAAAGAGGATTCGATGGGGGAACTACGTACATGTGGGAAGTAAGACAAGAGTTGGAAAGAATTGAAAAAGAAGGAGAAAAATTTGATAAAATGGTAAAAGCTTTACCACTTGAAATCAAGTATAAAAATTGGACTTTAAACGAAATAACTTCAGGATATGGTAAAAGAGATGTAAAAGTAGGATCAAAATTTCATAAAGGGTTAGATTTTAATTATTCTGGAGGAGGAGATACAGATATTGGTGCACCAATCTTTTCTACACATGACGGTTTCGTTCATGAATTAAAAGACGATGCAAGTGGAACTACAGGAAGGTATATACTAGTTCGTTCGGAGAATAGTTTATTTCAAACTAAATATTTGCATTTAAGTAAAATAGTTGTTAAAAAAGACGAAAAAATTAAAAAAGGTCAAAAAATAGGAGAATTAGGAGCTTCATATAAAGGAAAAGAAAAAGGAGGTGACATTAGCGCACATTTACATTATGAAATAATGACATTGGTAAGTAAAGCTAATGAAAATGTTTACAATCAAATAGATCCTACCGATGGACATGGGAAAAATAAAATTTACTTAATAGACCCTCAAGATTGGATTAAATAACATAAATGCGTTATTTTAGCCTTAAAAATTGTAACATGAAAAATTTATTAAAACTATTTGTTTTATTGGTTATGTTAAGTTGTAACAAGAATCAAGACGAAACAGAAAATACTGAATCTAAAGAAATACTGTACAAAGAAGAATTAAATAAATATGATTTAGTGGATGAAATACAAGATAAGGATACAATAAACAATTTTAGGAGTATAGATCTTGACACTATAAAAAGTTCACAAATAATAAAACGTAATAAAGAAGATTTTGAATTAAAAATATATAATTACAGTCTTAATGATAGTTCCATTGTGAAAAACGTCGGGGATGATTCATATCATGTGAATTTTGATATTTATCATAATCGAGTATCCGAAATTATTTTGAAAAAGAACAATAAAAATATCATATCTAAGATAATTGATAAAAATAATCTAAAAATAAGTAATAAGGAATTTAATCAATATTCTATCATTAAATATACAGAATTTATGTTTAGAAAGGATGGGGAGTTGTTTTTCGAATCAACTTTAAATGTTCCAGATACTGATTGGGTTGAAAAAATTGAGTTTTCAATATTAAAAGATAATCCTTATGAAATAAAGGTATTATAAAAAAATGAAGAACCTAATACTAATTTTTACATTTATTTTCCTTTCATGTAATCAAAAGCAAGAACCGTTTAATAGTGACTTGAGTAATAACAAGCCTCTAAATCAAGATATCCATGATTCTGAAAAGAAAAAGGGAATCAGAAATTTTTTAATCAATGAGGTATATAATGAGGATGATTTTGATTTTTCTGATGTAAGGGTTAATTATAGTTCAGGTAAATTTGTAATTGACAATGAGTTTATAATAGATTCAACTTTAGATCGTGAAGAAAGATATCAAACATTGAAAGATTACGCATTTAGTGAATATGCTGATGACAGAAGTATTATTCGAATATCTAATTATGCTTTTTCACTTCAAAAAAATAATAGTGTTTTGTATGTTGGGCTCTTTAGAAAGACAAATAAGGATAATTGGAAATGTAAAGATATCAAAAAACTTGAAAAATACTCAGTGCTTGGAGATTATAATTATATATTAGGAGATAATAAAGTATTTAGTTATACCTGTGAAACAATGGAAGGACATTCTTGTTTTGCCGTCGTAATTGACAAAGTAAATCCAGCAGGCAAATATGATAAAATTTTAAAAGCTATAAAATTTGATTTAATAAATGAAAAAATCATCGAAGTAGATTTAAAAAAAGAAAAAGTAGAATGTTTTCCTGAAATTGAGGATGATTGAAAAATAAAAATAAGCACAAAAAATCCTGTAAACATTGTTTACAGGATTTTTTTTTGTGGATCTGAAGGATTATCCTTTACGCTACCCTTTTTCTAAAAAAGAAGGATACTATACAGTAGAAGTATTACATCCGCAAGTCAAAGAAGCACAATGGACTTATGCTAGCGGAGACTTAAAAAAAGTTTCCGGTCTTTCAGGCGAAGAAAATCACATTAAGGCAAGTATTCCGAGTTACATTAACCAAAAAGTAATAATTTATTTTCTTGTCGATGGAAAACGGAATACTACGCGATATATAACTAAAACTAATGATGCAGGAATTGTAAATACGAGTATAAAGTTCGATGATGCTTTCAAAAAACAATTAGGCATAACAAATAAAAAGAACTTCACTTTGCAATTTATTCTGGAAGGCGAAATTAACGGAAAGTCTTACGCATTTAAAAAAACAAGAAATAAGTTAAATGACTCTATTTTAATAAATGCAGAAAAGAAAATAGTAGACACTTATTTCGTTTATGATGGCAATCGTGTAACTCCATTTACCCAAGTGCCATATGGGGCAAAAGTAACAGGCGTGGTTAAAACCTTAAATATGGTAGGTAAAGAGGTTGTATTAAAAGTGTATAAAAAGAATGTACAACACTCACAACTTAGAGTAAAAACTATTGTCAATAATGAAGGAGTGGCTACTATAAGTTTTGTTTTAAACAAGAATTGGCAAGTCATAAATCCGTTTATAGATTTAATGGATATGTTTTATCTTGGAATGGATGGATTTGAATCTAAGCTTTCTTTAGAGAATGGATTGAATGCGGTTGTGGGTAGTGTTATAAAATCAAATATGAATTCTAAGATAAATGATGCTGGTTTAGGTATGATTTGGGGAGGTAAAGTTAGTGTAGAATTTAGACAAAAAGTAGTGGCTATTTGTGAACAACTTTGGGAAGAAGACAAAAAGTATGAAATGGCAAATGCTTTAATGATTGCTATGTCTGTAGAAACTGGAGAAACGTTTAGTAGCTCGATGATTAGATTAACTAAAAAAGGATATGTCGGTGTTTCTAAAGAAGAACATAGAAATAATCCTGACTTAGTAAAAGGGAAACCTATAGGTTTAGCTCAATTTACTGTTGCGGCTGTAAAATCTCTTATTTTAAATGAAAAAGGTATTTTAGAGAATAAAAAAACGGCTGATGCTATTACTTTAAAAGAAGTTAATGAATATAAACAAAAACTTGCTTTATTATCACCAGAAAAACAATTGGATTATGTTAAAACCTATTTAATGCTTTTTAATAACCATAAAAAAGTAAAAAGACCTGAAGATGTCTATATGATTATATTTGCACCTGCCGCTACAGGAAAAGGGGATGATGTTAATATTTATAAAAAATTTTTAACAGAAAAAGATAAAGAGAATGAAAAAGTAAATCCAAATTACAGAGATAACGCGACTATGGATACTAAAAATGATGGATTTAATAGAGGGAATAAGGATAATATAATTCAATCTGGAGAATTGCTGGCTAGATATCGAGAAATGAGAGTGAAAGGAATGAGATATGCAATAGATATTAATGAAACTAGAAAATTAAACCAAGTGTTGGCTGAAAAAATAATAAAAGGAGGAAGAGTAACTTTTGCAAATTCTCATGTTTCAGGTATAATTGATAAAGCTATGGCACTAGATAATATAAATGACACTTCATTAGGCTTTGATGCTAAAAGGAGTAGTTATCAAAATGCTCCTGGTGGAACGGTCGAAATCTTATGTGAAATTCTCTATATATTATATGAATTAAGCAAAGTTTACAAATTAAATATTTCTGAGATTGCGGGAGCTTCACATAGTAAAAATAGTTATCATTATAAAGGAGTAGCTATAGATATTAACATAATAGATGGGGTTCATCTTGGAAGTAAAGATAAACCTAGTTTTAGTGAAAAATTTCATGCTGAATTTAGGAATAAAGTTTTAAAATTAGGTGCAACATTAGTTCTAGATCCATATAATGAGAAGACTTACCATTATAATCACATACACATAGAAATTAATAAATAAAAATTTACATTTGCCTAAAATAAAATTCTTATGAAAAAGACATTCTTTATTGTAATATTCTTTATTATTATTTCCTGTGGTAAAAAAAAGGAAGAAAGTTATATTATAAATAACCATGAATATATAATTAAAACCGATAGCGTTCAAGAGCTATTAATTTATAAAGACACTTTAAAATTTTATTATTTAAAAGGTAAATTAGTATCGGTGATCATAAATAACTTTATAACACCAGAATATGATACCGTTAAAGATGATCCATTTTTTGATAAAACTATTTATTGTATAAATGAGAACAATGAATTTGATGCTGCAATTAAAGATTACTATGGAACAAATACCTTAGCTAGTTTTGTGGATGATTATGAATATGTTTTTAAAGATAATATTTGGCAAAATAACGGGAGAATAAGAAGTTTTTTTTATGATTTTGAAGCAATGAACTTAGATATTGCTCTGGCAAGAAATAATTATTATAACTTTCCTGAATTTATTAAAAAAGCACCTAAAGATAGTTTAACACTTTTATCTATTGATCAGGATAAAGAAATCGATTTTTACGATGTTGAAAGCTTAAAAAAATTGAAAAAACTGTCTAATAAAAGTTTTGTATTTAAGTATTTAAAAGATATCAAGATTATCAATAATAGTAATGAGAAATTGATACTAGCAAAAATTATTGAAGAAGAAAACGGTAATGAATATTATATTAATTTAAAGGATATTATTTCAGACATTCGGATAGGTACTTGATATTTAAAAATTATCGTGGCTGAACCATAGTAAGCATACAATAGCCATTTCAATAACAAAGTGTATTAATTATTAAGCTACCGTAACTGGTAGCTTTTTGTTTATATAAGAATATTCTATTTTAGCACAAAAATTATAAAAACATGAAATTATTTCAATACGGTTTATTACTTTTTTTTGCATTTTCAATAATCTCTTGCAAAGATAACAGCCCAGAAAAAAAAGAAGATGTTTATCATCATAATGAAACGAAGAAGCTAAATCTTGATAAAATATTAAAAATAAACGAATATATCTTTAAAAGTTCTGAAAGTGGTTGCTTTTTTACAACATCTTATGATGATGGAACAGTATATGATCCTGAGCACGGAAATGACCTTGGTAATTTAGTAACTTTTTTGATTCCTAAAAATTTCAATTTTTTTAAAAAACATTCAAAATATATCAATAAAGATGATTATGAAAAATTAGAAAAATATGTTAATAAATTAAGCATAGAAGAACTAAAAAAGGCATTTGATATTTATGTATTATTAGTTGATAAAAAATACTTGGTGGCAACTCCTGGATATGATAGTGCCTATAAATTTACAGATAACTATCAGACAGATGTATATCAATATAGAAATAATGCATGGGAAAAAATCGAATCTTTCATTGTAGATTCTGATGAAAAGCATACTAAAGAAACAGAATGGAGATATGACTTTATTGAAAACAAAACAAAAGAGACTCAAATAGCTTTTTTTGATTCTATTTCCAAATTAAAAATTGACGATTCATGGTATCGAGATTATATTCTCCTCCTAGATTCTTATGAACCAAATTATAATTATACTTACTATATAAAAATATCTAAAGACTCTGTTTATATTGCTGAAAGAGCTTTAAAAGATTTACTAGTTCCTTTTCAGAATGAAGATACTTTGTTTTTATATCATAAAAAAAATCTTCTTACTGGTTCGAAGTACATAGAAAATAAGCAGATTCCCGAAGTCAAAATTGTAAAAGTAAAAGACAAGTATTATGTTACTAGTGAGGTTTTTGATTTGAAAAACAGTATTTCTACTAAACCTGCTAAATATGGTTTTTTAAATTATGAAATGAAGTGAGAATATTAAGATTATAATTTTAAAAGCTATAAAGTTTGATTTAGTAAATGAAAAAATTATCGAATTATATTTAAAAAAAGAAAAAGTAGAATGTCTTCCTGAAATCGGGAATGAATAAGTTGAGGTTTTAAATCGATTAGAGATGCAAAAGAAGCTATTTAAGAACAGAAAGTTGAAAAAACATGCGTTTGTACCTCAAGTCTTTTTTTTTGATAAATAGCATCTCATTAATTAACAAGGTAGAGTTAAAAAAAATAGCTGTCCTAAAATTCAGGACAGCTACTTTTTTTTATTTAGAATCTAAAAGCTTTGTTAGATCTTGTTGCTGAATACTTAGTTTTGATTGGAGTTTCAAGACTTCAAGCTCATATTCTTTAGATTTTATTTTATTTTGTTGAATTTTGTTTTCAGGAATTTTGTTAAGGCTTAATTCGTTTTGAATTTTTTGAATCTTATCCTCTGTTTTTTTGATATCTTTCTGCGTTCTTTCCGTCTTTTTTTGAGCAGATTCAATCTTTTTTTGACGCTTTTTAGCTTTATCTTGGTCTTGTTTTAAAAGGTCTTGTCTTTTTTGTAATTCTTTTTGATTCTCTAATGTTCTCTTTGCGTGCTCTTTTTCCTTGTTCAATAGTATTTCTTGACTTGAACTATTTGAACTTGTTTGCTGGCCATAAAAAGATTGTGATGTAATAAAGAGACAAATTGCTAAGCCTAAATTTTGTAGTATTCTCATGCTATTAATGTTTAAATATTTTATAATATTCGCACAAATATTATTCCAAAACATTTAGATCTCTTGTGTTTTAGTTATTTAGAATCATTTTACTGTATAACAAAACACCATTTTGTAAGAACTATAAATGGCGTTTTGTTAAGTAGAGTGTATAATTTCTAATTCAAACACTAAAGTTTTCTATAGAATTTATAGTGTTTCTATCAAAATCCAAGCTTCTGGATTTATAGTATTTTGAATCTCTATTTGTGCTTTTTCAGCTTCACGCATTGTGGCATAACTACCATATAAGACAGGGAAAAGTCCATGTTTATTTGCAGGAATTATTTTAGCATCAAATCCAGCTTTTTTTAATCTGTTGTAAGCTTTTTGAGCATTTTTTTCACTTCTAAATGCACCTGCCATAATGTGATATGACATTACTGATTTTTCTTCCTTTACAGAAAGAGTTACTGTTACGGCTGGCAGTGGATTTTTTATGAAGAAAGTGGCTTCTTGTATTTTATTCTGAACTTGTTTTTGAACAGCTGTTTCTACTAGAACAGTTTGACTAGCGATTTGATTCTGGTACATCGGGTAACCAATACTTCCTGTAACTCCTAATGCAAGTACAAAAATAGCAGCATATTTTAAATAAGAATTAGATCCTTTATAAGCTGAATGCAAGGCTACAGGTTCTTTTTCTTCAACTGTTTCTAATTCTAAAGCTTCTAGTTGTTTTTCAAATGATTCTCTTTTAACCATTGGAGAAACAAATGGGCTTAAACCAAATGAAGTAGCCAAATAATTTTTTTGATCATTTGGAGTAAACACTAGGTTTTTGTCAGCATTCATTCGGATTTGACCAACATTTTTAATAGAAAGGAAACCATTATCCTCTAATTCTTTTTTCCAAGTTGTAACTTCATAATGAACTGCGCTAACAGCAAATTTATACGATGTTTTTTCGGTAAGAGCAATATGATTTGCTAACAAACCATCGTTGTTTTTGATATGTGGGTTGAAAGAAATTAATTTTTTTGGTGGAAAAAATGAATTTGAACCTTCATTAAGTTCGGCCGATTGAATTTCGGTTAAAAAAGCTCCAAACCCAGGAACCGTTACACACTGATAACGATACAATAACTGCGCGATGTAAGTTTCGATTTTCATAGTAACAAAGTTAGGCAAGGAAAATAGTTATCAAAATTTTATTCACAATTTTTATTAACAATTCTCTATTTTTATTCAAACCAATGATATTTAGACGATTATAAATTTGTGCTTATTTTTAATTCTTTCAGATTGTTTTTTTAAACTTAATTTTTAGCAAGAATTTACCTAAAATTAGCATCTTTGTAATTAAGAAATGTTATTTTTATTTTATTTAATAATCCAAATTATTGTAACAAATGACCGAGCAAGATTTATTTTATTTATTGGCATTGCAAAGTGTTGAAGGAGTGGGAGATGTAATGGCAAAAAGGCTATTGCTGCAATGTGGTACTGCCGAAGATGTTTTTAAAACAAAATCATCGCAACTTTCTTTAATTGAAGGTGTTGGCTCAGTATTGTTGAAGAATATTAAGGAGAAATCAATTTTTGAAAAAGCACAAAAGGAACTCGATTTTATTCAGTCAAATGCTATTAAAGTAACGTTTTTTGATGAAAAAAACTATCCTGACCGATTAAAACATTGTATCGATGCGCCAGTTTTGTTATTTAGCTCTGGAAACATTGATTTGAAGAATAAAAAAATCATAAGTATCGTTGGAACGCGACAAATTACGTCATACGGAATGGAATTTTGTAAAAAACTGATAGAAGATTTGGTTCCATTAGATCCCGTTATTGTGAGTGGTTTTGCTTACGGAGTTGATATTGTAGCGCATCAATTGGCAATAGAGAATAATCTCCAGACTATTGGTGTTGTAGCGCATGGTTTGAATCAAATATATCCTAAAGTGCATAAAAAGTACGTTGCTCAAGTGGAGCAAAACGGGGGCTTTATGACTGAATTTTGGAGTTCTTCTAATCCTGATAAAGAAAATTTCGTACGAAGAAACCGAATTGTTGCTGGTATAAGTGAAGCTACAATAGTAATTGAATCTGCAGATAGAGGTGGCTCACTTATAACTGCCAACATGGCAAATGATTATAATCGTGATGTTTTTGCTGTTCCAGGACGTACAACCGACAAATACAGTCAAGGGTGTAATAACTTGATTAAAACCCAAAAAGCAAATGTATTAACCAATGCCGCCGATTTGATTTATATTTTGAACTGGGACGTTAAAAATGAGTCCAAATCAGTACAGAAGCAATTATTTGTTGAGTTAGACCCTGATGAACAGAAAGTATATGATTATTTGTTAAAAGTGGGTAAAGAGTTGATGGATATTATTGCTTTGAGATGTGATTTTCCGATTTACAAAATTTCAGGATTGCTTTTGAATATGGAGCTTAAAGGAGTAATTCGCCCTTTACCTGGAAAGTTATTTGAGGCTATTTAAAAAAAATAACCCTTTCAATATAAAACTGAAAGGGCTGGCTGTGATTGTATTTTGATCTAGTCTTTCTCTAATTAAAGAATTGTTTTTTTTTTGAGGTTGTCACTATTCTTTGTTGTCATAACTCCAAAAAGCTTCAGGACTAGGACCATCAAGCAGGCAATAAGCGGCATATGATATTCCTCGATTGCATCTTCTATAAGTCATGTTTAGATAGTTTTTTTATTTACTAAACCCTAGTTTTACTCGTACTCTTTCTAGAACTTCATTAGCAACAATTGCTGCTTTTTCGGCACCTTTTTTCAGTAACGCATCTACTTCGTCTAGGTTATTGATGTAGTAATTGTATCTTTCTCTTTCGGTTTTAAATTTCTCCGTAATCAATTCAAATAAAGCCTGTTTGGCATGACCGTAACCATAATTTCCACCTAAATAATTGGCTCTCATTGTAGCTATTTGATTTTCACTTGCCATAAGCGAATAAATTGCAAATGCATTACAAGTATCTGGGTTCTTAGGTTCTTCTAGTGGAGTACTATCCGTTTCGATACTCATTACTTGTTTGCGTAATGCTTTATCATCTAAAAATATATTGATAAAATTATTTGCTGATTTACTCATTTTCCCCCCGTTTGTTCCAGGAATCAACATACTGTCTTCTTGTATTTTAGCTTCAGGAACTACAAATGTTTCACCCATTTGGTGGTTAAAACGGGAAGCTACATCACGAGTAATTTCTACATGTTGTAATTGGTCTTTTCCTACTGGAACAAATTCAGCATCATACAGTAAAATATCTGCAGCCATTAACATTGGGTAAGAGAACAAACCTGCGTTTACATCATCAAGACGATCTGCTTTGTCTTTGAATGAATGTGCGAGAGTTAATCTTTGAAAAGGAAAAAAGCAACTCAAATACCAAGTTAATTCTGTTGTTTGTGTAACATCAGATTGTCTGTAAAAAGTAACACGGTCAATATCTAAACCAAAAGCAAGCCAGGCAGAAGCAACGCTAAAGGTGTTCTCTCTTAGAGTTTTACCATCTTTTATTTGTGTAATCGAATGCAAATCGGCGATAAACAAAAATGATTTGTTTTCGGGTTTGTTAGATAATTCGATTGCAGGAATAATTGCTCCTAATAAGTTGCCTAAATGCGGCGTTCCAGTACTTTGTACGCCAGTAAGTATTTTTGCCATGCTAAATTTTTTTCTTAACTGCAAAGTTCGCAAAGTTTTTTGCAAAGTCCGCAAAGTTTTTTACAAAGATCTTTAAATTAGTTTTCACCATAAAGAGCATAAAGTTATTTAACCGCTGAGGACGGAGAGTTTTTCACAGCGTTCACTAAGTATTTGAGGCACTTAGAAGTTGTTAATTACTCTTCTGTTTCCGTTCTTTAGTAAAATTTCATTGAAATTTATTAGTAAACCGAGTTTGTAATTTCCCAATTTTAAGTAGGTTAGGGTTTGGGCTAAATGAATTGTACTTAAAGTTTCTACACTTTTAAGTTCAATTATTAGTTTATTTTCAACCAGCAAATCAACACCATAGCTGCAATCTAATTTAACTTCTTCAAAAGTAATTGGCATTGCTTTTTCTTTCTCAACAAAAAGACCATGTTTTGTAATTTTGTAAAGCAAACATTCTTAGTAGGTATTCTTTAGTAAACCCGGTCTAGTGCTTTGTGTACTTGAATTGCCAATCCAATTATTGTGGTTGATATTTCGTTCTCTGTCATAACTATTTTGAATAAATTATTAAAATTTAACACTTTATTTCTTATGATTATTCTTTATTTTCTCTGCGAAAAACTTTGTGCTCTCTGTGTTAAATAAACACCTTGTTAACTTTGCAGTAAATTAAAAACTTGGCAGTTAATTTCTTTACTAGTGAATTCTTTTTTGCAAAATTCATTTCTGTTTTCTTACTTTTGGGTTTATGAAAGGAATTAAAATTGTTTTTTGGGTTATTTGGCGTATTTGGTTTTATGTTTTAATGGCAATCCCGATATTGGTAATGTTTCCATTTTTAGTACTGTCTATTCTTACTGAAAGTGGGTATCCGTATTTTTTTAGGATGGCAAGAATTTGGGCAAAATTTATCCTTTTTGGAATGGGTTTTTATTACAAAGTAGAGAAGGAGCAAGCTCTTGATCCTAATAAAAGTTATATGATTGTTGCTAATCATACTTCGATGACTGACATTATGCTTACGTTGGCAATTATTAAAAATCCATTTGTTTTTGTTGGAAAGAAAGAGCTTTCTAAGATTCCTTTGTTTGGCTTTTTCTATAAAAGAACCTGTATTTTGGTGGATCGAAAATCTTCAAAAAGTAAAATGGATGTTTTTAACAGGGCACAAAAACGTCTGAATCAGGGGTTAAGTATTTGCATTTTTCCTGAAGGAGGAGTTCCTGATGATGAATCGATTGTTTTAGATGAATTTAAAGATGGTGCTTTTCGTTTGGCAATTGAACATCATATTCCGATAGTTCCAATTACATATGCGGATAATAAAAAGCGGTTTTCATATACTTTTTTTAGTGGAAGTCCCGGAAAAATGAGAGTAAAAATTCATTCATTTATAGAAACAACATCGCTTCAACCCGAAGATAGAAAAACTCTTCGCGATCAAGTAAGACAGCTAATTTATAAGCAACTATTAGTCTTTTGCAAAGACAATACGGTTCAAGCAGATATTGTTTTGCAAAATGAATAATCTAGGATTAATTCTTAAAAAAGTAAATTTTATTCTATCGATGAATGATTTTTTGTGAAATAAAATTCATGACAATTCTTAATTTTCTTTTAGTTATCCAGCGTTTTTGGAATAACGTCTCCAGTTTCTTCTTCATCTTTTACATTTAAAAAATTCATATAAATAAGCTTTTTAAGGCTTAAAACCAGGTGTTCTTTATGTAGATGTTATTTGTTGGATAAGGTTGCGTAAAAAGTATAAAAAAACCCGAAAATATTTTCGGGTTTTTTTTATTTTTAGGCATTTGCCAATTCTTTGATATGTGCTTTTATCTTAATTTCTAATTCATCAGCTAATTCTGGATTGTCTTTAATTAGCGATTTTACTGCATCACGTCCTTGTCCTAATTTAGTTTCACCGTAGCTAAACCATGAACCTGCTTTCTTAACGATTTCAAATTCAACAGCTAAATCTAAAATTTCTCCTGTTTTAGAAACTCCTTCTCCGTACATAATGTCGAATTCAGCAGTCTTAAATGGTGGGGCAACTTTATTTTTAACGATTTTTACTTTGGTTCTATTACCAATTACATTGTCACCGTCTTTGATTTGAGATGAACGGCGAATATCTAAACGTACTGAAGCGTAAAATTTTAAGGCATTACCACCTGTTGTCGTTTCTGGATTTCCAAACATTACACCAATTTTTTCTCTTAACTGGTTAATGAAGAATACTGTACAGTTTGTTTTGCTAATTGTTCCTGTAAGTTTACGAAGTGCTTGTGACATTAAACGAGCATGAAGACCCATTTTTGAATCTCCCATTTCTCCTTCGATTTCACTTTTTGGAGTTAATGCTGCAACTGAGTCAATTACAACAATATCAATTGCTCCTGAACGAATTAAATTCTCGGCAATTTCTAGTGCTTGTTCTCCATTGTCTGGTTGAGAAATAATTAAGTTTTCGATATCGATTCCTAATTTCTCAGCATAATTTCTATCAAATGCATGCTCAGCATCTATAAATGCTGCAATTCCACCTGCTTTTTGAGCTTCAGCAATAGCATGTAATGTTAGGGTTGTTTTCCCAGAAGATTCTGGTCCGTATATTTCGATAATTCTTCCTTTTGGGTAACCGTTTACTCCTAAGGCTAAATCAATCCCTAATGAACCTGATGAAATTGTTTCTACTTCTACAATGGCTTTATCGCCCATTTTCATCACGGTTCCTTTTCCGTAAGTCTTATCAAGTTTATCAAGCGTAAGTTGTAGCGCTTTTAATTTGGCTTCTTTCTCTGAACTCATCTTTTCTTTTTCTTTCATCTAAATTGTTGTAATTTTTTTATAATAAATCAATATAGTTTTAGATTATTGATTTTATTTTTTTGGCTTGTAGTCGACGTAAATTTACTTCTTTTTTTTGAAGTTGCAACGGGATTTGTTTTCTATTTAAGAGTGTACTTTTTTAAATAAATAAGGCTCGAAGTTCTGTTGCTTCTTCTGGTTTTATTTTTCCGGCCAATAACAAACTTAGTTGCTTACGACGTAATGCTGCTTCGAAACGTTGTTTTTCAAGTTCTGTTTCTGGCTCAATTGGCGGTACTTCAACAGGTCTTCCTGTATCATCTACAGCAACAAATGTATAAATTGCCTCATTGGCTTTTGTGCGAAATCCCGATTCCCGATCTTCTACCCAAACATCAATATAAATCTCCATAGAACTTTTAAAAGAGCGTGATACTTTTGCTTCAATTGTTACAACGGCTCCCAGTGGAATTGCTCTGTTAAAAGCAACATGATTTACAGAAGCTGTAACTACAATTCGGCGTGAATGTCTTCGGGCAGCAATACTTGCAGCACGATCCATTCGAGCTAATAATTCGCCACCAAAAAGATTGTTTAAAGGATTAGTTTCGCTCGGTAAAACCAAATCGGTTAATATTGTTAAAGATTCTGAAGGATGTTTTGGTTTCATTTTAATTATTATATTGTTGATTTTTAAGGTCTTAACGAATAGGTGCTAAGATTTATTATTCGGGTCAAATGTAATGATTAATTGGACTTTTTCTAATGTTAGATTTCTTAGATTAATATAAAACCAATTTTTATAAATTTTGGGTTTTTATAGGAAAGGCATGGATATTAATATAAAAATGACACTTTATAATTTTATTAAATATCATTTTAAAATACAAACTGGGGGTGTTTAAGTATTTCAGAAGCTTATTTGGTTAATTGAGCCAATATACCGCTACAACTGCTGGAATAAAGTAGATTGCAATTGTTCTTGCTCCATCATAATCTTTGGCTAATCTTTGCCCAAAAAGGAGCATTATTAAGGTAATACAAGAGAATATTGCACCATAAAGTCCAAATTCTCTTCCGCTGTTTAAAAACAATTGGATTGATCCTACGATACAAAGAATTCCTGATATTAATTCTAAAACAAGGATATTAAATAAGGCAAGAGGTACTTGGTTTTTTAGTTGTGTTTTTGCAAAATGTTCTTTTAACCAGCTTACATTATCTTTCCAATAAAAAATTTTGTCGTAACCTGATTGTATGAATGTAACAGCTAAGAATATTAAAATTAGAATTGAGGCAATATTGTTCATTTTTTTATTTTTTATGAATTAAACGTGTTAATTTTATAGATAAATCGGTTAAAATTATTTTAGCATTTCCGTTGCGCTCAATATGATACATCGCATCAGATAGTTCTTTGAATATATCGTTAATGTTGTTTCCGTTTACAAATGGCGCGAAATTTTCTAATTTAAATTTTTCGACCTTTGGTTCCATATATACTAAGCTAGGGGCTTGATAGTTAAGCAACAGGGCTTGGCGAAACATTTCGATACAAAATTCTAAAAATTTTTTCTGGCTTTCTCTTCCTAAAGCAGCAATTTGCTCACTCCAGGTAATTAAATCTTGTATTGCAGCTGCATTTCCTTTGGCTTTAAAAGCGGCACGAACCCATGTTACGAACCATTGTTCAAAAGGATATTCTTCGTCATCATTTTTTATAAGATGTAAGGCTTTGTTGTAGTTGCCTTGTGCCTGATGTGCTATTTTTAATGCGACATTAGGTTCTAAGTTTTCTTTAGCGACTAGTGCGTCAGCAATTATTTGCTCACTTAATCCATTGAAATGTAATACTTGACAACGGGAACGTATAGTTTGAATAATTGATTCTTCGTTTTCGGATATTAAGATAAAAATGGTTTTGTCGGAAGGCTCTTCTAGTAACTTTAAAAGTTTATTTGATGCTGCGATATTCATTTTATCTGCCATCCAGATGATCATAATTTTATAGCCACCTTCATATGATTTTAATGCAAGAGATTTTAAAACTTCTTGTGCATCTTCTACTCGAATTTCGCCTTGTTTGTTTTGAACTCCAAGTATTTTATACCAATCGAATAATCCTCCATAAGGCATTTCTTGAATGAAATTACGCCAATCTTGAATGAAATCTAAACTTTTAGGTTTGGTTTTTACATCTTCGGTTGTTACGGTTGGATATATAAAGTGCAAGTCAGGATGAGACATGGACTGAAACTTTAAATTGCAGGATGTATTCCCGTTTTCATTTTCAGGACCAGAATTTCCACACAATATATATTGAGCGTATGCGATGGCAGCGGGTAAAGTACCAGATCCTTCTGCTCCTATAAATAATTGTGCATGAGGTATTCTACCTGAGGAAGCAGTTTTTATTAAGTGGTTTTTGATGTGGTCTTGCCCTAAAATTTCAGAAAATTGCATGAAGCAAAGATAGTAGAAAATGATTTAGTCGAAAATTTTCATATATAAAGTTTATTGCCTCAAATACGATGTTTTTCTCACTGTATTTAAAAATTCTATTAGGTAAAAATTATTTTTTTAATAGATTTTAACCTTTTTTGGCGATTTTATCTACTTACTTGAGTGTTAAAATACTTAAATATACCAAATCCATTAAAAAGTTTTCCATACGGAAACAATGTTAATATTTTCTTGTTAATGTTATTTTTAAAATATTTTAAAAGGTAAGTTTTTTTTAGTATAAAAAAATTAACATGTTGGCATTTAGCTAGGTAAATAGTATTAGAGTGATGCATAATAGTTTTTCTTAGATGCTCTAAAATAACCGATAAAATGACATAAATAATCGTTATATGACTTGATTTTGTCATCTTTTGGCTCTTTTTAGGCAAAAAAAGAGCTATAATAATTGCGAGTTAACTTTATTTACATATTTTTGTTTTTATAATTGAATTTTTAAATCAGAATTTATGAAAGGGAAAATTATTTTTTTAAGCATCTTTTTAATGTTGTCAACTGAGATGGTATTATCTCAAGCGAAGAATGCTCCCCAAAGTATTATTAGCACAACAGCACTGATCAGAAAATACCATGATCAAAAAGAATTAAAAGGTATGCAAAAAGGTGAATTATTAGAATTATACATCGAACGTATCAAAGTTTTGGTAAAAACATTACCATATATCGCTTTGGCTACTAAACCTGGAGTTACGATGGTTGATCTTGGTATTCCGATGGATAATGAAAACAAAAAAATTCAAGATGCTCAAGTATCATCAACTAATTCATTTCTTGACGTAACTGTTGAATTTCAAAGAAAAATGATGCCCTACTCTGATAAAGATAATTTGATTGCAGCGATTTTGTTTTATGAAAACACATTGAAAACATTGCATCTTTTTAATGAGAACAACGAATAATTATGTACCTATTTATTCTCATCAATGATAAAATGTATTGTTGAATTGAGATGCAGGATATATACAACTCGTTTTCGGTGTTTTCTTTGATTTATCAGGAAAATATCGAAATGAGTTTTTTTAATTTTCATTAACTCAAATATTATTTAGTGTTAATATTAAAACCTACTACCATGAAAAAATTATTACAAATTATTTGGATTGCCCTTTTTGCGGTGTGCAGCGTAAATGCACAACAAGAAAAAGGAATAATGGGTTATAGCAACTGGTTAAACAATTGGACAGAATTTAAGCCCAATAAAGTTGACTATGGAGAGCCTAATCAAATTTTGGCAGGAAAAATATCAGTAAATACAAAATTATTAAAGAGGAATATTTATGTTCTTCAAGGTAATGTTTACGTAACAAACAATGCCGTCCTTACTATCGAACCCGGCACATTAATTATTGGCGACTATGAATCAAAAGGAACTCTTGTTATTACAAAAGGAGCTTCGATTATAGCCGACGGTTTAGAAACGGATCCTATCGTTTTTACTTCAAATAAAGGTGTTAAGAAAGCCGGAGACTGGGGTGGAATTGTGATTTTGGGCGATGCTCCAATAAATAAATTTGGTAATATTTCATCTTTTAATTTTGACCTTGATCCATCGTTAACTACTTATGGAGGAGAAAATCCTGCAGGAAATTCGGGTATATTAAGATATGTAAGAATTGAATTTGCAGGTAAAAAAGTAAGAGGTGCAGGAAGTTTTAATGCATTGACATTAGCTGGTGTTGGTAATAAAACGATTTTAGAAAACGTAATGGCTAGCTTCTCAGGAGGGGATTCATTTGATATGATAGGTGGTGATTTAAATGTTACCAAGTTTGTTTCATACAAGTCTATAAACAATGATTTTAAATTTACTCAAGGAACTCAATGTAAAATATATAATTCTTTGGCAGTTAGATCTTCTTATTTAACTAGTAACAAAGAGGGTTCCCGTTGTATGGAAGTTGTTTCTTATGATAAAAAAGAAGAAACAGATTTTACTAAAAAACAAACTTTGGTTACAGCGGCTAATATTACAATGTTAAATGATAGTGACAATATTAGTGCAGATATACAATCCGGATTAGTAAAAGAAGCTATATATGTTGGAAGTAACGCAGCTCTTGAGATTAAAAGAAGTGTAATCTCAGGGTTTAATCCAGCAGTTATATTAGATAGCAAAATCGAAATAAATGATGCTAATTTGAAAAAAATAAAATTTGAGGAAATGTATTTCAATTTATGTAAAGGAAATATTTTTACTGAGTTTAATTCAAATAATGAAGACTTAGAGAATTGGTATGGTAACAGTATCTTCTTTAATGTTTATTCTCAAAGCAATAATAGCGAAACTTTTATAGATATCTCAAATCCAAAAAGACCCGATTACAGACTTAATATTGGTAAAATTACTGCTTCGAACAAATAGGCGACCTGCCTATTAGTTTGATTCTTATTTTTTAAATGATTTAGTCAGAAAGACAGTTACTGTTTTTAATTGGAAACATATAAGATGAAAAAGAATGACTACCCCACTTTGTAAAAGAATATCATGCATGTTGTTATTTGGATTACTTGTGACAACTAATTATACATTCGCTCAAGAGGTAATTACAGAAAAATCTATTTTTCCTGTTTCCTCGATTTGCTTAAATGTTGAAGAACGTCTTTGCTCTTCAACAATTTTAGAATTAAGTACTACAAATGAGTTTATAGTAGAGTTGTCTGCCCCCAAAGGTAGCTTTGCTATAAATTCAGCAGTAGTACATAGTTCTAATGATATAAGTGCTGATCCCAAATCGTCATTTACTTCATGGAATAATCTTGTAAATACATTAGATGTAAACTGTAAGTATGATTTCTCTGAAACTTTTATAGATAGTTTATTGTTTTTTGATATTGATGTAATTAAAGAACGTATGATATGATAAGAACATTACCTACTAATCTTCACATATGCTTTCTTTTTTTTTATCTGTTTTTTTTTGTAAATACAAATGTATCAGCACAAATAACTATTGGACAACCTACATTTAACTTTAGCCCAGTTTGTGCTAGTCCTACATTCAATAGCTATGATGTGAGTTTTAATTTTTCACCTGTTACTGGATTGTTAGCGACTAATCAGTTTATAGTTGAGTTATCAGAACCTAATGGAAGTTTTACTAAGGCGACGATGATATATACTTCTGCTGTTGGAGAAATTGTAACATCCCCAGGCAAAATTACAATTGTATTTCCAACAAATACAGGAGGAGAAAAATATAGACTTAGAATAAAAAGTACAGCTCCAGCTGTTACTGGTCAGCCTTCGATTGAATTTCCGGCATACTATAGAGCTCATAATTCTCAGTATACTATAAATAACTTTATTCCTACTGCTACGTATTGTGCTGGTGGTAATTATGTTTTATCAATCGATAATCCTGGAGGACCACTTAATGATTCTCCTTTAAAGCATCCTAGTTTAACTTACAATTGGTATAAAAACAATGGGTTTTTTTTGCCTGAAACATTGGTAGCTACTGCTACTAATGGTAGTTATACCGTTACGCAACCAGGTGTTTATTATGCCAGAACTAATTATGGTGCTTGTATATTAAGTTCAAATTCTTACTCTAATCAAGTTACTGTTACAGAATCAACAACAGATGCAAATACGACTATAACGTCTAGTTTAGGGAATCCATTTTGTCCAAACGGCGGAAATACTACATTAAGTGTTTCTGGTGGTATAAAATACGAATGGTTTAAAGAGGGAGTTAAAATCGAGGGAGCAAATAAACAAACTTACGATACAAAAGTTAGTGGATTGTATAGTGTTAAAATCGATTTTGGAGGTTGTATAGGAAATGGATCTATTAATCTGCAAAGCGAAGGATCTTTCACTGGGAATATTAATATACCAAATAATAATACTATCAATGTAGAAACAGGAGAAACATTGGATGTAATCGTAACTAGTGATGCCGTTGATCCTTCTTATAAATGGTATATAAATGGTACTCTTATTACAGATGCAATTACAGATAGTTATTTAATTACAACTGTGGGTAATTATAAAGTTGCTGTTACACAAACTACAGGTTGTAGTACAACAAAAGAATTTAATTTTCAAGTAACCGATTCAAATCTTAAAAACATTCCTAACATAGTGAGTCTAAGCAATGGATTTAATACTTGGGATTTACCAGGAGATTATAAAAATGCAGAAACAAATGTTATGATTGTTAGTTCACAAGGACAGGTCATGTTTAATGGTGTGGATTATGACCCTACCAAATGGGAAATAAAAGATTTTAAAAATATAAATCCAGTTTACTATTACATTATCACAAAGGGTAGTGAAGAAAAAAAAGGATCTATAACTGTAATTAAATAATATGAAGAAAATTTTACTATTCATTATTTTTCTTTACGGCTCTACACAAGTACTCTATTCTCAAGACAATATAAAAGGGGATGGAGTTGTTCCATTTTCTATACCTATCCGAAATTCATTAAAATTTAATAGATATATAATTAACCCTGCTTTTAGTTTTGTTAGGGAACAAAATACCTATGCTAGTTTTTATAACAAGCGTCAATGGGTACAATTTGATAATGCACCACAAACCTATTTATTTAGTTATTCTGGAAGATTTAGAGAAAATCAAGGAATAGGAGTTGGTTTATTCCAGCAAAACTATGGTCTTATAACTACTTTTGGAATTGTTGGAAACTTTGCTCATAATGTAGTACTCCAAGAAGAAAGTAATTTGACTTTTGGTGCCAATGTTGGTTTTTATAAAAGCGGACTGGATCAAGGTAAAATTATTTCAAACGATTCAAATCTTAACATAGATAACATACCTTCTAATTCGTTACTTACTATAAATCCAGGGATTAACTACGGAAACGCCTTTTTAGATGTAGGATTGTCTGTAAATAACCTACTGCTATACAATTTTGCCACATCAGAGATGGTGAAAGACAATCCAGAACAGGCCGTTGAGGTGCACCTTATGTATACTGGATATATTGATGCTTATGGTTTTTTTGATAGAAGTAAATTTTCTGGGCTTGTAAAATCAGAATTTAAGAAAGACAAAACTGTAATTTCTGGATTGGCTATGATTTCTATTCCAAAAGGATTCTGGGCTCAAGCAGGTTACAATACATTATACGGAATGTCAGCGGGATTTGGTGTTAATGTAACACCAAAAATTGCTATTGAATATAATTACGAAAAAGGGACTGGAAATTTCTCCAATTTTGGAGCTTCACATGAATTTGTCATTGCTTATAAATTTAAAAGTAGAAACTACTATTATGGTGATAATGAAGAGGATGATGGTGCACTTATCGCTCCTGGAGAAGTAAAGAAAATGGCACCAGCTAAGATTACAAGTCCTGTTACAAAAACTAATGGAGCAGAAAAAGCAAAACTAGCTGCTGAAGCGAAAGCCAAAGCAGATGCCGCAATACTTCAGGCAAGGTTAGAAGCTCAGGCTAAAGTTAAAGCAGATGCTGAGGCAAAAATTAAATTAGCTGCTGATGCCAAAGCCAAAGCTAATGCCGAAGCAATTCAGGCAAGACTAAGTGCTCAAGCTAAAATTAAAGCAGATGCTGAAGCTAAAATTAAATTAGCAGCCGATAATAGAGCCAATGTTAATGCCATAGCGCAAGCCAGAATAGCAGCAGCAAAATTAAAAGCAGCTCAGTCTATAGCTGATGCTGAGGCTAAAAGAGCAAAACTTGCTGCAGATAATAAGGCTAAAGCCGATGCAGCAGCTCAAGCTAGATTAAAAGCAACACAGTCTGTGGCAGATGCTGAAGCAAATAGAGCAAAATTAGCAGCAGATGCTAAAGCTAAAGTCGATGCAGCAGCACAAGCCAAATTAGATGCTGCGAAGTCTAATGCTGATGCTGAAGCGCTAAAAGCAAAACAACTTTCATCAGACGGAAAAACTAAAGTAGATGCAACCGTACTAGTAGCAAAACTAGCTGCAGATGCCAAAGCGAAAGAAGATGCCGCAACCTTACAAGCAAAACTTGCAGCTGATACAAAAGTAAAAGCTGATGCCGCTGCTCTACAGTTAAAATTAGATGCTGACGCTAAAGCGAAAGCCGATGCGCTTAAGGTTAAGTTAGCTGCAGATGCTAAAGCTAAAGCAGATGCTATTCAGGTAAAACTTGATGCCGATGCCAAATTAAAAGCTGATGCTAAAGCAAAAGTCGAGGCGGCAGAATTGAAAGCAATAATAGATGCTGATGCTAAAGCAAAAGCTGAATCAGATGCTTTACAAGCAAAACTGGCGGCGGAAGCCAAAGCCAAAGCGAAAGCCGATGCAATCGCATTTCAAGCTAAGCTAGTTGCTGATGCAAAAGCGAAAGCTAATACAGCCTTATTATTGGCTAAAGAAGCGGCAGATGCCAAAGCAAAAGCAGATGCTGAAGTAAAAGTAAAAGCTGATGCTGCAGCACTTATAGCAAAATTGGCAGCTGAAGTAAAGATTAAAGCCAAAGCCAAAGCTGATGCGGATGCAAAACTAGCAGCTGATGATAAAGCCAAAGCTGATGCTGACGCATTACAAATTAAGGTAGCTGCAGATGCCAAAACGAAAGCCGATGCTGATGCAAAAGCAAAATTGGAAGCTGACGCAAAAGCCAAAGCAGATGCACTAGAGGTAAAACTTGCTCAAGATGCAGTATTAAAAGCAAAACAAGCTTCAGAAGCAATAGCGGCAGCGAATGCGGCTAAAGATGAGAGTGCTAAATCAATTGATAATTTGACCAATATGTTTGATAGTTCATATAAAACACAAACTGATTTATTGAACCAATTGACAGTTACAGTTTCAAAAAAACAAAAAGACCTTAATGACCTTAGAGAAGAAAATGATTTAAGTGAAAAAGGAATATATAAAGAACCAAAACCTTTTAAAAGCGTTGCATCTGAAAATAGCGAGCTAGAGGCTTTGAAATTACAAATAGCACAAGTTAATAGAGAACAAAAAGATGCACTTGATAGGCTTACGAATTTGTATAATGAGAGACTTAAAAAAGTGCCAAATAAAAATGATGCACTTAACAAAAGTTATTTAGCCAAAATTGAAGCATTAAAAGTAGAACAATTAAAAGCTGAAAGAGAGAATACAGATTTGATTGCAAGTTTAGAAAAAATTAAACTTGAAACCGAAATAGAAAGAAAACGTAGAATTAAACGTGCAGCATTTGAGAATGACCAAGGCCGTTACCAACAAGATGTTGCTGCTTTAAAACGTATAAAAGAAACAACAAGACCAAGTAGTACACTATTAACAGCAAATGATTTTGATTTTGGAGATGAACAGTCAAACATGCAAATTATCAAGAACGTTAAGAATGCGCAAAGTGGATATTATTTGATTATTGCAGTTCATAGCAGTAGTGATAAAAGAGATCAATTTTTGACTAAAGCGGTTTCAGCAGGTCAATCAGATATAAATTTCTTTTACAATGTAAGTTCCAGTAAATATTACATCTATTATGAAAAGTATGACAATTTAACAGATGCGAGTAAAGCATTAGAGGCGAAGGGAAATAAATCATACAACGGAAAAATGTCTATTGTAAAAGTTGAAAACGAATAAAATAATATTGTATAAAATTATAAAAATAAGGACGCAAAGGAGCTTCTGATTTTAGAAGAACTATTGCTGAATAAATATTTTAGAGTGCCGTCTGCTATGTTTTCCTACCGGCCCATTAGGAAAACACAGTAGATGATTTAATAAAAAATACCATGAAAAAACCTACTATTTTGAAATTCATTTTATTTGCTTTGATATTCCTTCAAAGTATTGTTTCCCATTCCCAAAATTTTAAAGATTTTGAGCCTCGCTACAATAATAAAAACTTGCGTGGTGATATCCTTTTGATTGGAAATAGTATCTTAAATAGAGATACCAGAGATCGATGGGGTGGCGGTGAAGGCCCAAATGTGGCCTACGACAAAAAGGGTCAGAATGGGAACTTCACAATGAGCTATGTTAATGTTGATGGAGGCCCAGGTATTTTTAATTCAAGTAGTGCAAAATTAGACCTGCCTAATCCGACTTGTTCCAAAATTGTATATGTTGGATTATACTGGAGTGCAGTTACCAGAGGTACCGACCCAATTGATAAGGTGAAATTTAAAATGCCTGGTGGGAGCTATATAGATATAGTGGGAACAGTTATTTATGATGCTAAAAATAATAAAGTTGGTTCTAGTTTACCTTATGCAAGTTATGCTAATGTAACCGATTATTTTACCAAAGCAACACCACTACCAAATCCAACAGGATCTTATTCAGTAGCTAATGTTTCTACTGCAGAAGGATCTAATAAGGAAAACGGTTTAAACACTGGTTTATCAGCAGGATGGTCACTTTTCTTTGTATATGAAAATGCAACTTTACCAGAAAAAGCGATTACGTCATTTGATGGATTTAGCGCTATTGATAAAAACCATAATTTAGATATAAATGTCTCTGGATTTACTACAATTCCAGTTGGGCGAGTAAAAGCAAAATTTGCTTTTTCGGCAATAGAAGGGGATGCGGATATTCAAGGAGATTTCTTAGCGATTAATGGAGAGAAATCGATACCACAAGAAAGACCATTGGAGTTGGGAGATCCTGGTTGGGTATGGAATGGTCAAAATTGGGTATGGGTTAGTGAAACAAAAGATAATTTCTTTAACAGTTCTGTTACTTCGTTAGGAACAGTTCTTAATAATAGAAAGCCTAATAGTGCCAATACATTAGGATTTGATGCTGGAGTGTTTGAAGAAAATAACCCACCAACTAAGGAATTTCCAGGAGGTTCGATAATAAAAAATGGAGATACCTCAGCAGTAATAAGTTTAGGGAGTACTCAGGATGTCTATTTTTATTATTTTAATGCTTTTGCAGTAGAAATTATTGCTCCAAGAATTGTTCTTGTTAAAAAGGTAATAGGAAAAGATAATAATGGGAATGACTATGACGCAGGTAATAAGGATATTGGGATAGATAAAGAATTAAGATATGAAATAGGATTTCAAAATAAAGGAAATGATGATGCTGTAAATTTTACCATAACAGATATCCTACCTAACAATATTATTTTTGATGAGACAAAGGATATTTTACCCTTGCCTGCAGGGGTAACAGTTGCTTCTTATAATAAGGCAACAAGAACAATAGTATTTAACATTAGCCCAGATTTAGTTATAGCAAAAGGAGGAATATATACTATAAAATTTAGAGTAAAGACTATTAAAGATTGTGAATCTTTAACAGATGCTTGCTCAAATGCAATTAAGAATACTGCTATTTCAAAATATAATGGAATTGTTAATCCAGCTCTTTTTGTAGAGGGAAGTCTTGCTTCAGATGAAGGATGTAATGTTGGTGAACCTACAGCAACAAATTTTCTTATAGGTTTAGACAAATGTAAATTTGAGCAAACATTATTTTTGTGTGGTACTGTTAAATTAAAAGCTGGAGGAGGTTATCAGACCTATGTATGGAAAGATCCAAACGGAGTTGTCTTTGGAGGAAATAACCAAGAAGTTACAGTTACCAAACCAGGTACTTATACAGTGGTTACAACTGCAACACCACCATGTTTAGGAATACAACAAAAATTTATTGTTAAAGATTATGTCGTTAACATTAATGATAACCCTATTAATGAGTATGCGGACAATATTGATCCAAGCTCTACAGCAAATCCTAAATTGCCTTATCCATGTATTAATGATGGAAAGCCATTTCCTAAGATTTTTTTATGTGGTAAAACAGCAACTAAATTTATTGACACTAAAATTACAGGAGCTTCAAGTATCGTTTGGCAAGAGACAAAGGATGCACGACCGCCTATTTTAGATGCTAGTTGTCCAGATGTAGTTGCTAAAAATTGGACAGAGATAGGAGTTGGACCAACATATACAGTAAATAAAGCAGGCACGTTTAGACTTGTTGTTACTTATAATAATACGTGTGTTAATATGTATTATTTTAATGTGACACAAAGCGTTCTAGATCCTACTTTTATTAAGGAAGATATTGTTTGTGATACCAAAGGAAGTATTACAATTACAAATCCAAAACCAAATGATGGATATGGTTATGAGTACAGCTTAGATGGAGTACAGCCTTATCAAGCTTCAAATGTTTTTGATAATGTTCCAGAAGGAAGATATTTAGTTCACATTAGAACAAAAGCTGTAGATAATACATTTGCAAAGTGTATCTATACTGCTGATGTAACAATTTCTAAATTAACTTTTACAACAAATATAGAAACAACAGATCCATATTGTAATGGAGAAACTGGAACGATCAAAGCGACAGCTAATGGTGTAAACGGTTGGTATAAATTTATAGTTACTGATAAAGTAACAGGAGAAGTAAAGGGGAATTCAGGACAAGTTGCTGAACCTAAAAATTACCATCTTTTTGAAGGGATTGCTCCAGGGACATATAATGTAGAAATTACAACAAAAGATGGCTGTAAGGAAGTAAAAGAAGTTATTATAAAGGATTACAAATTATCAGCTACAGCTACTATTACAAAGCACCTTACTTGTGAGGAAGGTGAAATTACTGTAGTAGCAACAGGAGGTAAACCCGTTGCAGGAGTTCCGCCATATTATTATTATTATGTTAATGGAGCAAAAACTCCTTTAACCGATCCAGTTATTCGTATAAACAAAGCTGGAGATTATAGTATAGTTGTTACTGATGATGGAGGATGTAGTGTTACAATTCCTACCATAACAGTTCCAAGTATTATTAGACCAACTGTTAAAATTGATCAGAAAAACATTAATTGTTATGGAAATAAAGATGGTGAAATTTCTTTTACTTTAACTCCTGCTATTTCAGGTTATACGGTATCGTATAGTATTAATGGTCTTGCAGGACCATTTAGTACAATTTCTCCAATCAAAAATTTAGAAGCAGGTGATTATGATGTTGTAGTAAAATACACTTATGACCAAGTAGATTGTTTTGATGAATCTAAACTTATTACAATAGCAGCACCTACATCACAAGTTACAGCTTCTGCAGGAGTTGCCGAGTTGTCAGGCTGTGGATTACCTGGAAATGAAAAGCAAGGTAAAGTTAGGATTACAAATGCTCAAGGAGGGATTCCGCCATATAAATATAGTTTTGATGAAGGTAATACTTGGCAAGATTCAAACGAAGCCTATATAGATCCAAGAGCTACACCTTATACTTTTTATATCAAAGACAGTTCACCAGCACCAGGTTGCCCTTACCCAATGGAAGGAATTATTCTGGAAGAAAAACCTGCTGATCCGACGATTGAGGTTTCAACTCCAACCTTTAATTGTGACGGAACTGCTAACACTAAAGTTACAGTTACAAATGCCGGAGGTGCTAATTATGAATATGAATATTTACTTAATGGTAATGTTAATCAAAACAACCCGCCAAATGTTTTTGTAAATGTACCAGCATCAAATTTGTTTCCGGGTGGTTATCATGTAATATCTGTAAGATATAAACTAGTTTCAGTACCAACATTTAGTAGTTTATTAAAAGAAGATTTTGGTACAGGTGCTGATGCTAAATCTCCTGGAATAGATCCATCTTATTGTTGGGAAAAACAGGATAATGTTATTGATTGTAATGTAGGTAATCCTTGGATGCCAATACTTTTAAATGATGGTGAATATGTTGTAACGAAAGGAATTCTTCAACAGCATTATGATGATTTTGGTTGGGTAATCCCTAAAGATCATACCACAGCTGCAAATGCAAAACCAAACCCTTTAGGAAGATATTTGGCAGTAAATATTGGAGGGGCTATTGGTAAAGGTGGAATACTGTATAGTAAGCCCATTAAAGATATCATTCCTGGACAAGATATTAAAATACAATTATATGCATTGAATTTAATGCGTATAGGGAATAAACCTGCGCCAAATCTTACGATTGAGTTGCATAAGAACGGAGTTTTAGTACCAGGAGCATCTGTTAATACTGCCGACATTATTCAGAATGAATCTTGGAATTTATTAGATAAATTATCTATTAACCCTGGAAATAATACTTCATTGGATTTTGTAATTAGATCAAACAGTATTATTGAGGATGGAAATGATTTGGCAATCGACGATATATTTGTTTATCAATTACCAAAATCATGTTTGTCAACCAAAGATTTTAAAGTAGTTGTTGATCCTAATAAAAAATTTACAGCTGAGGTTAAAAATGTTATTGATACAAAATGTAACGGAAGTAAAGATGGAAGCTTAACCATAATCGCATCTAATTTTAATATTACTAATGGATTTGATTATTCTATTGATGGAAAAGTTACTTGGATAAACTCTAAATTAGAAGAAACCATCGTTGAAGGTTTAGGTAAAGGCCCAGTCACTGTTGAAATTCGTTATGATAAGGATTCAGTAGGATGTAATTTTACTATTGATGCAGTAATTAATTCACCACCCGCGTTTGAGGTTGATGCTATAGCTACTGCTGCTAAGTGTTCTGTAGGTGCTACAGTTACTGCAAGTGCAAAAGGAGGTACGCCAGAATATATATTTACACTTATAGATTCAGCAACACCACCAAATATAGTTGTTTTTCCAACTAACGGGATATTAACAAATATTCTGCCGGGAACGTATACTGTTTCAGGTAAAGATAAGAATGGTTGTCTAGATGATAAAGACACGCCTTTGGTTATTGATAAACCAGTAGCTCCAAAAGCTGAAATTGAAGTTAATACAGGTTTATGTTTTGACGGAAAAACAGCAACAATAACGGTTAATATTACCGATGGAGTAGCTCCATATTACTATCAGGTTAAATATAATACAGGAGGATTAGGTTCAAAAATTCCTATTCCAGTATCTGCAACTTCATTTACTTATGAGACAAAAGCAACAGGAGATTACACATTTGTAATAACTGATTCTTATGGCTGTGAGGCTACAGTTATAAGCCAAACAATTAATCCTAAGCTTACTGCAGATGCGCTTACGACTAGTTCATTAACTTGTATTGCTCCAAAAGAAGCTAAGATTGAAGTAACAATTAATGGTGGTACAACTCCATTTAGTTATAAAGTTAAAGATAATACAGGTACCGAAGTATACGCTAGTGTAGGAACTATAGCAGGTCCAAAATTTACTTATAATACTACTATTGCAGGTAAATATACTTTTGAGATTACCGATAAAAATAAATGTACAACAACAGCAGAGGGTAATGTAGCCGCAATTACTGATCCAGAAGTTACGGCAACACCAACAAACCCAAAATGTAATGGGGAGAGTAATGGTTCGGTAACGTTGTTAGGTTCGTTGGGATCTGGTGGATACAAGTATAATTTTGATTCAAGTGGATTTACTGATAAAACTATTTATACAGGTTTAAAAGCAGGAGTTAAGTATTCATATCAGGTTATGGATAGTAAAGGCTGTGTTTCAGCTGTAAAAGACATCACGTTAACAGAACCAGATGTAATAACACCTTCAGTTTCTATAACACCTTATACTTGTGAAGCCAAAGCTGTAATTACAGCTTCAGCAACAGGAGGGAATAGTACTACTTATACTTATGTATTGAGTATTACTAAAGGGGTAACTACTACTGTGGTGGCAACAAATAATACAGGTATATTTAAAGATTTAACAGTAGCTGGAGATTATTCAGTTACAATTACGGATAGTAAAGGATGTTCAGTAACTAAAGGTGTAGGAATTATTGCAGATTTAGACCCGCCTACAGCCATGGTCGTTACAAATGATGATCTTAAGTGTACAACTAATTTAGTAAAAGTTACTATTAAAAGTGTATCAGGAGGAACAGGAACGTTAGAATACGCGATAACTGCACCGGCAGCATTAGCAACACCTTATCAACTTGGTTTGGAATTCGATAAACTAGCTTCAGGTACATATACATTTACTGTAAGAGATGCTAATAAATGTACTTTCTCAGTGGATCATGAGATTAAAGCATTAATACCAATAGTAATAAAAGGTGAAGTAGTAAATAATATTTCTTGTTTAGGAAGTACAGATGGTTCTGCAAAATTTACTATCACAGACTTAGGTAATAATGTTCGTTATTCATACAATATTGATGGAGGAACAGCAGTAACAGGTACAACACCTACTACAGGATCTACAACGATTGTTGCAGTTGCAACTAATTTAGGAGCAGGTAATCATACATTAACGATAACTGATCTCGATACAAATTGTCCATTTTCTAAAACTGTCGAAATTTTAGCTCCGGCTGAAAAATTAGAAATAACATTATTGACAGTAACAGCTATGACTTGTATAGTTGATGGTAAAGTAGTAGTTACTACAAAAGGAGGATGGGGAAGTAATAAATATTCTCTTATACAACCTGATTTAACGGTAGTCGGTCCACAATCAATAAATAGTTTTGGTAATTTAACACAAAAAGGGGATTATACGGTAACAGTAAAAGACCTTAATGGTTGTGAAGTATCAGAAAAATTTACTTTGGCAGATAAAGTTAAACCAGATGCTAAAATAGATTTGTTGATATCAGATTTATGCTATGATAAAACTAATAAAGCAACAATAGTTGTTACGCCTAAAGTACCATCGCTAACATACGAGTATAAACTTGATCATGGGGTTTATCAGCCTTCAGGAACTTTTCCTAATTTAGAACCAGGAGATTATGTTGTAACGGTCAGAGACAAAGTGACAGGGTGTACATTAGTATTAACATCACAACATATTGCTAAAGAGCTAACAGCAACTGTAAAGTTGGATAAAGGTGTCGATTGTACTACTGATCCTGACATAGTTATTAAAGGAGAAGTATTTGAAGGTACAGCACCTTATACTTACACCGTAACTGTAAATGGAGTTGCAGATCCTATTGTTAAATCAATAACAGGAAATAAGTTTTCTTATACAGATGCTACAGCTACAACAGCTACTACAGATACAAAATATGTATTTGTAATAAAAGATAATACAGGTTGTACAACTACATCAACAGTTATTGTAAAACCAAAAACAGATCCAAAATTTACTGCGGTAGCCAATTCAACTATTTTATGTAATGGCGAAGCTACAGGTTCAATAACTGTAACTATAGACACTGGTTTTGGAGTAGGACCTTATGTAATCGATGTGTACAATACAACAACTAGTACACCTTATTATGAACAAACTACGGGACTTCCAGCAGGTTTTTATACTGTAAAAGTGACAGATGCTAAATCTTGTTTTTCTACAGAGTCAAATGTTGAAATTAAAGAACCTACGCCTATTACGGTAGTTTATGATGTTCAGCCTATAACTTGTAACACAGTTAATGGTGAATCATTGGGTTCGATTACAATTACTTCAGTAACAGGAGGAACAAAAAACTATACTTATAATGTAAAAGGACTAAATGTTAATTATGATCAAACATTTACGAATCAAACAGGGACATTACAAGTTTTTAAAGTAGTAGATTTTGGTTATTATGAGGTTATTGTAACAGATGCAAATAATTGTTCTAAAATTATAAAAAATATACTAGTGGCTTCACCGCCAAAAGATTTAGAAATAACAGTAACTCCACCAGTTGCAGATTGTTCTACAGGTGGTTCTGCAATTGTAGCTGTAGGTAAAGCAGCAGATGGATCTACAATTACAGGAAACGGACCATTTTATTTTGCTATTTACGATGGTACAACGCCTAACTTTCCTACTCCTATGGGGGCTGTTGGTTGGTTGCCTGAAGATGCCCTTCCTGTTGGAAGCAAACAAGCAACTTTCAATAATTTAACACCAGGTGTTAAGTATACTTTTATTGTATATGATAGTAATGCTGCTCATGGTGGTACAGGAACAGGATGTTATTATTATGAAACGTCAGAATTTGCTATTCCAACAAATTCTAAATTAGAAATAGATAAATTACAAGCCAACAATATTACTTGTCTGAATGCAGACAATGGTAATGTGTCGTTTAAAGTTTATAGCAAATATCTAGTACCAACGGATGTAGAATATCAAATTTTTAATGAACTAACGCAAGCACCAGTAGGACCGGTACAATCTGGAGTAGTACCAGGTGTTGCTATTCCGCCAGTTTCATTAGATATAAACAATTTTGGAGTTCTCCCATTCGGAAACTATTATGTTTTGGTTACTGAAATTGATAAGTCAGTTACGCCTAATAAAAAAGGTTGTAGTATAACTACACTTCCATTTAATATTACAGGTTCAACTACAGCTTTAGTATTAGATGCTAAGCCAATTAATAATGCTAACTGTAATCCATTGAAAGGAGTAATTGATGCTTTTCCAAATGGAGGAACTACTTTTCCAGCTGTTGTAGCTGTACCAGCAACACCAACTTCGCCAGCAATTCCAGCTTCTGCAGCGGTTCCATACTTGTATCAAATCGTTGTTGATAATTTACCGATAGGTGAAGGTATAGAGGATACTAGACCAACGGCAGCGTCTTTTGTGATTGGTACACATTCATCAAGCACTTTTAAAGTAGACGCAGGTAATTATTTGGTTTATGTTCGTGATGCTTATGGTTGTATTGCGGTTAAAGCAGTAACGGTTGTTAAAGACCCAGAACCAATAATTTCAGCTGTTATAGATCCAGCTTTCTGTTCGGCTACTGAAGGTGATTTTGCTATCAATGTAAATATAACTACGCTTGGTGTAGGACCGTATACATATACTTTAAATGGAGGTAATGATGTTGCTATTACAACACTACCAGCATTTACAATATCTGATTTGGCTTCAGGAAAATACAAAATAAAGGTTAAAGACTTGAATGGTTGTACAAGCAACGAAGTGGAATTAGAAATTTTTAAACCGTTAGACCTTAAAGCTAAATTTACTCTTGATCCTGTTTGTGAAATTGCAAACGGTACTATTACCGCAGAAGTTTTAGGAGGTAATACCACTTTAAACAATTTTAGATATACTTTAAAAAACAATACAGTAGTTATTCCTATTCCTGCCGATATAGTACAGGATAACAATGGTGTTTTCTTAAATCAAGCTGCAGGAAGTTATACTGTTACTGTTGAGGATTTAAGTACCCTTTGTAAAAAAACTGTAAATGTTAATCTTGAGGCTCCTACAAAAGTAGTATTAGCAATAGGTGATATTGATGTAACATTACCTAATTGTATGACTCCAGCAGGGCAACCAGCGCAAGGAAACATTAGTAATGGTACAATTAAAGTTAATTTACCAACAACTAATAATAACCCAGAGTATACCTATATACTTACGCCTATTGCCCCATTAACAGGAGTTAAAACTAACTCACATGGTTACTTTGATGGATTATTTTCAGGTGATTATGATGTTACAGTAAAATCTGAAAGAGGTTGTGAAGAAACAATAAGAGTTACTATTGGTATACCTGTTGAGGTTGTTGCTAGTGCAAAAGCAGATGCCTTTAAGTGTTCTACAGGAAATACTCCTAAAGCAACAACTGTTACTGTTACAGGTGCCGGAGGAAAAGGTACAGGAGCAATTGCAGATTATCTTTATAGTAATAATGGAACAAATTGGGTTACAACAAATACATTTGATGTTGATGACAATGAAACGACTCAAAATATAACATATTACGTTCAGGATGAAAACGGTTGTATCGATGATGTAACGATTCCAATCGCTCCATTCCCTAAATTAACCGCGCCAGATGTGACTTTCGGTGCAGATATGGATTGTAATAATAAAAAGCAAGAAATTAATGTTACTATAAAAGGAGGAACAAGTGCTCCAAACGCATTTACATATAAAGTGTATGAAGATGGAAATGATATAACAGGATTGCCAGGATTTATAACAGTTCCAGGTAATGGCAATACATTTACTTATGATGCATTAAAAGTGGGTAGCTCTTATAAATTCGAAATTTTCGATAATAATACGGGTTGTAGTATAATGTCTGGAGCAAAAACAATTCCAGAATTCGATAAAATTGAACTGGTAGCTAATGTAGCTACTAAAGTAGGATGTTTTGGAGAGAGTACAGGACAAATTTCTATTACTATTTCTGGTTATACTGGAGAATATCAGTATCAAATTCTTGAAGGAGGAGTTGCTATTACAGGTTTTAGTGGAACACGTAAAACAGCTGATGCTAATCCTTTTGTACTTCCTCATCTACTAAAAGCAGGTACTGATTATACAGTTCTAGTTAAAGAAATGGAATTCCCATACTGTGATGTGACTTCTGATGTTGTTATTATTACTGAGCCAGAAGTATTGAAATTAGGTATAATTAGTAATGTTAACCAAAATTGTAATACTGCAGGAGCAGTACTTACGATTGATGTGGCTTCTATTACTGGTGGAACCCAAGCGTATACTTATGGATTTGCAGTTAAAGGAACTGCTTATGCCGATGTAGTATTTTCTTCTACAGACTATACTAAAACAATACCTACTATGCACACTACTGCTCCTTTTGACGAGTGGGATGTATATGTAAAAGACAGTAATGGTTGTTATGATGTTCGAACAGAAACGATTAAATTGGATCTTGTTCCATTTGATATTAAGGCTAAAGTTGCAACTCAGTGTTTCGATCTCTTGACAAATGAAGAATATGTTATTACTGTTACTGCTGATGGTGTTAAGCCTTTGAAATACAGTTTAACTAATGTTGAAGAAACTTTTACATTAAACAATCAATTAATTGTAAAATCACCAGGAACATATCCTGTATATGTACAAGACGCTAACGGTTGTGTTACTGAAGCTCTTGCAGCATTTACAGTTTTAGATCCATTAGGATTATCTGCAGAAATTACAACTTATCCAACTTGTAATGGAGGTGATGGAGAAATAACTTTAACAGGTTTAGGAGGCTCAGGAGGTCTTAATTATGAGTATAGTAAAGATGACATAACATATACCGATGATCCTTTATTTAAAGGGTATGGGTATGGTCCGGGTAGCTATACATTTTATGTAAGAGATAAGGTGACATTGTGTATTAAGTCTATTCCAGTTGTAGTCCCTACAGCAGCAGTTGTTACTATTGTAGATGCAGATTTAACACCAACTCCAGTTACTTGTTTTGATGGAATTGATGGTACTATAACAGTTGTACTAGATGCAAGTAATAATAATCCTGATTATAAATTTACTTTATCAGGTGCTGATTATAAAGGTAATCCTGTTGATAGACCAGAACAAAAAGAACCTACATTCAGTAATTTACCAGCAGGTAAATATACCATATCAGTTATGTCAGGTAGAAATTGTCAAGGTTTAGCAACAACAGAAGTTATACAGCCAGACCTTATAATTATTGACACTCCAAGTATTACAGAATTTGCTTGTAATGATGGTGAAAACACTTCAAAATCTGCTACGATAGAAGTAAATGTAAAAGGAGGAATACCAATGTTAGGTAAATATAAATATGTATTTACCAAAAAAGGAACACCTGATAGAATTGTTCAGTCAGGAGTAGATAATACATATACAGAGACTAATCCAGCAGGAGGTTCTTATATTATAGAAGTTTCAGATGGTAATAGTTGTTCAATGGATGCTACCGCAGAGATTAAACCATTTATAAATATCGATGATGTTGTTATAACTGTTGTTGACGGTATTACATGTAGTAATGATGGTGAGAACATAAAAGTTACAGCAACTTCTACAGGAATACTACCAACTTTAGAGTATACTCTCCAAGATGCTAATAAAGTCGTCCTAGAAAAGAATAGAACAGGTTTATTTAATAAACTATCAGTAGGAGAATACATGATTATTGTCGAAAATCTTGATACAAATTGTAGCTTGCAAAGACCTCATAGAGTGTACGAACCAAATACGTTTAAGCTAGTAGCAAGTAATGTTAATAGCATTACCTGTTATGATGCAGCAAACGGGAAAATTGATTTCACTTTAGTAGATACAAAAGGGACACCTTCTGTTCTTCCTAATGGATTTGATTATGTAATTACTAGCCCAGTACTTTTAGTTCCTATAACCGGTACAAGTCCAAATCTAGGGCCACTTACAATTGATAATCTAAAAGCTGGTTTATATACAATAGTAGCTACATTAAAAGATTCGCCTTTCTGTCCAGTAGAGGCAAAATTCACTATTTCAGGACCATTGACGCCATTAGAACTTGATGTACAACATTCAGAAATTACTTGTGTAGCAGGAAACAATGATGGAAAAATTGTAGCTTCTGCAACAGGTGGATGGCCAGGTGGATACGAATACCAATTAGAATTAAAAGGAGCACCTGGTGTAGCAGTAGGTCCTTGGTCTTGGTCAACTAATTCAACGTTTATAAATTTAATAGCAGGAGATTATGTCGTAAAAGTAAAAGACAGCAAATGTGAAGTTGCTAAAACATTAGAATTAAAAATTCCAACGCCAATTGCAGTAACAATTAGCTCAGACAAAACAATGTTAAATTGTTTTGGAGATAATGGCGCAACTATTACAGTAAATACAATTACTGGAGGCTCAGGTAAGTATTTATACACGTTAGTTACAACATATCCCGATGGAGTGGTAACTAAAAATGGCCCACAAGAATCTAAAGTGTTTACAGGATTAAAAGCAGGAAGTTATATGGTTGTTGTTACCGATGATTGGAAGTGTACAGGTAATTCTACTAATACAATTGTAATCAATGAGCCGCCAATCGTTAAAGCATCTTTAGGGATTAAGACTGACGAAGGCTGTTTTAGATTACCTGAGGTTACACTTACAGCAACAGGAGGTACAGGGCCGTACAAATATGGTACAGATGGAGTTAATTTCCCTATCTCTTTCCCTCTTAATAGCTCTTCAACAACTATTGTATTGCCAGCTACAACAGTAGCTACTACATATAAATATTTTGTACAAGACGCATTAGGTTGTATTAGCTATGCTACTGCAATTGATTTTTCACCTGTTCCAAAACTAGATTTCTCTAGTGTTGTCGATTACGATATCCATTGTAAAGGATCAAGTACAGGTAGTATATATGCAGCCGCAACAGGAGGTTTAGGTAATTATGTTTATACTTTGTTAGATGCAAATAAAGTTGAAATTTCACCACTACCAACGCAAAATAAACCAGGTCGATTTGATAACCTTGCACAAGGAGATTATTTTGTAAAAGTAGTTAGTGATGATTGTAGTACTATTTCATTACCAGTTTCAATTACAGAACCACTAATAAGTATAACAGCAAAGGCGGTTCCTACAGATTTAACATGTAATGGATCAGACAACGGAAAAATTACAGTTATAGCAGAAGGTGGTACAGGAGTGTTGAGATATGCAATTTCACCAGATTTCAGACAATTCTTTGAATCAAATGTTTTTGATGATTTAGAACCGGGATTCTATGATATATTAATTCAGGACGAAAACGGATGTGAATTCCTAATTGAAAAAGTGGAAATTAAACAACCAGATATCCTAGATCTTACTTTAGTACCAAATAGTATATTGCCAGAATTCTGTGATGGAGATAAAGATGGAGCATTTAGTATCGAAATTGTAGGAGGGACAGCTCCTTACAGAGTAACCCTAGATGATAGAAATGGTACATATGAACAGCTAACAACAGCAGATCATACGTTCTCTAACTTAGTGGGAGGTACACATATTGTTTATGTTTTAGATGCTAATGATTGTACAGCAGAACTTGAAATTGTAACACCAGATTCAGTTAAGCTTTTGCCTACAGCTAAGGTTAATACAGATTGTGTGAATAATTTAGGAGCAAATTTTGTAACAATTACAATTGATGCAACAAATACCAATCCATCAGATATTGATTATGCGTTAGATGGTAGTACAACATATCAACAAAGTAACATATTCGAAAATGTTGCTCCGGGTAAACACACCGTTACTGCAAGACATACAAATGGTTGTGAGCAAAAAACATCACCATTTATTATTGAAGTCCTTCAACCGTTAACATTAACATTAGCAGATGGCGGATTAAATGAAATTGTTGCCACAGCCACAGGTGGAGGAGGAGATTACAAATACACATTAGATGGAGAATCTTATGGATCAGTTAATAAATTCATTATTTACAAATCAGGAACATACACCGTTACTGTAACAGATAAAAATGGATGTACAGCAACAGCTACAAGATATTTCGAATATATCGATGTATGTATTCCAAATCACTTTACCCCAAATGGAGATGGCATAAACGATACTTGGGCGCCAGGATGTACAGTAAATTATAAAGATTTAACATTCGACATCTTTGATAGATACGGTCGTGTAATTTGTAAGTACAAGTTGGGTCAAAAATGGGATGGAAGATACAATGGTGCCGAATTGCCGTCTGGTGATTACTGGTATGTATTGAAACTCAATGACAATAAAGATGACAGAGAGTTTGTTGGACATTTCACCCTATACAGGTAACTAATAACAAAGTAATTATGTTATCTAAAATTAAAAACACAATGAAAAAAATAATCATATCATTTCTACTTATGGCTGTAACATCAGGTTACAGCCAGGAGTTAAATTTGCCAGTTTTTACACAATACCTAGCCGATAATCCATTTGTAGTTTCTTCAACATTTGCAGGTATTGGTGATAACTTAAGAATACGAGCCAATGGTTTAACACAATGGGTAGGTATCAAAGACGCACCAGAGAACCAATCGCTTTATGCTGATTTCAGAATTTTGGATCGTTCAGGAATAGGAATCTCGCTTTATAATGATAAAAATGGTTACACAAGACAAACAGGAGCCAAAATATCATTTGCACATCACTTGATTCTTGATTATTATTCAAAACAATACCTGTCATTCGGTATTTCGTATAATATCAATAATTTTAAAATTAATATAAACGAGTTCACACCAACATACGAAAACCCACTTCCAGATCCAAGTATTACCGACAATCGATTTATATCTAATAACAACTTTGATGTAGGTGTTTTATACCGTAATAAATCGTTCTATTTAAGCCTGAATGCAAGTAATATCCTGAATAAGGAAATAGATAGATTTGATGGAATAGAACCTAATTTACTTCGAAATTATCAAGTATATACAGGTTACGTTTTTAAAGGAGCCGAAAACAACCGAATCGAGTTCGAACCATCAGTTTACTACCAAATATTTGCTAGTGATCAGCGTTCAAGTACCGATTTCAATTTTAAATTCAGACAATACAACCGTTACGAAGATTACTACTGGTTAGGAGTTTCATATCGATTCTTGAACGATCAGCTCTTTCAGCCCTTAATGGTTGGTCCAATGGCAGGTTTCAAGAAGTCAGATTTTTATTTTGGATATTCCTACCAAGCATCACTTAATCGTATCGGAGCGTATAATTCAGGAACGCATGTCGTAACCATAGGATTCGATTTCCTTCAAGCAATTAGTAATTGCCCATGTACACAAAATCCAGTTCATGATTAATAATTAATTTAGCTGTTTTTAAAGATTTGTGTTTTATTTAAAATAATTATCGAATTACAACGTTTTCGTTTATATAAACCCGCGTTTTTTATTTTTATCGAATTTATTACTAAGTTAAAAGTTCTATATTTGTTATTCTTTCAAAAAAACTAAAAAACTTACCTTCAATGAAAACTTTAAAAGATTTTAATTTTAAGAATAAAAAAGCAATAATCCGTGTTGATTTCAATGTACCATTAGATGAAAATTTTAATGTAACAGATGCAACTCGCATAGAAGCAGCAAAGCCTACAATTGATGCAATTTTAGCACAAGGAGGAAGCGTGATTTTAATGTCACACCTAGGAAGACCAAAAGGAGTTGAAGAAAAATACTCTTTAAAACATATTTTAAAAACAGCATCAGATATCTTAGGAGTACCAGTACAGTTTGCGACAAATTGTGTTGGAGAAATAGCCAAAGATGCAGCAGCAAATTTAAAACCAGGCGAAGTATTATTACTTGAAAATTTACGTTTTCATGCCGAAGAAGAAGCAGGAGATGTTGCCTTTGCAAAAGAATTAGCATCACTAGGAGATATCTATGTAAACGATGCGTTCGGAACAGCACATAGAGCACATGCTTCAACTACAATAATTGCTCAATTTTTCCCTAACGAAAAATGTTTCGGTACGTTATTGGCTAAAGAGATAGAAAGCTTAAATAAAGTACTTAAAAACAGTGAAAAACCAGTTACAGCAGTTCTAGGAGGATCTAAAGTTTCTTCGAAAATTACGGTTATTGAAAATATTTTAGACAAAGTAGACCATATGATTATTGGAGGAGGAATGACATTTACCTTCATTAAAGCGCAAGGTGGTAAAGTTGGAAATTCTATTTGTGAAGATGACAAATTAGAATTAGCACTTGAAATTTTGAGATTAGCTAAAGAAAAAGGAGTTCAAATTCATATTCCAGTTGATGTTATTGCTGCTGATGATTTCTCAAATACAGCAAATACACAAGTAGTTGATGTATATGCAATTCCTGATGGATGGCAAGGTCTAGATGCAGGTCCTAAATCATTAGCAAACTTTGAAAAAGTAATCATGGATTCAAAAACGATCTTATGGAATGGACCATTGGGGGTTTTTGAAATGGAATCTTTTGCCAAAGGAACAATCGCTTTAGGAAATTATATCGCTGCATCAACTGCAAACGGAGCTTTCTCACTAGTAGGAGGGGGAGATTCAGTAGCAGCTGTAAAACAATTTGGTTTTGAAGATAAAATGAGTTATGTATCTACTGGAGGAGGAGCAATGTTAGAAATGTTAGAAGGCAAAGTTTTACCTGGAATAGCAGCTATTTTAGACTAACTATCTCATTTTTAACACTTTTTAAAGAATATTTTAATCTGTAGTTATTAAGTTTGCAAATAATGGCATTATAATTGTTTGAAATATAGCCAGTAGAAATATACATTATGATTGTAAAAAATACCACATTATCAGTACTCTTGTTATCCACAATGGGATTGTTTGCACAAGAAGTTGCACAAACAAATACCGTTGTAAAATCGGAAATTAAAATCTCATATTTAGATTCAGTTAAAAAATCATTCGTAAAAGACGATTATGCAAGCCGCGTAGATAGTCTTTGGATGAAGGAGTTAGTGAGTTTAGATATTTACGAAGATATATCAAAAGATATCCAAACAATAAATACAGACACAAAGGTTGATTATGAATTGCCAACCGAGTTGTTAAAGCAACGACTTCAGGCAATGAATGAAAAATCACCCTTTAATATTCAGTATAATCAGGGGTTGGAAAATATTATAAAGTCATTCTTGAAAAATCGGAAAAAGTCATTTTCTCGATTAATGTCTTTATCAGAATATTATTTTCCGATGTTCGAAGAAGCATTTGCTAAGCAAAATGTTCCTTTAGAAATAAAATATTTAGCCGTTGTAGAATCTGCTTTAAACCCTAAAGCAGTTTCTAAAATGGGAGCAACAGGACTTTGGCAGTTTATGTACCATACAGGTAAACAGTACAATCTAAAAATAGATTCGTTTATTGATGAACGTAGTGATCCTTTAAAAGCCTCAGCAGCAGCAGCAAATTATATGTCGAAGATGTTCAAGATTTTTGGTGATTGGGAACTGGTTCTAGCATCATACAATTCAGGACCAGGAAATGTATCTAAAGCAATTCGTCGATCAGGAGGGAAACAAACGTATTGGGAGATTCGTAATCACCTACCGAAAGAAACACAAGGATATGTTCCAGCTTTTTTAGCAACAATGTATCTATATGAATACCACAATGAACACGGAATAAATCCAGATAGAGCTGTAGTACAACATTTTGAAACAGATACTATACGGATTAAAGAAAAAATGACATTTAAGCAAATCTCAAGTTTGCTTGATATTCCCGAAGCACAATTACAACTTCTAAACCCGTCTTATAAACTCAATGTAGTTCCGTTTTATCAAGATGAAGAACATTTTTTAAGGTTACCAAAAGAAAAAGCTTCCGTATTTGTTTCTAATGAAGATAAGATATATGCTTACCTTAATTATGAATCAAGTCCAAAGGTAAATCAAGTTCAAACATTAATTGCGACTACTAAAGCTACCTCGCCTAAATCAACACAAGCAGTTGTTTCAAAAACACAACTTTATAAAGTTCGTCCAGGAGATAATTTAGGTGCAATAGCAAGCAAATACAATGTTTCAATAGTACAGTTGAAGAAATGGAATAACTTAAAGAGTAATTCAATTGCTATGGGGAGAAATTTGAAAATTATTTCAGTAAGTAAAATTATCAATAAAGATAGTAACGAAGTGAAATTAGCTCCAGCAGTAGATAAAAAACATACAGAAGAAGCAATAGCTAGTGTTGAAGATAAAAACACCAAAGAAACACAGCCCTCACTTTATGTAGTGCAAGCAGGAGATAACTTAAGCAGTATAGCAAAGAAGCTTAATGTTTCGGTATCAGACTTAAAAGAATGGAATGGATTAAATGCAGAGAACATGAATATGATAGCATCAATGAAAAAGCTAGTAATTCATTCAAAAGCAGAAGAATCAGATGAAACTCCAGAAATAATAATAGCATCAAATGATATTGATACTTACAAGAAAAAAACAGCAACTGTAAAAAACAACGCAGTTGATTATTATGTTAAAAAAGGAGATTCGTTGTATAGCATCGCTAAAAAATATCCAGGAGTAACTATTTCGGATATTAAAAAATGGAATGATATTGAAAACGGAGATATTAAACCCGGAATGAAACTCAAAATAAACGGATAATCAAAAAATGTATATAAATTTGGGTTTTATTTCAGAACTTAACTAAAAATTAAAAATGAATAAAACCCATTTTTTATTGCTTATAATCCCATTTTTGTTTTTCTCATGTCTTAAAAAGAATGAGAGGATACATCAGCACAAGAATAGCAGTAAGATAAACACAATATCGATCATTATAGACGATCAGTTGTGGTATGGAGAAGTAGGAGACAGCATCCGAAATAAATTTGCTTCACCAGTAATTGGGCTCATCCAAGAAGAGCCATTATTTACAATAAATCAATATCCAGCCAAAATATTAGAAGGTTTTATGACCGATGGGCGAAATATTATTGTGGTTAAAAAATCAAATGTTAGTAAATTCGAGATTACAAAAAATGTTTACACATCACCACAGAATGTGTTTCGAATATCAGGGAAATCAGTTTCGGATATTATAAATGCCTTTGAAATTCATACACCACAGATTATTCGAATTATCAGAGAAACAGAAATTGCAGAATGTCAGAGAATTAATAGCAAATCATTGTTGGATCCTGCAATTCTTAATAATAAGTTTCACATAAAGCTAGATGTTCCAACGGGATATAATTTTGTATTACACAAGCGTAATTTTATTTGGCTAAAAAAAGAAATGGCAAGCGGGAGCACTAGTTTGCTTATATATCAAGTTCCAATAAATAATATTACCAAGAATTCCGATATTGTGGGTAATATTGTCAGAATGCGAGATTCAGTAGGAAGGTATATTAAGGGCAGAGAACCAAATACCCGAATGATCACCGAAGAAGCCTATGCACCCTATTTTTCTAAAATTAGTATTGACGGAAAAAAAGCTTATGAAACTAAAGGAACTTGGGATTTAAGAAATGATTTCATGACAGGACCATTCATTAATTATGCAATTATTGATAAGGCCTATAATCGGATATTGGTTCTTGAAGGATTTTGTTATTCCCCTTCGCATGAAGAACGAGATTCAATGTTAGAGTTGGAAGCCATTATCAAATCGGTTAAAATTAACAACCGATAATATTCTTTATTACAAAATCAGATTATACTATTACGAATGAAACCAATTTGGAAAATAAAGCCTTTTGAGGCATTAACTGTTCACGAACTATATGATACTCTAAAATTAAGAAGCGAAGTTTTTGTCGTGGAACAAAACTGCGTTTATTTAGATATTGATGGAAAGGACAAACTTGCATTGCACCTAATGGGCGAGTATGAAGGTAAAATTGTGGCACATGCACGACTTTTTGATGCAGGAATTAGTTTTGATAATGCTTCAATAGGTAGAGTTGTTGTAAGTCCTGATTATCGTGATAAAAAATGGGGACATGATTTAATGACAGAAGCAATTGCAGCAATTAAAACCAATTTTGGTAAAACCGATATTACAATTGGAGCGCAATTATATTTGAAAAAATTCTACGAAAGCCATGGTTTTATACAAACCAGCGAAATGTATCTGGAAGACGATATTCCGCATATTGAAATGATTAAAAGTTAATTACTAATATTTTTTGGCTTTGTCCAAACATTCAAATTAAATAGCCGATTAGTAAAAATGATATTTATAGGATATATTTGTTTCTGTAAAAATATAGAAACAATTTAAATTTGATAAATGAGCATGTTTAGATATTTTATAATAGCTTCATTTTCGTGTTTTGTTATGCATGCACAAAGTGGAGAAGATTTCCATTTGCAAAAAGCGGGGTTTGATAAAATATCCCTAAAGACAAAGAAGGATACAATTGTGTTTTTGATGTCTAAAAGTGAATCTAAAGTGCCAAAACCAACAGTTTTATTTGTTCAGGGTTCCTTGCCTTTACCAGTAATTTTTTATAATCAAGAAGTATCTAATTCTCTGATTCCGTTTAGTATTAAAGAGTATTCTGAAAAATTTAATTTTATCATTATTGCAAGAAAAGGAATTCCTTTAATCGGCAGTTACGATAAAGATGCAAACGGTTATCTTGATGCAAACGGAGAAGTACCTCTAGAGTATTTAAAAAACAATAATTTAGGATACAGAGTTAGTCAGGTACAATCGGTTATAAACTATTTATATAATGATAAAAGGGTCATAAAAGATTCCATCTTTGTTATCGGACATTCTGAAGGTTACAGAGTAGCGTGTAAACTAGCAGAGAGCAATACAAAAATTGCAAAACTAGTTTGTATGTCGGCAGATCCTTTTAATAGAGTAACCGAAAGCATTTTGCGTGAGAGAGTTAAGGGCTTTGGAACAAATAATGATGAAGCTTCTCAATTAGAAATTGATAATTTAATCGATGTTTATAAAAACATTCCAGTAAGTAAGATAACGTATAAGGATGATATAGATTTTAATAACTGGTTGAGTTATAACGAACACATGAGTTATGAGAGCCTACGAAAATTTAAAAATCCAATATTGGTTGTGTATGGATCGGCCGATATAGGTTCAGCACACAATGATTTACTACCTTTCTTATTACCAAAAAGTAATATAAAACTCAAAGCTTATCCTAACTACAGCCATAATTATGAAAAGAAAGAATTTGATGTTAACGGAAATCCTTTAGAGGATAGCTATCATTGGGATGAAGTATTTAAAGATGTAGTTAATTGGCTCACTTTATAATGATGAAAATTAATTTTAAGGTATAGACTTGTACTTCCAAAAAAAAAATGTAAAAAGAAAACATTCCTTTTTGCATTTTTTTATAAAATCTATTTTTATTGAATTACATCTTTAAGATAGATTTATATTCCGTTTGATTGTTCAAGACTCCAACGGCCTTTTTAATCTCCGAATTGTTCTTAATATAGTATTGATACAAACCTTCTTGATATTGGTATCTTTTTATTAACTCTTCTAGAATTAGATTCTTGATTTCTTTTTGGTTCTTGTCAAGCAAAGTAGTTTCGCTTTTTTCAAGAGCATTTAGTAATTGCTGATATTCTGAAGTAATCGTTTCGTCTATTTTTTCTTTTTTGGCAGCAGCTAAAGTATTCTTTAAAGCGACTTCCGTTTCTGTATCAAAAGTAATTTTATTAGTTTTTAAAAACTGTTTGAAGCTACTATAATCAGAATCAGTTATTGTTGGAATTTGAGTTCCAAGATTTGGATTTTTATAATAATAACTTGTTGCGTAGTCAAAAATACCATCGTTTTTCAATAAAGCATTGGTAATAGCGCTCAATTTAGTTTCGTCTAATTCGATATCAGGCATAACCCCACCACCATCATAAACAGTTCTTCCTTTTCTAGTTTTAAAAGCATTAAAATTTTTAGCATCCGTTTTTATAGCGACACCATTTTTGTCTTTATGAGCATAGTCTAGAGCCTGAATGCAACGTCCAGAAGGAGTATAGTAGCGAGAAATAGTTACTTTTAATTGAGTTCCATAAGTAAGATCAACAGAACGTTGTACCAGACCTTTTCCAAAACTGCGGCTTCCAAGAACAACTGCACGGTCTAAATCTTGTAATGCTCCCGAAACAATCTCAGATGCCGAAGCACTTCTTCCGTTAACTAAAATTGCTAATGGAATTTGAGTATCTATTGGCTCTTTGGTAGTTTTATAGGTATTGTTATGCTTTTCGATTCTTGATTTAGTAGTTACAATAACTTCGTTCTTCGGAACAAAAAGATTGCAAATGTTTACCGCTTCATTTAGGAGACCACCAGGATTTCCTCTTAAATCCAAAACAATCTGAGTAGCGCCATCGCGTTTAAGCTGTTCTAATGCATTTTGAGTTTCGGCAGAAGCTTTACGGCTAAAATGAGCCAAAACAATATAGCCAGTTTTAGCATCTATCATTCCAAAGAAAGGAACCGATTTAATATCAATTTCATTTAGAATAATATCAGTAGTATTTGTTTTTCCCTGACGTAGATACTTAATAGCAATTTTGGTGTTTTTAGCACCTTTAAGCAATTGTGAAGCATCGTCTTTAAAATCAGCAATTAATACATCACCAATCTGAATGATTTCATCGCCAGCTTTAAGTCCCGCTTTATCGGCAGGATAATCTTTATACTGTTCTTTTATAATTAATCGATCGGCTTTGCGAGTAATCAAGGCTCCAATACCTGTGTATTCTCCAGTATTGTTAATTTTAAAATTTATGACATCTTGCTCATTAAAGTAAACAGTATAAGGGTCTAAACTTCCCAACATACTCTTAATGGCTTTGTCCATTAAATCACCAGGATTGGTTTCGTCTACATAATTGGTATTAACAGCTTTGAATAAAGTTGTGAAGATTTCTATTTGCTTTGCAATTTCAAAGAAGTCATCCTTGAAACTGGTTCCAATGAATAAAAATGCAGCTGCAACAATAGGGATTATAATTTTTTTTTTGAAAAACGTGACCATGTTTGTGATTTATCTTAAATTTCAGAGTACTAAAATAAGAATAATTCAGCAACAATAACGTGAGTCTAGAGGGAAACACGATTTACAAGGTCAAAAGTTATTGAATAGTATCGTTTTGTAAATCTGTTTTTGGCTCAGGAGTAGGACTTGGGTTTATCTGAAGTAAAAATTTTTCAAACAACTGAACCGTTTTGGTGTTGATTTCGTTATAAGATAATTTGTCTTTTGTCTGATAAAAAAACATAAACGAATAGGGCTTGTCCAAATTATCAAGTAAAATGTGCTTGTTTAATCGGTAGGTTTCACGTAAAACACGTTTGAAGTAATTGCGATCAACGGCTTTTTTGAAATATTTTTTGGATACCGAAACCCCCATTTTTATTTTCTCATCTTGCTTTATATCACCAGAATAATAAACTAATCGCAACGGATATTTAGAAACTGATTTACCTTCAGAAAATAGTAGTCCAATTGTTGTTTTGCTTTTTAGGCGTTCGTTTTTTGGGTAAGTAAAGCTCATCTTTAAGTTTAGGAAAATACTGTGAATTATGCCACAAAGGTACAATTTAACAACTTACCTATTATTATTTGCGATTTAATTAGCACTAAAAATATATTTATTACTTTTGCACCTAATTTTTTAAGCATGCAAAAACTAATTTCATACCCTATATCCGTTGTTTATTATTTGTGTTTTGGATTTTGCTTAGCCATTTTCCATCCGATTCAATGGGTTTGTCTTAATGTTTTTGGATATCAAGCGCATAAAAAAAGTGTAGATTATCTTAATTTCTTTTTGATAAAATGTACAAATCTTATCGGTACAACTTATAAATTCGAGAATAGAGAGTTAATTCCGAAAGGAGTTCCTATTATTTTTGTCTCAAATCATCAAAGTATGTATGATATTGTGGCAATGATTTGGTATTTACGTCGTTTTCATTGTAAATTTGTAAGTAAGAAAGAGTTAGGTTCAGGAATACCAAGTGTATCTTTTAATTTACGTCATGGAGGTTCAGTCCTAATTGACCGAAAAGACTCTAAACAAGCCATTCCTGCAATTAAAGGATTATCTGAATATATTGAAAAATACAATCGTGCTGCCGTAATATTCCCCGAAGGCACTCGCAGTAAAACCGGAAAACCTAAAGAATTTGCACAAAACGGTTTGAAAATATTATGCAAATATGCACCATCTGCATATGTTGTACCAGTTAGTATTAATAACTCGTGGAAAATGGTAAAATTTGGCTTTTTTCCCGTGGGTTTAGGAAATCACCTTACCTTTACCATTCATAAACCGTTAGCAGTTAAAGATTATGATTTTGCAACGATTATGAATAAGTCGGAAAAGGCTGTAGTAGAAGGAGTTAAAATTTAAATTATATAAAATGTCTATAAAGAACATTCGATTAGAAGTAATGCAGTTTTTAGAGAAAAACGTGGACAGTTTCGTTGAACAGTATTTAATACCGGTTGAAAAGATTTGGCAGCCGTCAGATTTTTTACCCAATTCTGAAAAAGATACTTTTTTTGAAGAAGTAAAAGAACTACGCGAAATAGCCAAAGATTTACCATACGATTTTTGGGTAACTTTAGTAGGTGATACTATCACTGAAGAGGCTTTGCCTACTTATGAATCTTGGTTAATGGATGTAGAAGGTATTGATCAAGTTGAAAATGGTGGGAACGGTTGGTCTAAATGGCTCAGACAGTGGACAGGTGAAGAAAATCGTCATGGTGACTTACTAAACAAATATTTGTATTTGTCTGGTCGTGTGAACATGCGCGAGATAGAAATGACTACCCAACACTTAATCAATGATGGTTTTGATATCGGAACAGGAACAGATCCATACAAAAACTTTGTATATACTAGTTTTCAGGAGCTTGCAACTTATGTTTCACATAACAGAGTGGCACAAATGGCTAAGAAATATGGAGATAACAAATTATCTAAAATGTGTAAAATGATTGCTGGTGACGAAATGCGTCATCATCATGCATATAGCGAATTTGTTACGCGTATTTTTCAAGTAGATCCTAGCGAAATGATGCTTGCTTTTCAATATATGATGAAAGCAAAAATCGTTATGCCTGCACACTTCTTGAGAGAATCTGGACAAAAAATAAGTTCTGCTTTTGAGCAATTCTCTGATTCCGCGCAGCGTATAGGAGTATACACAGCTAGTGATTATGTTGATATCATGCAGAAGTTAATTGAAAAATGGGAGATTGACAAAATCGGTGGTCTTACAGATGAAGCTGAAAAAGCCCGTGATTATTTGATGAAATTACCAGGAAGAATGGCTAAAATTTCTGAAAGATTAATTATTCCTCAAGAATCACATATCTTTAAATGGGTAGAGCCAGCAAGACTTTAAGTTTAAGATTTCTAAGTTTAGGGTTAAAATTTTAAATTGAATTTCAACTTTGAAACAGAACTTTAAAAAATATAAATATTTATGTTGATTGTTAGTGTTTTAAAGACTTTAATAATCAACATTTTTATTTAAAATAGGATTTAGATTTAACCTATCTGTTTTAAATCCGCTTAATCTGAATAATCTGTGTGCTATTTTTAGTCTTGCAGAGAAGCATTAATTGAATACATGAATATGAATAATTTGGACTTAATAAGCAAAACAATCGCTTTTGTAAAAGAAAAGCTAAATGATGCCGAAGGTGGGCATGATTGGTTTCATATTGAACGAGTATATAAAAATGCACTTTTAATTTCTAAAAACACTCCTTGTGATGTCACAGTGGTGAAATTAGGGGCTTTGTTGCATGATATCGCCGATAGTAAGTTTCATAACGGAGACGAGACTATTGGGCCTAGGACAGCACGGTTATTTCTGGAATCAGAGAATGTATCCGAAGAGAATATAGCACATGTTGTAAAGATTATCGAAAACATATCATACAAGGGAGGAAATTTTGAGAAAAAATTTAGCTCTATCGAATTGGATATCGTACAAGATGCAGATCGTTTAGATGCAATTGGTGCAATTGGGATTGCAAGGGCATTTCATTATGGAGGATTCAAGGACAGAACTATCTACGATCCTAGTATTGCTCCGATTACCAATATGACTAAAGAAGAATATAAAAAGAATAACGCGCCAACAATTAATCATTTTTATGAGAAATTATTGTTGCTTAAAGATAAAATGAATACAGAAACTGGAAAACAAATCGCCGCAGAAAGACATTATTTTATGGAAACATTCCTTTCTCAATTTTATGCTGAATGGGAAGGGGCTAAATAGTAGTTAGTTTCTAATATCAGTTTTAGGCATTTGTATTATGTTTTTAGTTATGTAAACGATAAAAAATAAATGCTTTTAAGATTCAGAAAAAAGAGAGCCAAAGTTTATCAATTAACTTTGGCTCTCTTTTTTATTCTTTGATGCTGTATAGTATTTTTTGAAAATCAGCTTTGTATTTGTCTTTGTCCTCTAAAGATGACCAAGATAAGACTTTATAATAAGCAGTTTTGGTTTCTACAATCCCAACATGGTAGTAAATACTATTATTGATTTCTTTATCAAAATAGCTTGCATCAGACTCTATAAAGTTAATATCGCCTTTTTTTGTTGATTTTAAATTTGACACCGTTCTTTTTTCTTCATCTTTTAAGAAATCTTTGATGAAGTCTTCATAAAAATCTGTAATAGAAGTGTAATCCATACTCAGAAGTTCTAATTGTTCTTTGATATCGAAAATGACTATTCCGTAAATATTTTTCACTTCGTTTTTATATTGTATCGCTGCAGAGTTGTTTAAGTCGACAGTTTTTTTCATGTAATCTGGTAAACTTACATTAAATGTATGTCCAGCTTTGTACTCTTTCATGGTGCTTTGAGCAAAAGTTACAGTACTCATTAAAAGAGAGACTATTAATAATAAAGATGTTACGGTAGTTTTCATTAAGTAAAATTATTGGTTTGAATTATTAATTCATTTTGTTAGGTAAAAAATATATTCCTATTTGTTTTTAGACAATACCTTTCTCAATCATCTCCAGCATTACAGGAGATGCATTTTTAAATGTGGGTGCTTGTTCGATAATACTTCCCACATTTTTTTTGTTCACTTTAAAAGTAATATCGGCGACTGTTGTAAACAATAAAGCGGTTAGAAATGGATTTTTGATATAAGGAGCTAGTACAATAAATGCTTCGTCAAGTGTGTGGAAACTTTCTATTTCTTCAGTTTTATAACGTGCAGTAAGAGAAACACCATAAGTAGTATCGTCTTCGTTTATGACAAGGCGAATATATATGTTCTTTAGTTCAGTATCACCAATTGTTTTGGCCAATGTTAGTTTAGCAAAAGTTCCGCTCTGGATACTTTTTTTTACTTTTAGCCAAAATTCGTTTAATATGGATTCGTAAGACATGATATTATTTTAATATTATTTTTGTGGTTTAGGATTTATTCGTAAAGTACGTGATGCTTTGCTTAAATTTTCTCTACAAACTAAGCATAAAAGCTTATCGTTCTTTGCAGTTAAGAAACCTATTTCCCAGTAAAAACAGCTTTTCTTTTTTCTAAAAATGCAGTAGTTCCTTCGATGAAGTCTTTAGTTCCGAAGCATTTTCCGAAAGATTTTATTTCTACCTCGTAACCGTTTTTTCCATCTTTATAATTAGCATTTATAGCTTTTATAGCTTTAGAAATAGCAATTGGAGCATTCTTTATTATTTTTTCTGCAATACCATTGCAATAAGTGATTAGTTCCGCTTGAGGGACTACGTGATTAACTAATCCATATTGTTTTGCTTCTTCTGCGTTAAGCATTCCTGCAGTCATAATCATTTCCATTGCACGACCTTTACCGATAAGTTGAGGTAAACGCTGTGTTCCGCCATATCCTGGTATAAGACCTAGAGAAACTTCAGGTAATCCCATTTTTGCATTATCAGATGCAATTCTGAAATGACAAGCCATTGCTAATTCTAATCCGCCACCAAGAGCAAAACCGTTAATAGCAGCAATAACTGGTTTTTTAAGGTTTTCGATAAAATCAAATAATTTTTCTTGACCATCGGCAGCCAAAGCAGTTCCTTCTTCGATAGTATAATTAGCAAATTCTGAAATATCGGCTCCAGCTACAAATGCTTTTTCGCCACTTCCAGTTAAAACAATCACACGAACATCATTGTTTTTAGCTAATAGTTTAAAAGCTTTCTGCAAATCATTAATTGTCTTTTTGTTCAAAGCATTAAGCTTAGTTGGACGGTTAATCGTAATTGTTGCAATTTTCTCTTCAATTGAGATTAGTATGTTTTCGTAGTTCATGATACTGTTGTTTTATGAATTTGTAATTGGTAATGTAACCGTAAAAGTGGTTCCTTTTCCGTATTCTGTTTCAAAGGTAATTGTTCCTTTATAATTTTCGATGATGTTTTTTATAATTCCGAGCCCAAGACCCATTCCGCTGTTCTTAGTGGTGAATTTTGGTTCAAAAACACGATCAATATCTTGTTTTTGTATTCCTACTCCATTATCTTTTACAGTAATTTCAACATTGTCACTCTTTCGTTTTACTGTAACCATAATCGATTTGTTGTTTTGAATTTCAGGAATAGCTTGAGTAGCATTTTTAACCAAATTGGTGATAATTCGGATAAGCTGTGTTCGATCCATTTTCGAAATTATTTCCTCTTCATCGCTTTGAAAAATAAGATATTCTTCATTAAAAATATCCAAAGAAAGCTCCACAACTTCTACAACATTTAATGTTTCATTTTGTTGAGCAGGCATCGAAGCGAAATTTGAAAATGCTGAAGCTACAGCAGTCATAGTGTCTATTTGCTGAATTAGTGTTTCGGAATAATCATTTAGTTTTTGTTTAACATCAGGAGCTGTAGGATCAAATTTTCTTTGAAAACTCTGTACTGTTAAACGCATTGGCGTAAGAGGGTTTTTAATTTCGTGTGCTACTTGTTTTGCCATTTCTCGCCAAGCTTCTTCACGTTCGCTTTGAGCTAGCTTTATGGCGCTTTTTTCAAGCTTTTCCACCATTCCGTTGTAAGACTTGATCAAGAAATTAATCTCCTTGCTACTCGCTTCTAAAACAATCATTTCATTTTTCTGATTCAGATTGGTTTCACTTAGTTTATCCGAAATGGTTTTTAATGATTTGGTAATATAGGTTGACAAGAAATACGCCAATGCAAATGCTACAATCAGCATAAACGAATATACTTGACCCAAACGAATCAGGAAAGTATTCAATTCATTCTCATAATAGCCATCATCTTCTATATACGGTAAGTTTAAGATACCAAGGGGCTTGAATTTTTCATCTTTAATCAAACTATAAGAAGAACGATTTTTTATACCGTCTTGGGTTTTTATATCTACAAAACGTTTTTCTATAGAAGAACGTACTAGTTTTAAAATGTATTCAGGGATTGGCGGAGAGACTTTATCAACTGCAAAGGATTCTTTAGATGATTTTAAAAGTTCTCCTTTAAGGCTATAGATATTAATTTCGATATTATGAATTTGAGCCAATTCATGAATCTTATCTTTAAAAATCAAATCTAAGTTAGCCGTTTTTAAAGGATAGGTTGTTGTAGACAGAACATAGTTGATGTGTTCTTTTACAGCATTTTCTTTACGTTCTAAACGCTCTTGATGGTATTCTTTCGCCTCATTCTTAAATTGAATAATAGAAATGGAAGCCAGTAAAACAGAAGCAACAATAATCAATAAAATCATCGAAAGGAATATCCTTACACGCAACGAAAGCATTGACATTTTGAAGTTCTTGAGCATAAATTTTTGTTTTCTTTGTTTCAAGTTTCAGGTTTCAGATTCTGTTGCGATTGGCAACTTGAACTCTGAAACTTGAAACTAAAAAACTATTTTTTCTCTCGTATTCTTTTGTAAAATTGAAATCCCAGCATAATTAAAACAGAGAATAATATAATTCCAATGACACCATAAATCCAGTTTACAGCATTTTTTAAAACAACCAAGAACACTACTGAAAACAAGATTATTGTTGCACCTTCATTCCACAAACGCATGAAATTAGTGGTGTATTTTACATTGTCATTTTGCAATTGCTTGAATATCTGATGACATTTTCCATGATATAAATATAATAAAAATACGAAGCAAAGTTTTACGTGCATCCATGGCATCTGTAACCAAGATTTACCCAAATCGGTAAAAAATAACATCCAAAAAGCAAATATACTTGTCAAAACTGCTGATGGCCAAGTAATAATATACCACAATCGATACGTCATTATCTTGTATTGTTTTTGCAAAATTTCTTTTTCTGGAGATGGTTTGTCATTGGCCTCAATTTGATAAACAAACAACCGAACGATATAAAACAATCCAGCAAACCAAGTGATTACAAAGATGAGGTGAAGTGATTTTAGGTAATTGTAATATTCCATAAAATGTATCTAAAAGAGTTTTCTAGTTTTTATTTTGCCATTCTTTAATCCAATTACTTACCGTTACGCACCATTCATCATCATCATTTAAACATGGAATAGCAAGGAACTCTCCACCACCATTTTCTTGAAAATCTTCTTTAGCACGCATGGCAATTTCTTCTAATGTTTCTAAACAATCAGAAACAAAAGCAGGAGTTACAACTGCTAAATTTTTGATTCCTTTACCGGGCATTTTATTAATTTCAACATCGGTATAAGGTTCAAGCCATTTGTCACCAGCTAAGCGTGATTGGAAAGTTAAACTATATTTATCAGCAGGAAGTCCTAACAATTTCACAACTTGTCTTGTGGTTTCATAACATTGGTGACGGTAGCAAAAATCATGTGCTGGAGATGGTGTACTACAACAAGAACCATCAATTTTGCAATGTGATTTTGTTATGTCTGTTTTACGAATATGACGCTCAGGAATTCCGTGGTAAGAAAATAATAAATGATCGTAATCAAAACCAACTAGATTTTTTTGGATAGAATCTGCAAGGTTTTTAATATAATCTGGTTTATTGTAAAATGCAGGAACATCAGTGAAAGTCATTTGTGGGAATTTCTTTTTACGAATCTCTTCAGCTTTAACTAAAATAGTCAAAGTCGATGCCATTGCATATTGAGGATACAACGGAAAAAGTAATACTTCAGTAACCCCTTTTTCATGTAATTCTTGTAACCCTTTTTCGATTGTCATAGTACCATAGCGCATCGCTAGTGCAACAGGAATATCAACTAGAGGCTGTATTTTCTTTTGCATTCTTTCAGAAAGAACAACAAGAGGAGAACCTTCATCCCACCAAATTTTTTCATAAGCATGTGCTGATTCTTCTGGTCTTTTTCTTAAGATGATTCCACGAACTAGTAATGCTCTCAATAAATACGGAACGTCAATTACGTATTTATCCATTAAAAATTCATCTAAATATGGTTTTACGTCTTTTGGAGTTGGACTTTCAGGGGAACCCAGATTTACTAATAATACGCCTTTCATTGTTATTTTATTGCTTTAGGCTTTAAGCGCTAGGCTTTAAGCGTTTGATTGTTTGAATTTTGTTCAAAAGTATATATTCTTACTTTTTGTTAAATTGTGATTAACTATTTTTTAATTATTGTTTGATATATAAAATTGATATTGATTTTAAATATTGGTATTTATCGACATCAAATATTTTTTTGGAGTGGTTGCAAACTTCTTTTTAAAAGCAGCAATAAAATGACTCCCAGTGCTATATCCTATTTTCAGGCCTACTTCGTTTACATTATAAGAACCGCTGTCTAGTAATTTTCGAGCATAATCCATTTTATAATCAAATAAAAAACCATAAACAGTATCGCCATAAATCTGTTTGAAACCCATTTTTAGCTTTTTCAAATTTAAACCAATTTCATCGGCCAATTCTTGTAAACCTGGTGGTTCGGACATATTGGCAATAATAATTTCTTTGGCTTTTCGTATTTTTAAAACATTGTCTTCATCGATTAAAAAAGGACATTGTTCGGCATTTGGATCTTCTGTTCTATTAAAATATAAACTCAATAATTCATATCCTTTGCCTTTGTAATACAGGTTTTTTATAGAGGGATGTAGATTATAATGAAATAGCTGACTCAGGACAATTGCCATTGATGGACTAATGTTTCCTTCGTTATAATATTTTTTATCCTTGTTATCAGCACTCAAAAAAGTAATGTAATCAGCTTCGGTAGAGAATAATGCATGAAATTTCTTGATAGAAACAATTACAGATATAACCCAAGAATTAGGAGCGAGTTCTAAATGAAGCGGTAATTCTTTTTGAGGGTTATATAAAAGTAATGATTTTTCTTCTTGTAGTTCCAAAGCATAATTGCCTTGGTTGAACAGAAATTTTGCTTTTCCTTTTATACCAAAGTGAAACTGTATCAGGCCGCTACCGATTTCTCGCTGGGCATTAAATGCGTCCGAACTGTCATTCTGGAAACGAATAAGCGTAAAGTCGTCTTCAATTTTTATAATTTCTTGAGAACTCATAGCGATATTTTTTTTTGTTAAAAATGAAATTTAAAGCAAAATATTATTTAGAACAGCTCTAAATAAAGCAATTCGAAAGACTTGATTTTGCTACAAAAATAGCGTTTTTTACATAATTACAACCAATTAGAATTAAAAAAACACATAGCGACACAAATAGTACTTTGAGCGTTACTTTTATAAATAGTATAATGATAATTTTGTTGCACTTTTATGACAAGGGTATCTATGGAAAATAATAACATATCGAAACATCACTATTTTTATTCAGTTGGACTGAGCTATAAAAAAGCTGATGCTGCGATTAGAGGTAAGTTTAGTTTAGACGCTGATGCAAAAATGCGCCTGCTGGAACAAGCCAAGAATGAGGGAATTGAAAGTTTAATAGTTACGTCTACATGTAATCGTACCGAAATATATGGGTTTGCCGAGCATCCTTTTCAACTTATAAAATTGATTTGCGAAAATAGCAATGGCTCTATCGAAGAATTTCAAAGAGTAGGTTTCGTATATAAAAATCATGAGGCAATTAATCATCTCTTTAAAGTAGGAACAGGTTTAGACAGTCAGATTCTGGGAGATTTCGAAATTATTGCTCAAATAAAATCAAGCTTCACACAATCAAAATCTTTTGGTTTAGCCAATACTTTTATCGAAAGATTAATAAACGCAGTGATTCAGGCAAGTAAAAAAATTAAAAATGAAACCGAAATAAGTTCAGGAGCCACTTCGGTATCTTTTGCTTCGGTTCAGTATATTATAAAAAATGTAGAAGATATTGGTAACAAAAATATCTTGTTATTTGGTACAGGTAAGATTGGAAGAAATACATGTGAGAATTTAGTAAAACATACTAAAAATGAACATATTACTTTGATAAATCGTACTAAAGATAAAGCCGAAAAACTAGCTGGGAAATTAAATCTAATCGTAAAAGATTACTCAGAGTTACATCTTGAACTACAAAAAGCCGATGTTGTTGTTGTTGCAACAGGAGCGCAAAACCCTACAGTTGATAAAGCAATCTTAAATCTTAAAAAACCTTTATTGATTTTGGATTTATCGATTCCTAAGAACGTAAATGAAAATGTAGAAGAACTGGAAGGAGTTACTTTAATCCACATGGATTATTTGTCACAGCTTACAGACGAAACACTAGAAAATCGTAAAAAACATATTCCAGCTGCCGAAGCGATCATTGAAGAAATTAAGGAAGAATTTGTAACCTGGACCAAAGGGCGAAAATTTGCACCAACTATCAATGCTTTGAAAGAAAAACTGAACGCAATAAAAAAATCAGAATTAGATTTTCAAAGTAAAAAAATAGCCGATTTTAATGAGGAACAAGCTGAAATAATCAGTGCGAGAATTATTCATAAAATCACAACTCATTTTGCTAATCATCTTAAAGATGATGATACTATGGTAGATGAAAGTATTGAATGGATTGAAAAAGTCTTCAAAATTGGAGTGAGCGCAAAATAAAATTTTAACTATTACGAGATTAACAGAAATTAAGCTTTGTGTTATAAAGGCAGTCCTTACTATTTTAATGGTAAAAAAATAAAACAGTGGTTTTAAAAAACAGAAATGGCAGACAAAATTATAAGAATTGGAACTCGCGATAGCGAATTGGCACTTTGGCAAGCGCATACAGTCGAGAAAAAGCTAAACGATTTAGGATATAAAACCAAGATTATTGCAGTTAAATCGCAAGGAGATATATTACTGGATAAACCACTTTACGAACTGGGAATCACAGGAATTTTTACCAAAACACTAGATATTGCCATGATTAATGGCGAAATAGATATCGCAGTGCATTCTATGAAAGATGTTCCTACGGCTCTACCAAAAGGGATTGTTCAAGCAGCCGTTCTAGAAAGAGCCAACTCATTGGATATTTTAGTTCATAAAGGTAATCTGAATTTCTTAAATGAATTAGCTACTATTGCAACAGGAAGTTTACGTCGCCAAGCGCAATGGTTAAACAAATACCCAAATCATAAGGTAGTCGATTTACGTGGAAACGTAAATACGCGCATGCAAAAATTAAAAGATAACGATTGGAGCGGGGCTGTTTTTGCAGCAGCAGGACTAGAAAGAATCGGTTTAAAACCAGAAGATTATATTAATCTAGATTGGATGATACCTGCACCAGCTCAAGGAGCAATGGTTGTTGTTGCAATGGAAAGTGATAATTTTTCATTGGACGCACTAACGCAATTAAATGACATCGAAACAGAAATAGTTACCTATATCGAGCGTCAGTTTTTAAGAACATTAGAAGGAGGTTGTTCAGCGCCAATAGGAGCTTTGGTTCAATATAATGAAGAAGAAGATACGCTTCATTTTCAAGGCGTTTTATTTTCATTAGATGGAAAAGTTAAAATTGAAATAGATAAGACTGTTCCAATTGAAGAATGGAAAAAATTAGGTTTTAATATGGCGCAGGAAGTTCTTGGGAATGGTGGAGCTGAATTGATGAAAACGATTAAAGAATCTCTAAAAAAATAATGGCAAAATCAATTCAAATATTATCTACAAAAATACTTTCGAGTATTCAGAAACAAGAATTACAAAAAGCAAATATTGATTTAGTTGAAGTAAATTTCATCGAAACTCAAAATAAACCTTTTAAGATTCAAGACATCAATGAAAACTTGATATTTACAAGTCAGAATGCGGTTCATAGCGTTTTATCTGATCCGAAATCAGAAGAATTGAAAAGTAAAAATGTCTTTTGTGTTGGTTTAAAAACTAAGATTCTATTATCTGAAAGCGGATTTAATGTTATAGCTTATACTGGTTACGCCGCAGATTTAGCTGAAATAATAACTCTGATTTATGCCAATGAAAGTTATACTTTTTTTAGTGGAAACCTTCGTAGAGAAACCCTGCCAAAAGCATTAAAAGATGCTGGGGTAAAATTGAATGAGATTAAAGTATATGAAACTACCTTGACACCTCAAAAAATTAATTCAAAAGTAGATGGAATCTTGTTTTATAGCCCATCTGGAATTGAAAGTTATCTGAAAGACAATACGATTAAAAATGAAAAATGCTTTTGTATTGGAGAAACCACGGCAGAAGCATTAGAAAAAATTACTAAAAACATCATCATCGCGGATCAACCAACTGTTGAAGATGTTATTGAAGATGTTTTACACGAATATAAATAAAACTTTGCAAATCTATCACTTTGTAGCTTTGCAGCTAAAATAAAAACCATGTTAAAAAACGACCTATTTTTAAAAGCATTAAAAGGAGAAACAGTTCAACGTCCGCCAGTTTGGATGATGCGTCAGGCAGGAAGATATTTACCAGAATTTATCGCTCTTCGTGATAAATATGACTTTTTTACTCGTTGTAAAACACCAGAATTAGCTGCAGAAATAACTGTACAGCCAATTCGTCGTATTGCTCCAGATGCTGCAATTTTATTCTCGGATATTTTAGTAGTTCCACAAGCAATGGGAATTGAAGTATTGATGAAAGAAAACTTTGGTCCGTTTTTACCAAATCCTATCCGTACGATGCAGGATGTTCAGAGAGTTTATATTCCAGACATTCAAGAGAGCCTTGGTTATGTAATGGACGCAATTAAATTAACAAAGGAAATGCTGAATGATGAGGTGCCTTTGATTGGTTTTGCAGGTTCACCTTGGACAATTTTTTGCTATGCTGTAGAAGGAAAAGGATCAAAGAGTTTTGATACTGCAAAAGGATTTTGTTTTTCAAATCCAGCGGCAGCACATACATTGTTACAAAAAATTACAGATACAACTATTTTATACTTAAAAGAAAAAGTAAAAGCAGGAGTTGATGCTGTTCAGATTTTTGATTCATGGGGAGGAATGCTTTCACCTGTTGACTATCAAGAGTTTTCATGGAAGTATATGAACCAGATCGTTGAAGCTCTGGCTGATCATGCACCAGTAATTGTTTTTGGAAAAGGATGTTGGTTTGCTTTAGGCGAAATGGGTCAAAGTCGTGCTTCGGCATTAGGAGTTGACTGGACTTGTTCAGCAAGAAACGCTCGTTACTTATCAGGAGGAAACATTACACTACAAGGTAATTTTGATCCATCAAGATTACTTTCGCCAATTCCAACCATTAAAAAAATGGTACATGAAATGATTGATGAGTTTGGAAAAGACAAATACATTGTAAATTTAGGTCATGGAATTTTGCCACATATTCCTGTAGATCACGCAAAAGCATTTATTGACGCAGTTAAGGAATACGGGAATTAACGTTTAGATTTAGTTTTCAATCACAGTTTTCAGTTTACACTCTCCTGCAAGGCTTTTTTAACCTTGTAGGAGTAAACTGGTATAGTTACTTATGTTGGACAAATCACAAGGTTTTAGAAATGTTGTCGTAAAAAATTAAAAAACATGCTAAACAAAGGACTACGAGACGAAGAAAGTACCCGAATAGACAATATGCTAAAAGTATTGATGTCAATTACTTTTTTACCTAAGTTTTGGAATATTGAAGACACTAGCCTCATGGACAATGAGCTTAAAAATTTTGGTTTAAGTGTAGAAAGTTTAGATAATCTTGATGAAAAAGATTTAATAACACTTTTGGTTAGATGTCACTTAGATTGGAATCAATTAGAGCTATTTGGAGATTTTCTAGTTAAATTCTCTATTGTTGAAAATTATAATTTTTCAGGAAAAGCAATTGCTATTTATGAATATGTTCAACAAGAGAGCAAGACTTTTTCATTTGGAATCATTAGCAAAATAGCTTCTGCAAAAGCAAATTTGTAATTCATAACAAACGAGAATGTATAAAACAGAAGACTTCCAGATAACAATCTTAACTTTAAAGGATGCAGTAAGTCTTCATGTATTAATGCTTTCAAATGCAGAACGATTTAAAAGATATTTTCCTAAAACACTTTCTAAAAATTTAACTCTTGAAGCTTCAGAAAGATATATTTTAGAAAAAAATAATGAGATCCAATCTAATTCTGAATTTACTTTTGCAATTAAAGAAAACAAAACAGATAAGATAGCAGGATTAATTATTATTAAAAAATTGAATTGGGAAACCAAACAAGGAGAACTTGCTTATTGTATTGGCGCAAAATATCAAGGAAAAGGGTGGGTGTCAGCTACAGTAAGCCAAATTTCAAAATATGCTTTCAATGAATTACAATTGAAAACATTACAAATCATTTCTTATAAAACGAATTTCAAAAGTATTAAAGTCGCAGAAAATTGCGGTTTTTTATGGAGAAGAACATTAGTCAGTGAATTTACTCCAACAAATGAACTTACGTTAGATATGGAACTATACGAATTAACACAATGAAAGAACAATTTTATAAATACATACAAAGCCTTCAAGACACAATAGTTTCAGGATTAGAAGCGGTAGATGGTCAAGCTAAATTCCGTGAAGATATTTGGAAACGTCCAGAAGGTGGCGGAGGAAGAACTCGTGTAATCGAAAATGGAGTAGTTTTTGAAAAAGGCGGTGTTAATATATCGGCAGTTCATGGTAAATTACCAGAAGCTATGCAAAAAATGTTTAATGTAGGCGAAGCCGATTTTTTTGCTTGCGGATTAAGTTTGGTCTTACACCCAAAAAATCCAATGGTTCCTACGGTACATGCCAATTGGCGTTACTTCGAAATGTATGATGAGAAGGGAAATGTAATTCAGCAATGGTTTGGTGGCGGACAAGATTTAACGCCTTATTATTTGTTTGAAGAAGATGCTAAACACTTTCATCAGACTTGCAAAATAGCTTGCGATAAGCACAACCCAGAGTTTTACCCAAAATATAAAAAGCAATGTGATACTTATTTCTGGAACGCACATCGCAATGAAGCTCGAGGAGTTGGAGGACTATTCTTTGATTATTGCAAAGAGACTGATGAAAGGAGCATGCAGGATTGGTATAATTTTGTTACCGAAGTAGGAAATAGTTTTTTAGAAGCTTATGTTCCAATTGTTGAAAGAAGAAAAAATCTATTATATACTGATGAACAAAGAACATGGCAAGAAATCCGTCGTGGTCGTTATGTTGAGTTTAATCTGGTTCATGATAAAGGGACTTTGTTCGGTTTAAAAACCAATGGAAGAATCGAGAGTATATTGATGAGTTTGCCTCCACATGTGCAATGGGTTTACGATCATCATCCCGAAGCAGGAAGCGATGAGGAACGATTAATAAATGTGTTAGAAAATCCAGTTGATTGGATTTAATATATTGACCACAATGTTTTATTTTTAATACATAGAAACGTAGATTTAAAATTGTAATTTAGAGTTGTTTTAGTATTAAAAATAAAATAATGAATTTAAAACTGATTTATATTATTTTTTTTGGAAGCTTTTTGGGATGTTTTGCTCAAGATTATTCGCTGCAAAATCCTTATTTTAAATCGTATAATGATAAAGTTACTGCCAGTATATACTATTTGGATACTTCTAATAATTTCCAGATTGGTTTTGATTCTCAAGGACAAAAAAAATACATTGATCTTAATCCAAACCAAAGAGAACAGCTAGGGGTAAGTTTAAGCTATAAATTTATAGATGTCAGTTTTGGTTTTGCACCGAAATTTTTTGAAGTAAACAAAGACAATTCAAATTCTAAATTGTTTAGTTTTAACACCCGTTTTTATTATAAAAAATGGATGCAATCTTTTACATTTATTAATCAAAAAGGATTTTATGTCAGTGAACCAGGCATTTCTGTGGATTTTCCTCAAATGCGTTCTACAAAAATTGGCGGAACAACATCTTATATTTTTAATGAAAGGTTCTCTTATAAAACATTAGTTAATCAAAAGGAATGGCAGACTAAAAGTTCAGGAAGTTTTATTCCAACTTTTTCGTTTTATTATACCAATCTTAATTTAAACAATGAGTTAGATTCTTCTAATGGTGATATTTATGTTTTCTCGTTAGCACCTTCTTATTTTTATAATTTTGTGATTAGTGACCGCGTTTTAATTGGAGCAGGAATTGCCTTTGGAGCCGGAATAAATGACGTTGACGGAGATGTTTCTGCTTTATATCAATTAGATCTTAATTTAAAGATTGCTTACAATACAGATCGGTTTTTTGCTTATGCAAGTTTAAATACGCTTAATTTTCTTCAGAATGATGTTGCAGAAGCACAACTGAATGATAATATATCAACTCTAAAATTCAGTATTGGATATCGATTTAATCCTCCCAAGAAGATTAAGGAGGTTTATGATAAGGTAAATCAAAAAACAGGCTTGTAAATATTTAAAATGCCAGTCCATATTTAAAACAAATTATTATGAAAAATAGAGAAAGGTACATTGCACAATTAAACCGTATGCATTCGGGGAAAGGATTTATTGCTGCCTTAGATCAAAGTGGTGGAAGTACTCCAAAGGCCTTATCACAATACGGAGTACAAGAAAATAGTTATACAAATGAAGAAGAAATGTACACACTTGTACATGAGATGAGAACTAGAATCATTAAAAGCCCTGCGTTTGATCGTGAACATATTCTAGGTGCTATTTTGTTTGAAAATACAATGAATCGCAAAATTGACGATCAATGGACTGCTGATTATTTGTGGGAGAAAAAAAATATAGTTCCTTTTTTAAAAGTTGATAAAGGACTCGCTGACCTTGCAAATGGAGTACAGCTGATGAAACCTATTTCTAATTTAGATGAATTGTTAACACAGGCTGTAGATCGAAATGTTTTTGGAACTAAGATGCGATCTGTTATTAAAGAAGCAAATGCCAAAGGTATTAGTGAAGTAGTTGAGCAACAATTTACAGTAGGTTTGCAAATTTTCGAAAAAGGACTCATTCCTATTATTGAACCAGAGGTTGATATTTATAGTATTGATAAGGAAAAATCAGAAGAAATTCTAAAAAAGGAAATTCTAAAACAACTTAGCTTACTTGGCAAAGAAGTCAAAGTTATGCTAAAATTGTCCATCCCAACTGTGAACGATTTTTACAGTGAACTAATGTCTAATCCAAATGTATTACGTGTTGTGGCATTGTCTGGAGGATACGCTCAAGAAGAAGCCAATCATAAATTGGCACAAAATCACGGATTGATTGCAAGTTTTTCACGTGCATTGTCTGAAGGATTAACAGTAGGACTATCAGACGATGATTTTAATACTAAACTAGGTAAATCAATTACAGCCATTTATGCAGCTTCTATTGCATAAGATAAATCATAAATCAGTATTGTATAAAAAGGGAGAGAGGCACCGCCTCTCTCTCTTTTTAATTTAATCAAATCTAGATTATTTGCTAAGTTGTTCTACAAAGTCTAGTGTTTGCAGAATGATGTTTTTATTCGATTTTAATGAATTTAATCGTAATTCAAATTTCAGTTTATTATCAATCAGTTTTTTCGAAGATTGAAGTGTAACATCGCTAAACTGTGTTGCAAATTGGTCGATTTTTTTAATATCTGTTGTTTTTGTTTCAGCAGTATGACTATATGCATTAGAAATTTCAGGAATATTAAGCTTTGCTACAAAGTAATTTTGCTTTAAGTCTTTTTTTACTTCCTTAATAAAAGATCCGTTATTGGTGTTAAAGTATTCATGAGAATTTCCAATTACAATTACATCATTGTCTTTAAGAATAAACAAATCACCGTATTCTCCTTTAGTTCCGGTGATTTCGTAATAATTTCCTTTTTGGACTAACAATTTTTTACGAATTCCTAACTGTATAAGTTTGTCGCCAAATGTTGGATGCGTTGAGGTAAAAACCACTGAAAAAAGCGGAATTGATTTCTTTACTTTTTTCTCAACCTCTATTTCCTCATAATTATCGTCATATTCGTATGATTTTGTCATTACCTCTGTTTCCTTGATATCGTGTAAGAACATGCTTAAATCGCCATCAAAAAGAGTTGCAGTGGCTTCTTCATCGACTATTGTCGAAATAAAATCAGTTACGATGCTCATATCATCTTTTGTTATTGCAGCACTGCTTAAAATCTCAGCTGTTAAAGTAGGAAAGTTTTTTAATGCCTCTTTGGTGTTAACATGATAGCTCATATAACCCAACGGTTTCTTGTCAGGGAAATAATTATAAATGCTTTTATTGATTTTTCGATTAGCTATTTTGTTCACAATATCAGCCATAGGCTTAGAATATTCAATAATCTCTTCTACACGAGCATTGTCGTTATCAAAATAAAAATCCAGATTGATTCCTTTTACAAGATTTCCCCAGTTTTTTTGAGAAGGTAAGAATCTATTATAAGTAGTAAACTGAGATAAAGTAGCATAAGCATCATAAAAAGATGACATAGCTGCGCTGTAATTAATCCAAGACGAAATATCTGCAGTAGCATTTATCTTGTCAGTAGATGGAGTAGTAAAACCTTTTTCAAAAAGAGATTTGATAAATATATTTCGTTGTACGGATTGCAAACTATCAAAAGCAACACGTCCTTGTTCATACTCTGCGTAATAATTATCGGTATAAACAGCCGTAGAGTCAATAGTTTCTTCTATTTCATAAGGGGTTGTAACGTCAACAGGATCTTCATCTGATACTTCATCAACAGTGATTTCTTCCTGAATTTCTGGGATATCGTATAGATTAGTGCTGTATTTTTTAGTAAACCCAACAATTACAAAGTAATTATCGTTCCATGCTAAAGTGCTTTTTTTATCTGCAGCAGTTATTAGAGAATATAAAGGAAAATGTTCAATTGTAGCTGTCGCAATAGAATCGGTATCTTTTTTCGCATGCAGTTTCTCCATAAACTGTTTAATATCATTCCTGTTTTTAACAGGAATTGTAACTTGGTAATACGGAATACTATCTGTAAAACTTCCGTGAATGCTAATTTTTTCGTCTAGTTTAAAAAGATTTGGATATTGGTTGATGTCGTTATCAGGTTTGCCTTCAGAGTATTTGTTGATTAAAGGATGATTTAATACATCCATTATATTTACTTTTTTAGAAAGTTGGTCGCCATTAAATTGCACAAAATAATCATATGGTTTTGTATTGGTTTGACTATTGGCTAATAAAGTTGTTAATAGAATGAAATAGGTGAAAAAATGCTTCATAAATTAGGGAGTTAATTGGATTGTATTATTCATTAAAGATGATTTTTTAAGTACGCTATACATGCTTTGTTTTAAAAAAACGGTCTTTTTGTTTTTTGATATTTTACTATTAGGATTATCTGTGGTTGCAATATCACGGTCAAAAGTGTAAATAGATATAATATTGGCTTGTTCTAAATCTTGTTTTTTCTTCGGGTCTTTTACCAGATTTTCAGGAACTGGATAAGAAGCAATTCTTTCAAAACCTTTTGTGTTACTGCTAAAGTGTATTTGATTACTCTGATTGTTTATGGTATTTACGACAGCATTGAGCGCTTTTAGATTTGAGTAATTGAGCTTGATAATAAAAATATAATTTCCAAAATCGGTTTTGGTGTTTACGTTTGTAATTCCATCAATTTTTAAAGCTTTTGTTTTAAAATCGGCTAACTTCTTAGTGATTTCTTGTTCATTTGGAATTTTTACACCATCGACTTCCTTAAGCCAAATGGCTGATTTTGTCTTGAACCATGATTTTGAAAAATCAACCATAAGAGTATATTCACCACTTTGGTTATCATGGTGTTTGATTCGTTCTGTTATCTCAAAACATCCTGTTAAGAGTAGACAACAGCATAAAACGAGAAATTTCTTCATTGAGCAAATTTAAATTTAAATATTTGAAAAACGATGATATAAGAAGATTCTTAAAAAATATTTTTATAACAGTAAATTTTAGATAATATTAACGCATTCTAAACAATGCTAAAAGCCTTATTCTGTTGATTTTTCTTTAACTTTGCGTCACAATTTTAATTTCAACTTTAAAACGAATGTTAAAGCTTTTTTGCATTAGCATACTTCTTAAAAATTTATAAAAAACACCTATGTTCCCACTACAAAGAAACCGCCGTTTAAGAACTAATGAATCTATTCGCTCTTTAGTTCGTGAAACTACACTAAGTCCAAATGATTTCATGCTTCCAATGTTTATTGCAGAAGGGAAAGATGTAAAAGTCGCCATTCCATCAATGCCAGGAATATACCGTCATTCATTAGACAATACCATAAAAGAAGTAAAAGAAGCTTGGGCATTAGGAATAAAAGCAGTTAATCTTTATGTAAAAGTAAGTGAGAATCTAAAAGACAATAAAGGTGTAGAAGCTTGGAACAAAGATGGATTAATGCAACAAGCCATCCGTGCGATTAAAGATGCAGTTCCAGAAATGATTGTAATGCCAGACGTAGCACTTGACCCATTCTCTATTTACGGACATGACGGAATTATAGAAAACGGACAAGTTATAAACGATGCAACGGTAGATGCGCTTACTCGTATGAGTTTAAGTCATGCCGATGCTGGAGCCGATTTTGTAGCGCCAAGTGATATGATGGACGGACGCGTTCTTGCAATCCGAAAAGCATTAGAAGAAAACGGACACCACAATGTAGGAATCATGAGTTATAGTGCCAAATATGCTTCGGCATTTTACGGACCATTCCGAGATGCCTTAGATTCTGCTCCGGTAGATTCTCAGAATATTCCAAAAGATAAAAAAACATACCAAATGGATTATGCTAACCGAATCGAAGGAATCCGAGAAGCATTGTTAGATGTAGAAGAAGGTGCTGATATTGTTATGGTAAAACCAGGAATGGCATATCTAGATATTGTTCGAGAAGTAAAAAATGCAGTTCATGTTCCAGTAGCTGTATATCAAGTTTCTGGAGAATACGCTATGGTAAAGGCTGCTGCCGAAAGAGGATGGTTAGATCATGATAAAATTATGATTGAGCAACTATATTGCATTAAGAGAGCAGGAGCGAGTATTATCTCTACTTATTTTGCTAAAGAAGCGGCTGTAATTCTAAATAAATAAAAGATTGAAATACATAAGCATGAAAAAAATAATATTTGCATTTGCAATACTTGCATTCGTTTCTTGTAAAAAAGAAGAGAAAATTACAATCGATAATTCAGGAATGCCAAGTGAAGAGTCAGCTACTACAACGGCTAAAACGCCAGAAGAATTAGGAAAAGCACTTTTTGAAGGACAAGGAAATTGTTTTGCTTGCCATCAGGTAGACCAAAAAGTTATCGGACCAAGCATCAAAGAAATTGCCAAAATATACAAAGAGAAAAACGGAGATATCGTTACGTTTCTAAAAGGAAAAGGCGACCCAATAGTTGATCCAAGTCAGTTTGAAGTTATGAAAACAAACTTTCCTGTATCACAGGCAATGTCCGACGAAGAACTTAAAGCACTGGAAGCCTATTTTTATAGTTTTTTAAAGTAGGAGCTATCCCGATAGCTATGGGGACCGCTGCTATATCTTTATGTTTTTAAAGGAAAAACATAAAGGATGCCGCTTCCACAGGGCTAAAAAAACAAAAACCATTCGTAGTATTTACGAGTGGTTTTTTTGTTCCCTAGAAAGACAAGTTTGCGAGTAGAGATAACTTTGTAGTAAGTTGCAAATCATTACCGTTATTTTTTTACTTTTATAAAATGGAAACAGCTTATATTAATTCGCCTTTAGGAATCACCAAAATTGTTGGTGACGAAAATGGAATCTGTGAGATTACAGTTGCTAACGCTGGTGATAATGTGGTTTCTGATGTAATTGCAACAGAGTTGCAGGAGGCTGTTTCGCAATTAAATGATTACTTTTTTGGTAAAAGAACCGACTTTAATTTTAAGCTAAACCCCAAAGGAACAGATTTTCAGCAAAGAGTTTGGAAAGGATTACTTGAGATACCTTTTGGTAAAACCATGAGTTATTTGGAACTATCCAAAAAACTGGGTGATGTTAAAGCGATTCGTGCCGTAGCATCGGCAAATGGTAAAAATCCACTTTGGATAGTTGTTCCATGTCATCGCGTAATAGGAACCGACGGTTCATTAACGGGATATGCGGGCGGATTATGGCGTAAGAAATGGTTGCTAGAACATGAAAACCCTGTAAAACAGCAAAGTTTGTTTTAATTTACTCAAGATTATTTTTCGAATTTTGAAAATGTCAAAATTTAAGTACATTTATATTGCCAATGAATTAGTTATAATTAGTGTTCAAAGGCTTTCGGAAAGTTTAAACTAAATAGTTGATTAGCGAAATTTAATACCTACAAGGTCAAAAAAAAGAGCTTGCAGGATAATGATATCGATTGATTAACAAATGTTTAATTTAATGATTTAAACAGTCTGAATTAGCCTGTTTTGAGTTTTTTAGCAAAGTCTAAAAATCCAAGTAGTCTAAATAATTTAAAAAGTCTAAATTAATGATTGAAAAAATAAACCTAAACAACATCCTTTTTCTAGATATAGAAACCGTTCCCGAAACAGCTGATTTTGGTGAATTGGATGAAGAGATGAAAGAACTTTGGGAACATAAAACGCAATACCAACGTAAAGAAGACTTTAGCGCCGAAGAATTTTATGACCGTGCAGGAATCTGGGCAGAGTTTGGCAAAATCGTTTGTATTTCTGTTGGATACTTTACCATCAAAGGTGATGTCCGAAATTTTCGAGTAACATCATTTTTTGGAGATGAGGTAAAAATCTTAAGAGACTTCAATAATCTGTTAAACAACCATTACAATAAACCATACCATGTTTTGTGCGGACATAACGCTAAGGAATTTGATATTCCGTTTATCGCCAGAAGAATGATTATCAATCAAATTGCAATTCCAGATAAGCTGAATTTATTTGGGAAAAAACCATGGGAAATTCCACATTTAGATACGTTGGAACTATGGAAATTCGGCGATTATAAGCATTTTACATCTCTAAAATTATTGACTAAAATCTTAGGAGTTCCTTCTCCAAAAGGAGATATTGATGGAAGTCAGGTAGGGCATGTTTTTTATGTTGAGAAAGATATTGACAGAATCGTAACCTATTGCGAAAAAGATACGATTGCAGTAGCGCAAATTTTCCTGCGCTTACGCCGTGAAGATTTATTGATTGATGATGAAATTATTCATGTTTAGTTTTTAAAGGGCAACGATTCAAGGGCGCAGAGTTGCAAAGAGCAAAAGATAAATAGGCAACAAAAAAAACGTTATGTTTTAGCATCTTGCGAGAAATAATTAAGAAATAAATTATCCATTTAGAATACTAAAAAAAGTATTTAGATTAATTTGTATAATTTATCCAGTTTAATCAAACTTAAAAAATGACACATCCAGAAATAGCATTTTTGAGAATGGTTTCTCAGAAAATTTTGAAAACAAATTTTCATGAACCTCAAGAAATAGTAAAACATTTAGGAGCCATGCAGGCGCAGGATTATTCAATGGCAAAATGGGCGATTGGTTCTCGATGTGATGCTTCTGAAAAGAGTATTGAAGAAGCAATTAATTCAGGCAAGATTATTCGAACGCATATTTTACGCCCAACTTGGCATTTTGTTTCGGCTGATGATATTTACTGGATGCTCGATGTTTCAGGGCCTCAAGTAAAAAAAATTGTTTTATCGACAGCTAAAAAAAATGGCTTTGACGAAAAGAAATTAGATAAAATAAATTCATCAATAGAAAAGATATTAGCAGGGAATAATTCGCTAACTCGGGATGAAATTATGCAGGAGCTTGATATTAAAAAAGATTCAGCTCAAGGTTTTTTGCATAGTAGCATAGTTATGATTAATGCAGAATTAGATGGTTTAGTTTGTAACGGAATAATGAAAGGAAAACAATTAACGTATTCATTGTTAGAAGAAAAAGCTCCAAAAACAAGTACTAAACTAACAAAAGAAGAAGGACTGGCAAAATTAGCAAAACGATATTTTGAAAGTCATGGACCTGCAACATTGTTGGATTTTACATGGTGGTCAGGTTTTCCTGCTACAACTGCAAAACTTGCTATTCATTCTGTTGAATCAGAGTTAGATTCGATTGAAGTTGACGGTAAAAAATATTGGTTTAAAAAAGGGCTTCCATCAGAAACAGATATTCCCAAAAGTATTCATTTTCTCCCTTCTTTTGATGAAATTTTAATTTCCTATAAAACTCGGGAAATAACCATTGCAAAAGAACATCAAGCTAATGCATTTACAAACAACGGTATTTTTTGGCCGATTATTATTGAAGATGAAAAAGTTATTGGAACATGGAAACGAACAGTAAAAAAGGAATATATAAAAATAGATACTAATTTTTTTGAAACAGTTTCTGCGGATAAAAAGAGCCTTGTTTTAAAAGCTATTAAGCCATTCGAGAACTACTTAGAAACTAAAATCGTTATCGAATAAACGGATTTTTTAGCTAAAACATGCCAGTTTATAATAAATACTTCGAGTTTCATAAATAAAATCGTTGTGCATTTTATTGTTAAATAATTACATTTACAAAAAATATATAATTATGGTGTTAAGTAGATTTTGGTTGGCGATATTTATTTCGTCAATTGCTTTTATTGTAATCAGTTTGTTTACTGGTAATACGTATACTATTGATTATGTTTTGAATGGTAAGAAAGACGAGCCTATTTTAATTTCTGAAAAGTATATTAATCAAGTTCCGGCTTTTATCAGAGATAGTATTAAAACAGCGCCAGACAATACTATAATTATCAATCGTGATGAGGCTAATGCCGACACGACTTATGTTTATAAAAATAAAACGGTAAAGATTTTTAGTGGTGTTCAAAAATCAGATGGTTTATTACCTACTTGTAAGAGTACTTTGGTCGATTTAATTCTTCCGCTTATTGCATATTTGGCTTTTTTCTGCGGATTAATGGAACTTTTAATTATTTCGGGAGCTTCAGGAAAATTAGCTAAAGGCTTGAGTCCAGTGTTTGTAAAAGTGTTTCCGAGTATCCCTAAAAATCACCCATCGATTTCCTATATGACCTTAAATTTTGCAGCTAACTTTTTAGGATTAGATTCTGCTGCCACTCCGTTTGGTCTTAAAGCCATGGAGAGTTTACAAGAAATAAACCCAGATAAAGATAAAGCCAGTGATGCACAAATTATGTTTATGTGTTTGCATGCATCGGGTCTTACATTAATAGCAACTTCTATCATTGGGTACCGTGCTGCCGCTGGAGCAACAAACCCAGCCGATGTAATGTTGCCTTGTATTATTACTTCTTTCATCGGAACAATTGCTGCTTTCCTAATTGTTGGCGTTAAACAAAAAATTAATTTCAAAAGTGCTTCTTTGGTTGTAGGCTTAATGGTTATGATCGCTGCCATTGTTGGACTTTTATTCTATGTAAATAGTTTAGATTTAATTGGTAAAAACTTCTTTACATCAAATCTTTCAGGATTAATATTGTTTGCAATCATTGGATTTACATTGGTTTTTTCATTGATGAATGAGAAAAAATTTATTGACGCAAGTACTACAGTTTTTGATGCATTTGTAGTAGGAGCAAACAATGGAGTTAAAACAGGAGTTACTATTTTTCCTTACGTTTTAGGAATGTTAGTGGCCATTTCATTATTTAGAAATAGTGGTTTATTTGAAATTATCAGCCATTGGATTGCCTTTATTTTTTCGAATATGGGTGTGAGTAAAGAAATTACTGACGCATTGCCTGTAGCGATGCTTCGTCCTTTTAGTTCTGCGGGTTCACGTGGATTCTTAATTGACTCGATGAATACTTTTGGAGCAGATTCTATGACCGGAAGATTGAGTAGTATTTTTCAATGTAGTGCTGAAAGTACTTTTTACGTAATTGCAGTTTACTTTGGGTCAGTAAATATAAAAAATACCCGTTACGCTTTAGGAACCATGCTTTTAGTTGATGTAATTTGTGTGATTACAGCTATATTTGTGGCAAGTTGGTTTTTTTAGTAAATAGCATTTAAATTAAAAATTATATAAATTAAAAATAGAATGAGAACAGGTAAATACACAAAATACATCGCAATTGCATTATTGTTGCTTTTTTTAATAACAAGTCTATTAGCGTAAAAGTTAGTTGATTAATATGAATAGAATTTACATTACGTTGTTTTTGTTAGCTCTGATAAGTTGTAAAAAAGAACCAGCAACCATAGGCCCAAAGAGGACTAAGGAAGACAAAAAAGAAATGACTGCTAAGCCAGCATTTAATATGATTACCCCAAAAATAGATACGATACATATTTCTGGGAATGAAGAAATAGGTGAGAGTAACTATATTTTAGCTTCTTTTTTAGATAAGAAAATTGATAAAGACAGTCTAATAACTGTTCAATACAGACTTGATTTTTTTACTAATAAAACAAAAGTAGGATCAGATAAGGTTACCATTGTTCCATTTACAGAAGGTTCAGCCTGGAGCGCTTCATATGGTTTATCGCAAGAAGACGATGTTACGGTATCGCCTTTTATCCATGTCAGTTTTGGTTATGAAGCTTGTGGCTATAATCGACAACACTTTTTGTTTTATCTAAAAAATAATAAGGTACAGCTTGTGCACGACTGGGACTCTATGAGTGACGGTGGTTGGGGAAGTTGGTTAGAATTTGGAGGAATAGATCCTAAAAATGAACCAGTTTCTTTTTATAGCAAAAGAGTTTCTTACGGTGGTAAAGAAGATGTTAATGATGAAGATATGGGAACCGTAGAACATTCTGATTCTATCGTGTTTCATCTAAAAAACAATAAATGGGAAAAACGATTGTTAACCCCAAAGGAAAAGGTGTACTGGAAAAAAGACATTACTTTTAATGAATTTTATCCTCAATTTGCAGAATAAAAAAAGCCTCGCACATTGCGAGGCTTTTCCGTCTTTAGTAAGCAACATATTATTATTTCTTAACGAATTTCTTAACGATTCTTTTTCCGCCGTTATTTAATTCTATGATGTAAATGCCAGTGTTTAATCTGCTTACATCTATATGATTTCCACTTAATTGTCCTGAATTTACTTGTTGTCCAAGATTATTCGTAATCCTGAATGTTGCCCCATCGCTTTTTGCTAATGAAACGTTCAACTCATTAGCAACAGGATTTGGATATAAAGCAAAACTAGTGTTATCAGTAGTTTCGATTATTCCCGAAGCAATTTCTGGAGTTACTATAGGACCTGCAGCTGTAATATTTACTGTGTAATCCTCCACTTGTCCATAAGAGAAAGTCTCACAAGAAGTTGGGATTCCGTTGTATTTCATAGCAACTCTTAATCGTGTAGATCCAAGAGTAGATGAAGCTGGAATTGTGATTGTTCCTGTCACAGGAGTAGTTTTTGATGCTGCTTTTGTCCAAACAGTTTCGCCTGAATCTGCAAAATCACCATCTTGATTATAATCTATAAAAACAGCATAACCTTCATTGTAAGTTGTAGAAGTCCAAGAAGGAGTAATTGTAATTGTATAAGCAGTTCCTGCTACAGCATTTGTAGAAATTGCAGTGAAGTTCTCATAACCTGCCGTTCCTGTTGTGGTATTGCTGATTGTACCAAATACTACTTTACCAATTTTTTCATCGGCAGTATTGTTTCCTTGTGAAGCACAATAACTTATTGTATTTGCTAAGGTTGTTACATTTAAAGTATTACTTGCAGGAGAAACATTTCCAGCAGCATCTTTGGCTTTTACACTAAAGCTATATGTAGTTAAAGCAGTTAATCCAGTTACAGTATAGCTTGTAGTTGTAGATGAACCTTTAAGAGTTGCTCCTTGGTAGATATCGTATCCTGTAACAGCTACATTATCTGTTGCCGCAGTCCATGTTAAATTGGTAGTTGATCCAGTTGTTCCAGAAGCTGCAAGAGCAGTTGGAGCAGTTGGCGCAATTGTATCTGTAGAACCTGAATAAGCAGCTCCAACACCTACAGCATAAAATGCATTAGTTGTAGCAATTACCTCTGCAGAACCAGCACCGTATAAATCGATAGCCGATTGTATCCCTGATGTTCTTGCATTTGCAAAAGTAGAATTCGCAGTTAAATACACACTCTCTAAACGATAAGCGATTTTTGCAGCTTTATCAATTGTAATTCCTGTTACACTATAAGAACTTCCTATATCGTTTGTTCCTGTCTTACCTACAGACAAGATATAAAACCAATGGTTTAGTACACCAGAATTTGTATGAACACCACAATAATCATTGGATTGAGTAGGAGTTCCACAATTAATAACTTTCCAGTTTGTACCGCCATAAGTGTCAGGCTGACCTTCAGATTTAGGATTACTCATAGAACGTAAAGCAAGATGACCCGATCTTCTTTCAATATCTTCACCAATTAACCAAACAGATTTTGTAGGTGCTGCGTAAAACTCAATACATGCTCCCCAAATGTCTGAGAAAGCTTCATTCATTGCACCAGATTCTTTTTGGTAAGCTAAGTTTGCTGTATAAGTACAAACGGCATGACCAATTTCGTGTCCTGCAACATCTATAGCAGTTAAGATATCAAAGTAAGTTCCGCTTCCGTCACCATAAGTCATTACGCTACCATCCCAGTAGGCATTATCGTATGCATTACTGTAATGTACATAGCTTTTTATGACTGCACCTGCATTATTAAAACTATTTCTGCCATGAACTGTCGACCAATAGTCATACGTTTTTTCGGCTCCCCAATGCGCATCAAGTGCACCATTGTCTTTATTTGCATTTGCATACTCAGCAGCTGTCCAGTTATTATCAGCATCTGTAAAATTTACAGCAGCCGTATAACTAGTTCCTTTTTTCATATTATACGTGTTTATACCTAAACCTCTTGTAGCATCTGCCAGAATATAAGAAGACCCACTTAAAGTAGTTTGAATTACTTGTGTTCCGCTATAACGTGTAGCTGCGTTTGCTGCTACAATCGCCATTTGAGAATTTGAAGCTTCTTTTTGGTTTATTGAATTTGCATTCACAGATTTTGATTTACGTCCATGACTGTATTCTCCAAGATGTTTTATAGTTGCATTATAGAACAATACTTGACCGTTTTCGGCATCTATGTATAAATCCCCTCTACTTACAGGATTTGTCGCGTAAATGTCAAATTTATAGGCTAAACGAACCTTGTCGGTTGTTCTGTTAGTACCTTGATCTTCCATTGCTGGTAAAAATACTAGTTCTCCTTTTGGTTTTTCATAACCAATCTCTTTGGCATCTTGTGGTGTGTCCCAAAGGTATTGCTTAGCGCCAGTATAGCTAATCGCTCTATTAAGAGCATCTTGAGCTGATAGTTTTGGTTTTGTACTCACTTTGTTGATGTTGTAATACTCACCATTCATAGAGACTAACTTACCGTCTTTAGAATGTAAGGTGTAGTTTGCAAACTCTACTTTGATACCTTGTTCATATAATTGAAATTTTTCGTGAGTGTAACCTTGTTGGTCAGATTCGGTTTTGACTCTTGCAAAGGATTGGTTTTCTTTCAAACCTAATTGATCTTTAAAGACCTTTTGCGAATCAGAGCCTCTGTAGGTTGATTGGTCACTAAAAGTGATCAAACTTGGTTGACCATTTTCGGATACATTTTTTTGGCTTACGCGTTTATCCGTTATTTGAGCAAATGCCGATAAGGAGAATGTAAGCACAACAGCAGTTGTTGTGACAATTTTGGGTAATGTACTTTTCATAATCGATTTGGGGTTTAATGTTAATTTAATTATTAGTTTGTATAGCTATTAAAGCATGTAGGCAAATACTTTAATTTGTTATAAAAATAGAAACATTTTGTTAAATAAATTCATATAATTTACATTAATCGATAAAATGCAACACTTGTTATTAAATAATTACTAAATATTAACAAATTAAAAACAATCATCAGAAAAAACCTGTTTTTATTATTATATTATTGATTTGTAATATTTTATTACAGACTTAACTACTTGATGTTGATTGTTTTGTATGATATGTGCTACCGCTAGGAAGAATAAGCTGTAACAGAAAAAAGGCTAACATTTTTACGTGTTAGCCTTTTGTATGTATTCTTTACAAAAAAGTGTTAATCGATAATCATCTCAGGAATATCACCTTCAATTATTAAATTTGCCTCAGTTGATGCAATAATATGTTCTACCGAAACTCCGGGAGCACGTTCTAAAAGTTTAAACCCATTTGGAGTTATTTCTAAAACAGCCAATTCGGTTACCACTTTCTTTACGCAACCAACACCAGTTAGTGGTAAGCTACATTTTTTTAATATTTTAGATTCGCCTGCTTTGTTTACATGCATCATGGCAACAATGATATTTTCGGCAGAAGCCACTAAATCCATTGCTCCACCCATTCCTTTTACCATTTTGCCAGGAATCTTCCAGTTGGCTATATCTCCATTTTCAGAAACTTCCATAGCGCCCAGAATAGTTAAATCTACTTTTTGGCTACGAATCATTCCAAAACTAAAAGCCGAATCAAAGAAACTAGCTCCGGGAAGTGTTGTAATAGTTTGTTTTCCAGCATTAATAACATCAGCATCTTCTTCTCCTTCAAAAGGAAAAGGTCCCATTCCCAGAACGCCGTTTTCGCTTTGAAATTCAACGTCAATTCCTTTTGGGATATAGTTTGCTACCAATGTTGGTATTCCGATGCCTAAATTCACGAAATAACGGTCTTTAAGCTCTTGTGCAATTCGTTTTGCAATATCTTCTTTTGTTAACATATCTTTTTAATGTGTTAATTAGACAATTCGATAATTAGAAAATGTATCACTTTGCACAATCTAAATTAATCATCTAATTGCCTTATTATCTCAATTATCTAATTCCTTTGTCTTACTGTACGTTGCTCAATTCTTTTTTCAAATTTTTCTCCTTGAAAGATACGCTGTACCATGATTCCGGGAATATGAATTTGATTTGGGTCTAATGTACCAACAGGAACAAGTTCTTCTACTTCGGCAATTGTTATTTTTGCCGCACCAGCCATACAAGAATTAAAGTTTCTTGCTGTTCCTTTAAAGATAAGATTACCAGCTTCGTCACCTTTCCATGCTTTTACAATAGCAAAGTCAGCTTTAAAAGCATGTTCCATAATATGCATTTTTCCGTTAAACTCACGAACTTCTTTGCCTTCGGCAACTTCGGTTCCGTAACCTGCAGGCGTGAAAAAAGCAGGGATTCCAGCTTGTGCTGCACGACAACGCTCAGCTAATGTTCCTTGAGGAATAAGTTCTACATCTAATTCTCCTGAAAGCATCTGACGTTCAAATTCGGCATTTTCACCTACATAAGAAGAAATCATTTTCTTAATCTGCTTCTTTTGCAATAATAATCCTAAACCAAAATCATCCACACCTGCATTATTTGAGATACAAGTAAGACCTGAGGTTTCTATTTTTACCAATTCGGCAATAGTATTTTCTGGAATGCCACATAAACCAAATCCGCCAAACATAATTGTCATGTCGTTTTTGATTCCTTGAATTGCTTCCTGAACTGTGTTGACTTTTTTGCTAATCATATTATTTGTCTTGTATTGACGTATATTTTTGATAAAAATACCATTTTTAGATTAAATTATAACGATTTCGCAAAAATAAATCTGCGTGGTAATTTGTCTGTGATAATTCAACAGAAACCGTGATTAACCGCAAAGTTATTTATTCCTTTTATCTGTGGCATGAAAATTAAACGTAAAGTTCACAAAGGCAAAGACACAAAGTTATGTATAGATTAAGCTTTGTGAACTTTGTGTAATTTTTTTTATTAGAGTTCTTGAATTACTTTGTAATCATTTTTTTTTGCAAAAAAAAATCCTTTTGCATCTTCCGAAAATTCAGAAGGTGCAAAAGGATAGTCTTATGTTAAAAACGAACTTAAATTAGAGTTCGAATTCGTCTGTATTTTGTTCAGTTTCTGTTGTGTCTTTGACTTTTGGAGCAGAGTAACAATCTACTTTTATTGAAAGGTTTGCAGGTCTCTCAAATTCAGATTTAGATACTTGCAAAGCAGGATCAGCATAACAAAGTTTCATAAAATACCCCCAAACTGGTAAAGCAGCTGTTGCTCCTTGTCCGTAAGTAATACTTTTGAAACGTGCTGAACGGTCTTCGCAACCTACCCAAACACCAGTAACTAGGTTTGGAACCATTCCCATGAACCAACCATCTGACTGGTTTTGTGTTGTTCCTGTTTTACCAGCAATTGGATTGCGGAACATATACGGATATCCTGTCCAACGTTTGTCTCCGCTACCACCACCTTCAGTACGTAAGCGTGAACCCGAGCCACTTTCTGTAACTCCTTGAAGCAATTTAATTACAGCAAAGGCAATATCTTTATTCAATACATCGTGAGATTCTGGGATTGGTTCATAAATTATTTCACCGCTTTTATTCTCGATTCGGCTTAGAAACTGTGGTTTTACATAAACACCTTGGTTTGCAAATGTACTATAAGCAGCAACCATATCTTCGACTGTGATTTCAACAGCACCTAATGCGATTGAAGGTTGCGCTGGAATTTGAGATTTTACTCCCAATTTATTCGCTAGTTCAACTACTGCTTCAGGTCCAACACGGTCAATTAGTTTTGCTGATATGGTATTGATGGAGTTCGCTAAACCTTGTTTTAAAGTAACCATTCCACGGTATCTATTGTCAGAGTTTCTTGGTTCCCAATCGGCCGTAACGTGATGGCGCCCTTTGTGGATCATAAACGGTCCGTCAAGAATCGAATCACAAGGTGACATGTTTAATTGCTCAATTGCGGCAGCATAAACAAATGGTTTGAATGTAGAGCCTACTTGTCTTGCTCCTTGACCTACGTGATCATATTGGAAATATTTGTAATTGATTCCTCCAACCCAGGCTTTGATGCTACCAGTTTGTGGTTCCATTGCCATTAAACCAGATTGTAAAAAGTGCTTGTAATAACGTATAGAATCTAGAGGTGTCATAATTGTGTCTCTTTCTCCTTTCCAGGTAAACACTGTCATTTTTGTTTTTTCACTAAATGATTTTATGATTTCTTCATCACTTTTATCGGCAGCTTTCATTACTGTCCAACGGTATGATGATTTCATCGCTTGGTTAATAATTCGTTTCGTTTCGGCTTCAGAAATATTAACGAAAGGAGCATTTTTGTTTGTTTTTGATTGTTGAAAAAACTCTTCTTGTAAGTTTTTCATATGTGCATAAACAGCTTCTTCAGCATGCAATTGCATTCTAGAGTCGATAGTGGTGTATATTTTTAGTCCATCTTTATAAATATTGTAGTCAGAACCGTCTGGTTTTTTATTCTCAGCTACCCATTTTTTCATATAGTCACGCAGGTATTCTCTAAAGTAGGTTGCAGTTCCTTCACGGTGGCTTTCTAGCTTGAATTTTAATGAGATAGGAAGCGCTTTTAATTTATTTTTTTGATCTTCAGTTATCATGCCTGCTTTTTCCATTTGGGAAAGCACAACATTACGACGGTTTTTAACGCCTACGGGATTTCTTACTGGATTGTATAAACCTGAATTTTTGAACATTCCGACTAACATTGCAGATTCATCCATGGTTAAATCTTTTGGCTCTTTTGAGAAATAGGTTTGTGCAGCAGAACTTACTCCTACCGAATAATTACCAAAATCATATACGTTACAATACATTGCAATTATTTCATTTTTAGTGTATTGCCTTTCTAGACGAATAGCTATAATCCATTCTTTTACTTTTTGTACGATTCTAAAAGGCAAGAATTTAGATCCTTCTCCGTGAAATAACTGTTTTGCTAATTGTTGTGTAAGTGTACTTGCACCTCCACTAGTTCCTAAACTAGCAATGGCTCTTAAAGTACCACGTCCGTCGATACCCGAATGTTCGTAAAAACGCTCGTCTTCGGTTGCTACAAGTGCTTCGATTAGACTTTTAGGTAAGTCAGAATATTTTAATTGTGATCTGTTTGTTTGGAAATATTTACCAATAATAACTCCATCTGAGGAGATGATTTCGGTAGCCAAATTTGAATCTGGATTTTCTAAGTCTTCAAATGAAGGCATAGAGCCAAAAATTCCCCATGAAGCAAATAAGAAAAAAGTAATAACACTTAATACACCATAGCCAAAAATTTTCCAAAAGGTTTTTTTGTAGTAATTTATGTCTTTATCGGTTTTTGTTGGATTGTTTTTTTTAGCAGCCATATAAATCTATTCTAATCTTTTTTTTCAATTCTAAAACCTACATCAGTTATACCTTCAAGTTGTTGTACACCTGGAACTTTTCCTGATTCTCTAACAGCTTGTTTGATATGAACTTTGTATTTTCCTTTAAATTTAACGTCCTCTTTATAAAAGAGTTTACTTTCTTTTATATCTGTAAACCCATTACCCATTAAAGTTCCGTCAGGATGTGCCATTTGGTACTCGAGGGTATCTACTTTGGTGAATCCACTTTGGGTTTCAATAGCAACAATCAAAAATATATTATTGAAAGGATAATTATTGTTATCCCTTAAATTTACAAATAAATTGTATCGTTTGGTTGAATCTAATTCTGGTAAATTAAATGTTACAATACTGTCTTTATGCCAAGCAGATCCAACAGATTTGTATTCATCAAATACTCTTTTTTTATCGCATGAAAAAAGAAGTATAGCCACCAAAAGAAGAATTCCGCTATTTTTTATTCTCATTTTTTGTAATAATTATTGGTTTTCTAGGGCCAGCTGGTTTTTTATCGTCCGCAGCATTATTGTTTGGCTTATTGTTATTTCCAGCTGGCTTATTGCCTTTTGGATTTTGATTTTTTGGTGCTTGATTTTTGGGAGCAATTGCAGGAGCTGCAGCAGCATTTTCTCCAATAGTTTTGCGTTTTTTAGCTGGTTTTTTCTTTCTTTTAGGTTGGTCAAAACGAGTTAAGCTTTCTTGCCCCATGGCGTTATTGAAGTCTTTTTCAGGCTCTTGAGTAACCTCTATTGCAAAATCTTCTAGAGAAGAAACTTTGTTTTTAAGTTTGTTTTCAGCAATGATTTCTTTTACCTGATCGATTTTCAAAACATGCCAATTTGCAAAGTTATTCGTATAAGCAAACCACATTAATCCTTTAAAAATATCCTGTTTTTGGCAAATAGCATCGCCTTTTTCAGTGACTAATTTAGTATCATAGTCTGGAAAATCTTTAAGAGCATCCATATAAGTGTCTAGCTCATAATTTAAGCAACACTTTAATTTTCCGCATTGTCCAGCTAATTTTTGTGGATTTAAAGATAATTGTTGGTAACGTGCTGCTGAGGTGTTTACGCTTCTAAAGTCAGTTAACCAAGTAGAACAACATAATTCTCTTCCGCAAGAACCAATTCCTCCTAAACGCGCTGCTTCCTGACGAAAACCAACTTGTTTCATTTCGACTCTGGTACTGAATTCTTTAGCAAAATCCTTAATTAAAAGTCTAAAATCGACTCTATCATTTGCGGTATAATAAAAAGTGGCTTTAGAGCCATCTCCTTGAAATTCAATATCTGAAATTTTCATTTCTAGTTTTTGAGCAATCGCTAATTCACGTGCACGAACCTTCATAGGCTCTTCTTTCTCACGAGCTGCCGACCAAATGTCGATATCTTTTTGAGAGGCTTTGCGGTAAATTTTAGGAACTTCGTTGCTCGTTGGATTAACTCCTTTTTTCTTCATTTGAATTTTCACCAATTCGCCTGTAAGAGTTACAATTCCTATGTCATGTCCTGGAGACGCTACAGTTGCAACGATATCTCCAATACTTAAAGTTAATTTATCTACGTTTCTAAAAAATTCTTTTCTACCGTTCTTAAAACGTACTTCAACACAATCAAAAGGAGCTTCTCCGTTAGGTAAACTCATGTTAGAAAGCCAATCAAAAACAGTTAATTTATTGCAGCTATCGGTGCCGCAAGTCCCATTATTTTTACAACCCTTAGGTGCGCCACCATCAGAAGTTGAACAACTTGTACATGCCATAGTTTTATATGTAGTGTTGCAATTAATGCAACTTAAGTTCTTAAAAAGATTAATGTGTAAAGATAGTATTTTTTTTAGTTTGCTTTTTAATGGATTAACACTAATGCTACGTTAAATACAAAAGGCACTACTATTTAAGATAAAATTAATGGTTTTTGTTGTGGTATGAAACTTGATTTATCAAGAAAATTCTTTTGCTATTTATTTGTCTTAGTTAAAAGAACTTACTGTTTTAAGAATAGTTTTTATTCAAAAAAGCTATTATGATTATTCTTAAAATAATTATTTAAACTTATATTCGGATTGTGTTTGTAGGTTTTATCTTCAAAGATTAACCTTGATTATTGATCAAAAAAATATAAATTCAGTTAAAAAAGACACAACTCTTACTGATTCTGTTACTTTAGAGTCACAAAACTCTGAAATTAAGCAGATTGATAAGGAGCTAAAGCCTTAGGCGATGCAAGGAAAATATCAAAAGAAATTGGTAGACCTGAATGATGATGGGCGAACAGATATTATAAATACTTACAAATGCGGAGAACCTAAATGTGTTGAGGTGTATTTAAACATAGGTAACACATATAAAAAAGTAGTAAGTGGAGTATTCGGGATTAGCAAGTTGCAAGAAATCTCAAGCAAAAAACAATTACAATTGATATTACGTCATTGTTGCGTTGAAAGCCCTCAAATGAGTCTAGACGCTTATTTGGGTTTGGTAAAAAAGTTGCTTTAGTAGAAGAAAACTATGTATTAACAAATGATGGATATGTAGAAGATAAGAATACAATGTTGCTTCCAGCAGTTTATTTAGCAGAACCATGTTTTGTAAGCAATGTAACAGATAATTATAATGTGCATTATGCTTCAACGATAAAAGAAACAGGCAAATAAGGAATCGAGGATTTTGTTTTTATCTGTGAAGAAGGCACTAACGTTATAGCAAAATTAAAACAAAACTCAACTATTTAAAGTACTTGCAGAGAAAGTTGAAGCAGAGCTTACCTGGCTTTTGTAGAAATAGAAAAGAGTGCCATTGCTGGAGAATGTAATCCAGTTAATTTTGATTTTAAAGAGCAAAAATTGCGAGGTTGGATAAGTGGTAAACTTACAGAGAACATTGCCGAAAAATAAATTGCAATATCATGTAAATTCATAAAATTTTTAATTGAAGATTGTGGGTTGTCAAAGTGTAGGTGAAAAAGGAACTTTATTTCTATTATTAAACACTAAGTTTGTGAGCCTTTTAAAGAATAATAGACCAAATACATATTAAAAATACTAATTAACAGAATAATAATGAGTAAATTAAAAAAAGAGAATGAAATTTGGGGACAATGGATTACGATTGGTAATTACCGAAACTATCCTGAATTAGTAAATATGTTAGCTGATTTTGTCGGTGATAATATTTTGGGATTTGTTTATATTGACCATGAGGCAGGAACAACATTAGAGATCGTAAAGCTATTTAATAATGTTGATGGCAAAATACTATTTACTGACTGCCCGTATGATAAGGAAATTAGAGTTATTATACGTCATGCTCAATTTTCACAAACTCTTTATCAAGTAATACAAGATAATTTTTTAGGAGATTACGAATTAGTTAAGCCATTGTATATCAAAAGCTACGATAGAGATGATTTAACTGAATTTCGAAAGGATGTAACTCTCGATCCTTTTAGGGCTGAAGGTTTCCCTGACGATATAAAAATATTGTTATTTTCAAAAGATTCTGATACAACACCCGAATTAGTTTGGGGTCGTATTATAAAGTATAATCATTTAAATAAAACGGGATTATCCCAGCTAATGGTTCAACCAAATCAAGATTTTGGGATAAACAAGAATGAAGGACTGGCTTTTGCAATGACAGAAGTTGAGGATGAAGTATGGATTATTGGCATAATAATCGATAGAAAAGTAAAAATTGAAAGTAAACCATGGTGGAAGATTTGGTAAGTCATTCCTAAAACGCATTTGCAAAAGCAGTGGAAAAGAATGTAAGGCTAGCCGTTTTTCATAAAATTTAAAGAGCCATGATTTGTGGCTCTTTAAATTTATAATAAGTAAAATATCCTCTAAGTTTGTTTAACCGTAATGATCTTTACCGGGCAAGCTTTCGCTGCTAATTCGCAACTTTCTACAATGGCGTGATTAGGTGACTTTAAAGTAAAAAAGCCTTTTGCATTTACTGAATGTATCAAAACTGATTTTCCATCTTTTTTTGACATCTGAAAATGTAAAGGATCCATTTCTACACAGTAGTTACAGCCAATGCACTTGTCTCTTTGTAGTGTAACAATAACCATTAGGCTTCAACAATTTTATATAATTTATCAGACATTCTAATTCTGAAAGGTAATTTGAAAGTACAATCATCTCCTTTTGTGGCTTTATCGGCTACAATGTCGTTTACATACATTTCGTCGATTACCATTTCTTGTGCTCCTGTACTAGGTCCAGTTACAAGAATTCGATCTCCAATTTTAATGTCGTAGGCTTCAATTTTAAACTGCCCAACTTCAGCCTTTGGGAAGTAATGTGTTCCTTTACCCACATACACTTTCTTTTGGGTTGCTGCTGATCCCGGAATATCACTCCATTCTCCTAATTCTTGCCCAAGATAATATCCTGACCAAAAACCGCGATTGTAAACCGTGTTTAAAGCTTCCATCCAAATGGTGATTTTTTCCTTTGAAAAAGTTTTATCGTAATAAGAATCAATAGCTTCTCGATAAGTTTTTATTACTGTTGCCACATATTCGGGTGCACGACCGCGACCTTCTATTTTAAGAACCTGAATGCCCGAATCGATTACTTGGTCAAGAAAATCAAGTGTGCATAAGTCTTTAGGAGACATTAGGTATTCGTTATCTACTTCGATTTCAAAACCAGTTTCTTGGTCAATAACGGTATATTTTTTACGGCAATTTTGTTTGCAAGCACCACGATTTGCAGATGAGTTATTTGAATGTAAACTCAAATAACATTTTCCTGAAACGGCCATACATAAAGCACCATGTCCGAAAATTTCAATTTCAACTAAATTTCCGTTCGGGCCTTTTATTTGCTCTTTCTCAATTTGTTCCGTGATACTTTTTACTTGACGCAAGCTTAATTCACGACTTAGAACCATTGTATCTGCAAATAAACTGTAGAATTTTATGGTTTCGATGTTGGTAACATTAAGTTGGGTCGAGATATGCACTTCCATACCAATCGTTCTTGCCATTGCAATTACTGCTTGGTCGGATGCGATTACTGCAGTAATATGGGCTTCTTTGGCTTTGTTCAACAACGTTTTTACAACCGATAAATCGTGGTCGTAAATAATTGTGTTCAAAGTAAGATAGCTTCGCACATTTTTGGTGGCACAACGATTAGCAATTTCTTGCAAATCATCCATAGTGAAATTCACGGTAGAACGCGCTCGCATGTTGAGTTGTTCTACACCAAAATAAATTGAATCGGCACCATTATCTAGCGCAGCCTGAAGTGACTCAAAGTTCCCTGCGGGAGCCATAAGTTCAATTTTATTATTTTTTGTCATGATAAGTTAGTCTAAAATTTTATAGATTTTATCCGACAATCTGATTCTGAAGGGAACTTCAAAAGTAACTTTATCGCCAATTTTAGCTGTTGTAGCAGCTACTTCATTAACAATCATTTTTTCTAAAACCAATTCTTGGTTACCTGTAGTTGGTCCAGAGATTAAGATAGTGTCACCAGCGTTTAACTCTTGATTTTCGATAGTAAAAAGACCAACTTGTGCTTTTACGTAGTAATGTTCTGCTTTTCCAAGTAATACTTTTTTCACTTTTATTTTTTGGCGAATATCTGCTGGTTTCTCCGCTGTGGCTAAAGAAGTATAAGGTAGCTCACCAGAATGTTTGAATTTTAAACTATCTGATTTTCCTTTTCTAAATACTTTGTTTCCAACTTGTTTTCCAGTTCTTAATCGTACCTGATCTACCAAAGGCATATGTATAACTTCTAAACATTCTGTAGAACAGCAGTTTTCCATTGCCGATTTGCAATCATCGCATTGAATAAACAATAAATGACATCCATCATTTTCGCAATTGGTATGATTGTCGCAAGGTTTTCCGCATTGATGACATTGCGAAATAATATCATCGGTGATTCTTTCGCCCAGACGATTATCAAATACAAAGTTTTTCCCGATGAATTTACTTTCTAATCCTTCTTCTTCAAGTTGTTTTTTATAATTAATGATTCCGCCTTCTAGCTGATATACATTTTTAAAACCTTGATGTTTAAAATAAGCACTTGCTTTCTCACAACGAATTCCGCCTGTGCAATACATTACCAAGTTTTTATCTTCTTTATGATTTTGAAGTTGCTTGTTGATTATCGGCAAACTTTCTCTAAAAGTTTCTACGTCTGGAGTTATAGCACCTTTAAAATGACCGACTTCACTTTCGTAGTGATTTCTAAAGTCAACAACAATTGTATTTGGGTCTTCAAGGATATTGTTAAATTCTTTGGCTTTTAAGTGAATGCCTATATCAGTTACATCAAAAGTCTCATCGTTAAGACCGTCAGCAACAATTTTATCACGGACTTTGATGGTTAATTTTAAAAACGAGTGATCGTCATGTTCTACAGCTTCGTTTAAACGTATGCCTTTCATGAAATCGTAAACTTCTAGAGTTGCTCTAAAAGCTTCTAAATTCTCCTCTGGAATACTCATTTGAGCATTTATTCCTTCGGTGGCAACGTATATTCTACCTAAAGCATCGAGTGCGTTCCAGGCTAGAAATAAATCATCGCGAAATTTTTTGGGATCTTGAATTTTGGCATACGCATAGAAAGACAACGTTAGTCGTTGTTTACCGGCATCATCGATCATGATGGCTCTTTCTTCTGCGCTCAAAGTGTTATACAGTTGCATGCTATAAACAGTTTTAAGTTAAGAAATTATTTTGAGGTGCAAAGGTATAGAAAAAGGTTCTAAGTAGCAAAGGTTCTGAGGTTCTAAGTTTTTTAGTAGTAAAGGAATGAAGTTCTTTTTAATAAGATTTATTTTCTATTGTTTCCAGTTTCACGTTTGCGATAATTAAAAGAATTTGCTCAATCTGCTTGCTATTTAAAAAAAAATTAGAGTTTCTAAGGTTCTAGCCCAGATGGGAACGATATCCTTTTGTACCAGTTTTTGGTATAAAAGATATAGTGTACAGCTGGATTAGTTACAATTAAAATGAATGTTTTATTGCTGATTAGCAAAGTTTTATAAGTAAAGGAGGAAGGTATATAAAACAAAAAAGCACTAAATTAATAGTGCTTTTTAAATATTTTGCGTCTTTAATCCTTAGAACATTAAATATTAGCAATGTTCGTTGAATGCGTCTTGTAAATTTTCAGCAATTAATTCAGCTGGGCGACCTTCGATATGGTGACGCTCTAACATGTGAACTAATTCTCCATTTTTGAATAAAGCCATACTTGGCGAAGATGGAGGGAAAGGGAACATATGTTGTCTTGCTGCATCTACAGCTTCTTTGTCAACACCTGCAAAAACAGTGATTAAATGGTCTGGTTTTTTAGCGCCATCTAAGCTCATTTTTGCTCCTGGACGTGCATTTCTTGCTGCACAACCACATACTGAGTTTACAACTACTAGTGTTGTTCCTTCTGATTTGATTGCTTTGTCAACTTCTGCTGCACTATGTAAATCTTGAAAACCTGCAGTTGTTAATTCAGCTTGCATTGGTTTTACCATTTCTTCTGGATACATATTTTTATTTTTTTAGTTTAACTTTTTTGAATTGCAAAGTTACAAAGTTTAAAAACAAGAACTTTAATTCCACTATAATGTTTTGTTATAGTTTAGTGTTTGTTTTTAAATCAAATCGTATAGTATAACATTCTTTGACCTTTCTTCTACTTTGCGGTTTTTTAGGAAGCTAAGAATCTGGAATCTCTAAAGTGCTGTTTTATTTTTATCAGGAAATTTATAATTGTATTGTTTCAAGCGACCATTTATACTTGACGTTTTATGTTTAGTTGTTAAAACGGTTGATTTATTTTTTTCGGGAACTTCGATGGTTGAAAGATAACTGCTTAAATATTTTTTAAGCAGTTGTATATTGTCAACTTCAACCGAGTAAACTACTCTTTTGCCTTCATTTTTTATAATTACAAGATTTGCTTTCTTTAATTCTAATAAATGTTTAGATATTGTTGATTGTGCCAAGGGAATTAATTCAACGATTTCACCACAAGTCCTGTTATTTTTTTTCCAGAGAAGGGTCATAATCTGAATTCGGGTAGGATGCCCAAGTGCTTTGCAAATTCCTCCTATTGCTTTTGTCTCGATATCAAAGTCTAAGTGTTTAGTAACTCCCATAAATTTACCAATTAATTTATTATCGTTATTGAACGATTACACTAAATATACATTAGTCTTAATTGTAAAGTTACAAAGTTTAAAAGGAAGAATTCTAATTACTTGATAAAGTTTTTGTAATAGTTTAAAGTTTGTTTTTCAACCAAATATAATACTATACTTTCTTTCAAATTTTTCTACTTCATGGCTTTTTCAGCAGGGAGAATCAGGAGTATTTACATTGTCTGTTTAATTATCTTGTCATGAAATTGATAATTGTATTGTTTAAAATGGCTATTTCATCCTCTTATTTTATGTCTGGTTTCTAAAACGGTAATCTTATTTTTTCTATTGTTTTGTCTCGATATCAAAGTCTAAGTGTTTAGTAACTCCCATAAATTTATCAATTAATTTATTATCGTTATTAAACGATTATGCTAAATATACATTAGTCTTATTTGTAAAGTTTAAAAGGAAGAATTTTAATTACTTGATAAAGTTTTTGTAATAGCTTAAAGTTTGTTTTCAACTAAATATAATACTATACTTTCTTTTAAATTTTTCCTATTGCATTTGTTTCTATATCAAAATTTAAGTGTTTTGTAACTCCCATAATTTACCAATTAATTTATTATTGTTATTGAACGATTACATTAGACCTATATTATTATAGCTTTTATTACTCATTTTTTCTCTTTACTTTGGTTTGATTACTATTACTAGAGGTCAAACCTTAGTTTTCTTCAATAATGAATTGAACATTATTTAGAATTTGCAAAGTTAAATTCGAACAAGCCTTCCTAATCGCCTCAATAAAACCTTTTAAGAAAAGAATAAGACATTCTTATTCAGGAAAACATATGGCTAAATAGTGCTCAAATTGATAAGCTGCCTTTTTAATTTGTAGAATGAATCTCATTTTTAAAGGTATTTACTCCTTTTTTCGATAAAAGATATCCTAGTAAATTTTAGAATTATATGGAGTTATGTTGGCATAAAAAAAATCTGTAAAGTCAGGAGACTTTACAGATTTAAGCGTTTTGTTGATTATAGATTATTTGGCAAACTTTTTTTGGTATGGATAAGTTTCGTAAATTGTATTGTCTTCATTAATAGTAAATCCCTTTGCTGCATCTTCTCTTGCAATTGTAACTAAGGCAACCACTTCTTCTTTGGGTTTTCCTAATTTTAGCCAACAAATTGCTTTATAATATTTTGCATCTGAAAATTGTGGGTAGATTTTTAATGCTTTATCAAAAATTGCAATTGCTTCATCCCATTTTTGTAGTTCATTTTTGGCTATGGCCTGATAAAAGTATGCAGTAGGATGTTCTAATTGTTGTCTGTTCTTATAAATATCATTTACATAATCATCAAAAACTTTTTCCGCTTTATCATATTCGTTTAATTGTAAATAGCAAAGTCCGATATAAAAACTATAGGTATGATCCATTATATAACCATTTCCATAAAGTTTAATGCATTCTTCCAGATCTTTGATCGCTTCTTTATATGTTTTTAAAAAAATGCATTTTATAAAACCCCTGTAAGGAAGCCATTCCTGTTTATTATATAAAACAGCTTTGTCTAAAAATGACATTCCAACTTCGTACTTTTTACATTTAAAATACGGCATGGCTTTTTGTTGCCACAAATAAGCTATCGTACTGTCTTTTTTAAACCTTTATCAATACAACTTTGCCATTCCTGCATTTGGAAAACGTAGTTGTATTTGTAAGCACAACTATCTAAAGATTGTTCAATAGTTAAGATTTGAAGTTAAGGTTTGTTTGAAAGAAAAACTACTCTAAATAACGCTTTAATAAATGGTGTTTTAGGACACTTTAAAATAACTTTAATATCTTCAGTGAAGCTAGTTTCTTCGTCTAAGAACTTAAAAATCAATGGTGGATTTCCTTTCTGGAAAATGTCTGAGAAAATATGACTTCCTAGTTCATTATTCCTGTCGAGAATATCTAATAAAAGCAAATCATAAAACCAGAATTTATTTTTTTTATGAAATTTCCTAAAATCGGTTTGAGTTTCAAGAAACGACACTAATTGGGTAGATTTTTTATCCGTTTTTTTGAACGTGTACCCCGTGCTTGCTTTTGTCCAGCCACCTGCTGTACCAATATTGAGTACACGTTTGGTGTTTCTTTTCCAAAAGGGGTAACATGTCATCGGAATACTTCCTTTTTCTTTCTCAACTATCTCGTAATCTTGAATACCTAAATTATGAATATAGTTTTTAATTTCTGATTCGTATTCCTGTTTTTCTAAAAGGGTATGAGAAAATAAGGTATATTCTACTAAAGCTTCTTTTTTTGATGTTGGTAAAACATACATGAAGCGTGTGTTGTTTTTTTGTGCAACAGAAAAATCCATGAAAGTAACTTCTTCTGGATTAAGAAGATCCTGTTTGCTTTTGATGAACCAACCTATAAAATGCTGTTGTAAGACAGGATATTGTTGTTGGTTTTCGATTAATGTTTTGTTATAAATGCTATTTAAAAGTTGATTGCAAGTAAATGTATCAGTTGAAGTAGCTATAAAAACATGTGTGTCGAGCTCGTTAATATCGGTTACTTTGTCGTTAAGAAAAGTAATATCATTTTGTTCCTTGATAAGCTCAAAAACAAAATTATAAAAGTCCAAACTACGAATCTGATTGTATTGATACGGACTTAAATCTAAATCTCTTTTAAAGCTTTCATTAGCAAATAAAGCGGTATCCCATTTTTTTGAAATGACACTTTCCCAAATTGATGGCTCTTTTTGCCAAAAACACCAAGTCCTGTCATTGGTTTTCTTTGAATCCTCATCAATTAATAAAATAGTTTTTCCAACAAACTTCCCAGATACCACCATCTTATAAACTGTCATCATTGCTGATAAACCAGTTCCTGTAAAAATGTAATCGAAATGCTTCATGTTTTGGAGGTACTATTTTTATCAAAAATAGGTAATTTTTATTCGTTGGGTTTAATCAGGAGATAATTTAAAAACATAGAATTCTTTTAACCATGTAAGTTATTTAAGAAAATATAAGTTTAAACGCTTCATTTAAATAGATTTATATTGCTAGCTTTTATCCTGTTTTTTCAGTTTGGACAAAATCAGTTCTAAGTCTTTAGCATTGCAATAGTTTGTGTCTTGGAATATAATTTCATTTTCGGAATTTAAGACACAAATGATTGGATAAGTTAATTGATTATTAACGGTTCCTAATTGAATTGCTAATTCATTAACTCCGCTTGAATTTCCATTTGGTTTATAGTGGAATGCCCGATTATTAAAACGAATTGTTCTTTTTTCTTCAGCATGAAAATCTATAAAATAGAATTCATTATTGAGTTGTTCTATTATTTTTTTGTTTTTAAAGGTCGAATTCTTCATTGCCTGACAATACTTACACCAATCGGTGTGGATAAAAACGATGACTTTCCGCTTTTGGATTTGCTGTAAACTGTCTATTTGTTCAAACGAATAGGAGCGTAGTTGAGCAAATCCAGTGGAGTTAATTCCTATAAAGAAAATGATTAGAATTAGCTTTTTCATTTGTTTTGTTTTTTGCCAGCGATAATTTAACCGCAAAGTACACAAAGTCCCGATAGCTATCGGGATACGCAAAGTACATAAAGGATTGAAATTCTTTTAATTTTTATAATCTGTGGCATAAGTTTTTTATCTCAGGTTATAGCGCAATCCGAAGAAACTGCGTATTCCTTGATTTGGAGCATAAACATAAGTTGTGTCAAATGTCATTCCGTACGGGTTACTTTGTGTTACAAGTACTTTTCCGTTTGGGTCATAATCTACATTTTTATCAAAAGGATCGTTGGTTCTCGAAATCAGGAAGGGATTGTTTCGTTTAGGTGTAAAGTTAAGAAGGTTTTTGATTCCTATATATAACTCGAAATTTTTCCAACCTGTATAGGTAAACTGAATATTTTGTAAACTATACGAAGGTGAATTTGGGCTTCTCGGGTCGTTATCACCTAATAAAGGTAATTTCATTGGGCTATATAAATTTACAGTATAGTCAATTGCTAAATCAATTGGATTAATTTTATACGAAGCACTCCAAGTTGCTGTAAATTTCTCCGTTAGATATGGTCTTTCACGGATTCCATTTTCAATATTTGTAACATCCATGATCGTTGCGCCAGCAATTAATTTTAATCCGTTATTGAAATTAACGTCAATGTTTGTGCTGATTCCCTGACTTACAGCGTGCCCATTAATGTTATCATATATAATTTTGTTCGGATCAGTTTCATAATCCGCAATTATTTTATTGCTAAAACGAGTGTGAAATGCAGTAGTTTCGATACCAATAAATGTTCCACTGTTAAAGTATATTTTCTTGATGTAATTTATGTTAGCATTGATTGATTTTTCAGGATTTAGATTATTAGCAATGATAACTTCTCTTGATCCAGTTAAAGCGGCGTGGTCTTCTGTAAATAAATTCACTACTCTATATCCTGTTCCTGCGTTAAATCGAAGGATATTGTTATCATTGAATTTTAATTTATAAGCAAATCGTGGTGTTATGATATTCCCATGAATAGAGTTGTAATCGTAACGAAGGCCTAAAAGTATTTTGTGTTTTTCGTTGAATGTTATTTCATCTTGCAAGAATATACCAGGTAGCCATGTTTTGTCTGGATTGTTTTTTCCTTGCACTTGTGTAGATGTGGTATTGTCGTCATAATAAGTGTAACGTGAAGCAATTCCGGCAAGTAAATCGTTATTTCTGATTTTCTTGTCCCAAGTAAGTTGGGCAAAACCTATTTTTTGGTTGGCAATATAAGAGGTAGTTCCGTAGCGGCTGTCTTGATAATGTAGATTACCAGAGAATGAAAATATCAATTTTTCATCAGTTGGTAATTGATAACTTCCTATAAGTTCGCCGCGTTTGGTATAAACGCTTTCTCCATAAATTTCATCACCACCTCTGTATTTTTTCTCCCAACGTAGATCTCCGCCCCAACGATCTTCATACATTCCGCGTCCTGCAATAGTGAAGATTCTATTTTCTTTCCTTTTAAAAGTCCATTTTTGAAATACTGATATGCGATCCTGAAGCGTAACATCTGTAAAACCATCATTATCATTGTCAATTTTTTGGTTGTAATTAAAATAATTAATTCCCAATAAAGCTGTTGCATTTTTTCCAGCATTGAATTTTACTCCTAAATCTACATTTGTTTCCAGCCAACTTGTTGTAAAAACATCAGCAGAGAAAACGGGTGCATTGCTGGCACTTTTTGTTATAATATTTATCAATCCACCAACAGCCTCACTTCCGTATAAGGAAGATGCAGGACCTTTTACAATTTCTATTCTTTCAACCAGTGAATTCGGAATTCCTGATAATCCATAAACGGTTGATAAACTGCTCACAATTGGCATTCCATCAATCATTACTGCAGTATAAGGACCTTCGAGACCATTTATATGAATGTCTCCAGTGTTACAAACACCACAATTTAGTTGAGGTCGTACTCCATTTACATTTTGTAAAGCTTCATAAATATTAGCTGTTGGGTTTTTCTTAAAAAATACGGGTGTGTAAACTTCTACAGGAACAGCACTTTCTAAACGTTTTACGGCTTTTAATGTTCCCGAAATTACGACTTCATTTAGCTCATTTTCATTACTTTTTAATTCAAAATCTAAAGTCAAAGACTCATTTTCTTTAATAATAATATTCTTAGTTATTGTTTTTTGACCAAGTGATGAAATTTGAATTTTATAATTGCCTAGCGGAATAGCTTCTAATTTGTAATTGCCTAAACTATCCGTTTGGGTTTTATAATTAATTTTTAGTATTTGAACATCTGCTTGTTGAGTTTCTGAATTTTCGATAGATACTTTTCCTGAAATTGAAGTGGTATTTTGTGAAAAAGAGACCTGAAGCATTAAAAACAGTAGTATTGTAAATAAATATTTCATTTTATATAAATTATATTTTAGACAAATCTAAAAATTATATTTGATAAATACACTTTTAATGATTAAAATATATTTAAACATTAAAAAAGCGGCTCATTATTAAGAATGAACCGCTTACCATCTCAATTGCAAACCAAAACAATTCAGATTAGATAAAAACCAAAATACTTAAAATGATTTTGTGATTATGTTTTAAGAAAATATTCTTCTATAAGTTCCTTGTTTATTATAGTACCAGCTACAGATCCTGTTGAAACTGCTAGAGCTAGCGAACGACCAAATGTGCTATTGTCACCTGCTGCATAAATGCCTGCAATAGTTGTTTTTTGAAATTCATCGACTTTTATTAAGCCTTGTTCTGTTATTTCACAGCCTAATTCTTGTGGTAAAAGTGTGTGTTGCTCAAATGGAGGTTTAGCATAAAGTGCTTTCACAGGAGTTTTAGCTCCGTTCTTAAAAATGATGCTCATTATCTTGCCTTCATTGTGTAAGAAATAATCAATTTCATTTTCTACAACAGCTACATTATTTTTTCTTAAGACTGCAGTTTGTTCTTCGGTTAGGGTTGTTTTACCGTTTGTGAAAACGGTTAAGTCTTTTGTCCAATTTGAAATCATTTTGGTAAACTCATATCCGATAGCTCCGTTTGCAATAATGCCAGTTTTTTCATTTTTCACCTCGTATCCGTGGCAATATGGGCAATGTAATATTGAAATTCCCCAGCATTCTGCAAATCCATTTATTTCTGGAAATATATCTTTTAATCCTGTTGTAAAAAGTAATTTTCTTGCTAAAAATACTTCTTTTCTTTCCGTTTGTATTTCGAAAACTGTTTCTTTTTTTAGGGATTTAATCACTTTATCTTCAACGAAAGTCACAGTTGGGTATTTTAAGACTTGTTTTTTTGCCTTAGCATTTATATCCGAAGGTTTTTTACCATCTTGAGTTATGAAATTGTGTGAATATGGAGTTTGTTGGTTGCAAGGTTTTCCGCTGTCTATTATTAATACTTTTCGTAAAGAGCGCCCCAGTGTCATTGCAGCAGAAAAACCTGAATAGCTGCCTCCAATAATTATTACATCATATATATTGTAATTTATCATGATTTTATGTTTAGTGTTTACGAAAATACTCTTGGAATAGGGAAAGGGTCTTTGTCTGGGAAAATACCATTTTGATAAGCTATAATTTCATCTGGGGTGCAAAGGCATTTCTTAAGTTCTTCAAGTATTTTATCTTCGTTCATTTTTTGACCTATAAAAACAATCTCATTAAGACGGTCGCCAAAATCAGTTGTCCAACGCTCTTCGATTACATCTTGATAGTCGACGAAGTTATTAAACGTCATTCGTTCACCAAGAGGCATACTTGCCCACCAAACACCTGCACCTTCAGCTTTCATTGAGCCGCCAGCTTGGCTCCAGTTAATGGCTTGTTCAGGACGTGATGCCAACCATAATAATCCTTTGCTTCTAATTATATTTGCAGGAAATTCAGATTTAATAAAATTCCAAAATCGTTGCGGATGAAATGGTTTTGGATTGCGAAAGACAAAAGAATTAATTCCGTATTCTTCAGTTTCAGGTGTGTGAATTCCTTCTAGTTCTCTAATCCAGCCAGCTGAAGTTTCAGCTTCTTCAAAATTAAATAGTCCTGTGTTTATAATTTCAACGGGATTTATTTTTCCTAAAACCGAAGTAAGTATTTTGGCAACGGGATTTAGTTTATGAATGGAAGCTTTAAGTATTTCGAGTGAGTCAACACTTATTAAATCGGTTTTGTTTAGAATAATAACATTAGCAAATTCTACCTGATCTACTAATAGATTGACAATTGTGCGATTGTCATTTTTAATATCAGATGCGTTTCGGTCTACGAGTGTTTCATCAGAACCAAAGTCTTTAAAAAAATTATAGCTGTCTACAACAGTAACCATTGTATCAACATAACTAAATCGTGACAAATCAATGTTTTCATCCTCATTTACAAACGAGAATGTTTGGGCAACTGGAATGGGTTCGCTTATACCAGTACTTTCGATAAGCAAATAGTCAAAACGGTTTTCCTTTGCGAGTTTTTCAACTTCAATCATTAAATCTTCACGTAAAGTGCAGCAAATACAGCCATTACTCATTTCGACCAATTTTTCTTCTGTGCGGTGTAATGTATGCTCATTCTTTACAAGTTGTGCATCGATATTTATTTCGCTCATATCATTTACTATTACGGCAACTTTTAATCCTTCTTTATTGTGGAGAATATGGTTGAGTAAGGTAGTTTTTCCAGCTCCAAGGAATCCACTTAACACAGTTACAGGTAGTTTTTTCATTGTCGTTATTTTTTATGGCTTCTGTAGTTTATATAATGACCAATTATCATCCCAATTCCTCCAATAAAGATTAGGTAGGTGTGAACATCTAATATAATTTCTATAATTATGCTTATAAAAATTAGTGCTATTGATAAAACCAGAATACTACTAACAGGTAGAGTCGCTTTTTTTACTATTTTTATAACTGCAAAAAAACCGATGGATGCAAAAAGTAAATCGATTATAGGATTATGGGTTATACCAAGTGGAAGTATTGTTAATATAGGAAACACTAAACAATGTACGAGGCATATCGTTGCGCTTGAAATCCCTAAAAAGTCCCAATTAAAAGTTGTTTTTGTATTCATATTGTGTATATTAGCTTAATGCAATTATGTTGCAAATATAGAAAATTATTTCAAATGCAACAATGTTGCGTTAATATTTTATTCATGAAAGTTACCCGTAATACCGTGGCCAAAGGAGCCATTTTAGATTTAATTGCAAATTCAGATTCGGCATTATCTCATTCTGAGATTCATAAACTAACTCAGGATTTGTGTGATAGGGTCACAATCTATAGGATTTTAGATCGTTTGGTCAATGAAGATGTTATTCATAAGATCGTGAATCTTGATGGAACTATTAAATATGCTAAATGCCATCACGAAAATCATGTGCATATTCACAATCATGTGCACTTTAGTTGCGAAAAATGTTTAAAAGTTACCTGTATGGAAAATGTGCAACCAAGTTATATTATTCCCCGTAATTATAAGGTTAATGATGTCAATTTTACTCTTTCGGGATTGTGTCCGAATTGTTTATAATTTCATTTAACATTTAGGCAAGACTAAAAATAATGTTTGAGCAATGCGATTTTTACATATATTTGCTTTAATAATTTTTATGAAATGACTAAATCTCTTGAAGAAGTTAACCAATCGGTTCAAACGCAAAATAAAAAATCAGTCTTTAGAAAAATTCTAGCATTTTTTGGACCAGCTTATTTAGTGAGTGTGGGTTATATGGATCCTGGGAACTGGGCGACAGATATCGCAGGTGGAAGTCAGTTTGGATATGCTTTACTTTGGGTTTTGCTAATGAGTAATTTAATGGCTTTGTTATTACAAAGTCTTAGTGCCCGATTAGGAATCGTGACCCAACGTGATTTGGCACAAGCTTCAAGAGAAACCTATTCTAAATTCATCAATTATATATTATATATTCTTGCCGAAGTAGCCATTGCAGCCTGTGATCTTGCTGAGGTTTTAGGAATGGCAATTGGTATTAATTTGTTGTTTGATATTCCGCTCATCGAAGGGGTTTTAATTACTGTTCTGGATACTTTTTTATTGTTATTCTTAATTAATAAAGGCATCCGAAAAATGGAAGCTTTTATCATTGTTTTGGTTGCAATAATTGGGTTTTCATTTGTTTTTGAAATGATTTTTGCTGAACCAGAACTAGATAAAGTATTATACGGATTGATCCCATCTCTTCCTAATTCAGCTGCTTTATATATTGCAATCGGAATTATTGGTGCAACTGTAATGCCTCATAATTTGTATTTGCATTCCTCTTTAGTACAAACTAGGAAATTTGATCGAAGTACGGCTGGAATTAAGCAAGCATTGAAATATAACTTGATAGATTCAACTATTGCTCTTAATCTTGCATTCTTTGTAAATGCTGCTATTTTGATTTTGGCGGCTGCAACTTTTCATCGAAATGGGATGTTTGAAGTTGCTGAAATTCAGGATGCACATCAATTTCTCGAACCACTTTTAGGTACTAAATGGGCACCGGTGCTTTTTGCAGTTGCTTTAATTGCAGCAGGACAAAGTTCAACAATTACAGGGACTCTTGCAGGTCAAATCGTTATGGAAGGCTATTTGAATTTAAGAATCCAGCCTTGGGTTCGTCGTATAATAACACGTCTAATTGCTATTGTTCCAGCAGTAATTGTAATCTTGATTTATGGCGACAGTATCACCGGAAAATTATTAATTCTAAGTCAGGTAATTTTGAGTTTGCAATTGGGATTTGCAATTATTCCGCTAATACATTTTGTAAGTGATAAAACAAAGATGAAGGGGTTTCATATTAGTAGATTAACTCAGGTTACAGCCTGGATTATTGCTCTGATTATTGTATCTCTAAATGGGAAATTGGTTTATGACGAAATAAGTGGTTGGTTAGAAGCTTCAGAGAATCCTATAGTGCTTTGGGTTACTGTGGTGCCTCTGGCAATTGCATTTTTAGTTTTATTGCTTTATATTGTTTTTAAACCGTTTATTGCACGCGCAAAATCTAAGATACATAATCATTCACCTCATAATATTTCCTTGCAGTTTTCTGTGAAAGAAGCATATAGCAAAAAAAATATTGCAATTTCTGTTGATTTCTCTAGTGCCGATGAGGCAGCAATTAACAGTGCTTTAGAATTAGGCGGAATAGATGGTAATTATACTTTAATCCATGTGGTAGAAACGGTTGGTGCTCTTATGTATGGTAAAAATGTTGATGATCATGAAACAACAATCGATGAAAAACTGTTGTTAGAATATAAAGAGATGCTTACCGCAAAAGGATTTAAAATCGAGACAGAACTCGGATTTGGTAAGGCAAACAATATTATTCCGATCATTGTTAATAAAGGAAATTTTGATATTTTGGTTATGGGAACGCACGGACATACAGGCTTCAAAGATTTGATTTTTGGTACAACAGTCGATAAACTGCGTCATAAAATTTCAATACCTTTGTTTATTGTTAAAAAATAGTTCTTTTAGAGGAACAAAGATCCAAAGAGGTAGAGACTCTCTTTAAAATCTAAAATCAACATTCTAAAATCTAAAATCTAATGACCTTCTCAGAAGAAAACTACCTAAAAGCTATTTATCATTTAACTACTTCTTCTGAAGCTGAGGTTAGTACCAATGCTATTGCTGAAATGATGGAGACAAAAGCCTCATCGGTAACAGATATGCTTAAGAAATTATCAGAAAAGGATTTGATAAATTACAAAAAATACCAAGGTGTATCGCTTACTGAAAATGGAAAACTAGCAGCCAAAATGATTGTTCGTAAGCACCGCTTGTGGGAAGTCTTTTTAGTAGATAAACTTGATTTTTCTTGGGACGAAGTTCATGATATTGCAGAACAATTGGAACATATTAAATCTGAACAATTAATCAATAAATTGGATGATTTTCTTGGGAATCCTACTGAAGATCCACATGGTGATCCGATTCCTGATGCGCAAGGCCGAATCATTAAAGTTGAAAAACAATTGCTTTCAGAACTTGTAGAAAAGCAAGTTGGTATTTGCGTTGGTGTAAAAGATACCTCTTCAGAATTCTTGCAATACCTTGACAAACAAGGTATCGCTTTGGGATCTAAAATTGAATGTTTATTCAAAGAAAGCTTCGATTTGTCTTTAAAAATTAAAGTAAATCAAATGGAATTGACAATTTCTAATAAAATAGCTTCAAATTTGTTTGTGAAGTTACTTTAAAAAGGCGCTAAGATTGTAATTAACAAAGGTTTAGTTTATGTGTGAAAATAAACTCAATATTTTAAGGGTGAACGGAGTCGAAGTCCGTATACCCTTTGGCACTGCTCAGGGGGAAGTAAAGATTGCATTAAAAATTAAAAAGGTTCAAAGATTGTCTGTTTATACATAAACCGATCAACCTTTGAACCTTTGTTTCTTTAGTCCTTTGAGCCTTAAAAAAACTTAGTGTCTCAAACCTAGTGACATCCACAGTCATTTTCTCCGCAATTTCCCTTCTTCTTAGATTTCCAGAAATACTTACGAATTAAGAAAGCAATTGCTACTGCCAAAACTACAAAAGCTATAATTTCTTGTACCATGATGTATTATTTTAATAGTTGATAAGCTAATAAAGCTGTAATATAGGCGAAACCACTCATTAATACGAGTTGAATCATTGGCCATTTCCAAGAGTTTGTTTCTTTTTTTGTAATTGCAAGGGTACTTGCGCATTGTAATGCAAATGCATAAAATAATAGTAATGAGATTCCTGAAGCAAAATTAAAGATTTTTTCACCAGTTTGTGGATTGATCTCTTCTTGCATTTTGCTTTTTATTGTGGCCTCATTATCGGTACCACCTACGCTGTAGATAGTTGCTAGGGTACCTACAAATACTTCTCTAGCTGCAAAAGAACTAATAATTGCAATACCAATTTTCCAATCGTATCCCAAAGGGGAGATTACAGGTTCGATAGTTTTACCCATCAATCCGATATAAGAGTTTTCTATTTTTTGAGATGCAACAGCTTCTTCAAATTCAAAATCATCTAGAGGCTTGTCTTTGTGTCTTTCCATTACGATGGCTTCAGCTTCGTTAAAGTTTTTTCCAGGTCCGTATGAGGCTAAAAACCATAACACCACAGATATTGCCAAGATTATCTTTCCTGCGCCAAAAACGAATGCTTTCGTTTTCTCAACTACATTTATTGCAACGTTTTTAAATAATGGGGTTTTGTAGCTTGGCATTTCAACTACAAAATATGTTTTATTTTTTATTTTTAGAATCTTATTTAAAATATAAGCAGATAGAATTGCTGTTCCAAAACCTAAAAGGTACAATAACATCAGGGTTAATCCTTGCATGTTAAGGAATCCAAAAAGACGTTCATCGGGAATTACCAACGAAATGATAATTGCGTAAACAGGTAATCTAGCTGAACAAGTTGTAAATGGAGTTACCAAAATAGTGATTAATCGCTCTTTCCAGTTTTCGATATTACGAGTAGCCATAATTGCAGGAATTGCGCAGGCAGTACCAGAAATTAAAGGAACAACGCTTTTTCCTGATAATCCAAATTTACGCATGATTTTATCCATAAGAAAAACTACACGGCTCATATATCCACTTTCTTCAAGTATAGAAATGAATAGGAATAAGAACGCAATTTGAGGAATAAATATTAAAATTCCACCAATTCCAGGGATGATTCCTTGAGAAATTAAGTCAGTTAGGATGCCACTTGGTAATCTTTCTGCTGCTAATGCACTTAATGATGCAAATGCACTGTCTATAAAATCCATAGGTATTGTAGCCCATTGGAATATAGCTTGAAATATTATAAATAGAATGGCAAAAAACACTACATAGCCCCAAACCTTGTGTGTTAATATGCGGTCTAGTTTGGCACGGAAATCTGTAGCCACTGTACCGTCTACTTTTAATCCTTCTTTTAAAATATCATTTATAAATTGATATCTTTTAATCGTTTCTTTTTGTTGTAAGCGTTTTAATTCAGAGTGGGATTTGGTAAACGTACTTCTGATTTCATTTCTATCTAAATTTAAAAAGTTGACGTCCTGAGTAATTACCAACCATAATTTGTACAATAGTTGGTTAGGAAAAGCATGTTGTAAGCTTTTAAAATATTCTGGATCAATAACCGATGCGTTTAAGCAAGGTTCATTTGGAAGGTTTTTGTAGTCAACAATCAGGTTCTTGAGTTCATCAATTCCATGTCCTTTACGTGAACTTATTAAAGCAATTTTTGTCTTTAAGTGCTCTTCAAGATATGGGATATCTAGAGAAATACCTTTAGATTTCATTCTATCAGCCATATTAATAACTAATATTGTTGGAATTTCAAGGTCTTTTATTTGAGTATAGAGTAGTAAATTTCGTTTAAGATTCTCAACATCAGTAACAACTAATGCTACATCTGGATATAATTTGTCGTTTTTATTCAACAAAAGTTCAATTACCATATTCTCATCGATAGAGCTGGCGTTTAAACTATATGTTCCCGGTAAATCGAGAATGTTGGCTTTGATATTATTTGGCAATTTAGAAAAGCCCATTTTTTTCTCAACGGTAATTCCGGGATAGTTTCCTACTTGTTGATTAAGACCTGTTAATTGATTAAAAACAGAAGTTTTCCCCGTATTTGGATTACCTATTAAGGCTACATTTATATTTTGAATACTCATTGCAAATTCTATTTGATTATTTCTACTTCAATTACACGTGCTGTTTCAATGCGAATAGCTACATGTGAACCATTAATATTCAAATATAAAGGACCTCCAAAAGGAGCAATTTGAAGCAATTCGACCATGTTACCTGGTAAGCATCCCATTTCTAATAATTTCAACGGAACGAGATCAATATCAAACTCTTTGATAGTGGCTTTTTCGCCTTTTTTAAGGGAGTGGATAGAATGTTTCAAGTTTATTTAGATTGAATTAATATTGCAATATTAATCATTTAATATTTATTTGAGGTCATTTTACGCTATGGTTTCACTGTTTTAAGATATAATTCACATATGAAATCAGATTTAGCAAAATTTTTTACTCAGTGAATTAACTCTTTTAAAGGTAATTTTAAGCAGGAGAACTTATTCGGTAGACAAAAAGTTAATATCTTCTATTAGTTTTTGAATATCTTCTTTTTTGGTTCCGTCATAAAAACCACGAACTCTTCTCTTTTGATCTACTAAAATAAAGTTCTCAGTATGTACCATATCGTATAATTGATCAGGTCTTCCTAGTTTTACAGCTAAATATGATTTTCTAGCCATAGTGTAAATCTCTTTTTTGTCACCAGTAACAAGATTCCACTTGCTGTCTATAATGCCATTTTTTATAGCATATGCTTTTAGGACAGGAACACTATCAGTTTCTGGAAATACAGTATGTGAAAGTAATTTTACTTTTGGATTGTTCAAAATTGCTTTTTGAACATCGGCTAGATTAGCAGTCATTTTTGGACAAATAGAACCGCAAGTCGTAAAAAAGAAATCTGCGACATATATCTTTCCTTCATAATCTTTTTGAGTAACGGTATCACCATTCTGATTTACAAATGCAAAATCAGCAATTGTATGATACTTACTTTTATATTGCATAGTGCTATCAACCAGTTCGGGATTTACATCGGCTGGATTATAAATAGGCAATGTTCTACTAGGTTTTAATGCAGAATAAAACAACGAAATTGTAATAGCAGAAAACACGAAAAGAACCAAGAAAAATTTCCTGTATTTGTATAGTAAAGATTTCATAAAAATAATTTGGTGCAAAAGTACAAAAACCTCTTTTTAAATAAGGTAACATTGTTTTTTTTAACCAAATTAAGGCTGTGATTTTCTTTAAGTAAGGATTTAATCATTTTATTTTTTTAGAATAATTGGATATTTAGAAATTTGAAACAAAAAATCTTATTATTGTTAACATTTTATTTAAAATAATAACAATAAGTTTGTGAATACTAAACAAAAACAAAATATGAAAAGACAAATTAATAAGCATTTGTTATTTGCTATTCCTGCAGTGTTAGGATTTACAATTAGTCAAGCGCAAAGTACGACACCAAAAGCATCGGGTATTGATGTTACTTTGATGGATAAAAGAGTTAAGCCAAGCCAAGATTTCTTTCGTTATGTAAACGGAACTTGGCTAGATAAAACTGAAATTCCAAGCGATAGAAATGCATGGGGAAGTTTTAATGAACTACGTCAGAAGACTGATAATGATGCTTTGGCAATTTTAAAGGAGGCCTCAAAAAGTCAAAAGTATAAATCAACTTCAGAGCAAGGAAAAGCAATCGCACTTTTTAATACAATATTAGATACTATTGGAAGAAATAAGTTAGGGATTAAACCATTAAAACCTTATTTGACTAAAATAGACGCTATCAAAAATGTAGCAGATTTGCAGAATTTTCTAATAGAGATGGAACCTATAGGAGGAGCTGGATTTTTTGGAATTTATGTTAGTGCAGACAAAAAGAACAGTAATATTAATTCGGTTAGTTTAAGTGTTGGTAGATTAGGGTTGTCTGATAAAGATTATTACGTATCTGAAGATAAAGACTCTAAAGAAAAGCGTGCTAAATACGAACTTCATATTGCAAGAATGTTGCAGTTTATCGGAGAGTCTCCACAAATGGCTAAAGAGAGTGCTGCTCAAATTTTAGCATTAGAAACAGCTATGTCAGCTCCAAGATTAGACCGTGTAGAGCGTAGAGATGGAAGATTGCAATATAATCCAACAGCAGTAGCCGATCTTAAAAAGATGACACCAGCAATTCAATGGGATAAATATCTTGCAGGTATAGGAATGGCAAAAGCAGATACGATTATTGTAACACAACCTCGTTACATGAAAGCGTTACAAACAATTTTCACTGAAAATAAAGTAGCTGCTTGGAAAGAATACTTAAAATGGACAGCTTTAAATAAATCAACATCACAGTTAACTACTCAAATAGAAGATGCTAACTTCGATTTTTATGGAAAAACATTAACTGGAGCGATAAAACAACGTCCTAGTGAAGAAAGAGCACTTCAGGTAATAAATCAGGCAGTTGGAGAATCTTTAGGTAAATTGTATGTGGAGAAAATGTTTCCAGCTGAAGCAAAAGTAAAAGCTGAAAAAATGATTAAGAATATAGTTTTGGCCTACCAAAATCGTATTACTAATTTGCCATGGATGTCAGCAGAAACAAAAACAAAAGCAATTGAAAAACTTAATAAAATTGCAATAAAGATTGGCTATCCTGACAAATGGAAAGATTATAGCGCTTTAGTTATCAAAGACGTATCTGAGGGAGGAAATTATTTCGAAAACAGCATCAACCTTGCTAAATGGAGTTATAATGATAATATTTCTAAATACAAGCAGCCAGTTGATAAAACTGTATGGGGAATGTCTCCACAAACAGTAAATGCATATTACAACCCATCATATAACGAAATTGTATTCCCAGCAGCTATTTTGCAACCACCTTTTTATAATTATCAAGCAGACGAGGCTGTAAATTATGGTGGAATCGGAGCTGTAATTGGACATGAAATTTCTCATGGATTTGATGATTCAGGAGCACGTTATAATGCAAATGGAAACTTGGTTGATTGGTGGACTGCAGATGATTTAAAACAGTTTACAACTTTAGGAACTGCATTGGCAAATCAATATAGTGCATTAGAACCTCTACCAGGAATTCATGTAGATGGAAAGTTTACATTGGGAGAAAATATAGGTGATCTAGGTGGTGTAAATGCTGCTTATGACGGATTACAATTGTATTTAAAAGCTAATGGAAATCCTGGATTAATAGATGGATACACTCCAGAACAACGTTTCTTTATATCATGGGCAACCGTTTGGAGAACCAAAAGTCGTGATGAAGCAATAAAAAGTCAGGTTAAAACAGATCCTCACTCTCCAGGAATGTACCGAGCCTATGTGCCGTTACAAAATGTAGATGCTTTTTATGAAGCATTCTCGATAAAATCAGGAGATGGTATGTATATAGAGCCATCAAAGCGAGTTAAAATTTGGTAGATAAATAAAAAACGGCTGTCTCTAATAAGACAGCCGTTTTTTATTTATCATTGAAACATAGATT